>JAFVGB010000002.1 GCA_017475185.1 Clostridia bacterium
AAGATATGTAAAAATTTTAATAAAGCAAACAATAGATAATGCTTTATTATGTGTTTTAGGACTAATTAAATTAACAAAAGAAAATCTATCTCTATACAATACCTCATTTTTATTTTTAAGTGTTAAATCATAAACAATAGCAGTATTACTTAACTTATCATTATTTTCTATCCATAATGTTTTTAAAGCTGCATACATATTATATAAGTTTTTAATAGATAAACTATTATTAAAATCAACTATAATTTCAGTTAGAGTAATATCTCCATTAGAAAAAGGATTACTAATAGATTTATTTATTTGTACAAATAAATTATCTGTATACTTAGTAATTACAGCTTGAAAATCCGGATTAGTTAATTCATTAAATGTAAAATTATGTTTACTTTGTATCATTTAACCAATCCTTAATAATACTATATGAATATAAATTTTTTACATCATATAATTTTTCATTTGCTTTACGTATTTCTTTATGCATTCTGATAATTACATCTTCTGGTACACGCTTATAACTGGGTTCTCTCCAATTATTTCTGTTTAAACAATCATTTAAAGTTACGTCTGAAAAATCAACAATAATGACTTCAGCATTAGCTTCTTTACCTATATTTTTAGCAGTATTTAATGACCATCTGTGAATATTAGTGGCATCTAACGTTACAGAAGTTTTCTTTAAATTTTCTTGTACTTGTTTATATATTTCTTTCCAAACATCTGCACCATTTGCTTGATTTATACCGTAATCTTTCTTTTCTTCACTAAAAACCAATCCCATTAAATTTTTACGTATAGTATCAGATTCTATTACTGTAGAGATTGGCTCTAAATAATTTTTAACAAATGAACTTTTACCTGATCCTGGAATTCCTCTTGTAATAAATAAATATTTAGTATCTTTATTATATGGCTTCAACATTTGTATTATCCTCTCGTATATATCCTAAATCTATAGCATATTTTTTCATTTTAGTAATTATTTCTAACTCACGCTGTTCAATAATTTTTTGAGCTTTTTTATCAATAACTTCTTTTACTAAATCAGGTAAATTTGTTTCATCAAAATTATCATTATCTGCTTTTTTGTTAGCTGCCCAATTAATAGCTAAAGCTTTCATATTTTTATATTTTTTATACTCTAATTCTCTAATATCATATTTTTCACCTTCTTCATTTAAATACATAACAATTAATGGTAAATATGGCTTTGATTCTGGTGATTCTTTTTTACAAATATGATTGATATAATCATTTAAAGATTCTATAGGAGTATCTTTATATCTATTAGCATCCCATTTCATAGCTATATTTTTTAAATCTTGATAACTGATATTTTTGAGAATTTCTTGTTTAATAACATCTTTATTATGCTTTAAATATTCATTAATTAAAGCAACATGGCCTTCGGTTTGATTAGTATGTGATTTAATATATTCATACCATTTCATACCGCTATATTCTGAAGAAAGTTCATCTGAGTTTTCAATTAATATACTGCTACTACCTATTTTATTATAAATAGTTTGTAAACTTTCATTAATTTCTTTAAGATGCTGTTTACGCCATTCTAAAATAACCGTATTAAATGTTTTTAATTCAGTAGGATCTTTTTCACCTTTTAAAATATCAATAATGAGACTATTTAATTTGTATTTTTTAGAATTTGGTTTACCTTTAGCATTATGAAAATATTCATAATTACCATCGTAATAAGTATAACGATGCCTAATATAATCAACTTTTTCTTTAAAATTTAATTCTTTTGTATTATGAATAATATCAGATATACTTCTAATACCTATTTTTTTAATTTTTTCTTTACTAATTTTAATAGCTGTCCATCTTTTTCTATCTATACTCATATCCTTTCTCCTAAATTGTTATAATAAGAGCTATTTCTTATTATAATTATATATTAATATAGATAGATATAAATGTAAAGCTGTTATTTAGTTGTTTTATCGACTTCTATGGCTAAAACCGTTAATCTATAATCATTATTATACATTTTTAATAATGTTTTATATTCATCGACTTCATTTTTAGATATATTATTTAACATAGTATTAAAAACTATTTCATAAGCTTGATCTAAAGGATCTCTCTGTTGTATATACTTTGTATATGTAAATGTAGAAGGATATAATGATGGAAAATTTATTTCTTTAATTTCAGTACATCCTTTAAACATATCCTCTAATCCTAATGGTGGCATTTTTTATTCCTTTAATAAAATTTTTAACACTTGTTTATAATCATTATTATTTAATCTTAATAAAGTATTATAATCTTCTTTAATACTTGAATCTTCAATTAATTTTTTACATAAAATTTCAAATAATTCGTTTACATTTATGTTTCTTAAGCCTTCAGCTACAATATCTTTAGCTATTGTATAAACATTAGATGATGTGACTACACTAGATATAGGTTCTTGACCAATATATGATATACAATTATCTATTGTACAATTTCCAGTTATTTTACAATTACTTATAATAGCATCTTCTATAGTACTAGTCATAATTTAACTCCTCTTTTAAGTCTTCTAAGGTACAAATTCTTACATTTGCTTTTCTTGCTTTTTCTATTTTACTAGAAGTTGTATATAAATCTTTTACTACTAAACAATTTACATTTTTATTCCATTTATCAGAAGCTTGCCCACCATTTTTATTAATATAATTTTCTAATGCTTTATCTCTAATACCTGAAAAACAAACATTATAATTAGCACAAATAGTTGATTCTATTTGATTTTTTGGATTTACAAATTCTATACCATAACTATGTAATTGCATATGAATTTTAGTCATATACCAAATATGCTCATATTCAAGATATTGTTCAATACGAGATTTACCAAAACCTTCTAAACTTTGTAATTTTTCTTCAGTCATATGTTCTAAAGTACCATAAGCATTCCAAACAAGATTTAATACTCGTTCTCCGATATCTGGACCAAAACTACCACAAGCAGCAGCAAATTGTGTCTCCGTAAAGGTATTTTTTTTGGCTTTTAAGCTAGCTTCTATCTTTTTTCCGTTCTCACCTATTAATCTAGTAATTTCGCCTTCTGGAAGCTCATAAATGCGATATGGATTGTCGTATAAATGTAACCAAGTATCATTTATATATTCATCATATATTTTAACACAATTTCCATAACCTAATTGATCAATACCTAATTTTTCACCAAAATATTCTAAGCGTCTAATTCCCATTTCTCTAGCATATTCTGGAGTATCATCAGACCAAATATATACTAAATCAACACCTTGAATTTCAGTTTTGCATTTAGGTAAATTATAATCTTCAGAAGGTATTAATACTTCTTCTAGTTTAGGAATAACTAAACCTGCTCTTTTGAATTTAATTTTAGCCCCTATACCACATTTAGATTTAATTACATTTTCATAATTATGAGCAGTAATATTAGTAATTTTTGCACCAGCAACTTCAACTGGTTTAATTTCTAATACTGGAGTAAAAACACCCCATCTACTAATTTGCCAATTTATATTAGTAACTATAGATTCTGCAATATTATCATGAATACCTAACTTAAATTTTCTACTACATTTTGGATTTATAGTTCCTCCAACAAATCCATCTTCTATATTATCTAATTGTGTAATAATAACACCATCTAATTCGTAATCTGAAAATTTAAGTCTTGTTTTAACTAAATCAATCATATTATCATCAGTTAAAGTATCTGCAGACATAACTTGATAAAAAGGTACTAAAAATCCTTCATTTTTTAAAAATTCAAATGCTTTTAATGTGCCTTGATCTTTAGAGGTCCAATAAGCTACAAATTCTGTTTGTTCAAAAATATAAGGTTTAGTTTCTTTACTGTTTAATGCCCCAGCTATAGTATTTCTACCATTTTTTTGTTTTTTACCACTAACTTGCTCTAATAAATTTAATATTGTTGGTATTGCAATTTTTGGAAATAATAACTCACCTCTAATTATTATTTTATCTTTGTAATTTATTTTTTTAGGAAATCCTACATTTTGAACATGTCTCATAATATCTTTACCTTTAGTTCCATGTCCACGTGTAGCGGCAACAGTTAACTCACCATTTTCATAAGTAAGAATTAATGAACATCCATCTAATTTATCAGAAATTAAAAATTGATCATGTCCTTTAGTCCATTTTTCTAAATCACCTTCTTTAAGCTCTTCCATACTACCCATTGGAATTTCGTGAATAATATCTTGACCATATCCAGTATTTTCTGAAGTTAATTTATTAAAAAATATATCTTCTGGCCATTTTTCTTTAGCACAGAAATACAGAATATCATATAATGAATCATCTACGTCTAAATATGGTACCGTAATACCTAATTCTTTTTCTATAATTGGATATTCATCATCTTTAAGAAAATAAACTTCACCTTTGGAATAAGACTCATTACATTTTTCTAATATAGATTTTATTTGTTCATTCATACTATTAATTTTCCTTTCTCATATAATGATATCTTGTTTATAAATCTTTTAAAAGCCTTTTCATCATTATTAAAATCTTCTGGGTATTCTTTTACCATTTTTTTATATAAACTTAAAGCATCTATTATATTATCTACGCTTTTTCCATCCATAAAAAAAGAATTTCTTATAATGCAATAAGTTTTTGTATTAATATCATAAAATATACCGTTATGAGTATATTTTTTTCTAGTATTCCAGCAACTATTACTTAAAATAAAGCCTGAAAATTGTTTAACTTCATAACCACTAGCAATTGCTCTTTGCTCAAATACTTTAGCTACATACATTTTATAACTCCATTAAGTTAATATTAACTTCATTTAAAATTTCTTTAGCTAAAATTAAATTATTTTTCCAATGTTCAGATATTTCATAATTTTTTGGAATACGATAATAAACATTTTTTATACCACTTTGAATAATCATAGCAGCACAATGCGAACATGGAGGTAATCCATAAATATATAAATTACAATCAGTTAAATCTTGTTTGGCATATAAAATTGCATTTTCTTCAGCATGTAATGTAACTGCTCTCTTAAATTCTTTATCTTCTAATCTCTCCATAGAATCTTTTAATCCTTTTGGAAAGCCATTAAAACCAGTACTAATAATTCGATTATCTTTATCAGTAATAACTACACCAATTTTTTTAGAAGGATCTTTAGACCATTGTGAAATTTCATAAGCTAAATTGATAAATTTAATATGCCATTTATTCATCTTTTTCTAACTCCTTTTCTGAAATAGTAATTTCTTCACTAGTCATTTCTAATTGTAAAGCTTTTATTCGTTTATCTAAATCTTCTAAATGTTCATCCTGTATAAAAACTCCATATGAACTATTTAGTGTTAACCTTATTAAATTATCAATATCTTCTAAAGTATTTTTCATTATGAATTTGCCTTACTATTTCCCATTGTATAATTCCATGTTTTAATAGCCCCTTTCTTATTAGGACCTAAAAATTCATAAATATCCCACTTCCTGTTTTTGCATTCAGGACATTGTGCATAAAAAAGCTCTTCACCGGTAATTTCTACAATTTTTGGATATATTATTTTACCTCTTCTTTTACAACATTTACAAGGTAAGGCTCCCTCCTCATTGTACAATACCTTAGACATTAAAATCCTTCGTTCTCAAAAAATGATTCAATGACATAAGTTTTATCACCGGCTTTATTTAATTCAGCTGCTTTTTCTTCTGCTTCTTTCAATGATGTAAAAATTTCACATGAATTATCTGTGTCTTCTTTACAATATACTTTAAATTTTTCTATAAACATCATATTTCTCCTAATATTATTTCCTATTTTAAATATATCATATCATACAAAAAAGTAAAACCATTTTGACATAAAAAAGTAAGCTTTATAAAGCCATAAAGCTTACTTCTTCATCTGTATATAATTCTTATTTTGTTAATTGCACCAAAGCTTCACAAATATAAGAAGCTTCTTTATACATACCGTTTTTAAGTAAATCGGAACTAACTGATTGCAATGTATTTATAGTATTTTGTCTAATATCAACTGGTTTAACAATATTAGCTGTAATATTAACAGGTTTAGATCTACTAATTTTTTCACTAACCCCTCTGAGCATAAATGGCTTTTGTTCAGGATATACTACATTACTCTTACGACTTTGAATTGGCATTTCTCTAACATATTCATTACCATTCTTATCTACAAATTTACCAGCTTTTTCCATTTTTAAACCAATAGTCCAAGCATTTAATTTTAACTTATCTGCTACAGCTTGAATACTATCAAATTTTTCATTAGTAGTAATACATGTAACAGGACAGCCAGAAGTTCTTTTACCTCTTTTATGCTTAACTGGTTCTGTATTAATATCTAATTTTTTGATATTATAACCTTTGTAATTACTTTGACCACGCTTCAACGCTAAGCCTAAGTTTTGTTGAAAACAACCAATAGCCTTGGCTGCTTCGCTAATAGTATTATAAATTTTATTATTAATTGACACTTTATAACCTTTCATTTAGTTTTCTCCAATAAATGTTTAAATCAAATTACATTATAAATATTACTATAATCGGTATATATGTAAAACCGTTATTTAAGGTACATTAATTATTTCAAAAGGAGCTTGCAGGTAAGGATGAGAATGCACATCAAATTTTAAATTTTGATATAATTCAAAACAATTACCCCATTCTATATATCCAAGTCTTAATTTAGAAAAAGAATATTTTTTATTATGAAGTTTAAAATAATCTCTAATTCCTTCAATAAAAAATGCAGATAAATCTTTTCCTGCGAATCTACTTAAAGTTTTAATATCTTCATTTATTTTTCCATAAATAATATACGGTCTACAATGATCATTATTTTTTATCCATTTTTCCAAATCTTGGTTTTTAACTTTTTTAACACCATTTAAACTATAATTTAAATTAACAAGCCAATTAGCATCAATTACACCGATACTATACTCACTGAAAAAAGCTTTAATATTTTTTAAAAATTTATTTCTACTACTACCTGAGATAACTATAAAAAGAGTATCATGATCGGTATTCATAGATTTAGTCAAATATTTAGACATGTTAATCTTTTCTTTCTTTTTCTGTTTTTAAGTTAAGTTGATCTCCAATATTTCTTAAATCATCAGCCAATTCTTTTACCATACTCTTTAACCATTGTTCGTTTTTATCTTTTAATATTTCATCTTTTTCTTTTTCGGTTAAATCAGTAAAGCAAACAGCTTCCCATTGATTACCGCGCTGAACTCTAAAATAAATACCATCTAAGTCTCGTTTTACCGGATATGCCATGTTACTTACTCCTTATTGTATATTAATATAATGTCTTAAACTATGATAAAAGTAAAGCCATAAAATAAAAGAGTCTGAATTTAATCAGACTCTTTATAACAAGGTATATGTATTACTTAATTAAAAGAAATTATAATCATTATTATCTTTTTCACTATTAATGGCTTTCAATGCACTATCATATACACTAATAGCAACTTTACATTTTTTACCAATAGTATTACTAGCTTTAATCATTTGTTCCATTAATTCTTTAGCATCTTCAAGCTTTTCTACTTTATTTAATTTATCAATACCTTTTTGCATATTTTGCATTATTTGCATGATAATTTTTTTAGTAGAATCTGTAGCTTTATTTACTAAAACTTCTTGGGATTTAATATTTTTATTTATTTTGTAATCTTTATATTTATTTTTAAGACTTTTAGCTCCAGATGCTGCAAGTTGTCCACCTTTAACTAAACCTTTACCCAACATTTTACCGCCAGAAGCTAAAGTACTTCCAATGCCTTCATCAATAACAATAGATTCGTTGAGTATTTCATTTACATCACTATGCAATTTTTCTTTAAAATCTATCATCTTGTTTTTCTTCCCTTTTCAACAGTATTTGGCATATATTTATTTAAGTCACTTCTTAATCTATTTACAGCAGCAGTAACAGCACTAATACAATCATTGAACTTATCACTAAATTCAACCATTTTACTATTTAATTCAAGGGCATCTTTCTGATCAATACCGCCTTTTGAAAAGAATTTATCATTTTTATTAATACTTTTAATATTTAATAAAGCATCAGTTAACTCTAATTCAATATTTCTCAATAAATTACGTCTAGATTCTGCATTATTTTTACGCATTGTAGTTTCATCAGAATCCCAGAACCATTCTTTAAGATCATTTTCAGTTAATTCTTCTTTAGCTTCTAAAATATCAGCAGCTTCTTTTCTTACTTTTTCTTTAAAATCTATCATTTTATTATATACCTTGCAAGTTATAAATTTGTTTAAATAAGCTTATTATTTAGAACTTTTATTTATTAAAATTATATTCTTTTAAACTCTTTGTATTTTTAAAAAATTTAATATTGTCTTCTTACTTTTACCGGCTTTTAACAGTATGTCACTAGTCCTTATAACCCCTCGCCTGGTTCTTCATCATCATTAACTGGGAATGTTCCGCCGGTATGCTCAACTGTTGCAGGTAAATCAAATAATACAATTGTATCTGTTCCACCAAAGTTTGGATATCCAGATAAACTACTTATTGTATTCTGTAATCCTGACGGGAAGTGTAAAGTAACCCCTGTACATCTACTTAACATATTAGAAAATTGATTTGTATAGCTACCAAAACTATTTGAAGTCAATGCATTGAAATATACATCAGTTAGTGATGAGCAATTTGAGAAGCAGTAACTAAATGCTAATGGACAGGTAATTTCTTCCACTTTAGGAAATGAAACTGTAGTCAAGCTTGTGCATTGATAAAAAGCATATTGAAGTACAGATGTTGTGCCACCGATATATTTTAATTCTGGAAATGTAAAAGTTGTAAATGGACAAGCGCGGAAAGCATAATAGAAGCAACTATCTCCACTTATATTTACCAAAGCAGGAAATGAAACTGTTCCTATGTTTATACATTTATAGAATGCATCCCATAAAACATTTTCACCTTCTATTGATAATAAATCTGGGAAGGATACATTATGTGTGAAATTACTTCTATTGATTAAAAATGCACAAAGAGCAAAGTCTGTAAGTTTAGTAACTCCAGTAAAAACAATATCTCCATCTGTATTTGCCCCTGTACTAAGAACACCATTTACTGGAGTGCCAAGCAAATTATCAATATTTATACCAAATTTTGAATTAGTATAAGTTCCGGTAACTCCAAGGATTTCAACATCTTTTTTAATATTTCCAGCAGTAATGTTTTGATCAATTGTTGAATCTACAGCTGAAACAGTAAGAGGTGCATATCCATCAACACCAGATGTAGGAGTAATTGTTTGAGAAGAAGTTGTTGGGGTAATTGATAATGGTTCAATAGTAGGTTCAACTAACACATTAGCCGTACTATAATCTGCTACATTATGTGTACCATTTTCTGTAATGGTAATACTACCAGTTGGTAAATGTTCTTGAATATCATCAATACTATTACGGTAGTAAACATTTGTATCAGATAATGTAATTTGAGCTGAACCACCTGCTGTGACTGTTAAAGATGATTGAGTATTTGGTGCAGAGTATACAACAGATAATGTTGTAGGTACTTCATCAAGTGTATAAGATTGAAGGGAGTCTACTGTAAAATAAAATCCTGTAGTAGAAGAAGTAATGCCACCAGTACTAGCACAACAACAAACAACATTGTTTATATCATCTGTATCTAAAGTAGGATAATAACCTGTTATTACTTCTGTTATTGTATTACCTAAATCTTTAGTATAATATAATCCCGTAGTTCCTATAAAAAGTGTACTATTATAATAAGTTATTGAGCCACATTGAGATGGAATTTGTCCAGAATCATTAATCTTAAAATTAGACCAACTATTTCCATTATCTAGTGAATAATATACTTTTCTACTACCGTCTTGTCCAGCTAAACAAAAAATCTTATTATCTTTATAAATAATTCTTCTTCCATTAAAACTAGGTGTTGTTACGCTTTCCCAATTAATTCCATCACTAGATTTATTCATAAAAGGTCCTTGAGTTCCTGTGCCAGCACAAGTCCAGAAAAAATTATTACCAAAAGTTATGTCACAGTAACCACCACCACTACTAAAATTTTGACCTTGTGACCAATTTATTCCATCTGTACTGTAAAAAGCATACTGATTGCTAGAAACAGAACCAATAAGCACAAAAACACCATTACCAAAAGCAATTCTTTTTAATGATTCTGTAATAGGTGAAGGTACAGCATAATTTATCCAATTAATACCATCAGAGCTAACCGCTATATATGGAGTTACACTATAAAAATTCGATCCACTACCTAAAGCAACCCATATACCATTACCATAACAAACATCTCCCCACCATTGAGATGTTTGAAAAGTACCTTCTAACCAATTATTACCATCAAAAGAATAGTAATATTTATTATTTTGATTGTAATCTAATGCTATATATCTATCTTTTGTATATTTTATATTTATATAAGCACAAGATGGTACAATTATTCTTGTTGTAGAAATTGTAGCATCAGTTTTCCAATTGTACCAATGCTTTAACACATTTGGATTATTTACAATAGCTGTTGCATAATTCGTAACATTATATGTCCCATTATTTATTAAAGTAATACTGCCAGTTGGTGTTATACCTGTGCTAATACTTCCAATAGTTGTTGCCAAATTATCAGAGTTTTCTGTAACTGGCATTGTTGCACCTTTTGCTTCAGCTGCTGTATAAGCATTTTCTATATTTAATTGAATACGTGTTATTTGTGAAGTTATTGACATAGTATTTCCAAGATCATTATTTATATAATCTTAGAACTAAATATATGTATTTTAATTTATTTATACCCTACTATAATATTATCGTTTAATTTACCCTGAATTCTTAAAAGAGTATATAAATTTTCTGGATCTAAAGAAGTAAATATTAAGTAATTAATACTTTTCCAACCAGATGAAGTTTTACCGATATACTTAAGATTATATTCTGATTCTAAATCATCTATTAATACTGATTCATAGCATTCATCATATGGTACAAAAAGTTTATTTTTTGTACAATGAGCTTGCTGCAAAAAAACTAAACGATTATTTAAAATTTTTGCTAAAGCACATAATGCATTATGTGTAGTAACTTTTAAAGGAAGATATGAAATAGTTTTAATTAAAATATTTGCATTTTGAGATGATAAATAATAAAATTCGCCTCTTTTTTCTAATATATCTGAATTGAGATTATCTAAAATATTTAAAATTTCTTCTGTTTTTAAGAAATTACCATTATTATCTTCCAGCATAATAAAATACCCACCATCACTAACAGCAGTATGTGTAGAAAAATATACATTTTCTGGTAATGGATATTTTTTATTCAACGCTTCATCTAATTTTGCGGCATCTATATTAATCATTATAATCTCCTTTGATTATAATAATACCGTTTTATCTCTATTAGTAAAACCATATTCTACACTATCTGTCAATTTATCTAAGGCTATTTGTATACTTTTAATTGTTTCATTTAAACCTGTAATTCTGTCATTAAATCTTTCTACCGTATCATTTATTTCTTTATTAATCCATTCTAAACTATTAAGTAAACGTTCGATAGCATATTTTCTAGCTTCTTTTTCTGTTTTAAAGCAATTATTATCATAAATTAATTTACCGGTATAATCTACATTTGGCCAACCATACTCATCTGTATATGACATAACTATAGTTTTTAATTGATCATCATAATACCAAAAAGTTTTCATATTATCTTTAGAATCATTGCCTTCAATAATATCTTTAATACTATTGTCTTTTATCATTTCAGCAAGTTTATCCCAAATTTTTTCTAATTCTTCACTTTTTAAAGCGTTTCTGCCTTCATGAAAAGTATCTAATGCATAATTTAAAGCTAATGTTTTCTTGTTTACAGAAATTAAATCTGTAACATAATAACTACTGATACAAATTTTATCTTCAGTTTCTTGTATTGTATAGTTAGTATTTAATATTTCTTTTAATTTTCTAGCTTTCATTTTATTAATCCTTTGCTTTCAAAATTCCTTCTAATCTTAATAAACCTATTAACTTATCTTTATAATCTTTTCTTTGCCAATATTTATTATCAATATCCAATTCACAAAAAGTTCTATCTTGATATTGAGTAAAAAATGACCTTTTAACTTGTACTTTTTTTACATATGGTTTTGTTTTATAATAAATTTCTGGAAAATATTTTTGTATTGTATTTATAAATAAGTCTATATGTCCATGATCATATATTTTATATTTAGTTCCTTTTTCTTGATAATATAATGTAGCAAAAAACGGCTCATATTTATTGCAATAATAAAGCATAGCTTTAATACATTTTGCTTTTGTTAATTTTTCAAAAGTATTATATATAACAATGCCAACATCAATTTCACTTTCAACAGCTTTAATAAAAAACTTACTTTTTAGTGAATGACTTTTCGCATTTACTTTTTCACTTAGTATTTCCATATTCAGCCTCATAGTCTTCAATAACTTTTAGTAAGTTTAATTTCAACTGTAAATATTCACCTTTATATTCATCTTTTAATACTTCATCCACTAAATTTTCAACTTCTGTATGTGTCATTAATATATTATCTGGTGTTTTTTTAATATCATTTTTATACATTGTATCTAAAGCAATTTGATCATGTAATTCTGTTCGTAACCATTGTTTAAGAGTAGTTTCTTTAAGTGTTTTTTCTTTTTCTTTTAATATGTTTATTTCTTCTTGATCTAAATAAAAACCACTTCTCATTAAATAATCTTGCCACTGAATACTTACTTGCCAATGATCAATTGAATCCCAAACTCTTTCTCTTTCTTCCCATTCTTCTTCAGATACTTTTTCATCAGGATCAGTATTATCCCAATATGCAAAGTCTTTTATATATTCTTTTTCAATAAGTGTTTTTCTAATATCATAGTTATCATTAAAAATTTCACCATATATTTTACCTTCAAAAAAGAAAAATGCAATATCAGGAATAGGAGTAAATTCTTGGCATACTTGATATGGATCTTTAATATTTGTTTGTTTATCAAATAATTTTGAAAGATCATAAATTATTTGATATTTTTTATTAGCAAGACAATATTCTTTATTATATATTTTTGCAACAATTAATTTTATTTCATTACAAAACTTTTCAAAAGTCTCTATTTTTCCATCATTCCATTTGTCTGCTAAAATAAATCCTTCATATACCTTTGTACTCATTTATAATTCCTTTTTATCAAATGTTTCCCAAAAACCAGTAAATACTTCTCTATCTAAAGCATGCACATCTTTATTAGATTTGTAAAACCTTTTTAATATATCATTAGCGTTATCAAAAATTTTATCAAAACTAAAGGCAAATTCTTTATTTGTTAATCCTTCTTTATAAAATTTATATGCCAACTGTGCATTAACTTTATACTCTTTCATTAAATATATAATAAATCTTTTATATTTATCTTTTGTAAGTGTTCCCTCATACATGTAATTGATAATAGGGTTTGGTTTTTCATGTTTAATCATAGATTGTAAAATAATAAAATCATTATTTTTAGATTCATAAGCTTGTTGTAAATGCTTTTCACTACTTTTTAACTCAGATATAATTAACTTAATATAATCTTTAATACAATGATTATCATAAGCATATTGAAATTTTTCTTTTAATGCATTATAATTCATACATATATGTGAATCATATATACCATTAAGATCTAATATTGTGCGCCAATTTTCTGTAGAAAAATAATTTGTAGTATCTTTAAACAATTCTTTTAAGATAACATTAAGATATGGTTTGTATAATACTGTTACAAACTCATCTTCCCCTGTATAAATATGTAAAATAACTAAATTACGCTTATTCCTTTTTGTCATTACAAGCCTCTAAAAATAAAGTACAAATATTTTCTGGAATTTCTAATTGTTTCATATAAAATAAACACCTTATATAATCACAATAGATATGCTCGAAAGCAGGCGTTATAATTTCATATCCTTCTCTCATAATTAATTTACTAAAAAGATATTGCTCCAAATGACATTGTAAGTGTACATCTATAAAATTAACTGTACCATAATATATAGTTTTTGTAATACAATACTTATCATCTGTATATATAGATATGGTTTCATCATGTATATTTACTTTATTTGACATTTGTATTTGCTTTCTTTCTAGCTAATTTTAATTTTTTTCTTTCCAATTTTGCATGAAATTTTTCAAACTCTCTTTTTTGTAATTTTTTTGATATATAATCTCGTAAACCTTCCATATCATTATTTTTTAAAAATGAATCTAAACTTTTTGTATCAAAAATTATTTTTCCTTTAGTTATTTTTAATGTAAAAATATCATCTATACATTTTTTAGTTTTAGGTGATTTTTTTACTTCTTTTACTTTTTTAACTTTTGTTTGACCATGTTTACATTTGATATTTAATGCAGCTGTACTAAATTGATCATATTTTACAGCCCCACATTCAGTACAAGTATATTTATATAACCTATTTCTAGAGTTATATGCATTTTTACCAGTATCTTCTAATAGCCAACCATTTATAATTTCACCATGATGCTTAGCCATAAGCTTACCATTTTCATGTTTTTGACAATCACATATTTTTAAGAAAGGTATAGAATTTTTATTTACCCATACTTCTTTACCACAATGCTTACATTTTAATAAATATTTGTATTCTTTACCTCTTTCATATGTATAAGTAATAATATCATAATTTTCTAATCCTTTCTTTTTTAATTCTTCAAAACTTTTATATACTTTTATCGCCATTCTACATTTTTTACATTTACAATCTTTTTTAATTTGATGAATAGGTTGAATTTTTTCATATCCACAATTAGGACAAATTGCTCTATATTTTGTAAATTTGTGAGAAGGCGTTTCTATTCTTTCTAAAATTTTAAAATCACCTATTTGTGTATTTACATATATATCTTTATTATGTCTGTTACAATGACTACATTTACATTTATACCGTAAATTACAAATCTCTTTAGTTATTGTATGACCACATTTTGTACATACACATTTATACTTAAAACCTAAGCTTTTGTATTGACCAATATATTCTGTTATTTTAAAATCACCAATAACTAAACCGATATTTTTAAATGGATCTTTACATGATCTAGTAATGGTTCCATTTATTTTATTAGTGATATATGTTTTTAATTTTTCTGGATTATCTTTTAGCTGTGATACCATACTAATAGATAAATTAAAGGTCTTAGCTAATTCATGCTGAGACTTATAAATTTTACCATCAAATTCAATAGGTTTACTATCAAATAACATATTATACCTTTCGTTTCATTTACTATATTTAAAATATAGCTTAAAAATTTAAAAAAGTAAAGCCGTTTGAATTAATATATTTTTATAATTGTTCTAATAAATTGATCACGTGATTAATTTTAAAGGAAAGTATGATGTCAAACTTTAAAGATATGGTTAATAGATTGTTAGATGAAGATTTCTATCATCCAGAAGCAGATTCCACTTATATGAAAATTTATGAAGTAGATAAGCAATTGTTTGGATTGATGGAAAATGAGATCAAAGCAGAATATCCAGAAATGTATGCTGATCTTAGAGAAATCCATGGCAAACTTATGGAAGTATTAAAGAAAATAAGTGCAAATAAAAAATCTGAACAACCTCAAATGTAATATAAAGTCCTCTTAAATGAGGACTTTATTTTTATCTATAATATCTGCCTAATACATTTTTAGCACGCATTGTCATATTTAATTTATTAATATCAACTTCCATATTCATTGTAATATTTTTATATAAATCATTTTTCACAACTTTTATATAAAAATATAATTTCTCATAAGTATCATCACCATCAATTTTATTTATATTAATTAATAACTTATTATCTCTTGTTCCTATTTGATAACTATCTATTATAAAATACTTTTCTAATGCGAATTTTTGTATATTTACAAAAATACCTCTAATACTAGACCAATGATCATATTTTGTAGTATATCCTTCTTTACTTAATGCTTTTACTATTTTATCATTTGGAATATTATTTGAATTTTTATATCCCATAAGCATTTCTAAAATATCAATAATTAATTTAGTATCTTTATTATTCTTACTTAAATACTTTTCGTATTCTGGCTTAAAACTATTAAATTCTAAACCAAGTTCATGTAAATGTCTTTGTAATTTACCTAATTTAACGGTACTAATTCTATATAATCTTGATAATTGATATTTAGATAAAGCTATTAAATCACAATAATTATATACATCACTATTCAAAAAAGCATATTCAAATACAGAATCTAAAGTATTAACTAATATAGGATGCTGTAATTTTTCTTCTAAAGATAATTTATTTAATTCTTCTAATTTAGATTCAATTTCAGGTTTAGACAAAAATTTAGTTTCATACTCCTTCCATCCAACTTCATATTTAGGAATTGGTTTAGAATATTTTTCATTCAATAAGAAGCGCGTATTTGAATACTGATCATCATATACTTTTGTAAATATGCCACGATTGCACATTTCATTCATAACATCTAAAAACATATCGTCTGTTAAAGGCTTATATTCTTTACAAAAATTTGTATATCTTCTTAATATTCCATTTTTATATGAAATAAATGTACCTATCCAGTCAGTATCTTTATAATCTTCTTTACATGTACAACAATTACTGAGTGCTGCATTACACCAGTTAACTAAAACTTCTTGAAATTGATCATATGTTTCTTTATCTAACATCTATATTATCTTTCTAACTCTATTTAAAATACTTTTATTAAAGACTATAGTATTTTAATCTATTCCTATTCTACATAAACCAGCTAAAATATCTAAATCTTTTCGTAATACCTTAAAAGTATATCTATGCCTTTGATTACCTTCTGAAAAATTATCTAAACATGTTAAATGAAATGCTTTACAAATATCTTTAATTATATGACCTTTATCTAAATATATATCAAAATTAAAATATACATACTTAGAATACAGATCATTAGCTAAAAATTTATTTATAGCTTTAGTTGGATTATTAAAAGAACTATAATGACGTAATCTATTTTGACACCATCTTTCATTTAACTGTGCATTAAGAGAATCAATACTATATTTATTGCGTATATATTTAACTATACTATTATAGATAAAATTATAAGTAGTTTCATACTTAATCAATTCATCATATACACTATCATCTAATTTATACATCACATCATCCTACATAAACCATATAATGTTTCAAAGTTTTCTCTATCTATTTCAAATGTAAAATTACTACTTCTAAAATCTACATTAGGTCCGACTAATTTTAAATTAAAAGTATTCATTAAATCTTGACAAATATATTTACGGTGATTAGTAATATTTATAAAATTAAAAGATATAGTTTGAGCACATAAAAATCTATTATAAAGATCATTAAATTCTTCTTCTGTTTTTGTATATAATAATCTATTTAATATAGCATCTCTATGAAGACCACTACAACTAATATTATAGTTATTATTAATCCATCTACTTATCTTATTATAAATGTATACATACATAGTATTAAATTTTGCTATAGTTTTATATTCAAACTCTGCTGACATTTTATTACCTTTAATTCTGATTTATAGTTACCAATTTACTAAATTCATCTATCTTATTTTTAAGCTTTCTAAATTCGATTCTTGGCATTATTATACAATCTTTTGTAATTTCAGTTCCAATCGAAGATTTACATAAATCTATAAAAATGTTTATTAATTGTCTAAATAAATGATTTATTTGCTTATCATATTCTTCTGCTCTTCTATGATAAAGAATTTTTACATATTCACCATGACGTTCTCTATTAAAACTAGGATCAGCAGTTTCTTTAGCTATTTCCATTGGAAAATACCAATAATCACCACCCACTTGACACCTATTTCTTGCAAATGTTGTTTCTGTTTGTAATATATTAAGTGGTAAACCAAACTTAAATTTTACGGAAACCTTATCATCAATTTTATAAAGCATACTATCTATATTTAAAATATTTGTAAAAATTGACCTAATATAATTAGGTAAAATTAATTCATCTTCACGTGTTAAACTTGCTAATCTTTGCTGATCATAAGCATTTCTACTCGTTATAATATCTCTATCTCCAGCATATTCTTTTAATAATTTTGATCTTGAAGGATGTGTCATTTTTCTTATGGCTTTTTTTGCTATTTGATCAACTCTTGTCCTTGATATTCCTATTCTTTTACCGGCTTCTTCTAAAGTATAACCATCTAAATATCTAAGTCTTATTACTTCAGATTCTATAGGTAATAATGTACTAAGTATTTTTTCAATGTTATTTCTTAAATCAGTTTGTTCAATTTCAGAATTTATATCATATGTTAATAACTGTAATTCAGGACTTTGCATAGAAATAGCTTCTATTTCTTGTTGACTTACTTCTCTAACATGTTTATTTGTTTCTATAGCTTTATAATTTTCAGGAAATAATTCATTTAACGAACATTTGAATATATCAAGTAATTTTTTAACACTATCTTTTAATTCACCATTGCGCTTATTATATAATTCGCGTTTAAAATTAAGAAATTGTATAACAACCGGTATACTAATGCCAGTTACTTCACAAAATTTTTTTACAGATCCATATGTGTCATAGATCTTTTTATAAAGCAAGTTATTCTTAACCTTAATTTCCATTCTATATTCTTTAGTATTCATGATATACTCCTTTTAACTATATATAAATAATAGTATATAAATACTTCGAATGTAAAACCGTTTATAAATAAAAAAGTTCTAATAAATAATTGTAAAATAGCTTTAAAGGAAATTGAAAATGAGTAATGATTATAAAAAAGTATTTATGAGCAATATACATAAATTATTAACTGAAGGTGAAGATTATTCTTGGATGGAAGATGAAGATGAATTACCACCTACTGAATATACAGATGATCAAAAAGAAGCTATGCAAATCTTTGATAATTATTTAGATCAATTAAATAATGGTCTTATTGCGAGAAAAGATTTTGCATTAGTAGCTAGTAGATTACTTCAGCGTTTACCTAAATTTGATTATTTAAGAAGTAGTGATGCAAAATTACCTCATAAATTTAACTAGGATACTACAATGAATAAATACAAAGAAGCTTTTAAAGAATCTGCTCGTCAATTACTTGCTGAAGAAAATGTAGGTGATTATTTAAGAAGTTTAGGTTATGAAGACGGTGATGTAGATGATTATGAAAAAGAACATTTAGATCCAGAAAAGCGTAAAGAAATATTAAATCATATTAAAGATGAATGGAAAAAAATTGATGAAGCACTTTATTATTTTGATATGAATTGCTTACATCACAATAGTATGTTTTTTGATATTGGAGATATATCTTTAGAAATATGGGATATGAAATCAAAAATTAAAGAACTTATAGATAAATTATAAGAATAGTTAAAAATGTCACAATTTAAAAGTTTGGTAGAAAATATATTACAAGAATATCAATCACAGGAATTTAACATTAATGATCCTGTTAAAGTTAATAATTCATATGGTAAAATTACAAATAAATTAGGTAATGATAAAGTAGGACGTATAATATATATTGTATCTAAACCTAAAATAGATATTGAAGAATATATAGATGCTAACTATGAAAAAACTAAATCACCTAAAGTAATATGGGATAATTATAAAGTACCCGATTCATATATTAAATTAGCTACACAAGAAGAATTAGACAACTATATATTACAACTTAAAAAAGATTCTGGTATGTATATTAATCCTACTTTAGAAGAAGATACAGTTAAACAAGGTAATTCCTGGACAAATAAAGGAAAAGAAGGTACTCACGGTACCTTCAAAACTAAAAAACAAGCAGATGCTCAAAGAAAAGCTATGTTTGTCAATGGATATAAAGGCTAAATATAACTATACTTTTACTTAATACTCTAATTCTTCTATAGTATTAAAAATTAAATCTAAAATTTCATCATAAAAATAATAAAATATTCTAGAATAGACAATACAAAAAGTATTAGATTTAAAAGCAGAAGTATTAGAGAATTCTTTATATAAATTATCATAATCTCTTGTTATTTTATATTTATCCATAATTGCTCTAAATGCCTTATCATGCTTATATTCATATAATATTTCTATTAGATATGCATATATTTCAAGCTCATTATTATAATAAGCATATTTTTCATCTCTATTGTTTTCATGTGCAAAACCAGTATAATTACTAACTAAGTATTGCCATTCTTCAAAATTGTATATTTCTTTTGCTTGATAATAATGCATAAATTCATGAATATACATAGATTCTGGAATAATAGTTGTATATTGATCTTCAAAAATCTGTAAAATATTTTTTTTACCAGAAGTTAATTCTTCTTTATTGTGTGGAATAACTGTTGGTATAATTAAATCAAAATTTACATAACCATTCTTATAGTATATATTATTATGAATTAAACCTCCAGTATTATCTTCGACTGTTAAAAATATATTTACATTTGGAGCTATACTGAATTTATATCCAGTATACCCATCTAAAGTTTTACTTAATTTTAATAAGTTATTTAATTCAGTTTGTGATTTGTTTTTATTTTTACTTATAAATTTTCTAGCTTTATACCACAAATCTCTACTTTTTCTAAAGTAAGTTTCTAATTCTTTATTTGTAAGTGATTTAATTAAATTATCTAACATAGCTTTATTCCTTTCATTTACTATATACATATAATAGCATATAAAAAGGAATAAAGTAAAACCGTTTTATTCATCTTTCCATTCTTGTATAGGATAATCTAATAAGTTATTATCTTTTATATATTTATTACGAGTTTCTACAGCTTCTTTTTTTTGTAAGAAAATGACCAAGCATTTTTTCTTTATAATTTACTATAATACTTGCTTCCCATCTTTTTATTCGTTTTCCTGTTTTTATATAAGATATTCCAGTATAACCGCTTGTATTTCTTTTTAGTTTTCTTCTATTTCTAGATTGTTGTGTTGCTGTAGCCCATCTACAATTTTCAGGACAATAATTACCATTTACATCAATTCTATCAATAGATAATGATTTTTCATATCCATTATTTATTGCCCAATTATAAAATGTATTAAAGCTATCTTTCCATTCTTTACATATTATTATTCCCCTTGCTCCATAATTTTTATACTCTAAATCTTTTTTATAATAACATCTTTTACGCATATTTCTCCAAATAGAATGTAAACGTCTATCTAAAATTGTTCGTTTTGGAGATGCACATATTCTACATCCACGACTTCTACCTATTATAAGTCTAAATAATGGTATATCTAATTCTTTACCACATTCACATTTACAGTGTACCTTATTTTTGCTATTTTTAGTTAAGCTAGGGCCAATAACAGTCCATTTACCAAATTTTTTGCCAACATAATCTTCTACTTTATATTTAATATTCATATATACTTATATTCCTATTAACAATTCTAACTTTTTTACAATAGAATACATTTATATACTTAATTCTACAAATAAAAATTAAAAATTTTTATGGTTATACTCATTTATAAAATATTCTCTAAACCATTTATAATTTTCTTCAGTTAAAGATTCAATAAAATCAACAAATGCTTCGAGATTAACATTATTTCTTAATTCTCTTTTTATATATTTTAGTACAGATTCTCGACTTCCTAATAGTTTAATAAAATAAGGTAAGGCTTTTTTATCTAATGTTTGTTCAATTACAGTATATAATTCCGCGCTATAAGCTAATTTTTCATGTACATTATTAAAATAAGATTTAGTATCTTTAAAAGTACCACCATATTCTGAAGTATTTTTATCTAATAAATGTACTATTTCATGCAATACTGCTGCAGATAATGGTCCATTCATATAATTAGCTAATAAATCAATAACATCCATATTCATAAAAGTTTCTGATTCTAAT
Organism: Clostridia bacterium; assembly: GCA_017475185.1. Next base: position 22,031 of record JAFVGB010000002.1, read on the forward strand.
ACACTTGGTTGTAATGGTATACATAAAGACATTAATCTATTAATAGCAAAAGGACGCCATGTATCTGGATTATTACCACCTTTAGCAAATACAAATTTAATACCATCGGATTCAAATCCAATTCCTACATTATTATTACCTAACGGATATGTTTTTAAATCATTTGCATCCATTGAATATAATTTTTTATATGCTTTACTATATATATCTATTGCATCTGTTCTAATTGTCATATTATATGTTCCTTATTTTCTTAATAATATTATATTTTAGAACTATATAAGTAAAACCATTTAAAGTTCTAATATACATACTTTAATAGGATAATATAATGTCGGAATTTCGTAAATTAGTAGAAAGTATATTACAAGAAGCTAAACAAGTAGGAACATTATATCACTCTACTACAATAGCAGCTTTAGAAGATATATTAAAATCAGATAAATTAATATCAAATGTTTACTCAGGTACAGGTACATCTTGTGGTATTTCTACTACACGTGACAAAACATTTTTTTATCATGGTCCTATATCAATTATATTAGATGGTAACAAATTATCTGAAAATTATAAAGTTGTACCTTTTTCAGCTTTAGATACATTAGATGGATATGAGCACAGAGCTGAACATGAAACAGCGATTATACCAAACAATTTACCTAAAGATTACGATATATGGGATATGGAATTTATTATACCGAATATACATAAATATATTATAGGTATTTTAGTTAAACCTAATTTATTTGCTAGTAAAGGTCAAACAAAAGATTTATATAATATATTAAAAAATTATAATTATCCTATTTATAATATATATGGACAACAATTAGATATAAACAAATTTAATGACTATCACAAAGAAATGTTAAAATTATCTAATAAAGCATATAACAAAGATGAAGAATTAAACAACAGATATAATAAAGTAAGAGATACAGTTAAGGATAAAGAATCTGATCATTATTCTATAAAAGATAAACTTATACAAAAATTACAACAAAAAAAGTTAGATAAAGAATTAGATAAGTTACTATTACAAAAATACGGTAAAACATCTGATGAAATATGGAAACAAAATCATCAATACGATTATGATGATCCAAGATATATAGATTTTATAAAAGAGCGCGATCAATTAGAAAAACAATTATATAATACTGATGATAACTATTTATGGCATAAGTTTAAATAAAAAAAAAATAATATAAATAAAAAAAAATTCAAAAATATACTATACAATAAAAATATTTAACGTTCTAATAAAATATAAAAATTTAAAAGAAACCACTAAATAAATCATATACTACGGGATCTTTTAACTACTCTGGATCGATTGTTATTAATTTTTCTATAATATATAATAAAGTAAGTAAAGTACCATTATAAATAAATATATACATAAAAAAAGATAATTATTTATAAAAAGGAAATACATGAAACATTATATAGCTTACATTAAAAAGAAAGTAAATATATAGAAAAATTACATATATAACACGCATACAAAAAAACTGTTAAAAAAAAAACAATTAATAATAACATAGATAAAATTAAAAAACATAAAGGAATTTAAAAACATGTCTATATTAACTAAAATTGAAGATAAAGATAAAGCAGTTAAAGCCCGTAGCGAAAGAGTTAATGCTGGTGTTGCTCATGCCGCTCAGGTGTTGCATGAATCTTCACTCGGTCGTCGTTGCCCTAACTTATTGAAAGGCATCGAATCAGAATCTGCAGAAGCTAAATATCAAGCTGCTACATTAGTACAATTGATGGAAAATACTGCAGAATACGTACAAAAGATGGATGGCATTAACTTACTTACAGAAGCTGATGCATACGGTAATGCTGCTACTAATGCAGTTTCATTACTGAGTCCTGGTGTTACGACTTTGACTCCTAAAGTTGTTGATATCGTTAATGTCTTTTATCCGATGATGTGCGGACAATACATTGCTGATATTCAAGCTTTGGATCGTCAGTCTGGTCAGATTTTCACCATTAAGACACGTTACAGTCAGAAAGCTGCTGGTGTTGAAGCTGGTGACATCGTATTTGAAGAACCGACAGATGGTACATATACTTCTGAGTATGTTGGTTATGGCAGTGTTGCTATGACTGAAGAAGGTGTTGTAGAAGCTGCTCCTTCTAGTGCTCTTCCTGCAGATGCATCTGTTAAAATTCGTGCAGGTTCATTCATTGTTCGTGTAGCTGGTAAAGAAGTTGCTCGTGACTATGGTAATGGTGCTGCTAAAGTTGACGGTGTAAATAATGGTAAGTATGGTATTTTCGGTCGTGGTGTATCTGGTGAATTAGATGCTCAGTCTGGTGAAGCTACAGTTAAATTTGATAAAGAAATGTTTGCTGATGCTATTACTGCAAAAGCTGTTGTTTCTTTTGAAGCTGCTGTTGATACTGAAACCGATGTTGATTTGATTCGTAAGATTCAGTTCGATATTCCGAATACTCCTATTTTGGCTAAAGAACACCCATTAATGAGTTCTTACTCTGTTGCTGCTTCTTTGGTAATGAATGCTCACTTGGCAATTGATACTGATGAATTGATTGCTAACCAAATTGCTGGTACGATTCGTTGGGAACGTGACTTGCTCTTGATTAAAGCTGTATCTGATGCTGCTGTAATTAACCCTTACTTGAACTTTGATTGTGCTGGTAACGGTGAAAACTTAACATTACAACAAAGATATAGCGCATTTACAACTCACGTATCTGCTGCAAGAGGTATCATTCAAGAGACTGCTGGTCGTGGTACTGTTGAGTTCATTATCTGCTCTGCTAAAGAAGGTTTGACAGTTATTGAACAGATGGAAGACTTCAAAGCTGCTCCTGAATCTAAAAAACCAATTGGTCCGTATTTAGCTGGTACATTACGTGAAGGTACAATTAATGTTGTAGCTGTTCCGTATACTAAGACATTGGCTGCTGATGAAGTTATTTTCGGTTTCAAAGGCTTCCAATTAGGTGATTCTGCTATCATCTTGGCTGAATGGATTCCGTTGTACTTCACTCCAACCTTCCAAGCTCCGAACTTGAAGAACCATAAGGGTGCATTGTCATTCTATGATTTGTTCATCAATAAACCGGAATATTTGGTTAAAGGTTATCTGAAGAACTTCAACCAAGCTTAATTTGATTTAAGTAGAAGTTATAAGGAACCCTTGAGAGAAATCTTGAGGGTTTCTTTTTATTTATTACGGGTAAAAAAATAAGCTAGACCTGAAATATTCAAAAAGGATCTAGCTTACACATAAATTTTTAAGAGAAAAGATTCTACAGCTTTAATAAATATACCTTACATATGTTTTTCCCGCAATAAAAGATCAACAACTTCTTTTATATTAGCATCTGTACTGTTATATTTAATAATTAAAAGCTATAAAATATGTTATGTTGTATACTTGTTATAATTTAAATATAAATGTCGACCTTTATATCTTTAATAAATCTATATGTGCACTACAAATCTACATTATAACTATAAGCCTTATATACTCTGCTTTGAAAAGGACTCTAAAATGAATACAAAACATAGTAAACAAATTAGACTGCACTTAAAATGCCCTTCTGAAAGGAGAAATTAAATAGTCAAACAGCTAAAAAATACTGACTCTACTTAATTTTATAATATTTATATCATATTTTTTATAAAAGTAAAACCATTTTTTGCGAGGGAGAATGGGTCTTACGTAAGCATTCTACAAAAATTCTACTAAAATGTCTCCATAAATGACCGTACAATAGCTGAATTTAATTTTTCTAAGTAAACCTATATGAAATACAAATAGGTTGCTCTACGGTCAAAAAAAAGACCAAATCAATTGGCTGTTTGATTCAGTCTTCTTATACCAATATTTTGCGTTTTTCACAGAGCACCTATTAGTTTTGAATGGATAAAGCAGTTGGGATTTGAAATTGTGCTCGGCAATGAGTAAAATCCAATCTAAACTGTCATAGTTAAAAACTAAAATAGTACTTCTTGTGTTTTAAACATTTTAATATATAACACAAAAAATTTTATTTGTAAATACTTTTTTTCAATTTTTTTTTAAATTATTTTTTTGTCCATTTTAAATGATAAAGTTTGTATTAGGCCCTTAGGAATTTTGATACCCAATTTTCATAAGTGATTGATTTTATTAGAAATTTATTTTTAGACAAAAAAGAGACCTAAACTTTTACATCTAGGTCTCTTCTCTCTTAACCACCATTGTGAAAGGAAACAACAATGATAATAAAACTTATATATTATTAGAAGGAGTATCTTAAAGAAAAGAATGTGCAGTTTTTGCCATTATATTCAAAAGATTTAGTCTTACTATAACGAACTGATACAGGAGCTTCAAGAACAACATCTTCATTTGCACCATAACCAGGAACTACTAACTCATCACACCAAGCTTCGAGATCAGCAAATTTCATAGCATCAGCAGCTACTTCATCACAGTTATAATTTTTAGCCTTTAAAGTAACTTCATATGTACCTTCACCACCAGAAGCACTACCAGACTCATCACTACCTTCAAAGTAAACAGAAGCGGCAATCTTGAGATCATCAGTATCTACAATCATACCAGAAGCAACTAATTCACGCATTGTATTATATCCTTATTTATTTAATACGCCTTACAAGAATATTTATTGTGTAAACCGGCGCTGTTAGTTTACTTATTATAGAACTGTTTACTCTTCATCAAAATCTAATTCTTCTAAATCTTCCTCATCATCTTCCCATGCATCATCTTTGAAACCAGATATTTCATCAAGTTCAAGATGTTCTCTATCTGGATAAATGATACATAGATTACAGTCCATACAAATGCTATCTTCACCTACTGTATTATATCCATTACCTTCTTCATCACGACTAAAGATAACAGGGATGTCACCATGTTCTGCTTTTATATCTTCCAAGTGTAAAATAAGTTCAGATATTTTGAATGATTTTGCTTTTGCCATATTAGATCTCCTTAAATTGTTTTATTTAGATTTGTAATAGAATTATATAGTTTTTTATTTCTACTCATATTATTACTTTTTGGTATAAGTTTTAAATAGAAATGATAATTGATCTAAGTCTACTGTTTCTTTTATAATTATTTTATTCATGTCTTGTCTAGTAGTAAACCAATCAGTAATACCATAACACCATTCAACTTTAAGAGCATCTAACACTTTAGTAATAAAAATGCCAGCTTCAAATAGATCCAACTTACGAAACTTCTTAAAGATACTTCCTCTTTTTAACTCTAGCATCGTTGCAGATAGATCAGATTTTTGAGTAATCTTAATTTTAACATTAGGTATTTCTCTAAAGCATTTGACTAAGATGCATTCTTCTAGATATTGTTTAGCTGTTTTCATTAGTACCTCCTTTAGTTAATCGGATTAAACCTGCAAGTTCATCTGCTGTTATATTATACAAAGTACATTTCCAATAGAAATTTGCATCATGTGGATTACCGGAAATAGTTATCTTTTCACTATAAAAGTTAGTAACACCGTATTTACGTAAAAATGACATAAATACATTTAAATGAGGTTCAGATAAATCTGTTCTTGTAATACCTCTATAGAAGTGTATTTCAATTTTTTTATCTTTTTCATATACATGTATTTCTGTATAACCAATATACAAATACTTCTCTAAAAGTCTTTGTAATATATTAGATCCAAATCCTATATTACTCATTTTATTTCTCCTTTAATACGTAACATCCCTAGTAAGATTTCAAAATCATCTAATCTAAATGTTACTTGTTTTGTTTTCAATGACTTAGATGCAACTACACCTCGTCTTTTAAGTTCGCAACATAATGCATCAGCCCAAGGCCAACATATTTCAGCTGGACGATTTATATATGCTCTATTCCATACCTTTACTTTCATATAAATCGTTTTACTTTTACTATCATAAACATATTTACAAGTATAATCAGCAGCTGAAACTCCAATATGTTTTAGACCTTTATAATGCCAAGCTTCCATTTCTTTACTAATTATACTCATTTCCATTCTCCTTCGTTATACTTCATATGCTATATCAACATCACGACCATATATTTCCTGTGGTTCATGATGTTCATTTGTTTTAACTAAGTATTCATCACATTCACGATCATTATATTTACTATCGTATTTAGCTTGTACTATATATCCTTCACCTGTTTCAGTATAAGGTCTACCTGTTAAAGGCTCTACTTCATAAGAATAGTGGACATACATTCCCACTACTAGCTTCTTATTTATACAACCTGAATCATCAAAGATATTTATTTCTTTCATATTATTTCTCCTTATTACTTAGTCTCCATTCGGCCAACGATCACAAACTTGTTTATCGGTATCATCTATATCATCATCTTCATCTAATCCAAGAAAAGATTCAACTTCATGCTTTGCACCTTCTACTGTATTAACAAACCAAGAGTCTTCATCCATTTCAAATTCACATTCATTAGACAATTCAGCTAAATGATCTATAAAATCGTCTTTATCATACGCATTTAGAAATGTCCAAGTTTCACTCTTGCCGTCAGGTTTTGTAACCGTAACTGCATACATCATAGTCATTGATACTTCACTCATATCCATTCTCCTTTAAAATGTTAATTCTACTTTAACTTGTCTTTTAATATTAACTACACCTTCTGGAGGCATTCCATACGCATCAGTTAATTCAGAATAACAATGTTGTATTAATCTAATATGATCTAAAGTAATATGCTTATATATTTTTTGGTTCTCTGGATCATCTAAATCAACTTGAGAGTATATACAATATCTTATATATACATCATCCATTAATTGTTTCATTTCATTACAATTGTTTTCTGCATATCTACCGACACCAGGTAATGTACAACACATGTTATATATTCCGGATTGACGTACAGATTCATATGCCCAAAACATTTCTTTAGGTATACTTAAAGCCATTGCCATTTTTTGAAATTGTTCTTTTAATTCGCTCATTATTTATTCCTTTCATAAAAAGAAAAGGAAGTTATGGAAACTAACAAACATAACTTCCTTTATTGTTTTAACCAAATATTGAAAGATATTATAATAATTACATATACTCACTCAAACGATCTTCTGGAACAATCTCTGTACAAACTGCTACCATAGTCTCTTTGTAATGAGCACAAGCAGCCCAAGCATCTTCATAATATCTATAAGGCGTTGGAACTACACGACCATTAATAGCTACATACCACATTTATTCCTCCTTATTTACGTTTAATTTTGCCACTAAGTAATTTACTAATAAATTGAGATCTTGTCATTTTACATTTCCTTTACTGATTACTGAATCGCACCATTGCTCTTCATAATTATATATTGCATTACTTTTGACTAAATGTAAAACCGTTTAACTTAAATTTTCTTCATTTACATCATCTCCTTCCATAACTCTAAAATCTTTTGGAACCAAAATTGTTTCTGTAGGCCAAAAATCACGGGATCTGGCATTTCCTATTTCTGTTGGAATAGAAACAGTAATTCCTGCTTCTTCAAATCTTTTAACCAAGATTTCATTAATAGCTAATTTAAGAAAATCTACAAACTTTTCTCTATTTTTGAAGTATAAGGCACATTCTGATATATTAATTCCAAACTCATCACAAATAGGTTGGATTACAGGTCGTATTAAATGCTTAAAGATTTTTATATTATCTCTAATTTCATTTGATTTCTTAATTAACTCTTGTTCTTTTTGAGTACGCTTATCAATAAGTTTTGCATCTTCGATTAAAAATATTGTTTGAACAGCACATACGTAATCATCAGGTAACTCTTCAGGTTTTATTTTAGATCTGAATTCGTTATCTGTATAACCAGCATCTCTATCATAATAAATTCTATTATTATGCAGCTTTTCACGTAAATATTCAATTAAATTCCATATATCTATACTATATGTACATCCAGACTTATCCCAATGATTATAGCATTGACCTCTAAAATTATTAAAAGCCTCTATAATTTCATTTTTATTTAATGTTACTTCTGTCTTTTGAAAAATTTTATATAAACGTATTTCATCATTTTTAATGACAGGTTTAGTTTTGGTTGTATTTAGGGATGCATAATTATTAGTTAATTGAGTTTGATCGATTCTTGTAAATCTTTGTTCTTTTAATTTTCTAACATCCATAAGTGTTCTCCTTCAATTTGGTTATCATTTACGAGTTTATTCTTTAGCCATAGAGTTTTATTAGACAAACAAGTATTCAAAAATCTTTTATTTGATCTACACTTATCTAATAACTTACCAGAAATAATACGAATATTTCCATCAGCATCTAGGCATTTAATGTGTTTCTTTTCATTTAACAGTGTAAAACCTAATTCTTTAAGTATTTTCATGTTTTCCTTTTTCATCACTGTTCCTCCTTAAATTGTAAATCTAAACAAACAGTATAGGGATTCAAAGTAACATGTATCTACTTTATAGTGACGTATATCTTGACTATAAGGTATTTCCCAGCTCTTTAGATGATTACAAAACTTATCTATTATGCTGTCAGTTAATGCAAAATCTTCATAAAGAGCTGAGCAACCAGACCTTAAAGTAAATTGAATATGTATTTCATCACCTATAATATCTGCACATATACCATTATATCCTAATTTTAATCTTAAGACTTCTGTTAATTGTTTTTCTGCTAGTGAAATATTACTTATCAATTTACTCATAGTGACCTCCTATATAATTCCACGTTCTTTTGCATCTTCATAAGGTATTGAATTTTCTTGTAATTTCCAAAAATCTTCCCAAGAAATTGTAAATACCCTATGTGTATCATCATCTAAAATGCATCTTATTTTATCACCAGTATAAGATTGTCTTACACCAAAAAGCATTCCAGGAACAATTAATCTGTTACCCTTAGTACTCTTAAAAATAAGCTGATCTCCAGGTGATGTAACTAATACACGTCGATCATAACATTCTAAAGGTTTAAGTGCCATTTTATTTCTCCTTTCATTTTATTCTAGACATTAAAAATGTTAAATCAAATAACTTATTTAGGTCTTCTATACTAAAGAAACATACAGAAGGTGCCATATTATTGTTAATTTGATATTTAATATCGATGCCTGTAAATTTGATGATTCCTTTTATTAAAGTCTTTAGGCTAATATGTCGTCCGGTTTTTCCCCAAAAAGGTATCATATCTACGATTTCAAGACCTGCTTTTAAGTAATATTCATTTTCTTCTTTTATTTCGAAGATATTAATATCAAAACACAGGTTACTTTTTATTAGGTTATGTTGACAAAGTAACATACGTAATGTTTTAGCAACTAATTTTGCTTTTTCAACTTCCGGACTCATTTCCATTCTCCTTTAATGACTTAAGAGGTCTGATACCCATTGTGGTTCAAATCTATCATGGACTGGAATTGGTGAACTAAAATCTCCCAATTTAGGAAATCTAGAATCACTTGTATAAATAAAGTTTCCACCAAACATTCCACCAGATGTTTTAGCTACACCATCCTTAATTACAAAAGCACGTAGTGTAAGCATGTCACCACAAATCTTATCAGCTTTGATTACAACATCTGAATCACTCATATCTTCTGGTAATTCAAAAAGATTACGTTCATTCCAGCAGGCACGTAATCTTGTTTTCTGACTTGTTATACCATTCATTGAGCAATCAGAACCGTCTGCATCACGATAAACTGTTACTAAAAAGTTTTTCATATTATATCTCCTCTACTATTGGGTTATAACTTGCATAGCCTGTAAACATATTTTCTACATCAGTAATACTTTCTGCAGTAAATACTTTAGCTTTAACTTTATCAGCTATAGGCCATACCCTACGTGTTGATTTTTTAACAACATAATTTCTAGATCCACAGAATAACATAGATACTACAAATTTCTTTTTAGCTACACTTGCTTTCTGTCTTTTATACTCAATAAACTCTTGAGCATATCTTAACCATAAAGCAGGATCATTACTATGTACCCACCAATCGTAACCATTATCTCTTAAGAATTTACTTGCGAGTTTCTGATTCTTTTTCCAATTTGCGCAATAGAAATGATCACCAGAACCGGTTGAATACAATTCCCACAGTGCTCGTTGTTCATCGACACTAGCATTTGGCCAATTATCCTTAAACCAAGTCATATGGTAATTACACCAATGTTTAGGATAGACATTACTCGAAGCACATACTACTTCAAAAGTACCATCTCCTAGCTGTTTAATTGATTTATAAATTTCATAACTCATGTTAGTTTCCTTTCATATTATTTGAAATATTTCCATTCATCTCGCCACTCACCTTGCATTTTGATATAAGCAACAAGATTATACAGATCTTCCTTGTTAACAGAAATAGCTGAATAATACTCTTTGTAAGCTATACCATTTTCTCTAAGTATCTTGCATAAAGTACCTAAAGAATTTATAAAGCAGCAACCAACACCATTAGAGAAAAATATCTCATTTAGATCTTTTTTATAAGTTACTGTATCCAAAGGTAAGTTATACTTATAATGAAAATAAAAAGTAAAGTTTTGAGCGATAATATTTGTGACCGTATTTGTCATATTTGTTACGGTATGTTCTTTATCGTAGTAGTAATTACTATTATCATACATTGCTATTTCCTTTCTAAACAAAAGGGATGAGATATAATTCCAACCCCATCCCAAATAATAAACATCTTAAAGTATTTATTTCTGCTGTTTCTTTATAGCTTCTTTATCAACTTTTTCAATCCTAAAGTCATAACGATAACTATTGGGTAACATGCTTTTGAACATTTCTGCATATTTCTCAGCTTCTTCCTTAGTTTTAGCACCGAATCTTACACGTGCAGGTTTCTTAGGATTAGCTGCAAATATTTCTTTTTCTTCAGCAATAAAGAAATAATTGAGATCATCTAGATTTGCATCTTTCTTTGTAGCTGAAATAGTATCATTACTAAAAGGTGTTATCTTCTCACTTACTTCCATACCATTCTCCTTTATTCTATCGATCCTTCTTTGAACATTACTTTATGTTCACCAGCATCAATGTTAAAGTCATAAGACTGATTATAATGCGCACAGTTTACGTAGTTGCTGAATACTTTACCCATATTTTTTGTGCGACCAATATGCACAGATTTACCGGTTTTAGTTTCAATAACATTAATGTAACCAGATTTATTATAATACTGCTTATTATTTTCACGAGTGATTTGAACTGCTCCTGTAAAATCAACTTCTTTTTTCCAATCAGTTTTATCAGAAGAAGAGGATTTCGGTTCTGGGACAGCTTCAATTCTGTAAAAGTTTTTAGTACGACCAAGTGCTTCCAATGCATTTTGTGCATCGGACTCAGTCTTAAATGTTTCTTTTACCTTTCCATTAGCTTTCATAACTAAATTATACATATTGTTTTCCTTTCAATAAAATTAAGATTAAGATTGTTTACATTGTAGATATTGTATAATAATTAGAAAAATGTAAAACCATTTATTCTACATTTTTATTTTCTTCATTTTCCTCAGCAATATGTGCATCGGAAAAATCAAATATTGATGAAATAGTATTAACTGTAGCTGTAGATTTTAACTTAATACCATCTAAGTTAAACAATTCTTTAAGCCGTGGAAAAACTATTTCTTTTACATAGTGTTCTAGCAAAAGACGTTTAAGTCTTGTATTACATGTGATATTATTATTCCAAATATCAAACCCAAGTTTCTTAAGCTCATCTTTAATAACACCAGTATCCATTTGATTTAGCCAAAAGTTTACAGCTTTTTCTTTAGCTTGAGATCTAAGATAGTTGTAAACATTTGAATGAACATTTCTATAATTCTGTCGTTGTTCATCAGTCCATTCACTATGTTTTTTAGGCATAGTATCTAAATCCATATGACAATAGCGTTTCAATTCTTCTTTAACTTTCTTTTTTAGAAGATTTGAATCAATATATTTCGATCCAGCCATAACATATTCTCCTTTGTTGCTAGTTAAGTTTAGAAGGATCATTGAATACTTTTCGCATGATATGAGGAATAACATCTTTTTGCCATTCTGCATCATGCTGTTTTATAATATCCAATTCTTCCTCTGTGATATTTCTTTTTTCCAATCTTTCTCGTGCAACTGTTTTGATCGTCTTAGCTTCATTTTCATAAGATTCACCAAGAGCAACTTTATCAGATGCTTTAACTAGGACATCTGTATAATTATCAATCATATACATTTGTTCCTCGAGAAAGATTTGTTTTAATTCTTCAATTGATCTTGCCATTAATTATCTCCTTTTAAATTTGTGGTTACTGGTGTATCAGCATAACAATGACTTAACTTAAGTATTTCCACGTCATGCTGTATTGCAATTACATATGCTTTTATACTCCAAGCTTCATATAGTAAAAATATGAAAGCTACGAAGAAAAAAAGACCAATAATAGATACATCATTATCATTATTCATTGAATCATTCCTTTCATTCTATAAACAGTTACTAAATTATAAATATTATCTGCATCGGTCTTAACCATATTTGCATATTTAGTAGTACCTTTAGTTAAACCTAAATCAATTAAATAATCATATACCTCCGTAATTACTTGATTCATATCAATATTTCTGTAATTACACAATTGAATAGTTCCAACACCATCTTTTACAGAAATACCTAAATTTACTTTATAAGTACCAATAAACATATCAGGAAATATATCATTTGCAAGAACAATACTTAAATTAAATAAGTCATATTCTTTATGAAAAAAATCTTGATCCATGATACCTCCTATTCTATTTCTGTTTCACCGTAATAACGTTGTAAAGCATATTGTAAAACTACATACGCTTTTTCATTCTGTGTTTCATACGGAAGACCCATAATTCTAGCAAATCCTTCTTGAACAGAAAGTAATTCATTGCGCCGGTTCGCTTTAAATTCCTTAACACAGAAGAAGACATCTCGAATATAATCTGGTAAATATTTAGTAAGAGTTTGTTCCATTTCAAAACTAAAATCATCTTTTAGCCATTCATTCATACGGATACAACTCTTAAAGTTTTCCATATCAAATGTACCTTTATATTTAGGTAACAAATTTAACACATTCTTAGCATTTAATGACTGCGGACGCGCATCACCAATTGCTTCAAAACCTGATTCATCTTGAAGTTTCTTTATAATATCCTTATTATTCATAATCAATCCTTTCTTGTAGCTGTTTAATTAACTTGTCATTAGTTTCAGATGCTTTTACTATTATAGTATCTAAAACAGATTGTCTTTCATGATCTAGATAATTCATATAAGCCTGTGTTAAACAGCAACACATAAAGCAAGCAAATATTATCTTATCATCTAAATCACTTATAAGTATTAAAAACATTATAAACCACATTTATTTTTTTCCTTTCAGTTTCTTTTGTCTTGAGGGAGAACCAGGTACACAAGAAACATAAGGGTCATCATATTACTGACAACCCTTATGACCACTCATCTAACCATTCTTTCCTTTCTCAATAACAAACGGATATACTTCACCTCTAATCAATGCTGGAGGCGTAAAGTCTGGATGATCCAAACACATATAGATTACCGGACAATTACTTGTTGTTTCTTTATCACCATCCAATGGATCATAGAAGTCACTCATAATTATCAATGTATCTAGATGATCACCTTTGTAATGCTCTTTAACATATTCAAAGTTTTTACGCATATCATTACCACCATCTGACTTAAACTCAAATTCATGTAATGTGCTTTTATTTCCAGCAGTATATGTTCTGCATGTTTCAGGATAAACCTCAGAACCACAACACCATACATCTATCTGAAAATCTTTGAACTGTGTAAGAATCGTAAACAGATGATCCATCATTGCGTGTAACTCTGTATCATAAATTGAACCAGAAGTATCTACTGCAACACCAATGTGCATCTTAGGAGTTCTTCCAGCTGAAGGCAAGATTAAACCATTTGCAATACCCGATCTGCTCGGTTTATTCCAAGTATAGTTATCTTTCATCCAACCTCTGATATACTTTGTCAATGCACGTCTCCAGTTAAACGGTTGAGGCTTATAAGCTTTCTCAATCATTCTATCAATTGCAGATGAACCAGTACCATTCGTTTTAGATCCAAAGACTTCAGCCATCTTAGAGATAACTTCATTTCTTGTAGTATCATCAACCATAGGCATATGTTCATCGATCTGAGGACATCCTGATTTATTATTACCATCAAAAGTAAACTCAGGATTCTTAGCATTTGCTTTTGCATTAGCTACATTCGGATTCTGAGGTTGTTCACGTTCAGCATCTTTCTTAAGATCTTCGTAAATAGTTTCTGCATCCCAGTTTCTATACTTAGACTCATATAATACAAAGTCAGGCATATTACCTACAGATTGATGGATACAATCACCTCTTGCATTAGTTGATTCGTTATTATGTAACAAACTATTAATCTCATAGTCTGTTGCCATATTCCAGAGTTGCCATCTTAGACGACCTTCTTCATTCATCATATCTTTATAGATACCTTGTTGTGTACCTCTATCGAATGTTAAACCAAGAAGATGCATTAACTCATGACATAAGATAAACATCATTTCATATTTACCTACATGACAATCAATTTCTTCACCTTCTTGTGTATGCTGAATTGGATCTGCATTAAACTTTTCAACAGCAGCTGCATTAATGTAAATTGCTTTACCATTTGTCCAACCCATAACATCTTTACCAGGTTCATCAACAATTACCCAACCAATACGTGTTATTAGCTGAGCATAAATCGGAAAGTCTAAAACTAATTCAATGATAGCTTTCTCACAAATATCTTCTACTTGTTTACTAGCCATGACTTATTCTCCTTCAGTTGATTCGTTAACACTATCATCCTGTACACTGTCTAAGAATTCTTTAACAGCATCAGGACCTTTATCATCAAGCATATTTTTAAGTATTTCTTTTTGTCTTTCTTCTGATGTATTTCTCCACGTTTGTTTAATTATTTCTTGGGCTTCAGCTTCAGCTTGTGCTTTAGCTTCTTGTTCAAGTACAGCCACATCTCTGATATTAAACTCTGTTGTATCAAAATCCTCAACAGTATTAATAATATCTCTTGCAGATTCCTCAGAGCTAAAATCAGTGGCAGACTTATAAGAATAAACAGGTTCAACTGTTGTTACTATTCTTGTTTTAATACCAACACCCTGAGTTATTCGATCAAACCTGATAAAGGCTTCATCTTTATATTGTACAACATATTTTGACATTTTAATTTCCTTTCGTTAATGCTGGTTGTGCGTAATCTTTTAGGCTGGACTACTTAATTTCATCCAGCCTAACTCATTATCTGGATTAGCTTCTCAATGATAATGTACCAAGTTTAATTAACTCAGGTGCATCTTTCATCGGATTGAATACCTTCAGATTACCTTTTAATCTATCCAGTCTGATTAACTGAGTGATATTGATAATCTTATTGGCGTTGGATTTCAGATGATTACTTGCATTGATGAAGTTAAGTACATATTTACGACATAACTCATCATCCTGAGTATTGACAATAGCTGAGATACAAGCTAACTGAACAGCCCAGAATTGATCCACAGACTCTGATTTGAAGTCTTTACCATCAACCAGAATATCATGCCAATCTTGATATTTAGCTTTATCCTTTAACCATGTAAAGAATCTAGATGTCATACCAAGACCTAATCTACCAGTACAATACGATTGTTTTTCTTCAATCGTAAATCCACCAGTTTCTTTTGTACCATTAGGTAATGCTAAGACGCGCTCAACAACTTCCCAAGATCTTGGTGTTACGATAATATCTGTATACAGACAATCTGCTTTATCACCAAATCTATTCTCAATAGCTACGGTATCATATAACATACCTTCACCCTGAGTCTTAAGGAAGGTCATAACATCTAAGTTACCACCGTGATTTAATCTGTGATTCATCCAAGATTCAAAGTTAGCTTTAACATTGAAGTGACTGAATCTGTTAGACAATGGACCACTGAACTCAGTAACTGTATTATTAAAAGCTGCTGGGTTAGATGAACCAATGATGAGATAGCCTTCAGGTACTTTATATTCTCCCAGAGCTCGATCTTGAATTAACTGGAAAGCTGCATTCAAGATTGCTGCTTGACCTTGGTTCATTTCATCTAAGTGGATTACACCACCTGAGAATTCACCATCATCTCTAGGCCACATGCTAGGAATAGCCCATACAGTTGCCATTTCACCTTTTTCATTCTTAGTAGGAATCGGAACACCAACTAAGTCAACAGGTTCTTTCATTGACAAACGTACATCACAAACATCTGGATTCCAAGGTTTAACCTTTTCACCAGCTGCTATGCGTCTTTGATACTCAAGCACTTTATCATTATTCCATTGTTGGACTGCTTGAGACTTACCAACACCTGGAGCTCCCCATTGCATTAACGAATCGTTGGCTGCCAAAGCAATGTCATACATTCTTTTCATACCAGGGATTTCATTACCATCTTTGTCGATAATAGTATCGATTGTAAAAGAAGGCATGGAGATTTTATCAGCAATTTTATTAGTACTCATATTAGTTTCCTTTCATAAATGAGTGGTTATTGAAAAAGTTTACTATATTATATTAGGAAGAAATCAACCTAAACAATATAATATTGACCTAAATAAATATTTATTTAAGCGGTTTGTTCTACAGGATCCGGCATAAATCTAGGCTCTGTATTATCAGGATACATGCAATCTACAATATCACTGAACTTAAAGTCATATAACCGGACTAAACTAGCTACATCACCTATAGCTGAGTTTTTCGTTTTTGGCAATGATTTCCTATTACAACAGTGTGCAATTAAGAATAACTTACGAATATCTTTAGGATATCTGTAATCATCATTTACCTCGATTTTATTACCATTGGCATCATAATCTTCTGGTATTGAATGTTCAGATTTCTTAAGATGTTCCATACATGCTGCACATCCTCTGTATCTACATACTATATCTTGTATAGAATGTAACCAATACATATCTGCTGCAACGATCTTTCTAAAGAATGTTTCGATGCGATCTACATCATAGTGTCCGAATAAATCTCTAAGAACACTCTTTTTAGTCTCAAGATCCCAACCTGTCTTACCAAAGAATAAACAGTCAAACATTACAGGATCTCTTTGAAATTCACTGTAACTATATTCATTTGGATTTTTCTTATAGTAATCGAAAGTAAGATCTTCAGATGTAAATTCTTGTCTTATTTCACTATGATACTTAAAGAAGGACATATCATCACCATCGAGTTTATCCTTAAAATCTGTAAAATCATCTGTACAAATAATCTTACTAATAAATCGATCTACTCTTTGAGCATAATGAGATGCAGGATTTCCAAGTAACTTACGTCTTTCTTCAAGCGTAAGATAACCAGTTAATCTTTCACCATCTAATTTCAAATCTGAGTTATCATCATAGACATTATCATCAAAGAAATTCAGATAGGCATCTTCATCAATTCTGCCTTCTTGTTTATATTTAAGACATGTAAGAAACGGAATAACTGTTTCTTTACGAACTGAACCACCGTATCTTGATGAAAATCTTACTAATACTGAAGATCCATTACCAGACATAATTTCTTCCAGCATTTTATCTGCATCAAGATCTAAGGTTAAGTTTTTATTTGGATAAAAGTAACACTGATTTAATTGTTCAGTAATTACATTTTGGGCACGAGGACTTAAGGAATCAAGCCATTCATTAAGGGTGATTGTCTTGGTCATATCGTATTCTCCTTTAGTTAAGGGTTAATATTAGCTTTTGACAGGTAAGTACGAAGTGCACTTAATTGTCGTTACCTCAGAAGTAGAGGTATAATCGTCTGGATCAATTTCAGGATGATCCAAGAAGATTTGTTTAGTATCTACAGATGATCTGATCGATACTGTTTTATTTACGCATCCAATGTCTGCGTATTCTGATTTACCTGGAGCTACATCTTCCAGGATTTCGGCTCTGCGCAACTCATATTTTTTCTTAGCTGCTTTAGCCTCTAAGTCAAGAATTACCAATTCTCTGACTTCTTCTTCTGTACATTTATCTCTCATGATTTTTTTCCTTTCTTAAAAGATGGTTAATGAAATTGAAGAGGTCGCAAGTTGAGAAGTCTTACGACCTCAGTTAGTCCTTTGCCATTTTAAACTCTTGGCTGAGCTGTGTTAACCTCATCGACTGAGGTATTCTTTAGTAGTAATCGCCTGTTTCTTGTCTCCTTTTCTCATCAGCAGCTGCTTCTTTATCAGATACTGGAGGATTAGCATACAATCCTGTGCGTTTTTGTAATACTTTTATTTGATTCAAGGTAAGACTTGTCATTCGTATTACATAAGATCTTTCAGGAATTTCACCAATATAACCTGAATGAAAGCATCTTACATATCGTCTCTCATCAATAGGTCTGATTCCATACTCATCAGCATCAGAAGCTAACTTAAGTATTTCTTTATAAGCATCATCCTGACGTTTTTGATACTCTTTACGATTATTTCTAGACCGTCTAGAGATTAGGTTGTTCCAAAGTCTACGTTTTTCTTTTTCAGGATCAGTATACTTTTGACCTTCTCTACCGTGTTGCCTACCTAATTGAGCATCAAGAGCATCTAATTCAGCGATAATCTCTTCTAAAGTGTATTCAGAATATCCTTTTCTACGTTCTTTAGCCATATTTTTTCTCCAAAATAACAAATTACGCTGTCAATATAACTCAGATTTATTAATGAAGTACTAATATTTAAGAGTTATTCACGATTTTTTCGGTTTTAGTTGTTAATTTTTCTAAAACCTCTAATAAAATCCTAGCAACATAATAGTCACCAGCATTTATATTTTCACATGTTAATCGACGGATTACTTGTTCTGCACTCTCCTTGGTTGTAGGTTGATCAGTATTTTGTACAACAATATCCATTACATGTTGTACTTGTTGTTCTTTTTCAAGACCTTCTATTTTACCAGAATCATCTTTTCCAAATTCATATTTCACATAAGATAAACCATTTCGACGATATATCTTATCTTTTAATAATGCTTTTGAAATACCGGTAAAGTGTACTCCTAATCTATCAGCTAAATCTTTAATGCTTTCAAAAATTTCACCAGTTTGTTTACACATTACAGTAACATGTCTTGGTCCTTTTTTCACAGGTTCAGTTACAGTTCTCGTAAGCGTTGATTTATCTGATAACCGATAATAACTTTTACCTGCATGTTTAAATACATTATGATGATTAAGGCTATCACTGATAACATAATTATCAACTTTAAGTTTCTTTGATAAGTCTTTAATCGTATTAAACACCTCCTTTGTTTCAAGACATATCAATTTCTTATGTTGTTTAATTCTGCCAATGCGTTGAACTTTAAAACCATTCAACATAATAGGTTCTTTTGTATCCAATAACTTAGACATCTTAAAATTGCTTATCTCTAAAAAAGAGGCAGCATCTTTTAATGACTTAAATTCTTCGTTATCAATTAAAACTTTACACATATTATTTTCCTTTCAATTAAATAAGTGTGAGGGTTAAAATAAAGTTAAATTCATAATAATATAATAAACCTTATTTTTCAACCTAAAAGAATTATTTTTCAGGTTGATATTGACATACATCACAGTAGTCATACCAGATGGCATCATCGTCTTTAATATCTGCAACAGAACCATCTTCTTCCAGAGTGACATTTAGCCCATCTGTTTCATTCAGATGTTTGACGATTTTCTTAGCCTCTTCTTCACTGTCTGTGAAGTAATAAGGACTATGACAATTATCCATTTCATCATGACGACTGATGACATACATATAAGTTTTTTCCATTGGGATTTCCTTTCAGTTAAAAGTTACAGGATGCATACTGAGCATATAATTCGTTCAGTAATTTGTGGGTTGGTTTAAAGTCTGGAAAGTATTCATTCGTTATTTCCAGAGCTTCAGAATAATCACCGGTATATCCACACTCGTGATTATGATATTCGTATTGAAAGATTTCTTCAGGTGTGCAGTTCTCCTTTATTTCTTTATCAATCTCACGATACTTTTTAAATCTAGCATCGAGAGCTTCTTTTGTTCCATAACCTCCATACCCATCATGATATAGAGTTATACCTTTTTTCTTGAAGTCCTCATAAGTTTGGCCTTCATCAATATAGCCTTCTCTTACAAGACCCTCAACAAATTGTTTATCACTAAAAGCATAAAAGATTCCAGGCATTTTCATCTTAGATGCTTTATCTTTAATGTCTTGGTACTTACTCATTTGTTATACTCCATTAATGTTTTACAGGTTCACTTTTAACAAGATAAAAATCTTTTTCAATACCTTGTTTATGTAATTCATCAAACAATTTACCTATTTCAGCTTTAACTTGTTCTTCTGACTTACCGTTAGCTTGAATGATCATTACAGGTTCTGTATCAATCATTGTGTCTGGTTTACATACATGTAATTCATATACAGTATCATCCCAATTAATTTCATTATTACGTTTGGTTTTACTCATATTTATTTCCTTTCACATTCTGGTTTCATTATATTCAAGAAAATAATCAATATACTTTTTGAATTCTTCTAAAGTCATATCATATTCTCTAGCATAATCTTCTAACTCTTCCTCACTAACATGAGGCTGGTCACATATAAAATCAGGAAAGTGTCCACATTCATAACAATCTTTCCAATCTTTTATAGCTTCTTTCTTTAACTTAGCATCAGTCCATTTAGCCATTGCTCACCTCCGTATATTCGTGTTTATCTATTAACAAATAATGAATAGCTCCAGATACCATCGTTACTTTACGAAATCTATAGCGAACATTATCATCATCTATAAAGATTTCTTTTTCAGATTCAATATGATTTTCATTGATAGTAATCTCACCAATCTCTTTAAGATGTCGTGTTACTTTAATGTTATCAAAATCACATTCGTAATCAAACTTATATTCAGTATACTTAGCCATTTATATCTCCTCATCTTCATCCCAAATTTGTTCTGAAAAACTAGTTACTGCATTATTAAAAGATGTTATAAGTGTTACCGAAGAATCAATATTAATCGGAATACTTTTTTCTTTACATACATCTTCTAGATATTCTTTAAATTTATCTGCTTCAGACTCATCATCGAATATATATGTATGAGCAGTATCCTTATCGTTATAAATATAATAGTTTACAACATAGACAATTTTAAGATCATTACCTAAAACATTAGTCATTATTTACCTTCCTTTCTTTCAATATTTACTGGTATACAAATATATTCCATCGGTTCTTGTGGTTTATATTGAAATTCACTTATGTATTTCTTTTGTAAAAAAGCTTTCTTTAAAGCATTAGCTATTCTTTTTAATTTTCGCTTAATATTTTTATTCATTTTTTACCTCCTTTATTCATGTGCCCAAGATTTCCAACTAGCTACTATATAATTGTAATCAGCAACTATTTGTTCAGCAACTGTATTAAAATCTGTGGTCTTATATAATACGATTTCACTATCGTAAATATCGCCTGTTTCTTTGTCATAGACTTGATTAAAGTCTACGTCATAATCGCATTGCATCATACTATTTACAGGTTGATATCCAACTTTAACTGCTAATCTCCAAGTGTCATCTTGATATTCATCTTTATCAATATCATTTTCATCAAAACCATTTGTCCAACCAAGAACAATAGATACATTTTTATTTATATCTTTGTCATTAACTTCAATCGTATGAAAATGATAACAACCACCACTTTCTTTATGTTCTGCAAGATAATCAGCAGCTTCTTTAAGCTGTTTAGCAAGCTCTTTAGTCTTACTACTATCTATACCATATTTTGCTGTCATTTTAATTTCCTTTCATTCAAATTCATACAGGACCTACTTACTTAGTCTGTCGAGGGAGAACCATGTAAGCAGGTTCTGTATAGGGTTAGGTAAATGTCACTAGCTACAAGCTGAGTGGACCAGTCTCACAATGACCAAAGTCTTTACGAATTAACTTTGGCTTTAGTGGGTTAGTCTCGTCAATGAATTCATAAGATTCATTACTTTGACCAATATAATAATGATGCTCATAGTAACCTGTACCATTTTTCAGACATTTTTCGATGATCTTATTGGCTTTAGCTTCATCAATTGGTTTTAAATACTTAGGTATTGCCATTGTTATTCCTCCTTTAATTACATACAACCATCACCAACATAAGCAACTGTATGCTTTTGCTTATATGGTTTATTAAGCTTTTCTTCAATTTCTTCAGCAAGCATTGAAATATTCCAAGAAGGATCTTCAGCTTCTGAGTGATCAAAGTTCTCATATACCCAATCGTATATGATAGCTTCTAGCTTCGAAACCTTTTCAGGAATTTCCATTACTTCCAGATCTTCTTCATCAAAACGACGATTATGATCTTTACCTTTATTAACGATTTGTTCCATTTGTATTTCCTTTCTAATCAAGAATTAAATCACCATATTCATCAGCAAGATCTAGTGCAATATCTATACACTTAGAAAACTCACTAAGAATATAACATGTAACTGTATTCGACCAACGTGAATTACTTCCCCAAGACCAGAAGTCTTCAGATGTTTCTTCATTCCAACCAAACATTTCGTCTGGGTCTACGTTATTATTTAAATACTTCTGTTTAAAGAAATACGTATAATGCGGAATACATCCAGGTTCTTCGGACTCACCTTTATGTTCAATAAAGTAATTAACTGCTTGTTCCAATACAGGATAAGCTTTTAATCTTTCTTTTTGTTCATTTGTTAATTCCATGGTCTGTTCTCCTTTTTAGATGGTTAGTATTTGCCACTGACATCCGTTATCTTCATCACCAACAAGTATACAAGATGCATACTCTTCAGTAATTTCAAGATTAGGATTGTCTGTTAAATAGCCTTGGACATCATCTTTCATATTTGTCTTAGCTTCTTCGAATGTATCATATACACCAAATACTCTTGCTTTACCATCACAAGTATCACCATACTCAGTGTATATCAAAACATGTTTATTTAATACCATTATTTTATCCTTTCAAAATCATCTTTGTTAACAATTAGATATGAAGCTTTTAAACCTTTTATCTGTTTGATTGATCTATAAAAAACTCCAGTATAAACTTGAGCTGCAGCTTTACTTTTGAAGCTTATAATATTCAAAGTCGTAACTACTTCACCATCAGGATTTACATCCTGAATTCGCATGATTAGATACCACTTATTTTCAGGTTCAACTCTTGCCTCCATATTATTTTCCTTTCAATGCTTTTATTTTATCACCAGCATAGATATGTACAAAAGCTATATGGTCATCTTTATCATTCATCAATATATCTTTTTCGATATCTCTAGCTTCTTTACGTGTGTCACATATGGCTACACATACCATATTATTTTCACATCTGTCACAGCAACTTACATTATCATAAGCTACTAAAACGATATACTGTACTTTTGTCATTTTTTATCTCCTTATAGTTAATGTATATGGGTCAATATCAAGGTTATATGTATTTACAACCTCGGTTAATTCATCATCAAAACCAAACTTGGCTCGATAACTATTGCATACCTCACAGACATGCTCTAGATTAGCTGGATAACCACTGTTTACTAAATGATTCTCAAGCTCTCTGATATAGTCATCATTGCCATATGTTTCTCTATAGTTGCTGATGAATTGCTTAATATTATTTTTATTCATAACATGTCTCCTATACATTTACGATTAATCCAATAGACCCAGCATTTGGACCTTGCAATACTACTAAGATACCAATTGCTATTTCTTGTTGTTTAACTGTCGGCATTTTGAACCTCCTGACTTTGCATTAATTTATCCATAAACTCTGGTTCACAAATAAGAAAACCATGAGTATTCATAAACTTTATAAATTCTTCACCTTGAACAGCATCTCTGCGAACTTTAACTATTCTTTCACCAAAGATAGGACCTTTTGGACCACGTTCTGCTTCAATCATCGGAACAATACCTTGCTCTTCAAATTTCTTTTTACAAGCATCACACGGTTCTGGCGATGTACTTTGCGTTTTCTTTATACCTTTTTTAGGATGCATTTCACCATCTGCACCTCTAAAAAACTCTGGTTGCAATAACAATTGTTTACATTCACCGCAGTAGATACAAATATCCATACCTACAAATTCGTGGTTACCATCATCATAACAGTTTTTACACATGACTATTCTCCTTAGTTGAGGGTTGTATTTGAATCACGTCCATCAATTAGTTCTTGACGACGCTTATTGTTGTCCACGATATCATCCATCCATCGTGCACCTATTTGTAATTTCCACAATGCTAGATGACCAATTTCTTTTTCATCAAAATCTAGGATTCCAAATCCAAAGAAAGTTATATCATCCTGATAAGCATTCGTACCTGTTAAACCATACATTTCATTCATCAACTTTCCATTCCAGGTATAGAAGGTTTCTACTTTACGTATTCCCAACTTTTGGAGGTCATCATTTACACCTAACATCCAAACGTTTAAGTCACCTCCTGCTCCTTCAAATACACAAGCTGATGTTTTTTCCAGCCCAACAAGTATTTCTTTAGTGGCTTTGACTAAAACTGGTTTCATATTTTAATCTCCTTTCATTATCCTAAAGCAATTTTAACCGGATTATCTTCTTTTGCACACCGAAGATCGTCATTCAACAAATCTTCAGAGACATACTCTGCTACCCAAGGTAAACTCGAATGCTTATTTACATTTGGATAGATGAGTAATTCTGCTTCACTTTTATTATCAACAAAGTCAATTGGAAAAATAAAGCAGTCTGATTCTATATGTTTCTTAGCGACATTCCTAGTTCCATACACCTCACATTCTGCAGTCTTACTATTCATGACCATATAATTGATATGTTCCATGTTAGTTTCCTTTCTTAAATGGTTAATCCAATTTACAATAATAACTTTTCATACATTTGATTGCCTCCTTTCACTAGTTACTAACGATTCAATGAAGCACCACACCACTATGATGCTTCGTTCAGTCGTCATCAATCATACTAATCTAATATTAAACACCTCTTTACTCTACTCTTTGGATAAACTTCTATTGTTTCTGGTCTACCATATTGAGATGGATATGTATTGTTTAACCACATATCATTTATTACTAATTCGGCTGTGGCAATACTATCTGCATATCCAACAATAAACTGTCCATATTGTTTGTTTCTTCCAACTAAAACATAATTAAAGTCGCTCATATTATATCTCCTTTCAAAATGCTCGTTTTTTTGACCGTAGAATGCATGATTCTAATTTCTACTGGTAAACTACTACCAAAACTAAAATCACGCACTCACGGCACAATTAAACTAAATTAAACTAAAGTGTTTCCTGCTGCACCTCCTATTTAAAGTTGTTTTCAAAATAAACATTATCCGTCCAATACTTAATTGGCTGAGTGAAGTTTCCATACTTATCCTTATTAGGCGTAAAGAAACACATGAGCATCACTAACATCATCAATACTGCCATTAGTGACAAAACACCATATACAAAATACTTCATAAGCATCACTCCTTAATCCATACTATGTGCATAATGCCAATAATCACGCTGAAAGGCTCTTATACCTTTATTTTCTCGCATGATTACCTCACGGTCAGACCAACATTCACGTCTTACTTTACGACGTTTGGTCTCTTGCTCAACACTATCCATTAAATCTTTGGATAACACTTTTGCAGCCTTTTCGGCGACTGCAACCTTGTTTTGCTCAGTCATAATTATACTCCTTTACTAAGCGGTTGACATTACTTATTTCTTATTTACAATGATGTATAACTAGCGTCGCTCTGACAACAACACTAATAATATATGTGAATACCGTACCATACCGAGCATCGCACAATATACATATACACTATTATCTACTAGGTGAGCATCGCTTTCATAGGGCGGGGGGTATACAGAGCGACACTCTTGAATACTAAGCATCGCTCTATATGGGCCCGGGGTACCTTATACATTCAAGGCTGCATAGATACCTGTTTCAGTCTTCTTAATAAGACCTTTCTTTTCTAACGCCCATGCTTTATCACAGACGTTCTTGGCGGTAATCTGCATACCACCAGCCTGAAGTGCCTCTGCAATCTGCTTACAGCTCATAGCCTTACCTGCAGATTCTAACAGGGCAACTATATTCTTACCTAACTCTGAGGTATTGCCCTTAGCTCTTGAAGTCGGAGCACTCATATTCGAGGCTGCCTTCAGGGCTAATTCCAAATTGAATACTTTCGGGGTATTCATGTTACGGGCTTCTTCAACCTGAGCAATAACTTCAGCGTTGAGTTCTTTTACATTTTTAGTCGATTTTGTCATGGCTTTTCTCCTTATACTATGACGGGTTAACACAATCTACAAGTTGGGACTAATCAACTCATAGTCAAAACACACATACAACTTTTATCTTATATGTATTTTGATTATAAGTTGAATATACATCAGTCTTTTCATCCTAAGTGTATAATTTTTCTACTTTTTTCATCTTTATATTTTCAGGTCAAAAATCTACTTCATTTTTTAATCTTAATTTTCCAGGTTATAAATCCACTTGAAAAATCAACATTAGAAAATTAGGGCGGTTTTTTGATTAAAAAATAACCTAATCTTTTTAAGGGATAGAGTTAACCTAATGAATTAAAGTTAAGGTTAATATAATTATATTTATAAAAATTATTCAAAATGATGAATAATTTAATTTATATTTATAATATAATATAAAAATATTAACCTGAAATAAATAAAATCACCCTAATATAAAAAAAATACCAGGGCGGACCCCCAGGGCGGGGCCTTTACGTATAGGGCAATTTTTCAGGTTGGCCCGTCCAGTAGGTTTTTTGTCCCAGATTCATATAGACTTATGTATAATTTATGTCAGTATGTTTGTCCTTATGTATTTTCTTGTATGTATATCTGTAAATAATTAACCTATATGTATTCTATTTATATTTTGTTATATTTTTCTTTTAATTTTAGTTTTATGTATTGTTGTAATTTATTTGTTGTTATGTCATTGTATAATTTTCTTAATGTATCTATATATGGAATATTTATACTGTTTTTAATATCATCGTATGAGGTAAATGAAAGATACATAAATACAAAATATTTTTCATTTGTTTTAGTATTGATAGCTAATGATATACCATAATCATCAACCATATGACGTAAATATAATAAAATAATATGCTCTATGTTACTTTCTTTATATTGTTTAATTATTTGTGGATATAGTATACGAATTAGAAAAAATAATGTATTTTCTAATGATGTTTTGTCTTGAATATCTTGTAATAGTATTTTATTCATCTATATCTTTCTGTATTTATATTTTTTCTAATTGTTTTGCTATATATTTTTCTAATATTTTTCCTTCTATGTCATTGTATAGTTTATTTAATGTATCTTCATATGGTATGTATATTTCTTTTCGTTTATTATTTGAAGATATTATACTTGACATTATTGTAAAAGTAAAATATTTTTCTTTTATATTTTCTTGCGTATATTTTTTTGAATCTAAGGTTAAAGTTACTATAAATCTTAAATGATGCTGTAAATAATATAATATGATATTTTCTGGAATTAATTGAATATGATTATTAGCATTTGTATACTTATGATATACTTCTTTATGTAAAGTACGTATAAGAAATAGTATAGTATCTTCTAAATGTTTTATAGTTATGTCTTTATTTTCTTTTAACATTTTATACACTCTTTTTGTTGATTTATATAATTTATTAATGTTTTACCTGTAATATCTTCTTGTAATAAATTTAGTATTTGATCTGTACGTAAATATATTCTAATTTTTGTAGCTTTTTCATCATTTTTAAAAGTAATTATTCTTAAGTCATATGAGTAATTTATAATATCTACATTTACTATATCTATTAATGCATCTTTTATATTATTTCTTATTACTTGTTTTGCGTAAAATGCTAATATTTTTTCATTAGATAATTTTGATTTTGTATCTTTATAAACTTTTAAAAGATTAGTATAAAAGTTAGGATACTGTGCACGTATTATAAATATCATTTCTTCTAGCATATCTTTTACTTTCTTTTTCAATCATTCCATTGCTGTAATTTTATTTTCACATAATCTAATAAACAAAAGTTTTCTGTATGTAATATTCTTTGTAAACCTTGTAATGCTTTTATATCTGATTTTGTCATATTAGTTATAAATTTATAAGATATATCTGAAAAATATTGCTGTTTATCTGTATATTTTGTAAGAATGTATCTTTTCTTTTTTCTATTGTATTTTAAATTATAAGTATGTAAACCCGTATTTATAGCTATTATATCACTATTTATACAGGTAAATAACATTGGTAATATATTTTTACTTACAAATACATTTACATCTTCTGCATCCATATCCAGTTTATCATAATCTAATTTATTTATGTATAATATTGCACAATTTTTCATTCTTCTATCTCATGATATTTTATTACTTCACCTACTAGTCTTGTTCTTATATTTACAGAGTTTAATATAGATTCTTGATCTATTTTTTTTAACACTAATAAATTTTCTAATTGTTCTTGTGTACAATAAAAATCCCATATACTAGCTATACCTTGATCTTTATAATGAGGTGCTTGTATAAATCGTATTTTATTTTTACATTGTACAAGCATTAAAACATACTCCCATTGAGTTATTATACTATCCCTTCCTTCTACTTTATATACATCATGTTTAATCATAAATGATATATTACTTAAAATATTCAAAAAATTTTTATGTATGAATTCTTGATCATCTTCATAATTTTCTCGTAATTCATTTGCCATACTCATAATATTATATACATTTATTTTATTATCTGTATTTTCCATTACATTTTCCTTTGAATTGTACTAAACCCTAATTCTAAGTCTTTACTAAGATTAGTACATGAAAAATCATTATATAAACTTTCTAATACTTTTTTATAACTTATAAGTACATTTTTGGCCATATTCCTCTTATAAAATGTTAAATAGTATAATCCACTATCTATATCGTAATCTAAAGTTATTGTCATCGATAAGGTATTCTCTAAATATTTTAATATTATTCTTTGATTAACATATATAGATTTATATTGACAATGTTCCATCCACCATTTGTAATATTGTGGATATTGTACTCTAATCATAAATATAAGTTTATATTCTAATTCTTTAGCCGTCACGGTAATAATCTCCATAAGTCACTTTTTATTTCATCTACTAAAAGTTTTCCAGAAATATCTTTATGTAAATTATTTAAAATTTGAGCAAAAGAAATATCTAATTTATATCTTCCCATATCGGTATAACAATATAACTTTAATGCCCATTCATTGTTAATTTTATTCATATCACCTAAAGTAGTCATAGGTAATCCCTTATGAGCAATATCTCTAGCATAATAAGTCAAAAGTTTATCATACTCTTCTACTTCACAAAAATGACTATCAAATAAAGTTTTACATATCTGATTATAAATACTAGGATATGTAGCTCTTAACAAAAAAATCGTTTCTTTTACTATATTATCATACAACATCTACTATTTCCTTCCTTTAATTATATATTAAACCGTTTGAATGAAATAGTAAAACCGTTATGATTTAATACCTATATTATTTGCTTCTAAAAAGCTTATATTATCTTGAATTTTAGTAAAATTTGTGTCTATATCTTCAGCTAAACTTGATAAAAATCGAGTTTTCCAACCTAATAAAAATTTTTTATGATTTATTTTCAGTTGTAATTTAAATTGTTTTAAAGTATCTCTATATGTATTAACATCAATTCTGAATAAAGATACCAAATCTTCTATCAAATCTTTTGAAAAAGGAAGAGTTATTATTTTTTCTTTGTACTTTGTATTAGAAATAACCCGTTTTAGATTGTAAGATAATGTAAATGTATTATTTTTATAATCCATATGAATTCTTTGATAAGTATTAGTATCTTGTATTAAATAATCTTTTTTAGCTACATTATCTATATAAAGCATATAATAAGCATATAATAGTGCTTCAGTGACTATATTACATAAAGAAATCTTTGGAAATTCTTCATTTGTAGTAATCTTTATATTTATAGGATCCTGTATAACAGGCAATAACATCATAGCTTTATACCTTTCATTCTTAAGTATGTTTCTAAATCTTTTGGATCATATGTATAATCACTTTGCAAATATAATTCTAAACTATAACTACTCATTTCTTTTCTTGAAGTAGGTAATTGCTTAACTATATATGTTATTTCTTTATTCATGAAATTATTATCAATAAACTTTATAAGAGTATGAATAAATATAACATCCATATCCATACCATTATTTATAGATAGTTTAGTATAACCATTTAATCTTTTACTAGTATGAATCTCAAATCTTTTCATAAATGATTCTTTATCAGAAGATACAATAATTGAAGCCATAAAACTTGATATATATTTTATGATCTTTTTTTCTAATTTTCTATATGGATGTGTATCTATTTTCATTTATAACTTTCAAAAATTAAATTATGTAGTCAATTATCTACGGCCAAAATAAAACTCTTAATCTTCAATTTTTCCCGTAGAACGTATAGTCTTTGTTTTGAATCACATCGCGTCTTTGATCAGAGACTAAGTGCCAGTTCGCATGCAGCTGTGATTTCCGTTTATAGTAATCAAAAATATTCATAGGTTAAGACAAATTCGTTAAAGAATCCAAATAAATAAATTTAATACTACTTTTCATTTATCTACGATATAGCCAAGTTTCCGGTCATACTATATCTCTCTATACTCCATCTAGCGTCTATACTTCCGCCATAATCAACTACATAATTGTATTAGTTGTAATGCTCATGCAAATAATTTATAAATAAATTACTCACATAACAATTGTAATATAAATGGAAAAATAAATATGTAAAACCATTATGTTTATATTATTCTATAAAATATAGGAGATTACTTATGAAAGATTTAGGAATAGAAATCTTAGAAAATATGATGTATGGATATTTTAATCACTTTTCGGCTTGTGATTTTACATTAGGTGATTTATATATGTGTAATCCTGATTTTAAAGCAAAAGTAGAATTTAGAATATATACTAGAGAAGATTATACTTCATTAGATATTTATAAAACTATTTCTGAAATATTACATACATACAATTTAAATGATAATGAATACATACACATAGCTCATATTCAATCATTACAAGATAATGTCTATACAAGATCATATGACGAGGTACGTATTGTATTAACTAATCAAGCCGACTTAGAATCAATAGCCGGCTTAATGAGAATTCAGGGAAAATGGTTATTTAAGAAAGAAATAACATTACCATTATCTTAATATTTTTTTCATTGGTGATTTAAAAGGTAATCCAAAGAATATATGTCCAAAAGCTAATATAATTGCTGCAGAAATTACAGCCACTGGCATTAAAAACCATTTGATAATATTAGCAAAAGTCCAATAAATAATACATAAACTATTCCATATACCTTTTAAACAAGTTAATACTGACAAAAAACCAATCCAAAAAGTAGAACCAATCATATGATTTCTATAAATTAAATTATGAAAATGTGTAAACCAATGGCATTTAAATAATCTTTTCTTAGATGGTTTAATAAACCATAAAATTTTACTAACACAAATAAACGGTAATGCCAAAAGATAGACAACTATGGCACCTATAATTGCAAAGATACTTCTTTTCCAAATACCAGAAATTGCATTTTCAAACCTATAATCTCTAAAATTGTATAAAATTTTAAAAATTGGCTCTTTAGTGGTTTCTTGATAATACTCTTTTTGTACATAATTGTCAGGATCTTTTGCTTTAGCTTTAGCTTCATTTAATTGTTCGGAATAAGCTCTAAACATATCTTCATTTAATAAATCAACTGTGGCATCAGAATTTCTAATATCATGTAATAAATTTAATAAAATCAATACATTATCATCTTTTAAATCATACTTAATACCATGAACCTTGAAAAATTCTTTATCTAATTCTTCTTCTGTTTTTTTAGAAATTGGTTTTGATTTTTTTAATGTTAGATCATAAGCTATTTTCTTATTATCGTCACTCAAAACTTCATATGCCTCATTAATTTCTTTGAATTTGTCTAATGTTTTAGGATTAACATCTGGATGATATTTTTTAGCTAATTTATAATAAGCTTTTTTAATATCAGATTCAGAAGATTTATCTGATATTCCTAATACATTATAGTAATTTACCAAAGCTGCTGTCATTTTAAAATCCTTTCTTTATTTACTTTATAATTATATAATAGCTTTAAAAATTGGATTTGTAAAACCGTTATTCTTTAGTTATAATAGGAGTATCTGGAAAGTAATATTTATTAAGTATTTCTAACTCTTCTTGTGTTGGATTGACTATTACTGAATCAACACCACAATATGGACAGATAGCCGTTTGTTGATTATCACACCATTCTTTTATTTCTTGAGGATTATAAATATTTTTACAATAAAAACATCCACATTTATCTGTTTTTTCTAATTTTTGTCTATTTTCTATAGCACATTCATGTAACTTTAGTAATTCATATATATTCATTTTTACCACCATAACTTATTTATATTATTTATAAACCATTTAAATTGTTTTTGACGCCATTTATAACATTTTTGTTGTATTTTTAAGTTATACGGCATATTCTTTTTATTAATTTTATCATTTTCTAAATATTCATTATTTATTATTAAAGAAAATAACTCTGCTTCACCTTTTTCATTCCATTTACAAGGTACACTATCATATTCTATTTTCATAAATGGACGCATACCCCATTTCTTTTCCCATTTATCTGTGCTTTCTATTAAAACATCATCTAAAGCATCTATAAGATCTTCCATATGTTTAATATACTTTTTATGATAATATTGTTTAATTTTAATAAACAATTTTGATTTAGACCCTTCTCTATTCATCATTTTATTACGTAAAAACAAAGGCATACATATATATGAAGTATCTATAGTTTTTTCTGCTTTTTTATAATATGCTTTAACACAAGGTAGTATTAATTTTGCAAATGTAATATCCATATTCCATGAAAATACATTTTTAGCTTTATTAACTGCTTGCAAAGCTCTCATTTCTAATATTTCTGCAGATGTTTTTTTCATATTAAATTTCCTTAAATATAATTGGTTTTTCTCTATTGGTCCATTTATAAAAATTTGGTTTTTGATTATATTTTTCTAATAAACGATTATAATTAATATTTATATCTAGAACATCTGGTATATATCTACAAAATAAATCATGATTAACATTATCATATGTCCATTTTAATAGCTCTAGATAAGTATAATTAACTTTAAAACCACGATATATCATTTCATCACAAATCTCTTTATAACGAGTCAATAAAAACATTATATGACATCTAGCCCACTTCATATGTCCTTTACCCAGACAATACTTTAATGGAGCATTTTTAATGTTTATATCTTGTTTAATACATCTAGGAAGTTCTCTGTATTCAGCCAAAAGCCATTGATCAGATAATTCTTTAACAGATATAACATTTATTCTTGTCATTATTAATTCCAAAGTATTATTAATTAGTTATTTTTATATATGGTATAATACAATTTATATTTATACGTGATAATAAATATAAATTCTCTGCATTTTCTTTGGTAATATAAAGTTCATATTTAGTTTCTTCATTGTACCATTGACCTGGATATTGATATAATGATACATAATAATGATTTATTTGTTTATTTGTTTTATATATTGTAGCTAAATAGCATTTAATATCAGTATCTTTTATATAGAATTGTTCATCTAGATCTTTTTCTTGTCTTATTTTATCTAAAATTTCAGTAATACATTTTAATAATAATGGATGTTTTTCAAGTTTTCCATTATACATACATTTTACTGTTAATAAATTTTCACTATTTTTACTCATAATAAATAATTTATATATTATTAGTACTAAAAAGTAAAACCATTAAAAAAGAGTTAGAATTACTTCTAACTCTCTATTGGGGTGATCGATGGGACTTGAACCCATATCCTCCAGAACCACAATCTAGCGCTTTACCAATTAAGCTACGAACACAAGAATAGACCAGATATACTGATATATACTTCTATTCGTAAAATTGGCAAGGGTTGACTGACTCGAACAATCATCTTACGGTTTTGGAGACCGATATTTTACCATTAAACTAAACCCCTATTTTGGAGCGACCGGTGAGAATTGAACTCACATCCTCAGTTTGGAAGACTGGAATAATAACCATTATACTACAATCGCATGGAGCGGATAACGAGAATTGAACTCGTCTCTAAACATTGGCAATGTTTCATAATAACCACTATACTATATCCGCATTATGGAGGACTGTACAGGAGTCTAACCTGTCTAATTGGTTTTGCAGACCAACGCATAAACGCTCTGCCAACAGTCCATTGGTGGTAATGACTTGACTCGAACAAGTGACTACATCCTTATGAGAGATGCGTTCTACCAGCTGAACTACATTACCATGGTGAAGATGGAGGGGCTCGAACCCTCGCTCTTCTGATTAAAAGTCAGATGCTTTACCTACTAAGCTACATCTTCATGGTGGCTCCGACTGGTTCCGCCCCAGTGACACCCAGATTTTCAGTCTGGTGCTCTACTAACTGAGCTACAGAGCCATGGTGGAAAAGAAGGGACTCGAACCCTCAACCTTCTGAATGCAAATCAGATGCTCTCCCAGTTGCGCTACTTCCCCATTTATTTTTAATATTTACATAAAAATAAAACCTCTGAATTTTTTACTTTCAGAGGTATGCCTTTAATCTTAATTTTATCCGTTAATAGGTTAATTAGACATTACCTCCGCTAGTTTTACCGGCGAAGCCAAACATATGCCAACATTTCTTAACCATATTAATCATCATATTTAATAGAACCTTTCTTTATTTTATATTTTATATATAATTTAAATTTTTTTATTTGTAAAGCCATTTTTAAATAAGAAATAATATTAAATTGAAAAACTTTACGTATTTTTCTTGAGTACTTCCCAACAACGGTTTAAACATTAATTATTTGGAGAAGGCTTATGAACTACAAACCTACAGAAGTAAAACTAGTGATAAAGAGAATATCTTAAAGAGATGTAATACAGTGGGAATCGAACCCACATGACATTTAAGTCATTGTTTTTCAAGAACAATTGCGTATACCGTTTCGCGATGTAACTCTTTAACCCGCTTCTTTATCATAATTTTGCTTATGGAGAGAATAAATAGAACAGATTTATTGCAGTAGGACTTGAACCTACAATAGTACTTTTCAATAAGTAATGTTTTAACCAATTAAACGATGCAACTGTTCCAACCGCTTCTCCATAATAATATTTTACTGTAGGAAGAGAATATTTAGAAATTGTGTATATGTAGCAGTCATTCCAAAGACGATGTAACAATTTCTTCCGCTTCTTCACTAAAAACTGTCCAGAATTGTGAGGGTTAGAATATCTTAAAGAGTTTTTATTTCGATTATTTGATTAAAAGTCAAGTCCGATGTAACTCTCTAAACCGCTTAACCCTCACAATAATTTTACTTAACTGATGTCTTTATCTTAATACTCTTTTTTGTATTTGTAAAGTCATTTTCTTCAGTTTTTTGATTTTTATTTTGCATTCTATCCCAAATATCAATTACAGCATTAGCATAGAGTGCTTCCTTACCTGTCCAACCAGTCAAGATAGATGTACGGTATTCATTTTCTGGTACGACATTGTTATCATATCCAGCAGTTTGTACTGAGAATACATTTACCTTTGGATTAACCTTCTGTCTATATACTTGAATCAGCTTTAAGACATCGATATAAGAACCACGAGTAACGTAATCTAAATAATCCGCAGAGTTGATACCATATAATCCACCATGACCAGCCTGCATATCAGAGTAAATAAAAATGTTATCGTAATGTATTTTCTTTTTAATTGCTTGATCAAAGAATAACCAAATACCATTTTCAGTAGAACCACCAATATTATGTGAATGCTTACTTTGAATCTTATCTAATTGAGACAATACACCATCTCTCTTGTTAACAGATTCAATCTCTAATCTATCACCGAAAATTCCAACATACCCTTCATCAGAGTTAATAGCTGTCATAACGGAAGACAAGTTATCAATTTCAGCAACCTTAACAGATCCATATTCAGTAGTTAAAGCACCCCAAGCAGATCCAGAGTTATCGGATAAGCAAATTGTCTTACCTTTTAACTTAGGAAAATTATCCATTGCTCTATCCATACATCTGTTCAAGCTTTCTACAATAGCAGATTCACCCTTAACACGTGGATTAGAAGTTTGGATAGCCTTTAATGCAGACCAGTATCTGAATGGGAATTGCTTACCTTTTTCAACACCATTTTCAAGCATTTCAAGAACTTGCTTTCTGACATCTTCATCTTCAATCTCAGTAAAAATACCACGTAAGTTTCTCAACAAAGCCATGTGTGGTAAATATGTAGATTGTAAAATTTCAGTCCAAGTCTTACCCTCACTTCTCAATTTTTCCCAAGTAGATTCTTCATCAGTAACTTCAATTGTACCAGACTTCATTAACTCATTGATATCTTCAGAACTAGCATGACAAATACGAACTAAGTCAATAATCTTAGCCTTAGTCTTGTACTTAGCTAACTGATACTTCTTAGTATGATTTAACTTCTCAGCCCAAGCTCTCTTCAAAATAGATGGTAACTTGTTCTTAGATCCATTGAAGAACATCCACAACTCAAACTGATTCCAAATATCAGTAGGAATATTAATTACTTCTTCAATACAAGCACGCATGAATACCTTATTTTCTTCATTAAATGCTTTTCTACCTTCATGCATTACAGCTCTAACCATAATTAAAGCAGGATTTAAACGCATATTATATTCATAACGTAACTTTTTAGCTAATTCCAAAACACCTTTAAAATCATAACTTAAAGCATTATCACAAGCCTTAATGAAAGTTTGAGTTGTACTATTTAATTTCTTATCCTTTACACCGTCATTCATATAATAGGACTTTTCACCAAAAATAGATGATGCAGCCACCATTTCTAATTCGAGTAATGGGTTAGTTGTATAGGAAATTCCATCCATATAATTTACAACTTGCTCATCCTTATGCTTATTATAATCTGCTTCTGTTTTACTTGCGTATCCAGAGAACTTAGACATTTTATTTTTCCTTTCTTAAATTTTATTTACATTATATTTTTTATATATAATTATTTATTTTGTAAAACCATTATTTTCAGTATTTAATTTATTTGGTTTCCACATTAAATTAACTAGAGTAGTATTCGATTCTTCATAAAACTTATCAGAACCATCTATAATATTAAGCATATATAATAACTGACAAAAACGCATATCAGGATATTGCTCTACATAATATTCTAGTTTCTTTAAAATTTCTTTATTAGATTCTTGTCTACTACTCATAATAAACACTCCTTTTATTATAGCTGATTATTTAAGTACTAATATCATTTCTTTAATATTTAAATAATCAGCTATATCTTTTTTCCAATCAAATTTTTTAACATTTTTCTTTTTATTAGGAATAACTTTAGTTCTGAGTAAACCTGCAATTTGAGCATTTATTAAAGCAAAGTTCCTAGGTTTAGGAGTCTTTACTGTTATTGTCATCTTTTTCTTTTTCATTTTGTTTCTCCATAAGTTTAATCAATTTATCAACCCTTTCTCTTAATTCTTCAACTTCTTTTTTTAAATCAATTACTTCTTTTTGTGTTTCTTCGATTGCATTTTCAGCTCTACGTGCTGCTGATTTAGCACTTGTAGCTTGAGCATATGTCCATATTCCAGCATTTGCATTAACTGTAAATAAACAAATAAATAAAGTAATAAATATTTTTTTCATTTTATTTCTCTACCATAAATTTTGCAATTTCTTTTTTGAAATATTGACGGACTCTTTTATGGTATTTTTTAACCATAGCTTGAATTGCGTCTTTTTCACTAGCTATACGAAAATCAACTTTAAACTCTTCGTCTGGTTTAACATTAATAGCTTTATAACTTTTCATTTTATATCTCCTATAAAAAGTAAGGGGAATTAACCTATCCCCATCGGTTTGTTAGTATCCAGGGCACTTATACCATGCTGTACCTAGTTTGTTTCACCATTAATACTAGGAAATACGAACCATTCGAACTGCGGTACGACAGAATGGGTTTCAACAAAAGGTTATCCCATCAACCTTTATTTCAGATTAAGTAGCAACTCTTAATCTTCAATTGGTAAAAAAATATGACCTAATTTAATTAAAAATTAAGTCATACAAATTTAAATGTAAAGCCATTAATTATGATAAACGAGCTAAAACTAATCCATACAATTGAGAAATAACAGAAGCCATATTATCAAGCTCAGCATTAATTCCGCGCATAGAATCTAATTTTTCTATATTCTGTAAAAACTCATTCATCATTCTTAATAATTCTTTATACATTGGAATTATATTTTCAGATTTAGCTTCAAAAGATTTGCCTTCATACTTAACACACAATGCAGATAATTCATCAACATCATTAATATCTTTTCTACCTAAACCCATATAATATTGTTCAGCAATTGTATCTATGATACCATCATCAATATCATCATAAATACGATCAAATAATAAATGATCAGACATGAAATTATCACCAGCAGTTTTCCAGTGATATTTCTTAGCTGTAGACTTAATTGCTTTATATAATCCAAGTATTTCAATTAACTTCATAATTCCACACTATAAATAAAAATTACTTTTCATTTATATTAGAACATTACTACTTTTTCTTTTTGCCTTTAGTATCAACTACAACAGCAACTTCTTTTTTAGGTCCTTTAATATTACACTTTGGAGCCTTACCAACATTTTTGGAAATTTTACAAAGCATAGGACTTAATTTTAAATGCTTAGCCCATCTTTTCTTAAATAATTGCTCTTCGAATAAACGTTGTTTTTCTTCATATGACAGCTCTTTATCAGCCATTTTTATATAACTCCTTTATTAAGTTGTTGTTTTAACGTGAAAAATTTTTAAAATGTTTTTGTGTTTCAATAAATATATTATTATCCATTACTTTTGCTTTTTCTTTTGCTAATTGTTCATAATAAGCATATCTATCTTTCGTTAAAGGATAATAATATAAAGCTTTTGAATCTAGAATAACATATTTTTTAATTTCTTGTTCTGATTTATTTGCATATACATCACAAAGCATATCAAAAAACTGTTGTTGTAACTCTTCATCTTGCATAGACTTTTTATAATATCGTGATACTTTATGAGCTTCAACTGCAATATTAGCTTGAGTTTCTATAGCTCTTTGTTTATCACCAGACAATTCGATAAATTTAGACTCCTTTTTTAAAAATGAAAAATGTCTATAATTCATTTTAATTGTATCCTATAAAAATTCATAAAAATTAATCAAATATTATCATTAGAACTAAAATATCATTTGTCCATTTTAAAAACAAGACCTAGGAATTTTTAAAACTCTATGTTATTTCATAGGACAGATCATAACATTATTGAGATGCCATAGGATTACTGGGACAATTCTTTATATAAACTGGCTAGGGTACATGGATTCGAACCACGATTAACGGAGTCAAATTCCGCTTTCCGACCATTAGAAGATACCCTAAATAAAAAGAGAAGGGAACAGGGACCGTATGATGTAATCTCAGTGTATTGTTCCCATAAAGAAAGTGACTTTTTGATCACATAGTTTATCACTACTGAACCTAAACGGAGAAGTCACTAAAGAAACTCCCTAAAATTTGACAATTGTAACCCTATTCTATCATTTCAAATATGTTACTTCCTGTTCGGTCTGTACTCAGCAATCAGGACTAGCTTGGAGGAACTAAATATATTAAAGTCAACCTATTTTTTATTGTCAAAATTTAAAAATGGCACCCCGTAAACTGATTCGAACAGCATTCCCGTACTAATTGATTGGAGCTATAGACATTTCAATCAGCGGTCACCATGACTACAACGAGGTATTAAATATTCTTCTTGACAAGACTCGAACTTGTACCAAAACCTTAAGTGGAGTTATGCTTCCGCACGTTAGTGTTTAGTAACATAACTATGATATCACTAAATCTATCCATTTTTACACCACAAGAAGTTAATATATTCTTAATAAAAAGAAACAATATAATTAAAATTGGCGCCCCCACATGATTTCCACACATTATCTTGGACCTACATCCTAAGCTATCTATTCGCGACTAGATATAACAGGGCATAAAACTGGTGGAAGGGGTTGGACTCGAACCAACGAACCCCAAAGGGAGGGGATTTACAGTCCCCAGCAATTGCCACTATGCGACCCTTCCATTATTTAATAAAAATAAAGCATTAGAGGAATCGAACCTCAATTCCTATGAAAGCGTGCTTATATCAAAGTTTAGCTTCCATATCAGTCTATTATGGAGTTTATCCACTGCCACGGGTACCCTTTCGGTAGGTATGCGCACTTCCCAGCGTGGCTGTTACCACAACTCTGCTTTATATTTTGTAATAACAAAAATTGGTCGGGGCGAGAGGATTCTAACCTCCGACATCTTGCTCCCAAAGCAAGCGCTCTAAACAGGCTGAGCTACGCCCCGATGGTGGAACAGGTGTGACTCGAACACACATTCTACACGGCTTATAAGGCCGCAGCTACTGAGATCCTACGTACCAATTTAGCTACTGTTCCTTAAATATTTTTATAGGATCTATTTTTTAAAATTTCTAAAATTGTATTATGAGCTACTCCAAATTTTCTTCCTAAAGCTCTACATCCAAATACATTATCTCTAGGTATATAATGCTCTCTTATCCATTTTACTTGGGTATTTGTTAATTTAGCTTGAGAACTTTTTTCACCTTTATATATTTTTAATAAGCCATGTTTATTAGCATGAATCATATTTTCTTGATTAGTACACCATTCTAAATTAGTAACAACATTATTTTGTTTATTTCCATCAATATGATTAACAAATGGTTTATTTTCTAAATTTGGTATAAAAGCTTCTGCTACTAACCTATGAATTTTTACTGCTTTACTTTTACTATTTTTTCCATTTGGTTTTAAACAAATATTTAAATATCCTGTACGTTTATTTAAATAACTTTTAATTATTTTACCGGATCTACCTTTTAATCTACCTAAATTACTAATAAAATACCCAGATATTTCAGTTTCTTTCCATATTTCTTCCATATAATATCCTTTCTTAATTAATATATTTAGAATATTATATTTAAATATTTCTACTAAGTTTTTATAATATTAAAATTGGTACGACCAACGGGCTCTGCCCCCGTGTTTCATGCGTGAAAGGCATGTGAACTAGACTGACTATTCGATGGTCGCATGAATGGCGGTGCTTACGGGACTTGAACCCGTGATCTTCGCCGTGACAGGGCGATGTCCTAGACCAACTGAACGAAAGCACCTTAATTGGTGCGCCTGACTGGAATTGAACCAGCACGGAGTTATCTCCAACAGATTTTAAGTCTGCAGCGTCTACCTATTCCGCCACAAGCGCATAAATTTGGCTGGGAAGGTGGGGCTCGAACCCACAACACATCGGTTAACAGCCGATTGCTCTGCCTTTGAGCTACATCCCAATATAATGGTGCCCCCACACTGAATCGAACAATGAAATCCTCATTACAAGTGAGGTGTTATACCTTTTAACTATAGGGGCTTTAAGGCTACCTTCTATTTAACCTTGAAAGGTAGTAGCAAGGAGTTTTAACATTAGTCTTTAATTTTCACAAGTTCATAAATGTTAATTGGAAAGCGTCTTTGTTCTGTTCCTGTAATTTTATAAACTCTATGTTTATCAATAGACATAATATATTTTACAATTCTTCCTATATCTTTACCTGATTCTGCTTCTGGATCAGTAACTTTTCTATTTAGATGATATTGGTATATATAATCTAATGGTGTATATGACCAATCTCTAAATTTACCTCCAACAAGATCAGATGTAGTAAATTGTTTTTTATAAGTAAGTGCTCCTTGAATCATACCATTTACAAAAGTTATTAATTCAGCTTGTTGCATTGGTGTTAATGATTCAAATGCACTAGACTTCTGAGTTGTAGAATTTATGATCATGATATTTTCTCCTTTTCTGTTATGATCAAAATTAAAACAAAATTTATTAAATGAGAAATAGATTATTTAATGACTCCTATTTCAAAAAGTCAATTGGCAGACCGTACAGGACTCAAACCTGTGACACCAAACTTAGAAGGTTTGTGCTCTATTCACCTGAGCTAACGGTCTATAAAAAATGTTTTGGGATAGGTAGTGGTACACATCTACGTACGTGACTCTTTTGTGCCTGAAAGACTTATGGTATAAAACCTGCTAGTTCGGTCTGACCATCATAACATTACTGATATGACATCCCAAAAAAAGTTTGTAGTTTTTATAACGATCCATAGTTATACAAATATAACTTCTTTAGAGATACTACTGAGCAATGTTCGTTAAAGGAATATATTTATTAAAGAGCTCTAAATCTTTTAATAATATTTACTACAACCTTCTCAGCAGTTTATTGGCGGAGGATGAGTGATTCGAACACTCGGTGGCATATTTCATCCACGACGGTTTTCAAGACCGCTCCATTAAGCCGCTCTGGCAATCCTCCAGAGGCGAAAGAATGTAACGGTTTAATGCTTTTCAGGAATTACATTCTTCCATAAAATTTATATGGTACTGCGAAATAGACTTGAACTATTGACCCCTGCCTTATCAGAGCAGTGCTCTAACCAACTGAGCTACCGCAGTATTTATGGTACAGGATGACAGGTTCGAACTGCCGACCCTCTCGGTGTAAACGAGATGCTCTTCCAACTGAGCTAATCCTGTACACTCAATATTATTTCTTATTTACGATGTCTTTATAACGTCACTCAAGAACAATTATACATATAGAATATATTTTTCATTATGTAAAACCGTAATTTCGTAAAAAAAATCCGCTAATTTTTTATTTTAGCGGGTTTAATCTTCTTTTTTATGATAATTTCAAGTAAAACTAAACCCTCAGCCTTGTTCTCTAGGTTGATTATCTGAGTTTAAATATGTTACTATCATTATCATCATGTTTTTATAGAACTATTTATTTTTTAATTTTTATGTAAATATTCGATAATATCTTGAACTGTTTTAAAATTTTCTGAATCTTTATCTGGAATTTCTATACCAAATTCATCTTCTAAAGCCATTACTAATTCAATAGAATCTAAACTATCTGCTCCTAAATCATCCGTTAAATATGAAGTTTCTTTAATTTTAGATTCTTCAATACCTAGATGTTTTGCAATAATATGTTTTACTGTTTTATTAATGTCTTGTTTCATTTTATCACCTTATAAAAAATGTTACCGATTCTTTAAGCTCGTTAGGTAAGCCGTCTTGATAATGACCACTCCTTATATTCCCTTAATGTTAAAGACGGGCCGGTTTTGGGAATTGCCTAATAACCATATAATTGGTATTTTGCACATAGAGGCATCTCGGTATTTCCTTT
The DNA here is from genome assembly GCA_017475185.1 of Clostridia bacterium. The sequence goes on from JAFVGB010000002.1 coordinate 65,836, forward strand.
TGCCCTTACGGACATTGATATATAAAACTTGGCTGAAGGATTCCTGACTACCTTCAAGCAGTATATTAAGCACATTATTCAGTCACTTCCACGTAAGTTAGCTATTCTTACGCTATTGTAGGAAGGTAGGATTGATTACCTACAAACGGATACAGATATCAGCATTCTCCAACACGATTTGTCCGTTTCTTACGTCACTAAAGGTTGGCCAACCCTTGCTATTTCAACCTTATGCTTCTTAATGTCTGGCAACTACATAACAAACTTTTCAGTAATGTTACATATCTCTTTATCAGCTATCAACCAATTATTTAGAGAAAGCCAAATTTTATATTGGTTGCGGGAGATGGACTTGAACCACCGACCTCTAGGTTATGAGCCTAGCCAGCTACCACTGCTTACATCCCGCTATAATATAAAGTCATTTCTTTCAAAATTAGATCTTTTTTACCCTCTAAGCTGCTTAAGACAAATGACAAGACTAGCAGTATTATATTTAACATAATATTTTTATATATTATATAACTTCTCAATATAATAGCATAGTATGAAGTTAACTATGGTTACAATACTGGCGGATACTGTAGGGCTCGAACCTACGCGAGATGTTGCCAACTCCTAACGGTTTAGCAAACCGTCCTCTTCACCAACTTGAGTAAGTATCCAAAAAGGAGGAAATTAATCCTCCAAAAAAAAGATTATTTTTTATTCTTTTTAACTTCTTCTTTTTTCTTGAATTTTGATTTAATCCAATTATAAAGACAAACTAAACTTTTCCAAATCATCTTTAAAGTAGATGTAACAAAATCAATAAGAAAAGATTTCAGAATTTCATACATACCAACTACAATTGCTTTAATCCAAGCCCAAAGAGCTTTGGCAAAAATTACAATTGGTTCTTTAATCAGATGAAAAGAAGTTGAAAATAAATTTCTAATTGCTTTCCATCCAGCAGTAGAAAAAGCTTTGAGACTTTTCCACCATTCTTTTAAAATTTCTTTAAATGTCATGTTTTCCTCTTATTAAAAAGATTAAAAAATTGATTGATTAAAACTTTGTAGTCGTGATTAGCGTTAAGCAAGGTTAGGTCAACAAGTCTTTAGTATATCACAGCTTAACTAAAGAAAATTCCTATTAGCCTTTTCGATGGTTGCTTCTATCATCTGTGTATTAGACTTACATAATCAATCTTCTGCACGACCAGAATTGTACTACTCCCATTAATAAATGCTGGTGGTTAATTCCACAAACAGAGAATTGTGCTGTGCTAAGCCTGAAGCCTCCGGAGTCTGTAATTCTTAATATTATCTCATATTTACGATGTATTATAACTTCAAATTTATTATACTTTATATATTAATTTATTATAAAGTAAAACCGTAATTTTATAGAACTAGTAATAAATTAATTTTTTAAAATATTATTCACGACCTTTATTTCGTTTGATCATTTGTACTTTTTCTTTTTTAGCTCTAATCTTTTCATTTTCATATTCTTTTCTCATATTTTTAGAAATACGATCTGCTTTTTTATTAAAATGTGAAAGAACTGTACCATCTTGGCAATGTCCTTTAACATGAAATAATGTGTATTGATAGGCTTCCATTAAATTTTGTATTTTTTTAACTATTGCTTCTTCATTTTCCCTATAATGATTAAATCTAATTGCTTGTATTGCATAAGTAGAGTCTGTTAATATTGTTACCTTTTCATTCTTTTGTAATAAATCTTGTGTATCATCTATTGCATATATAATTGCTAATAATTCTGCAGTATTATTATCAGATTGATCTATAATTATTCCATGACTATATAATTCTTTATCTCGAGCTGTTGTTGCAACATAACCTAATCCAGATATCCCTCCTCTAGTACTAGCGTCTGTATAAACTCGCATATTTTACTCCATTCTATTAACTAGTCAAGAATAGTTTTTTCTATTTCATTTTTAATATCCTTTTCAATATGTATCTTTTCTATTGTAGAATTTAATTTTGTCCAAAAACCAGACGTACAAGAAACTATAGTACCATAAATAGCAATTAATGATACTATAATTGTTAATATTGATTCAATTATTTCTAATTTTTCTTTAAATTTCATTTTTTAATATAAAAATATTTTGTATAAACTCTTACATTTTCATGATATTCTAACATTAATGGCTTCCAATCTATACTTTGACACTTTAAAATAAAGTTACATTTTTTATTTAAAGCATCTTCAGTACATTCAGATATTTGAAAAGTTAAATAATTCCATGATTCTTTTAATATTGTTTTAGCATAATCTTCATTTTCATAATATATTACTTCACTCATATTTTTGTCCAAATAAAAATGATCACTAAATTATAGAACTTAGTGATCATTCTAGGTATAAAGTGATTCAAAATTTAATTTTTAAGTCTAACAACATCAGACCAGGCAAGAATTTTACCATCTTCTGTTAATGCTGTTTTAGCTTCATCTTCTGTTTTAAAAGTTTTAGCTTTGAGTAAACCTTCCCAAGTATTATTTTCAGTAAGATAACAGTCATAATTTCTCTTTATATTTTTAATTACGAACATATATTAGTACTCCTTTATCTTCCATTAGATGTTTCTCTATCAATATGAATTTGCTGCTCTGATGTAGAACTATCATTTTGATGCTTAGCTAAATATTTTTCAATCGTATGATCAAGACGACGTAACTTATAATCTTGAATTTCTTCAATTTCTTTAGGTTGAATATTAAAAATTTCTTTAATTTGTGCTAACATAATTTCTACATCAGCTACTTCTTCTACAATATTTGTACGATTATCAGTTTCTCTATGTACATTTTCAAATAAAGCTGATTGTAATTCCATTAACTCTTCTAAAGCTTGCATTTTTTGATTTTGAGCACCAAAAACACTAATTACTCTATGAATAGTTCTTGTATTTTCAGGTTTCATATTTTCCTCTTTCATTTTATTACCTCAGAACATTGTAATGTTCCTGTTAAGTGAATTTGTTTTTCTTGATTAGTACTATAAGCCATACAAAGCATAAATACAATTAATACAATATACCATATAATATGATCAAAAATTTTAATAAAGCCATTTATAAAATTATTTTCAATTTTTTTATCTTTATTTTTTTCCCAATCTATTTCGCTTTTACTCATATATTTAATCCTTTTAGTTGGTCTAATGTTATAGCAATTGTTTCTATTGCAGATTTTCCAGGTATTATTTGAATCTCTTTTTCAGATAAATTTTCTAATATTATTGGTTCTCTACCTATTGCTATTACTACTTTATCAAAATCAAATTTTAAAGTATTATTATAAAAATTACCAATTACTGAATTATTTTCAATTTTTAAAGGTGTAAAGTTATCAATTATAGATATTTGTTTATTGATTAATGTAATAAAATCTTTTTTATTAATCTGCATATCATATAAATTTCTTCTTACAAAAATTGTAGATTTACCTTCATTATATATCGCACAATCTAAAGCTACATTTCCACCGCCTATAATAGCAATATTTTTATTTATAGGTGAATTAGCTAAATACTCATCATAATATATTACAGAAGAATCTATATCTATATCTAATTTTTTTGGTTTCATACCAATACAATAAATTACTTTATCATAATTTTTAATATCATTTATATCAAATTCTGATAAATATAAATTATCTATATAATGTTTTAATTCTTCTATTTCCATATTTAAAACATTATTTGGTAGACGTTCTTCTGGTATAAAATTTAATTCACCACCTAATTGATTTTTTTCATATAAATCAATACGATAACCTTTTCTATATAAAAACCAAGCTGCTGTTAATCCAGAAACACCACCACCGACTATAGCTATTTTTTTACCATTTTTAACAATTGTTTCTTTAGGTCTTTCTTGTTGAAATAATAAAATTTTTCTCCAAGTTTTAATATCTACATTATTCGGACAATGATTCATACAAAAATTATCTGGACATATATAACTGCAAATCAAAGGAAATGGATGATTATCAAAAATATATTTATACATTTCTTCTTTACGATTTTCTTTATATAACATTATTACAGTATTCATAGAAAATCGCAATGGACAATTTTTTGTACAAAGATTACATCCTATACATTTTAAATATTCATTATTATAATTGTGGTTAAAAACAGTTGTCATTTTAAATATTCCAAAAGTTCATTATAGGATTCAATACAATTCAATGTACAAAATGTTAAAAAATTTGTACAAACAAATAAAATAACTAATACTAATAAAATAGTTTTTCTTTTCATTTATTAAATACCTTTACCATCATTATTTAATATACGATTTGCTCTATAAAAAGTACAACATTTTGGAATATCTTTTAATCTTCTAGCTGAGATATATGTCATACAACTTCTCAATCCACCAAGATATTCATCAATCGTATTTTGAACTGGTCCACTGTAAGGTTTTAATGTAACAATACCTTCTGATGCTCTGTATTTTGCCATACCATTCCAATGTTTATCTTGGGCATATTTACTAGACATACCATAAGCAAGTTTATATTTCTTTATCTCATATTTTGGTTCAGTTTCATTGATATCATATTCATCATAATCATTATCTATAGGATTAAGATCTTCATCATTTCGATTACATGATATAACTTCTACTTCATTGGTTTTATATATCTTTTTAATGATTTCACCATCTGCTTCATCACTTCCAGCAACTAATGAACCAACCATCACAAAATCAGCACCAGCACCATATGCTTTATTGATATCACCAACACAAGTAATTCCACCATCAGCACAAAGCATTCCATCAACAGCATGAGCAGCTTCAGCACATTCAATAACTGCTGATAATTGTGGTCTTCCACATCCTGTTTGTTTGCGTGTTGTACAATTTGCTCCTGGTCCAATACCACATTTTACAATATCAGCACCAGCAAGTATAATATCTTGAACCATATCACCTGTACACACATTTCCAACCATAATGATTAAATTAGAATATTTTTCACGAATTTTCTTTACAAAATCAAGTAATTTTGGAATATAACCATTAGCGATATCAATACAAAGATTTTTACAGTATCCTAAATCTAATACTTTACAAATCTTTTCATAATCACCATCTTTAATACCGGTTGAAACAAAAACATAATCATTGAAGTAAGCAATACAATTTTCATTACCCATTTTAAATTCAATTTCTTCATTCTTATGTTTTTCGAGAAATTCTTTAATTTCTTCAAACGAATAATGTTTATGAAGACAAGTAAACATAAGATTCTTTGCAAATACTTCTGTCATAGCAAATGTACCTGTAGTTGCCATATTCGCTACTATTAAACCATTACCATACAATACTCTTTCTGTATGTTTCATTTTATATATTCGATAAATATCTGGTTCACTTCTCGAATTAAGCGTTGATCTTTTTGGTTTAATCATTACATCACAATAATCTAACTGAACTTCTTCTATAATATTTGTCATAGTTAATCTTCCTCATGTAAAATTTTACGGACTTTTTCTCTTAATTCTGTATCTTTGTAATAAGCTTCTAAATTTATACAACTTACTAATCTTATTGTTCGCTTTACTCTTTCTTTATCCCAAGTATTTTTATATAACTCAATTAAATCTTCTAATACCTGAGATAATGTATAATAATATAAGTGATCCCAAATTTTATCTTGTCTTTTCTTTTTTAATTTTTTAAACCAATTAAACATTATTTTCTTTCCTATAGTCATCAATAAGTTTACAAACTTTTTCTAATTGTATAACATATTTTTTATCTAAATCAACTTGACCTTTATTATACAATTCTAAATCTTTTTTCCATAAATCAATCATACCGTCATCAATAAGATCAATTAATTCAACCATATTTTTTTGTATTTCTTCAGATCCATTAAAAAGATAAAACATACAATGATTTAAAGCGGCTACCCATTTCTCATCACAGTATGACCAATCTTTTTCAAGAGCTAAACCGAAAAAATTAAGAAAATGTCTAAACCATTTACCAACTTTTGACCAATCATAATTATAATATTCATTTGAGTTATTATGATTCATTATTTAATCCTTTCATAACATTATCATAATTTTCTAACATATTTAAATAAACTCTTTTACCACGAATTTTTACATAATAGCCTTTGGTTTTATGCTTATATATGAAATAAATGATAGTCCTTGGTGTATCTGTATCAATATCTATTTCAATATAAGCTTGAGCTTGTGTTAAAATATCTTTTGGAATATCTACATAATGTTCACCATTCCAATGACATTGGACATCACAAGCAATCTTATTTAAATTACCTTGTATTTTTCGTAATGCATGCATTATTCACTCGCTAAATTATTAAAGTATCTTTTAACATATACAATCGGAGTACCACGATCACCAGAACCAGAAGTTAAATCCATTAATGAACCTAATAAATCTACATATCTTCTTGGCGTAGTTCCTTGAGAAGTCATATTACCCTTTAAGTTTTTATCCTTATTTTGAATTTCTTGTTTAATAGCCTTTGTTAAATCTTCACCAGATAAATTTTTATATTTATCATCAGCAAAATTTTTAATTTTAATTTCATTTGGTGTTCCTTCTAAACCATCAGTATAAGCGGGAGAAACTACAGGATCTGCAAATTCCCAAATACCACCAACCGGATCTTTAAAACAACCATCACCATATACCATTACTTCAACTTTTTTACCAGTTTTTCCATAAATATATGCTTGAATTTCATTAACAATTTCTTGTGCTTTTTTACTATTTGGAAATAACTTTAATACTTCTTCTGAGGATTTATTACTTCCTAATAAACCATATTCACATTTATCAGAGCAAATTTGATTTAACATAGTATTATTTGAACGACATCTAACATCAAATGCATATTCATCACTGTTTTTATCATAATTACATAAAAAATCACGTAATTTAGTAATTTCAAATAAATCTCCTACAATTACTTCACATTCTTTGCCTTCTGCTTCCACAATAGATCTATAATATTCATCGTAATTTAATCCTGTAAAGGGATGATTTCTACAATCATTTCCAACCTCATCTGGCGTTACTAAATATAGTTTAATTTTTTTACCAGCAGCCCTAGCAAAAGCTTTAAGAATCATAGCAAAACGATTTCTTGAAAAAATTGGTTCATAAAGTTTAATCACATTAGCATTATTTGTAATTTTTTTAATATTTTCAGCTACTTCATCGATAGTAACATAATTACCTTGAGCTCTTGCCACTACTGATTCTGTAATACCAATAATATCTTTATCTTCAATATTATCTATAGCATTTAAAACTGTATCACAAACAATTTGTACAATATCATCACCCTCTCTAATTATAGGAGCAATTAAACCAGTTGAACTAACACCATATTTTTTAGACATTATTATTTTTCCTTTTTAAACTTAGTAATCAATTTACTTTTTATAGAATATAATAATAAACTTATCGCTACTAAAAATTTTCCATATATTTTCCATTTTAAAATTGCTTTATTTAAACTTTCAAAAGCAGCTTTACTTATATAATCTTCCCAAGTATATTCGTAATGAACTTCTCTTATTACAGGTTTACCATTTTTTCTTTTAATTGTACCATTTTTATTTAAAATATAATCTTCTATCCACGATTCTTCAAAATCCGAGGGAATGAAATCTTCATCATTTAATCTTGACATAAAATCACAAGGTATAACTAAATTATTCCACTTTTTAAAATGATGGATATTAGCTTGAATAATTATCCACATAAAATTTTCCCAAGATATAGAAGTATAAATTCCTCTATCATTATATTTACATGTTTTTAGACAAATATAATAGCAAGGAGCTAAAAATACTCTATTATCTCTATTTGTATAGGCGTCAAAGTAATACATGGTTTTCCTTATAAATCTATATAAATATAAAAAAGATATTATATTTGTAAAACCTTTTTAATAAGTTATTTATAAAGTTCTAATAAATAATGTTAAACAAAGGATATATCTATGAAAAATTTTAATTTATTACTCGAAAATGAGATCAGAGCTTCTTATGAAGAATATACACAATATGTAAAAGAACAGCTTGCTCAAAAAGCCAAAGATATACTCAATTACCATGATTGGGCTATGGAAAATGATGAAGAGTATAGAGATGAAGTTTTAGATTCTGATGATTATTATAATGATACATGGGAAGATACTACAGATCAAGAGCGTTTTGATGATAAATTAAATATGTATGACATAGCTGGTATAAATGGATAAATAAATGGAAAACAATATAAGAAATATTTATCAAGAGTATACAAATAATATTAAGAAAAAATTATTTGAAGATATAAACAATCTTTCTATAGATGATGATGATGAAGAAAGATATGGAAAATGTGAATGGTGTGGTGATATACTTCCTTTATCTGATTTAAGAAAAGAAGAAAAATTGGGTTATTTATGTAATCACTGTATAAAAGGTATAGAATCTAGAGAAGGTCCTTTATCTTTTGAAAAATAAAAAGGTAATATCATGGGAAATTTTTCAACAATACAAAAAATTATAGATAATGCATTAGCTCTTGATTTAGCTAATCCTAATTTTGCTATTTCTGATAAAGAAAGATTATTAAGAGATAGTGCTATAATGTTAGGTTGCTTAGATTATTATCGTACATTTCCTATGCGTGTTATTTATTTGACTACATATGATGCTTCAAGTAATTCTGTAGCAACTTTTGATTGGGCTGGTTTACCAACACCTAAAAAAGAAAATGGAACAATTTATATTCCATTTGATGATATATTACAAGGTGGAAGTCCAAAAGTACCTACTGAACAATTAGATCATGCACATTTTCTTGGAATAATGAGAGTTGAACGACCATATTGGAGTAACTATAGTAACCCTTCTATGTGGGAAAAATCTATGTTTGGTTTTCAAGTAAGTGGTAGTACAAATAACTATGATATTATGTCTAACTTAATGTCAAATACACTTGATGAATTATCAACTGGTCAACCTTATTATACTATAAATAGAATGCAAAATAGAGTAGAGCTTTTTGTTCCTTGGGGTTTTGGTCAATTAGCATTATCTTGTTGTATTGGTTTTGATTCTCCAGAATATGTTGAAATGTCAAAAGTAGACTTTTTATGTAAATTTATTTCTTATAGATTTATTGAAAGTATCATTCAAGCTAGAGATGGTGTCAAATTTGATGCTGATTTTGATTTGTCTACAGAAGCTTTAAAAACACGTTTAGAAAAACTTAAAGAAGAAACTGATTCAATTAAAAATCATACTCCTTTACATTTAGCTTTATGGGCTTAATTAATAATTTTTATTTTCACTTAATAAAAATTTTAATCACTTAATACTTATAGAAACCTCTTTGTTCTATAAATTAAAGTTAGTTAAATTAACTTTAAAATTGCAATTTTAAAATATTAAATATAAGGAATTAAATAACATGTTACATCCATTAAGTAAGGTCCAAAACCTTAAAGATCCTTTGAAGATGTTTGTATCTACATGGATGATTGCTTTTAAATCTGGATCTCCATTGGCATCATTAGTAAATACAGAAAATCTTGAATTACGTTGTCAAACTTATGGCTTTCCTACAATTACTGGTGATAAAACAGTAGTTCAATGGGGCGGCTTTGAAAGACGTTATGCTGGTAGACAAACTCGTGCTGGTGACTGGAAAGTTACATTTACTGAAGTTTGGGATTCTAGTATTACAGAAGCATTTAAAGTTTGGTGTAATATGTATCATAACTATAAAAATGGTACTATTTCATTACTTGAAGCATATACAGCAGATGTTAATATCAATTTAGTAAATCCTGATGTTTATGATCCAAAACCAGAAGGATTAGAAAGATATGATATTCGTTTGTTTGATGTTTTCCCAACATCAGTAAGTTTCCCAGATATTCAAGCAAGTAGTTCTGATCCAATTACATTAACTGTTGATCTGTCATATAACTACTTCTTACTTGGTGACGAAAACGATTAATTTATTAGTTTTTTATTAGTTAAAAAGCACTTAGATTTGTACTTTCTAGGTGCTTTTATTTATGTAGTATTAAATGGTTTATTTTAATAACTTTTAGTTCTATACAGTATATTATAAAAATAATTAAAATGAAGAGGATACATTTTCATGGCTAGAAGTAAAAAAGATACACGGCAATGGTTAGTAGAATCTGCCGAATTTGTTGCTGATGTAAGAGTTCCTACTGATCTTAAAGAATCTGTACAATTGGAACGTGGTAAATATGATACTTTAATTGTACGCAATATTCCAGTTACAATTTTAAATCGTAAAAACTTAAATGGTAGAATTTATTCTACAGCTGTATTAAGACAAGCAATTAATGAAGCTCGTCATGCTTTAGAAACAAGACAATTACTTTCTGCCGGTAATGAACATCCAGAAGGTTCATTTGTTCCTCCAACAGAAGCTTCTCATGTTTTAATAGATGCTTATATTAAAAAGAATATTGAAATAGAAGTTGAAGGTCAAAAAGGTCGTTATGATGTTCTTTTTGAAGATTGGCTTGTATTAAATACACAAAATGGTAAAAATTTAAGAGCATTATTTGAAGGCGAATGTTCTATTGGTACTTCTATCCGTGGCTTAGGTGATATGCAAGGTGATCAAGTTGCTAATTATCAATTAGTTGGTACTGATTGCGTTGGTAATCCTTCATCCGCAACATATACTCGTATGCCCGTATCTGAAAGTGTAATGCTTGAATACAAGGATTCTAAAGATTTAAAAGAAGGTTTTGTTGTTAGTTCCTCTTCTACTAATGTTTTACGTGATTATGAACAAGCTGCTATTTTACAAAGTAAATTAGATAATATCGGTTATGGTACAGTTGTTAAAACTTCTACAAAAGTTGATTCAGAAACAGATCCAAAAACTGGTGCAGAAACATCATTAGTAACTTTTGAAACAGAAACAGAAGATGAAGTTGCTTCTTTAGATCAAGCTTTAATGATGGCTAAAAATACATTGTTAAATGGTGAAATTGATATTGATTCTGTAACAATCGAGCACGTTAAAGAAGAAGAGCCTAAAGAATCTGTTATGACTGATAAGCCAGTAATTAATGAAGAGGGAATTATGGAAAGCACTAAAGGTAAAAAATATCGTATAAAGAAAAACCTTAAAGAAGCTGAAGATAAAAAAGATGATGAAAAAGAAGGTAGAAAATTTGTATTAAAAACTCCTTCTGGATATGTAGCAATGGATGGTAATTCATTAGTATTTACTCAAGATCCAAAAGATGCTCTTCATTTTATAGAAGGTAAAGAAGAATCTGGTTTAGTTCATTTAAGTGGTGTTAAAAAGATTCTCGATGCAATGGGTATTTTAGATGTACAGAATTATTATCGTAAAGAAGTAACTGATATTAGTGCTCCGAATTCAAATGAAGCTCCTGCTCAAGATACTAATATACAAGAAGGTTTGTTAGGTGGAGTAGTTGGAGGTACTGCTGGAGCTGCTTTAGGCGCAGCTGTTGGCGCTGGTCCACTCGGTGCTTTAGGAGGTGCTGCTTCTGGATATAGCTCAGGTACAAATATTCAAGATGATTTATCTGATAAAGAAGAAAGTATTAATGAAGCTAATGGTAGTAATACAAAATTCACAGCTACAATTGAAATTCAAAATGATAATGGTAGTGTAGAAAAAGATAATATTCCAGTTTCCGGTGTTGAATTATCTTCAGTATTAAATGAAGTTAGTAATCATTGGTTACAAAAATCTCAAAATACTACAGGTGAAGTTAAATTATATGTAACCGATACAGAAACAGGAGCACAATATATTTATAATCCTGAAACAAACTCCTTAGATCCTGTTCAAACAAAAACAGAAGCATCTATTACAGGAAATGATCCTATTGAGCAAAATGAAAATGAATTAACTGTAAATGTTGATAAAGATACTCCAGTTACTAAAAAATTTGATACTGTAGGACAAGCAAGTGTTGCTAAAGCAGGATTAGAAAATGGTACAATTGATGGAAATGTAATGTTACCAGAATCTGCTAAAATACCATTTAATGAATTTTTAAAACATTGTCATACTTGTGGTGGTGATTGGTCTGGCATGTTATTAAGTGGAATTAAAGAAGTTAATCCAGCGTATTTCGATAAAATACCGGATAATCAAGAAATTGATCTAGCTCAAGCTTTAAAGATGGTAGACGAAGCAGGTGTTGATGTAAGTAAATATTATAAAAAACCAGTTAATGAAGCTGTACCTGTATTAACCGGTCTTGGTAAAGCAATAGATGGTGTAGGTTATGGTATTTCTGGATTAGGTTTAGCTGCTAATGGTGTTGGTCATGTAATTAATAGTACAGGAAAATTTATTGGTTCAGGCATTGATAAAGCTACAAGTTGGATGAAAAAAGATAAGAAAGATAAAAAAGAAGCAGATGAAACAAATACAATTAAACCTGGTTACTATTTAATTGTTGATGAATATAATGATTGGGCTGGACCATTTGAATCAGAAGAAGAATTAATTAAGTTCTTTGGTGAAGATTTAGTAAAAAGAGGTCATATAGAATATGTTTCTGCAGAAGATTTAGAAGGTACTTCAACTAATACATTAGAAACATCTACAGAAAAAGAAAGTGCAATGAATGAAGTTTTATATACTTATGAACCAGATGCATCTGATCAAGAAGTAAGTAAACCTTTGAATGATAGTAAAAATTAGGTAATTATACTTAATTATTTACTGTTCTAATTTATAGTAAACTAATTTTAATTAAAATTTGTCTAGAATATAAGGAATTAATGTAATGACGAAAGAAGAAATGTTAAAACGTTTACAGGAAAGTAATGCTGTAGATGTTAAAAAAGCAGAAGATACTTTGCAAAATATTGAAACTAAAGAAGTTGATGATGCAAAAGTAGCTCAAGGTATTACTGGATTAGATTCAGAACTTCCTACACAAAAAGCTGTAGAAAAAGAAGTTGCTAAAGATGAAGGTCCGGTTGTTCCAGCTGATAAAGATGGTGTTTCTAAAGATGGTGGCAATGACGATCGTATGGAACCAGGTAAAGTTGAAGCTGAACGTAAAAAAGAAGATAACGGTATGAAAGATGTTATCAATGTTTCTAGTCGTAAAGTTGAAGAAAGCAATGAAATTAGCAATGAATTGTTAGAACAACTTGAAGAAGCTACATTACGTGAAGCTGAATATAAAGCTAAAATTGATAAAATCATTGCTTTATGTGAACAAGCTTTGGATGATCAAAAAGAAGCTTTGGTTAAAGAACATGCTGCTGATATGAAGAAAGTTTTCGAAGCTGTTATCAGTGAAGGTGAAAAATTAGAAGAAAGCTTAATTGCTGATGCTAATAAAAATAAAAAAATGTATACTAAAGCTAAAAAATTATATGAAAGTTCAATGAAACTCAATAAAGCTTTAGTTGAAGCTGTTAAAAAAGCTCAACCAGAAAAACAAATGACAAGATATAGTACACCAGGTTGGAAAGCTGTTGCGTCATTACGTAAATAATTAAGATTTAATATCTTTTAGAAGGGTTGAGGTTATTAAATCTCAGCCCTTTTTTGGTTAAATAAAATGAATATATTAGATTTTTTTAAAAATTTATTTAAAAAAGAAAAACCTAAAGAAAAAGAGGAAGAAAAAATGTTATTAACAATTGATCAGTTATATAATATAAATAATAATTTAAATAAAGCTGATTGTGAATATTATATCAATGCTTTAAATAGAGTATTACCTTTATATGGTATCAATACTCCATTACGACTTGCTCATTTTTTAGCTCAAGTTTTACATGAAAGTGGTCATTTAAAATATAAAAGTGAAAACTTAAATTATTCTGCACAGGCATTATTGAAAGTATTTCCAAAATATTTTAAAACTACTGCAGATGCTAATGCTTATGCTAGACAGCCAGTAAAAATTGCAAATCGTGTATATGCAAATAGAATGGGTAATGGTAATGAAGCTTCTGGAGAAGGATGGAAATATAGAGGTCGTGGATTATTACAAATAACAGGACGTTCAAATTATGAACAATGTGGTAAATATATTAATAGTGATTTGATGCATTATCCTGATTCAATATTAGGTGATCCAGATTTAAATGTAAAAGTTGCTTGTTGGTATTGGACTACTCGAAATTTAAATCAATTTGCAGACAATGATGATATTGTAACTATTACAAAAAAAATCAATGGTGGCTTAAATGGATTACAAGATCGAACAACTGTTTTACAAAAAGCAAAATTGATATTAAATTGTTAAAAACTAGAAAAATAATTTCAAATTATTTAAATTTTAGTATATTCTAATATATAGAAAAGTTATTTATAAATTACGAGAATAAATATAGTAGATGATTTCTTTGACAGATGAACAATTAAATAATATTTTTGATCAGCAATGGTATATAAATACGTCAAATGCTATAGCTTTGGCTATAGGTAGTTTTACAAAACAAAATATTTTATTTGATCAGCAAGTTTTGGCTCAAGATATTATAGATTATAATGTTGATAGACAATTGAAAGAAAAAGTATTTAATCATTTAATTGAGAATTTGCCAAAAGAATTAAATTGGGAAAATAAATCTATAACAGAGGCATTTGTAGAATTTAAAGATATTATAGATAGTTGTGATTTATGCCCAAAATTTAAAAAGTATTCAGTCAAAGTAAAAATATCAGATTCTGGTATTATGAAAAATGAATTTCTATTATGGAAAGAATTAGTTAATACAGAATACCCACGTTTAAATTTAACAACTATTCCATATAAAACAAATAAAAATAAATATAAATTAATTATACATTTAGCGAAAGATTAGATTATGCAAAGTTTAATAGAATGGCAACCGTTTAATACAGAAAACAAAGCTTCCGTTACATTTAATCAATTTATAGATATTGTTAAGCAATTAGATAATAACACTTCTCCAGATTTGTGGTTAAAATGGAAAAATTATGCACATCAAGTTGTAATTGAAACTCCAAATTACTTTTACAAGATATATCAAGATTTATTTTCTAGTGGTGAATTCTTTGCTCAAATTAGAGAGGCCATGGGAAAAGTATATAGAGAACAATACGGATTAGTTTGGAATACCAAGCATATAATAAAAGATGGATTTGTTTATACGATAGAACAAAGAGAAAAATTACAAGTTTGTAATCCAGATATAATTTCATATGATGATTTATTTTTAGGATGGGCAAAAACTTTAAAATTAATTGAAAAAGAATTAGCCTTTCCAGAAATAGCTGAACAATTAAAAGATAAAATACAAAATTTAGCTAATATAAAATTAGTTAGACTTTGTGTAAATAAATTTATTGACTATGGTATAACAAAAGATAACAATATTATTTTACTAGATGATGCCGATTGGTTTATTGCTTTAATCGATAAAGATGGTGATTGGATGTCATCAAAATTTAATGCTTATGAAATATTAACATTACTCGGCGAAAAATTATTTGCTCCACAAGAATATCATGAAATGAAATCTAGAATAGAAAGCGTGGGTCAGCAAATAGATAAATGGATGATTTTTTCTAAAGAAAAAGATAATACTAAAGAAAATATAAATAATTTATTAGATAAGCATGAACAAATGCTTACTGATAATATTAAAATGTTAGCTACTGAGAAAAGCTTACCAAATAATAAAAAATTATATTATGATGATAGGCAACTTTATGCGATAACCCATAATCAATCACCGATTAAATCTCTATCACAAAGACAACAAGCATCTGAATCTATATAAGCAGCATAATTTAATAAATGTCCGCATTCTTCATTAATTTGATTTAATCCATTATCGCCTTCGGTTACTTCTACTAAATTACTTTTATTTCGATGATTAAGCTGCATTCTGTGTCCTTCTTCTTCATCATTCATATTTCGATATAAATCATCTGCTCTATATATAATATTAAATAAATGATCATATAACGAAGGACAATCCTGCTTAAATTTAATTAAAAATTGTAAAAAAGTTTCACGTTTTGGAAAAAATCCAGGTAATGTTTTTTCCATTATTTCTTTTGCTCTTTTTCTTCCTTCTTTACTCCAAGGTGAAACTCCCTCTAAATCTATATGTGTAGATCCAGGAGAAGGTTGTTTAAAAAAGATCGATGAATGATAAGTATCCATATATTCTTTAAAAGAAAACTTATCTTCTAAGTATTTTGTTATCAAATCTTGTGTTAAAATCATACAAGTATTAAATTTAATACCAGGATACCTATTATATAAATTTTTCATAGTATAATCCCAAGTATCTAACATTTTTTGTGTATGAAATCTACCAATAGTATCATAAGATGTAACTATCCAGACTTGCTCCATTAATTCTGGTTTACCTGCTTTTAGATATTCATTATTCATAATATCAAGTGATTCATATAAATCTTTTTGATCACCTATAGTTAATGTACAAAGTAACCAAAATTCTTTTATTTGACCTGAAACTTGTAATTCTGCAGTTTTTTTCATTAATCTTAAAAATTTTTCTTTTAATTCTGGTGTTTCTAATTGCCCTTGAAAAAATTCACCACCTAAATAGCTTAAAGTATTATATGGAGCAATTTTTTCTTCATCACTTATAAAATTATATGCATCTTCAACTGCTTTTATTTTCAAATTAACAGGAGTAAACTTATTATTTTCACCTAAATAACAAAACTTACATTTATTATTGCAGCATTCCCACAATTCAAACTGTAAACATTTTTTTTCATGTATATCCATTTTATTCTCCTAATATCTGTAAATCACAAAGCATACATTCATCAGAATCTGAATAACATCTATACAATATACTATGTCCACATTCTGAAATTTCTTCTTTTCCATCTGAAAGTATAGGTTGTTGATCTACTGGACCTTTTTTGTCTCTGTAACCTGTATATTTATATAAAGCTGATACATTGGTTGAACTATACATATTTCTATATATTTCTGGAAATTCTTTTTTTAAATAAACACAAAAATTAATAAAATCTTCACGCTTAAAAAAGAAATCATCTAATTTATAACCAGAATTTATTTCATGAGGATACAAAAAACAAAAGCCACAGCCTTTAATATCTTCTTCTAAAAATTTATGTAAATTAAATTTACCTGACATAATATCATCGATCATATATTGAGTTAAAATCATTTGAACCCCTGTTCGATAATTATATTTTTTTGTAAATTCTTGAATATTTTTAAGTGCTAAAGCTCGTTTTTCGTCCGTAGGATAACGATATTTAATATCATAAGAAAAGTTTATATCTAATTTAGAAGTATCGCCTGTACGCTCAATAATACGATCTACAACACGATATAGAAAAGCTGGATCATACATACCATTCGTAACAGTAGAATATCTGCATCTTGGTGATTTACTTACTAACAATACTTTATCAATAATGTCATCAATAAGATCCATAAACTTTTCTTGAATATCAGTATCTGTTGTAAAATAAATTTCACCACCTAATAATGAAATTCCATCTGCAAATTTATCTTTCCAATCAATGTAATTAAGATTATCTTGAATATTTTGTAATTCTTTTAAAATTCTTTCTTTACTCCAAACATCTCTGTTCTTTCTTAGACAGAATTTACAGTTATTATTACAATTTGGCCAAGTAGCATATTGAACCATATAATGACCGTTTAACTTCATTAATTATCTCCAAACAATACTTCTTTTAATTCTTTACAATCACAAATAAAACAACTATCAGAATCTGAATAACAATTTTTAAAGTTTTCTGAATGTCCACATTTGCTTTTATCTGCTGTTACATTTATTAATTTACCATTTTTATATTGATGCAGATTAAATTCTTGTCCTAATAAATAATTATTTATATATTTTAATAAATAATCAGAATCCTGTTGTTTAAGATGTAGTAATGTATTAAATACCTTTTCTTTTGTAGGTGCTTCAACTACTGTTCCATATTTTATATAAGGTATAGTATTAACATCTACATTATATTTAGTTTTATATTCTTTTATATTGAACTGATCATTTAATATAGCATCACAAAAAGAATCAGTTAAAATAATATTACAAATTATATATAAGTCAGGATATTTAGATCTTATATATTTTAAATTTTTATAAAATAAATTTTTTGATGTTTTATTTGCAAATCTACCAAAATCATCAGCAGATGTTGTAAAATGAATTCTATTAATTAAATTTGCAGTATTGAATAATTCTAAAACAGGTATTAATAAAGAATTTAAATCATAAAGGATATTAGTATTGATATAACATTTATCAATTTCATTTTTTAACATTTTATCAATGATATGAAGAAATAAACCATACAAATCAAGTTTAACTTGTGTATTTGTTTCGGAAAAAATTTCTCCACCGATAATTAAAATATGAAAATTTTGTAAATCTTTAATATAATCTATAGTTAAAGCTATAGCTTCTAATTGTTCATCAATAGTGGATTGTTTATCTTTTCGTTGCCAACAGAATTTACAATTATTATTGCAATTATTCCATAAAAGGAATTCGTGCATTGGTAAAACTGTCATAAATCCTTCCTTTCTTTAATATCTTTATTTTAGTTTCATATATCCTATAAAGTATGAACTACTTGAACTACTAGAACAAGAACTTGAACTAGAACTTGAGCTAGAGCTTGAACTCTTTACACTAAACTCATAAATCATAGTTTTAATTTTACTAGATGCATTTATTTGTGTAAGTAATCTATTCAAAGCTCCATCTATTGTATTATTTGCATCAGCTGAAGTAGGACCAAAATCTTCATCTGTATCAGGATTAATACTTACATTTGATGTCGGAATTTGATTAACCAATCTTTTAGATTCATTACCTAATTTTTCTAATGGATCAGAAGAATTATTTAATACGTTAGTTATTTCATTTATTCTAGCATCACTCAAATATATTATTGGTTTTACTGTCGTATTTAGTGTTGAAACTGCATAGCATAATTTTAAAGAAAAGAAAGATGCAGCTGCATTCCAAAAAGCTACCATACTTTTACTAGTAACTGGTGTATCATCTAAAGCATTTATATTATTACGAGTTAAATATGCATTAAATTCATTTTTTATAGTATCAAATTCAATTTGTGTTACAGCACTTGTATTATATAATTTCAAAGTATAAGAAGCACCTGTATTATTAGATACACTAGTAGTCCATGAAGCAATATTGTAAAATTCTTTTATAACTGTACCGTGTTTATCTTTAATTCCAATAGTAGCTCCATTGTTTTTATAATAAACATCATATATGGCATTAGATATTGAATAGGAATTATTATTATAATGTTTACTATTAACCTCATTTTGTGTTACACTATTATATATAGCTAATCCATCTGTATCTTTCCATACAATTTTATTATCTTCCAGGGTAATATATGCAGGTACCCATGTTCCATTTTTACCAGGATATGCAGAATTAGCTACAGTATTTATACCTACATTATAATGTACCATATCATTTGTAATTGTTGTAGATCCAGCAGGAATTACAATCATAATAACTCCACCATCTGTTCTTACTGTTATGACATTGTACCATGTAGATTTATCTTGTGAAATAGTCCATGTAGAAAATGCGCTATCTGCTATGCCATTTCCGTATCTATATCCAGAAGTAGCACTAGATATACCACCACGCGTTGGGTCTTTAGGAACAGTTACTGTTTTCGTATATCCAGCCTTAAATTCTAATGGAATACTATTAAATTTTGAACCTAAGTTAGATATAATTGTACTTACTGTATCTAATAACTTAGTTTTTAATTCTCCATATGTTATTATTGTATTTGAAGATATCATATTATTTTCCTAATTTCATGTATCCAATAAAATATGAGCTACTAGAGCTACTCGAACAACTTGAACTAGAGCTTGAGCAAGAACTTGAACTAGAAAAAGTAGACCATGTATAAGTGATCGATCTAACTCGAGCCGAATTATTAACTGATGCTTTTAATTGTAATAACATATCATCTACGTGAGAAGCTGTAATAACTTCATCTACCGGAAAAAATTCTATATCAATTTTAGTTTGTCTACTATATCCAGTATGTAATATAACTGTATTTTTTAAATCATTTATTTCATATCTGCTCGGAGATAAAATTGAACCATCAACACTAACTTTTAAAATACTATTCTTGTTAGATACAGTTGTATTAAGTGGAATATTAACTTGCTCCGCAGGCAAAGTATAAGAAATACGCTTACTAGTTATTATATCTGTTTGATCATAAGTAACAGCATTTGTATTATAAATTAAAACAGTATTTAAACTTAAAGATGAAGATACATATGTTAAGCGTTTATTACAAAAAGTTGCAGCATTATTCCAAAAATTTAAAATTCCATTTGTAGATAATGTTATTTCATTATCTATTTTTGTTTCAAAATTTCTAGCTGCCATGAAATCGTCAAATTGTTTTTGTACTGTAGTTAATGAAACAACTTCAACAGCTGTACTGTTATTAATAGTTACTGTAACTCCACCGCCACCCATATTAGCAGACATCCAATCACCACTTTTGGCTCGTCTTGAATTTTTAGTCATTGAAAAATTTTTACGCATTGAATTATCTACAGTGACTTTTAAAGTATCTATATTTTGACAATTATCTTTTATCCATTGTAAAAATATATTACGTAAATCTCTATAGGTATATGTAACATTAGTTGCGGTCATTTGTAATCTCGATTAATTATTCTTATCGCTTTTTTCAAAAATTTCAGAATTAAATGAAATAAAGTTATATAATAAACCTAATTTATTAGCCATCGGAACTAATATAGAAAATGGATTTTCATATACAACTTCTTCAAATGTTGTAAATTTATAATTATTAGCTAATTCAGACATAAATAGAAAATCACCTTGTAATAAAATATTTCTATAAATTGCTGGAATAGGTTTTATTTCTTCATCTGTTACTACTTTACTACAATTATAAATACAATTAAAATAAATATTTAAAAGTTTATAACAAAGGCAATTCAATTCTTCCTTTAATTTATTTTTTATTTGTATAAATTCTAAAATAGAATTAAATATAATATCTGGATGTTTAAAAAAAGATTCATCCCAATTATTTCCAAATTTAATTAAATTATATACATTTAATGATAAAATCGGATCTTCGTTATTTTCATCAGTCAAATATGCTTTTAATACTTCAACTTTTTCTTCTAAAGATTTATTTTTTAATTCCATAATTTTCCTACCTTTTATATTAGTAAACTATTATTTAGAACTTAATTTATTCTACTTACGATGTAAAATAAGAGTTTGGTAATGGTATAAATAACTGATCTATGGCTTCTGTATTAATTACTGTACGGATTAATCCTCCTGGTATCCTCAAGTAAGTTACATTATAACCTAATTCATTAAAATTACCATCAACAGACTCAAATAATGATAACTTTTTTAAGTTACCTTGATCAATTTCTAAATGAATTTTTTTAGTTTTCTTTTTAAACATGTAACTCTCACTTATTAAAATTAGTATTAATATATTCCACAATATCTGGAAATTCTTCTAAATCTTTTTCTGATAATGTTAATTCTTTTTGATTAATTTTTAAAACATTATCGGTTAAATTATATTTTTTATTAATAAAATCTTTTACCTCTTTTAGGTTAAGATACATTTGTCTTTTAGTACTTGTAATTAATTTTATACCTGTTTCATCTAAATTTATAACTTTCATTACAATCTCCTATAACTTTTCTAATTATACTATATAATAAATAAAATTAAAAGAAAAACAGTAAATTTCCATTACTAACTAAAATTTTATGTAGAAAATATAAATAATAAAATTCCAATACATAAATGATTAAAAAGATGGAGTTACAAATGAGTATTTTAACTAATAAAAGTGTATCTGAAGAAGATGTATATAATATTGTAAGAAATGAATTAGATAAGCGCTTAGATAAAAATATTATAGATGAAAAAGAAAAAGCTCATGCTGAATTTTTACAAAATTTAAAAAATACTTCAGAAAAATATATGAAGGATTTTAAATTTTATTTAGCAGCAATAGATGGTGCTAGATATATAAGTAATGATAGTGTATGTAAAAGTGATCAAAGTACTCCAAAGCCATTGGAAGTAGAAGAAGAATGTCCACGTGGAATCAGGGGTTTAGAATATAGTGAAAATTCATCAGAAATTTTAAATTTAATATCTAAATCACATTTAGATATGTATGAAAAATATTATTTACTTTATTATATTTATTTATATTATACTTCTATAAAAAAACAAGATCCAAAATTTACAGCTTTAAATTCACTGCAAGAAACTGTTTCTTTATTAAGAATATTACAATGTAATTTTACTAATGGTATTTTTAATTATCAAAAACAAATTCTTGGCTTTGAAAAAACATTAACCAATAATAGATTAATTAGAGAAATGGCTAAAGATTCATATGAAAGAAAAGGACATTGTATTTTTCATATAAATGATTTATACTTTACAAAAGAAATACATGAATTATTTAAGTCATTTTTTATAAAAACATTAAATAAAATGGAATTAGCTTTAAAAAAAATTGATAAAAATACTCTTAAAAAACCTTATTATATAGAAAATCTTGAAGTATACTGTAAAAGTATTAATTTACCAAAAAGTTATATTGATATTGCTAGGTATTTACTTTTAAATAATATCGTTGGCATTCATAAAGTACTTGTTATGTTTGATAGTCATCTATTTACTTCTTTATCAACATCTATTGATTCATTGTTTTTTATAAAAAAATTATTACATATAAAATCTAATATATCTTTTAATTTTAACGATACTAATTTATTTTATACACATGGTGATTTAGAAAGTTTAGAATTTATTGGTAAAGTATTGATAAATATTCTTACTAAAAATACAAGTAATACAACTGTTTTGAGTAACTTTGTTAAAACAATAGAAGATGATAATTTAACACAAAATGATTTTAAGCATTTTAAACAATTTGATTATGTAAAAGAAATTCTTAAAAAAGCCTTAACTAGTAAACAAAAAGGTATTAATATTTTGTTTTATGGTAAGCCAGGTACAGGAAAATCAGCTTTAGCCAAAACATTAATTAAAGAAACAGGTGCTATTGGTTATAAAGTAGATAATTCAAATTCTACTGGATTAGTAATGTCTCATGGAAATATTAAAAAAGATGAAAATACAAATAATATTTCAAGAATTAATAATTATTCTTTCTTGCAATCATTTTTAAAATCATCTAAAAATTCAATTATACTTTATGATGAAGCAGAAGATTTTTTTAATAAAAAAGATGATATTTCACAAAGTAAAGAATATATTAATAATTGCTTAGAAAATAATCAAGTACCAGTTATTTGGACTGCAAATGATTTATGGTGTATTACAGAATCTTTTAGAAGAAGATTTACATTTGCATTTAATATTGATCAAATACCTATGTCTACTTATCAAAAATTAATAGATAAATTTTCAACTGAATTAAATATTGAATTACCAAAAAATATTCAGAGTGAAATTATAGAATATAAACCAAATATAGGTACATTAAAAAATGTTTTAACTAATTATAGTCAATCTAATGACCGAGATTACAGAAAACTTATTGATAATTTAACAGAAGCTTTAAAATGTCAAAATTGTGGTGAAGATGTTAAAAAAATTAAACCAAAAAGACCTGTTGAATTTAATATTGATTTATTAAATACTTCTGATGATTTAAAAACATTTACAAATAAAATTGTAAAATTAAATAGGTTAGATTTTAGTTTACTTTTATATGGAGTAAGTGGTGGTGGAAAAAGTTTTTATGCTGAATATTTAGCAGAACAACTGGGCATTCCTGTAATCAAAAAGAAAGCAAGTGATCTCGAAAGCATGTGGGTAGGTGAAACTGAACATAATATTGCAAGAGCTTTTGAAGAAGCTAGAATTAATAAAGCTATGTTAATTATAGATGAAGGTGATCATTTTATTTCAGATAGATCTAAACATATAAGATCTTGGGAAACTAGTAGATCCGAAGAAATGCTTCAACAGATTGAAATGCATGAGTATCCAGTTATATTTACTACAAATTTAATTAAAAATGTAGATAAAGCTGCTATGAGAAGATTCACTTATAAAACTGAATTTAATTATTTAACAAAAGATCAAGTAAAATTAGCTTGGAAAATTTACTTCCCAGAAGCCAAATTGCCAAAAGATATATATTTATCTAAATTGTGTCCTGGAGACTTCTCTACGGTCAAAAAACGAGCCGAATTTGAAGATTATTTGACAGATACAAAAATGTTATATAAATCTTTAGAGAATGAAATTAAAATGAAAAAAGAAGATACTGAAAAAACTATAAATTTATAAAGGAGGTTTAAACCTCCTTTATTTTTAATTTAATACATAATCTGTTAAAGCTTCAAGACTTAAATTCATTGTATCTGAATTATCTTCTGTTAATAAAAGGTCATCTTCACTTGGGTTTGTTATTATGTTTAAATTATGAATCATTTCATTAGTAATTTGTTCACCTAAAGCATTTGTCAAAATATCATTATTTTTTGTTACAAGTTCAACTAATTCTTCTGGTGATAAACTTCTAATAGTTTCAACTAAATTATAACTATTTTGATCTTGAGGAAGAATAGCTCCTAATTCTTCTAATACTTCGTAAGATTCTATAATTTTATTTCTTATTCTTTCTAATTCTAACTCAATTTGGTTGTTCATTTAAATCATCCTCAAGATTTAATTTATTTAATTCTTTTTCATACTCTAATAATGAAACAAGCATTGCATTGATTAAACTTTCTACTTCTTGTTGTGATGTCTCACATGGACATTTTACACAATATTTTTTACATCTATACAAAAGTTGTTTCCAATTAGATAAAATTACCATATTATTTTACTCTTAACCATTTATTTAAATAGAAATTACTTCCAGATTCATTTTCGATTAAATTAATTTCTTCTTCCAAAAGTTCCCATTTACTACCAGGTATTAAGTTTTGTAATGGACATATGTCTTGAATACCTTCATATGCACTACCAATTGGCCAAGCAATATCTAACAGGTTTATTAAAGCATCATGTACTAATCCAGCTGTTACTATCTGATAATAAGATGCATCATCATAGCTTTCATATCTATTCTTATCTAACAATGGAATATTTTTATCATGTCTAATCCACCATTCACTATTTTCTTCAGCTTCTCTATCTTCGTTATTCATACCTAATAAATTAGTTAAATCAAGTTTAACTAAACCTGCACCATTTGCATATGGTTTATCAACATCTAAATTAACTTGTAACATTTTTCCATTTAAGTCACTTAAAGTTAATTGTTGACTAGTTACTTCTGAAGAACCTGTACTTGGGTTTACTTGAATAGATACAATAGCTCCATCTTCATCAACTTGTAATCCTTGAATATATATAGCTGGAGTAATATATCTACTAAAAGTTGTAGGCTCAATATATCTTACTTCATATTCAGTATCTAATATAAAATCATGACCTCCATCTATAATATTAGATATAGTATAATAATATATAGCTGGATTATCAGGTGTTTCTTCTAATACTTTTGTACAAGTCAATCCAAGTACAGCGGTATATTGACTTTCTTCATCTGGTTTTATTTCAATACTTGTTACACCATGTAAATCTGTGGATCCAAAAGGATATGCAAATTTAGCTGTTCCGATTACTCCAGTATTATTTCCATTAAATGAAGTTACTATAACTGTTAAATTAATTGAATCCTCAGGTAAAACTATACTTGTTGGAAACAAAGCCGGAAGTGTAATGTGTGCATCACTATCAATAATAGTAGCATTATATGTATAAATACTATTTTGATTATTGTTATATAAAACATCCCAGCTGGTTGCATTTGTTAAATCTCTATACAAATAGTTAGATCCAGAAATTTTATTGTCTACATAGTCTTTAATAGCAGCTGTTTCAGGATAATGTCCACTAATCGGAAGATCTGGAATTACGTCATCTTTATTTATAGTACTTTCAACTTTATATACATCATCAAATAAATTATCAAAAGCACCTTCTGCAGCATTACTTAAATCAGTTTTTAACAGAGGACTACCATATGTAGATCCACGATCGATAGTTAAATTATCAGTGTTAATGTTACTAGCATCTGCATAAGCTAAAGGTTTACCTGTAACATTATCACCAGTATGAATACTTGTACTTACTAAACTTGCTGTATTAATATTACTTGTATCGGCATAAGCTAAATTTTTACCACCATGTCCAGTAGATGAGGCTAAATTAACAGTATTAACATTTGACATATTAGCGTATGCAAGATTTTCACCAGTATGTCCATGGCCTGTTGTAGCTAAATCTGAAGTATTAATATTACGACAATCTTTATTAGCTAAGCCATAATTCATAAATATATCAACAATATTATTTATCGTACCTGCTTGTGTATTAGAATCTAATTCTTCTAAATTAGATAAAGTTGCATAAGCAAGATTTTTATCGCCAAATGTTTCTCTATTTTCAGCTAATACTTCTGTTGTAAGGTTTCGTGTATCAGCTCTAGCCATACGAATACCACCGGCATCTATACCATTATGTAAACGCAAAGTAGTATGTAAGTCTGTTCCATAAACACGACCTTGCTCATCTGGCATACCTAAATCTGCAGTTACTTCTCCTAAAACTCCAGTAAATCCATTATTTGCATCTGTACTTCCTTTACGAATAGATACCGCAGTAGTATTTACATAACTAGTCATTATTCATTCCTTAAAAATCAATTCTTACAACACATTCAATTAAATTTTTAGTACCAATACTCTTGTCAATTACTTTACCTAAGCATTTACCATTTTCAACTGTAGAGGCACATCCTTTTTTAACTTTTGATAGATAAATCTTATCACCAAAATGTGGAAAACAGTTACCATCAAACATAACAGGTACTCTTCCAACTAAAGCAACTGGTAAATCTAATTCACTACGTTTTTCACCTAATTGATAACCAGGTTTACTAGAAATAATACCATTACATTCATAATCAGCTATAGAAATTTCATTAATTCCTTTGCCAAATGTAATTAATGTACCAGCTGGATAATATTCATCTGATTTATAATACTCAGCAATATCTTTATACCATGCACGATAAGCTACGCCATAAAATGAAATATCATCAACAATATATGGGTTAGTATCATATCCACCACTATCTTTAGTCTTTAAATCAAAACCAGGAACACCTTTACCAATTAATACTTCATTAAAGTGAGTGAATGTTTTAACTTCAATAGGATTAGTTAAAATTTTACCAGGTTGACTATCTAATTCAGGTTTTGTTATTTGTAAATAGTTATTATATGCAGTCCAAGGAGTTAAACTTGTTTGATGTGCAGCTTGAATGTATTTATAAGAGTCACGAACTTCACAATCTGTAGCATACCTTGTTGTACCATATATTTCATCACTAGCTTCATTTCTTAAATCCAAAGCCAATTGAATTGAATTAGTTCCTGTACACCAACCAATAAAGCTATCCGTTCTTTCTAATGTTGGTTTACCTGCATTATCTCCATATCCACAATATACTGGTTGATTAAGCCAAGTACTATCCATAGGCCAAATGTATTGTGGTCTTTTTTCTTGCTTAATACTAAATCTTGCCCCTTCACCATATTTTAAATTTGAGCGACTATCATAAATTGCTTTAACTATACATGGATTACTTGGTAAAGAAATAGCACCACTTTCAGGACCAACTAATTTAAAGCTAGAAATTGCACCATCACTATTTGTATAAGTAACAATAATTTTAAAAATTAAACTATCAGTAACTGGTAAAAATAATTCATCACCAATTCTATAATTTTTACCAGCAGCTGCTCTAGTTAAAGTATATGTATAAATTGCATTTTCTTGATTATTTGCTATTGTA
This sequence comes from Clostridia bacterium, assembly GCA_017475185.1. The sequence continues at coordinate 93,894 of JAFVGB010000002.1, forward strand.
CCAGCATAAACAATACTATTACCTACACGTAAACCTATTGGCATTTTAGTATTTTTTGTAAGTATCGGTGGTTCTTGTGAAGGATCTGTAGGATCATAACCATCAATATCGTAACCTTTTGAACTAGAATCTGCTTCTTTTGATGCAACTGTTTCTGGTTCACCTTGTGCTCTATGATATTTACCATCTTCATTGCAATAATATACAAACATATAATCTTTTACGTCAGAAGCAAAATAATCACCTTCTGTAGGTAAAGTTAATATATTATTACTTGGTTGAAAATATACCCAATCAGGAGTCATTAAATTTTCAGTAGTAGTAGTTCTTGGAACTGCAATAGCTGGAACACCTGATCCATATAAATTGTCAACTAAATAACAATTATGTGGTTGTTGAACCGGACTATATCTAAATTGTAATAATGTTTCATTTGGTACTTCTGGAATACTTTGCTCATTTTCATTTTGAATACTTAAATTAGCAACATATCCTAAATTATTTAAAACAGTATTAAAGTGAAAACGTAATGTATTACCAACCATATCTAAATCATCAGCATATTTTTTAACTGCCGATGGCAAGCTAGCTACACCAAATAAAATATCTTCATCTTCACTACTATTGCCAATGTTTACATATTTATTACCTTTTTTAACATATAAAGCAATAGCACCAATTAACCATTCAGTATTACCATTATCATCTTTAGCACCAACACCGATATTAGCTAAATCAAAGGTATATTGTAAACTGCCTGTAGCTGTATTATAACGCCATTTTAAAATGTTATTTAAATCACTTGAGCTATGTTTTGAATTTTTAGTACCGATAGTAAATACAACATTACCAGAAGATATAAAATCATTATCTGTCCAATTTATAATTGGCTTACTTGGATTTATAATTACATTATCAATTATTTTAATACCACTAAAATATAATTGATATCCACCTTGTAAAACATATGTTAATGCATTTAAGCCTTCATTTGTAATAACTAAAGAATAATTACTATCTGGTAAAACAGTATTCCAGTTATTACCATTAAATTGTTCAAGCTCCCATCCATCTACATCATTACCAATAGCACAATATGTACTTTCTACTAATCTAGAAGGATTACTTATAAAAAATTGATCTCGACTTATTGGATCGCCTGCACCATATCTTCTTGCAAAAAATAAATCATCAGGTACATAATATGGTGATGCAGATAACTGTTCTTTTTCAACTAACATATATTTAACCTTATTTTTAATAGGATTATTGTTTATAAACTTAATATACTACTTATGTATATTGAACTGTGAAAAACTAGTAAAAATATCAAAAAACTAACTACCTTGATTTGGTATAATTTCAAAAGTAATTTTTTTATTAGATTGCTGATATTTAATTCTAGCTACTTTACGTAATCTTTGACTTACTGTACCAGATATATTTTCTGGTATAGCTGTATAACTGATTGTTTGATTAATTGTACCAGAAATATAAATATTTTCAAGAGGTAATTCTTGATAATATTTTGTATCTCTATCATTGCCTTCATCATCAACATTGTGGAATTGGTATGGATCATATTTTGGATAATTATCTGTATGATGTTGATGTTCACCATATAAATATTTTACAATGTTACCACCTTTATAGCCGCGTATTGTAATTGTAACATCATTTGGAGAAGTAACACCATTTACATTACCTAAAAAAGCACAATATAAATCAAATATTATTATATCGTCAAATGCATCTCTATATAATTCATTTTTAAAATTATCAACATTTATAATAACATTTTCAGTTGTATAAAATTTTGGAGATCCTTCATCATAGCCTTGATTATGTCTACACCATTGTACTAAAGCATTTGGATCATAATCCATTTCAGAGTTATAACTTCCTATACGTTGACTAGAATATGGTATTTTTGCATAATCAGATGTGTAATGACCGACTGCAATATTATAATTTGGATTTTTACTATTTACAATTCTAGTAAAAGTATCTAAGTGATGTCCATGACCAGGTATATGAGTATAACCAAAAATTACGTAATCTACATCATGGAAAACAACTTCTCCACATCTATCAAAACTATTATGTAATTTAAATTCTTGTTTACAAGCTGAAGCTGTATATCTTTCATCCACAATAAATTTATTACCTCGATTCAACACACTTAATATTTCATATTTATAAATGCTAGGAGCTGTACCAGTTCCAGTTACAACTTTTGTACATCTAAATTCAAAAATAGCTCTATTCTCATTACCTTCGGAATCAATATTTATGATAGAAATTTTATCAGTATCTGTTAAATCAACTATACCAAAATAATTAATTATTTCTGCTGTATCTATTTCACCTGTATTAAATATTCCAGTTACTTTAACCTGTAATGCTTTATTATTTTTGAATAAATTAAGTTTACTTCTTAATACATTTGCATCAGTAGTAGTAATCGGAGGATATGTAGCATCTAACCATTTCCTATTAACTGGATCATAAATAGTATCTACCCATGGTGTTACTGTCCAACTTGGATCTACTTTTGTTTGCCAATGCTTATCTGGTTGACGTAATGGATCACTCATAAAAGTATATTCTTGTTGATTATAAAGAGGACTAGTCATTAAACTTATTTTACTATTGGCTTCATTTTTTAAACTATTTGTAGGTCCAAAACTAAATACTTGAATAACATTATGTAAATATACAACAGTAGAAGCTATTTTATAAAAAATATTCATAAATTGTTTTATAAAATCACCATAATCTACATCTATTGGAATAGTAATAGAAGCTGTAACGTGATTTGTTGGATACCACAAAGGATTTCTATTCCATTCATACCACTCTATCCATTCACCTTTAATTTTATCTTCTACAGATCCATAATCAATAAAATCAGTAGCTTCATCTGTAATCCAACCATAATCAATAACTGCTTTATTTGGACCTGGTAAAGGCAAAGTAGTATAATTATTAGGATCTGTATATAAGTAATTTATATTTGTATTACCTTCATTATCTGTTACATATACTTCTCTTATACCTTCTGGAGTATATCCATACCAATCTACATTATCAGAAATCAAAACATTTGGATTCTCTAAAGTACCTCTGTTTCTAGGCATATTTGTTAAAATATCAGTATCTGAAGCAATTTCTTCTACTGAACCATAATCTGTAGTTGGAATTTTATATTCTTTATGATAGCTATAATCTTCTTCAAAATCAACAGGTCTTCTAAAATCTACATAACGTTTTAAAGGATTTGCTTTATCATTATTATCTTTAATAGGTGTAAATAACTGTTCAAGTTTAACAAGACTTGACCCTTCAGTTAAAAAGTTATAAAAATTATATGAAGCTTCTGTACCTACAATATCATAAAAATGATTTAATTCATCTAGTAATCTTCTTTTTTGTTCAGATGTAATATTATTTATCTTTATATTTAAGCCTAAAAAGTTAATTAAAGCAGATAAATGCTGCGTATCAACTTTATTAATATTACGAATATTTTTTAAGCGTTGTAAACTGTCATATGTTTCATCAAGTAATACTCTTTGAAAAATTCCTAATAATTCTGGGAACAATTTACCATTTAAATCAAATTCCGAAGCATACTTTAGAATTGATGTTGTTTCAGGTACTTGAATAAAATATTCATCATATTTATAAAAAGTTTTTGAAAATTCTGTTAAAATAATGGCTTTTATTTCACGAGAATCAAAATCATTATTTATAAACATTAATGAACCAGTACCATCTTCTTCTTTAAGAAAAAATCCTTCTCTTACATCATCTATAATTAATCTAGCTGGAGTTTCAAATAATACTATTGCATCATATAAAATTGGTACTTCTTTTCTATGTTTATCAATTGGCCCATAAGATAAATAACCTGGCATACCAGTAAACATACAAACCGATGTATCATTAGGTAATTCATAATATTCAATAATATCAGTTTTTTCAAATAAGAAATCTAATTTAACATATTTTTTTAATTTTGTAATATTATCATAATTTACTTGTTCACCATTTTTAAAAAATATATATCTAGTTTCTGTATAATCTTCTAAGATAAATTCACAAGTTTCTGGATCCCAGCTACTTTCGTCAAAAACTCTTCCACAATAACTTAATTTTTCTGAAGCATAGATTATAACTGTAGAAATTCTTTCTGATACAAATTTAGGAAAAATTATAATACTGTTTTTACTAGCTATTTGAAATTCATTATTTAATAATTTATAACCATTAACAAATACTATAACATTTTTTTTATCTAAGTCTTGTAATTTATGTCCAAAACGATCAAAACCACTAACGGTGATATTATTTTGTTGTAAATTTAATTGATATTCATAATAATCACATGAATTTACATTATGATAAAGTGATAAACTTTCTGAAGAAGATTCCAATACATTTATATATTTATTTAATAACGAATATCTTGTTTTAGATACTGCTAAATTATCAATAAATAATAGTGTTGTCATATCAACACGATTAATGTTAATAGAGCTTTTAACATAAATTTTATTTATTGGATTTACTTCACTCATTTTTAATCACTTTCTATAATTTTAATATTTACACATACTAACATTTCATATTCTAAAATATCAATATTACCATTAGGATAGTTTACTTTACACCAATTAACATTTGGAACATTCATAACTGCTGTATAAATATCTGAAATTTTAACACCTTTTCCTATATATTCTGGCACAATATTGAATAAATTTCTAACATTGTTTTGAATATTTTGAATAATCATAGAGCTTGTTAAATTTGCATTAGTATTTAATGATACAGTTAATGTAATATCTAATGGAACAATTTGTGGTTGCACATATTCTAAAAATGTGGTAAAATGATTATACCTTTTAATTATCGGTTGATCTAAATAGTTAACATCTTTAGTGTCTATTCTATTACCAACAAATGTACCACTAAAGCTTAAATTATTATTTGATTCAATTTTGATAGTAGCACCATTTCCTGGAACATTGTTTGCACCCGATTTACATATTGATTGTATATCTAAAACTAAACCAGAACCATTACCTTTTAAAGCTTTTGTAGAGAATAAGCCATTTATAATAGGTTTACCTACAAATTGATCATTTATCCATGATATTACTAATGCACCACTAGCATTTGTTGATAAAATTTTTCCTATTAAAGTATTACCAATAATATCTGTATACTGTTCAGTACTTTCTTGATATGCATATAAATTAGTATATAAAGCATATTCACCCATTATACTTCCTAATTGTATGCCGGTACCAGATACTCTATCAGTTACATATCCTATAACCTCTGTTTCATCTAAATTTGTAGCATAATATGTAGTTTTATTTGTTAATCCTAAAAATGTACTATCATAATAGCTAGACATAATATAATATTTATTTGGTTCAGCTATTACATTACCTATTTGATTACCCCATGTAACTTTTGTTAAAATAACATTTTCATCATAAGGTCTTGTAAATACTTTATATTCACGATGAGCTACGAATTTAATATTATCAATAACGTTTTGATCTTTAATACCATTTAAATAATATTCATATTCTTGTTCAGTACCACCTTGTTCTGCTCTAAAATTAAAACAACAGTATGAACTTGCAAAATATGGATTCTGTGGAGCTGGTAAATCATTAGGCGTAATATAAATTTCACTTTCTGCTAATAAATTTACATCACCAGTATCATCAGATAATTGGTAACTTAAAACTTTACCATCTTCATCTACTTCGCTGACAAATATACTTAACTCTTTTCTAACCGCTGTACGCGTATCATAAATACCATTGTTTATTGAATTATACCAACCATAAAAATCATCATGCAAATCATGTACTTCTATACCACCAGTATCTGTTACCATAAGAAATATCGGACATCCAATTATATCACCATCAGTATTATATCCGATATTATTTTCTAAATGACATTGATTTGCTAATGTACCTGTTACATGAGAAATTATTTCATCATTATTTACAATAGCATTTCTTGATGGATCTAAAGTACCTATAACTGTTTGAGAAGTATCATCTGTTGCATATACAGTACCATCTAAATTAGTAGTTATAGAATAATTATATCCTGTTAAGGCAAATTCATCACCAACACTATAGCCAGTACCTGGTTCAATTATTTCCGAATTTGTTATACCATAAACTAAAGTATCATCTAGTGATAATTCACTTGCAGAATCTAATTTAATATTATCGGCTAAAATTGAACTATTCTTTAATGTATATGTAAACATACCATTATCAATATCATTTACTGTAACATAAAATGGTAAAATATCACCTACTTCATTTTTATATACATACGATAAAATATTACCATTTCTATATCCATTATCACGAGTAATATTTTTTACAGTAGGTGTATAATTATAAAATGGATAGTTTTCTGTACCTAATAATGAATAATATGTATTCTTTATTTCTATTACTTCTCCAATTCCATCTATAGTATGTGTAGTATTAAATACTGTATCTGTAATTTCATAAATATTATTTGGTTTTTTTACTTTATTAAATCGTGTAGAGTAAACGGTTGGCCTATTATTTATTGTGGCATACTCTAATGGATAATGATACTTTGAAATCATAGCACTTTCATATGTTAAAGTACCATATGCTCTTCTGCTTGATCCTGGTTCAGCAGTACTCCATTGCATCCATTCTCTTGCATCCTCTGCCCATGCATTTACCCAAGTTTTTGTTCTTGGGTCGAAGAATGCACTATTATATTTTTCATATAGTATAGTACTACTTGTTTTGTATTCAAACAAATCAAGATCATATTCTAAAATATCACTATCTGGACGTACAATTACAGGTAAAACACCATTATCAAAATGATAAGATAATACACTAACAAAACCTGTCATTTTTTCATTATATGCTATAGATTCTTTAATTTCATTTAAATTTCCCCAATCAGCAGGAAATGATCCTGATTTAGAAATAGCATGACTATTTATAATATCATTATAAGGAAATCTTAAATATATTTTACCATTTGTACTAAAATTATCATTATAATGAATAATCGAACTACTATCACCGTATAAAAACTTCATTTTACTAAAAGTAATTAAAGGATTAGATATTAATGGATTGTTTTCACATGAATAAAATTCAATAACATAATATCTATATTTTTTAAAATGAGGTTTACCATCAGCTTCATATTCTTCTTCTACAGTATTTAATGGTAACCAATCTGTCCAATTTTCATTGTTATTATTATATGGATTATTTAATGTAGTGCGATTTAATAATTTTGTCCAATTTTCATTATTACGGATATTTTCAAATGAAGGATCTGCATCTTCTGTACCAAATACAGCAACTGTACCAATAAATGTACCTAAATTACTAGGGGCTGCTTTAAATTTAATAGCTGCGATTCCTTCACTTGTTTTTTCAATATATTCTTCTGAATCATCAAATCCATAATCAACAATAATTTGTACAGGATTCAATAATGATGGAGAATATAAACTTTGATAATATTGTTCATTACTAGCATCTGATCTAGCATGGGAAATAGGATGATATTGTACAGGTTTTGCTTCAGTTGTTGTTCTATCATCATTTGTATAAATTAAAGCCGATTTATAAATACCAGCATTACTAATATTTACAATCAAACCTGTACCGAGACCAGATGTACCAGACATATAAGTTGTTTCAAAACTATTTCCAGAAGCTGTCCAGTCTTGTGATGCAATATTTAATTTTTCATGCTCTTCTGTTTCAGCCCAAGATATTTCTGTTACTTCACCATTAAGAGTGACAGCTAAAACTTCAACAGCCAATTCATTATTAGTATTTCTTAAAACAAGTTTATCCCCTACTTCATAACTATGACCAGAATTACCTAATGAATCGATATTCATTTCATAGCCACTTTTTACTGTATCACCTGCATGTTTATTATCTAATTTAACCCAGTCAGCAAGCAAATCATCTCGAGGATCCTGTTGATTATTATTTATAAATAATAATCCCTTACCTTTATTGTCTGTAAATGAAAAAGTATTTTCAGGTTGTACATTATTAGTAATACTTAAATTATATGATCCATAAAAACCTCTAGTACTATGAATACTTCCAGAATAAATGTCTGGTTCAGTAATATAATCGATCAAAAATGTAGGATAATATTGGAATGATTTAACACCTGTATAATAAACCATATCATTCATAAGTGAATCGTAGGCACCTACAATATTAGATTGCTCATATTCACCCCATGTTTTAGATGTTAAATAACCACATTTATTCTGTAATAAAGCATCGTAATCTTTTCTACGAATTGCTCTATGACCAGATGCAAATACCCATGGAGAAGTTTGTCTTAAAGTTTCTAAAGATTGCTTATCAAAACCACCATAGGCAGTAGTTGTTGTAAATATTTCTATATCTAACGTTGCATATTTACCATAATTATCAGAATATACTAATTCTGTATCTAACTGACCTTGAACATCAGTTTCTGCAATATTACCTAAAGAACCTTCGTTAGATACATATATAATTTCAACTATACTATCAGCAGGAGGTAAACTACCAAATTGACCATCACCAAATCTAATATAACTTCTTCCATCAGGATCAGTTTTTAATACAACTGTTTTTAAAGATTCAAGATTTAATACATAATTTTGATCAAATTCTAATAAACTATCTTTAACATCCCATTCTTCATCATTTACTTTAACTGTAATATATTCACTACTAGCCTTAAAATTATTTGAAAAATAAAATCTTTCATTTTTAATGCCATTGCTAGTTTTTGTAACGGTTATTCTTTCACCTTGTAATAATACGATATCTGTTACTTTATCTACAGTAGCTGGAAAAATAATATCATATGGATTAAAAAATTTTTTACCATCAATTGTAAACTGTGTAAAAGCTGGAATATCTGTTTTTATACCAATAAAGTTCTTTTTAGTTATATTAACTCTTACTTGTGCAGAATTATTACCATGTAAAGAATTACCTAAAGTTTGTGCTAATTGATAAACACCCATTTCAGTATAAGCTGTATCTGTATAGCAATTAGCCATGGCAGAAACTAAAATATACTGCAGCATAGCTCCATAACCAGCCATAATATTAGCTAAACTTACAGCAGTATCACTTGGATACATAGCTTTAAATGTTTCGCTTTCAGAATTCCACTGTTCGATTAAAGCTGCAGCTAAGGTATCTTTATCATAAATTATTCTATCTAATTCCATCTTTATTTTCCATATGTATTTTTATAATCTAAAGAATTATAAACTTTATCTTTACTATAAATATTATCTCTTGTCGCACTAGGATCATTAAGAAAAGCTTCTTCTTTACTAGATTGAGGAATATCACGTAAAATTACACTTGCCATACCAGGTTTAAAATTTAATGATGGGACTGTAAATTTACAAGTGACAGTATATGTATTTTTATCGGTTTGAATAATTTCTATGTCTGAAGGATTTAACTCAACCCTAGGCTCAAACATTGTAATATCCTGATACAAAAATATAACAACATCAGCAGGATTTAAATTATTTTCAAACAATAAATTACGTAATGATGTACCATATGCCCTATTAAATGGAACACTTCCTTTTGGAGTATTAAATAATCTTTCTAAATCTTTACATATAGATTTTATATCAGTAACTATTGCACTTGATTCAGCATTACTTAATCTATATGATGAATTTATATCAATATATTTTGGCATAGGTAATCTTTATAAACTTAGTTTTATCTTAATGTTTAATAGAACTTATTTATGTGTATATAATATAAAACAAAACAACTATCCAATACTTTTAACTACACCTTTAACAGCAACAACACGTCCACCTTTTGCACTCTTACCAGTATCAGCTAATGCACCAGTACCATAGTTAGTAAATGAAACATTACCATCTGCCGTCAATCCAGCTTTGCATTTTGTTTTACCCTTAATTTCAAGATTTCCTGTAATTGTAGTATCTTTTGTATCTATAGTAGCTTTCTTTTTTTCAAGAGTAATTGTAGAATTATCACCACATTTAACAATAGCTTTTTCTTTAGTAATTTCTACACTTGTATTGTCTTTACTATCATCATTATTTTCATTTGGTTTTTTAGTTGTTTCTTCATATATTCTATTTTCTGCAACTTTTCCTGTTGTAATTTTAGCTGATTCTGTTACTTTTACTTCTGCTTTTTTACATTCAATTTTAACATCTTCTTTTACATGAATAATTATATGATTTGCTCTATCTACAACTAAATCTAAATCCCCATTCATAAGTAATTCGAAGGCTTTTTGTACTTTATCTAATCCAATAAATTGTTTATCTTTACCATAAATACCCCAAGTTTTTAAATATGGATCATCTTCTTTTGGGGATATGTTATCTACTTTTTTATATAAACTACCTAAGTATACTAATGAATTAGGATCATTTGCAATACATAACACTAATACTTTCGAATCTTTTTCTGGTAAACAATGACTTATAGATGTATCATCTTTAATTCCAAGAAATGTAGAATCTAATCTTGCTGCCCATGGTAAATCTCCATCCGCAATATTATCATGTAATCCTTCTATTTTTACTTTTACTCGATAATTATAATCTGGATCTTTATTATCTTTCACAGTAGCAATAAAGAATGGATTTGTAAAATAGTTATCTGCTGGATTTTCAACAAACATTAGTAACTCCCACTTTTTTTAGCATCAGCGTTTAAACCTTGCATAACTAATCCTACATATGAGCTTACATAACCTGGACTAATTTCAATCACATGTGAATTAACCATAGCTTTTCCTGTTAATAGTTTAAATGTAATATCACCTTCATTTTTTTCATTATATGTATAAATATATTGAACATTTAAAACATCAGCTATATTAATAGGTTGCATAAATTGACAATAAGCTTCTAGCTGTGTTGCAAATCCCGCTAATACTCTAGTATTTTGTCTAGGCGCTTGATAGTATTGTTTATAAGTATTACCAAAATTAAATCCTGGCCAAATTGTAGCTAAGCCTTGTGATAATTCTTTATTGATATTACAACATCCACCACCATTACAACATGTTGTTTTACAACACTCTGCATTTTTATTTTTATATTCTTTTAACTCAAAATATACATCTTTTCCACCATATCCATTATATTTTAAGTTATTTAATCCATTTTTAATATCTGTAGAAATAGTTGTATATGTAAAAGCACTTACTGAATTTGTATCTTCTGTACCTTTTCGAGTACCACCTGGCCCAGGAGATGGTATAAATAATTTATTACAATTGCCAGAACTACAACTTCCATTAAATGCTGTAATTATATTTTTATAAATTAATTTTTTATTTCGTGTTACACACCAAAAAATACCAGAAGTACCATCAATATAACCATATTTAGCCATATATTTTATAAAATCTCTAGCATTTTTTTCGCCAGCAATCCACAACTGATTATCTGATGTTCCATCCTTATCACATTCTAATCCACAAGCTCCAGCTATTTTACATACTATTTCACTAGTATTTGCTTTAGCATTATATTGATTACCATCTTCAAATAATTTATAACAATCAAAAATACCATAAATTATACAATGTATAAAAGGACCTTGTGTTTCAATTTCTTCTACACCAGATAATCTAAATGTATAAGTTTCATTTAATTCAAATAAATTAAAATCAGGTACTGTATTTATTTGAATTATAATTTTTGTTCCATCACTTAATATTTCAGCATTTTTATTTACATAATCTACTGGAATAGTTACATCTAATGCACAAGTGGGTATAATATCTTCAATACTTTCATAAATACTACAAGTTCGTATATTAATATATTTAGTTAACTCAGATGAACCTAAAGTTATACTAACCTGATAAATATCTGCTATTAAATTACTTAAAACTTCATCAGTCATATTAATTTAACTCTACTATTCTATTTGTACTGTTAGATAAGCCATTTGATGTTTCAATAGTATTTGCCCATGCATCATTGATAGTATTTCGCATTTGTGATTGACCAGCAACGGAATATGAATAATTAGCTTCAATATCTTTTAATGGATTATCTAATCTATTAATCATCATAAACCACCACCATAAAGTTGGATCTGCTATTAAAGTATGCATTGTTACTAAATCAGGATAATTTTCTTCATTTTCTGATACTAAATATAATTGATCATCTTCTAAATTGGTTTCATTGGCTACAAATTTTGTAAATAAATTATTTAATCCAGTATTTATATCTGTTACTGAAACATTATTTTGATCAACTACTCTTTCCTTAAAAAATGAACTAAATGTATATTCACTCATTTTACTGTCCCACACTACTTAATGTTCTAGTAAGATCACCCGCTGCAGATGTTGTTGTATCTTGACCAACAGATTCTGCTACATTTCCATCTGATTTACCGATAAATGTATTAAAAGTATCTTTTGCCCATTCAAAAATGCCGCTTGCATCAGTACTAAAATTTCCCATATTCTTTTGGTTTAATAACCATAACATTTTACTATATGTTTTTGATGTTAAAGCTTCTATAGTACTAAATGTAAGTGTTACATTTGCTAATAATGGAACTAGTCTAGAACTTCCAGAATTAGCATACTTTCTAATTAAAGCTTTTGTATTTGGATAAGTTACGTTTACTTGCTCTAATATACAATTATCTAACATAAACATACCACCAAGTTGTAAAGTAATATATCCTTGTGTTGGATTAAAATTAACACTTTTGCCTTCACCCCATGTAAAGGTATATTGTAGTGGAGATGGAGGAGGTACATAAAAACCGTATTTTCCAGATGTTTTTGGTAAACATAAAGAGCCTAAAAATTCTAAGCATTCTGTTAAATTAGTTGTTTTATATCTATCTGTACATCCACAATAATAACTGTCATCTAATACTGGAATAGTTATAGTAAGCTTAAATGGATTTGTACCACTCCACACTTTAACTGATGTAAGTCTATTAATACCAGATGATAAATCTTGTGAATATTTACCTAAAAGTCCACTTCCACTTGCCATTTGTAAAATAGCATTCCAGATACCTGGTGAACCAAATCCACTTAAAGGAGCTTCCCATTGACTGCCTATACCATATTGTACTTGATCCGGTAAGTTTGCTGTTATTAAATATGTACCGTCACCTTGTTCTTCTCCATGATTTAACATTCCACTAAATTTATTTACAAAAATTCGTGTTTGATGAAATTGTCTGAAATTTCCATCTTTTCCTGCACCATTAATAGCAACATCAGATAAGTCAAATGATTTATGATGCGAAGTATTGGCTACACTTGCATAATTAAGAGTATCTCCAGTATATACTCCTCCACCGTAACATCCTTCTGAAGAAAGTGAACAAACAGATTGTTTACCGCAGCATCCCATATTCTTTTATCCTATTTTACTAAACCTCGTTGTGTATTAATATTTTTATGTTTATTTGACCCATTAACGGATATTACATTTGTCGAAGGCTCTTGTTCTTTAATTAATTCATTTCTTTCACGATTAAGTTTTAAATTTTCTTCAAAATATTGTTTAAAGTTAATATCACCAAGTAATTCTAATAAGGCATCATAAACTTCTGTACTTTTTTCAAGATTTGCTTTTTTAATTTCTCTTTGTTCTCTATTTAATGAATTATCTAAAGACATTTCTTCATTTTTAACTTCAACTGCTTCATTTACTTTTTCTAAATCAATATCTTGTGTAGCGGCAGCTAATACAGCATCTTGTGTTGTATCTTTAGCCGCTGTACCCTTCTCATCTTCTTTTTTCTCTTCTCCCTTTTCATTTTCTTGATTTACATCTGGAGCACCTATTTGTATATTACCTTTTGATTTTTCTAAACTTGCATATTCATATAAATATACCAAATCTTTCATTTCTTGAGCATTAAACGTATGACCATTTAATGTAAAAGATTGATTCTTAGCATCTAACTTAGCTCCTGGGTGATTTTTTTGGTATGCTAAAATACCATGCACCATATTTTTCATACGTTCCATAGCATCTTTATCTGTTAAAGCTGCTTGAGCATATTTATCTAATTCAATCCAGTTACCTTTTATCTTTGCATAATGATCATTAGACCAAAACCAATGTTCATCAGTAACTTTATTACCACCTTTAGCTTCTAATTCTGCAATTTTATCTTTATCTGTAACGAATTTACCTTCTATTCTCTCTACAGCCTTAGCATCTAAAATATTATGACCAGCATTTGCTTTTCTAGTTTTTTGAGCTTGCCATAACTGATTAATTCTTTCTTGACTATAACCTCTATCATCAATATTTGTTATTTGACCAGTTTCTGCATCATAATGTACCAATCCAAATCCATCAATATATGCATCACCAGAAGAACCCATATCAAAAGCTAAATCTTCTTCTAAATATTTTTTAATTTCACTTTGTTCTTTATCTGCTAACTCTCTATATTCTGTATCCGCATCTGAAAATATATATGACATAACACCAGATAGACCACCACGATCATATGCCATTTTTAATCCACCAAATGCTCTACCTATTGTATCTGTAAAAGTATTAAATGCAGATTGTACTTTATCCCAATTTAATACTAAAGATACCCCTGCTCCAACTGTAGCTCCAATTAATGCACCAATTAAGGCTCCTTGAAAACCTCCAGCTTTTAAACCTATACAAGCACCGGTAATCGTAGTACTTAACATAATTTCTTTAGTTAATGCACTTCTATCTTCATCATCTAATTGACCATTTATTAATTTTTTAAACTTAGTAGCCATATCTACAGCTAAACCAGCAACAGTAACTACCCCAACTCCTATTAAAGCTCCCTTAACGCCACCATACTTAAAACCAAGTATTGCAGCTGGAATTGCTGTTGCTGCAGTTAATGCTCCAACTTCAATTGCTGTTAGTTTACTAAGATCTAAATTACCTTCTTCATCATGTAAAGCATCCCAACGTTGTTTTAATAACTTTATCCCTTCTATACCAAAAACAACGCCTGCCCCTATTAAAGCTCCTTTAACACCACCGACACTAAAGCCCATTGTTGCAGCTAATACTACTTTTTCTGTCATCGTAGCACTATTAAAAGCTTCTACAGCTGCATCTGCCCAAGTAACCTCTTTATCACTACCAGCTTCTTTTTCTAATTTATTTTTAAATTTTACAATAGTACCTGCTATATATCCAACTGCTCCACCTAGCAAAGCACCTCTGATACCACCTATTTTTAAACCTAATCCACCACCAATAGCTAATCCAGTAAATTGCTCTAAACTAATGTTTATACCTTCTGGTTTATCTGGGCCATCATTGCCCATCATTTCATCCCATTTTTGTTTTAATACATCCCAATTTTTATAAATGGCAACAGCAGTACCTCCAAGTAGTGCTCCAGGTAAACCACCAACCATGTAACCGACAACCATACCAGGAATAGCATCAGTTATTGCTTTTCCTAATAATTGAGCATTACCTTCACTAATTCCTAATTTTCCACTTAAAAAGTCAGAAATCCATTGTGTAGCTTTCTCTTTTAATTCTGGTAAAAATGCTAAAGCTGCTGCACTTAATAATCCAACAGTCATTAAAATTTTAGCTATAACATCTTTCCAACTAAATTCAGGCTTACCTTCTTCTTCAACAGTTACTTTATTAGATTTTCCAATTAAATCTATTATTGTATCTAATTTTTTATATAATTTATCATTTTTAGCATTGGCTGTAGCTTTAGTTTCTCCTTGTAATCCATATCCAGAATCATCGCCTCCACCACCAAAGCCTCCAAACAATTTTCCTATACCATGACCAATATTTTTACCTGTGTTATAAATTCCACCAATTGCTTTAAAAGGTAAAAGTGCTACATCTTTAGCTAAACCAACAATTTCTTTTAATGGACCCCATAAAGCTTGTAACATTACTGGATTAATTGCACCACCCGTAGCTACAGAAACTGCAGTAGCTGGTAAAAATCCACTAGCTGCTTTATCCATAGCTCTTTTAGATCTACTAGCTATACCATCATAAGGCATCCATTTATCATCATTTACATTGTTACTATGACTTCTTGATGAGCCCCCATATGATTTAGATCTTGTTTCTGTTCGACTAGATATTCTAGCACTTGTACCATCATCAGAATCTGTTTCAATTGTAGTTGAATTATGTTCTGTAGTAGTTACAAAATTACCATAAGCTTTTTTAAACTCTGCAATATTTCTATCTAAATTTTTATCAATTTTAATTAGCTGAGAAGATGAATTTTTAGCTTCTTGTATTTGATTGTTTTTAATAGTATTTGTAATATTAATTAATTCTTTTAAATTTTTATCAATAGATGTAGTAGTAGAAGTAGTCATTAGTGCATTATTACTTCTACCACTATCATTTACTGTATTAATTCTTGGTATTCTTATCTTTGTTGAGCTAGCCATATCTATCTAAAACTATTCTTTTGTTGTTGTTCATTACGTTTCTTTTCTTCATCTACTAGATATTGAATATGTCTATTATAAAACCATTCAATATATTCCCATGGCATATTACAAAGATCATTGTATCCAATTTTTAAATTATTTATAATCCACCATTCTCTTTCGAGAATATCATTTAGACTATATTGCTGAAAAGAAATCTTCGAGAGATAATGAATATCCTCGAACCTCCTCTTTTCCACATTTTGGACATACAACTGTCATTTCTTCTCTAACACCCCAAATATTATCAGTAAACCATTTTTCAATTGCTACAATATCTGATGCTGTTAAAGTGCCATCTTCAGCTAATTTATACATTTCAAATAATGATTTATTACCTTTAATTAAACACAAGTCTAATAAAAGTAATCTAGTCATAGTATCATTACCATCTAATCTATTTGCTTTAATAAAATCATCAATTTCAAGATCATCTTTAATAATTTTATTACGTATATCTACTTCACCTAAATTATCTAATGTAATTTTACGTGTTAAATTTGGTAAATCATCAGGTGTATTAATAATCATATCACCAATATTCAATTCTTTTTCAATACGTTCATTACATGGTTTATGTTCAATTTCATCATATCCTTTACACTTAAAAATAAGTTTTATTGGATATTTTTCATATGTTGTAAATCTAATTTTATAAAGAATATATTGAATATCAAACCAATATAATTCTTCAAATGTCATTTCTGGATTATCTATTGAAATAAGCTTTTTAATAAAATTAATATAATCTCTATTTGTTTTTTGTTCTTTTTGAGATAAACTTAAAATAAACTTTTGTTCAATAGGTGTGATTCGACGTACACTAATACTAAATTCTTTATCATAAAGAATTTTTCCTGGTAAATCGATCGCATAATATTCTTGTGGCATAAATTTCTCCTTTATTGATTTTTATATACTTTTTCAATATCATAACTAGTAACTGAATAATCTTGTTGCATAATACCAGTAATAGCTTTATCCACAAGACTATATGGATTAGTTACAGTTTCTGATATAATAGAACTATTAACGTTCATTTGATTATAAACAACTTTATCACACTTAAATCTTTGATTGATTGTAATTCTTTTTGGTGAGTCTTTATAATCTAATTTATATTGATCTTGTACTGTAGGAAATGCTCCAACTATAGTAAAATGCATTGCTGCTGGTAATACTGTTCCAATATTTCCAGGCCCATAAAAATATACTTCTATATTTTTTTTATAATTACACATAGAATTATAATATTCACCATCTTTATTGTATACTAAACCACGCCATGCTGCTAAATATGCTTGAGTTAACATACCTGCAGAAACATACATTGTAATATTAACTTCATCAAAATTTTCAATATCTGAAGGTAAATTTACCCAACCTGTACGAATACGTCTTGTATCTGTTTTAAATTTTAATGTACCAAAACTAATACCTTCTACAATTGGTTGATATGATCCTAAACCAGCAGCTGTTGCAAATTTACTAAGAAAACTTGAATCTATATTATTAGAAGCATAGTTATAAATATTCAATTTAGGCATAATTACTTCCCAACTATTATCAATAGCTGGATCTGGTAAGCAATCTACAGTTAATGCACTTTGAAAACGTAAACCCAAAGTAATTCTCCATTATAACTTATTTAAATTTGGTACCCAATCTAAACTTTTATCAATAACACTACCAACACTATTTGCAGCTTTAGTTAAAGTATTATTTACAGTCGGTATCAAAGAATATGAATTGTCAGCAAAGAAATCATAATTAAAATCAATAGAAACATCAATTGCTTTTGAACTACTTGGATCTAATTCACCAACTTGATAACCTATTGGATATACATTTTTTAACCAAATAGTTCTTCTACCTAATTTTTTACCAGTACGCGGATCTATAACATGCCCACCTAATTCAATAGATGCAATAGTTGAATATAAAATACTTGGTAATCTAGTACCTGCAATATTAGCATGAATTAAATCACACCATGCTTGTATAATATTTAATACACTACCTTCAAAATCTTCAGTAACTCTTACTTTCCAAACACCAGATTTATTCTGAATAGTACCCCATTTTTTTCTATGTCCACCTAAAATTAATTCTGCTTGATTTACTTTTGTTCCAGGATAAGAATATGAAGTGCAACGTAATCTTAATTCTTTAGCTGTAGCACAAGCTTCATTTCCAGAAATTTTACCTAATATTTGTTGCTCTAATTTGGCTAAAAGTAAACCTGGAGTATCACAAATAACAAATTCTACTTGCGACTGTTTAATTGGATCCTTTAATCCTCTAATTTCACTTAATTGTCTTAACATATTATATCATAAAAGGGGAAATTGTATTTTTTAATATATTATGTAGAACTTATTTATATCCAAATGCAGACAATACACTTTCTAGAAGTTCAATTCCTTCAATCATCTTTTCGGGTGCTTTAATAAATTGAGCAGCTCTAAATCTAATAAATGTATATGGAGCTTTTTCATCATTATAGCCTTCAAGTCTAATATAATATTCATTTTTTAAGACTTTATATAATTCTTCATCAAAATTTTTATTTTTTATAGCAATAGAAAAAATATGGGAAGCAACTCTATTATTATATAATTTAAAATTATCATATATTAAATATTTACTAAAATATTCCGTCATAATAGTATTAAATAATCTTAGTTTTTCTTGTCGCTTCAAAATTACTTGTAAACTTTTATAATACTCTTCTAACCAATTGTATCCTTTATTTCCTTCAATAGTATCTTCTTTTTTACAAACCAACATACCTTCATCAAAATCTTTAATTAGTGCATGAGCAGTAAAAACTATATAATCAAAAATTGAATAATCTCTTGGAACCAAAAACATACCATGAACATCATCTAAAACCATAATATGTTGTATATTATTTTTAATTAAAGCTTCTTTCAATCGTATAAAAAACGTTTGTGGAACAATTCTACCTGTAGAAATATGTGTACCTATCATATAAACAAAAACTTTTTTATATAATTTAGCTTTTTGAATTACATTACTTATTTTTAAATTACATATATCATCTATATAATTTAAAGTTAATACATTTTTACAATTTTTTAAATTATCTCTTACACTTGTATGTTCATCTTCCGAGCATATAATTAGCGTATCATCATCTGCATATTTATTAAATAATTTATTTATAAAAAATGTTGCTTTTTTATCACATTTTATTTCATGCGTATCAGATGAAATATTACAATTTAGCATTAAATTAAAATATTTGTCTAAAATCTGTTTATACTTAATCGGATCCTCTTCAATAGTTTCTGGTCTAGTATGAAAAAGCAATTCTTTTTCATTATTACTTAAAGGATCTCTATCTAACCACCATTGTATTTGTTGTTTTTCTTCATAATTCATATTTCTTTTCCTTTTAACCAATGCTTTCTACAAACAGCTTTATATGTAATATTTCCTTTTTCTATAGCTATTTGTTCTTTATTTACATCTAATTTGCCATCTATATACCTATTATGTAAGATAGCTTTTTCATAACAATCAGGTTCTTCACAAAGAGCTTCTAGTTCTTGAAATTTATCAGCAAAAGTCAATAAAGCCTCAGAACCAGAAAAAAGATGTCCATTAATATCCGTTTTAAGACCGTATGCAAGCACATTTATATTTTCTTGTTCAACTAACTTCGAAAGATAAATAATGTCTTCACGAGTCATAAATTGAGCTTCATCAACTAATATAGTTTTATAATCTAAAGTTTTGAGTTCTTCTTTTAAATTTTTAAAATAATAAGCCGGTATAGATTTATATTTAAGAAGTCTAGATGTTGTAATTCCCCATCCAAAAAAAGTACCTTCTCTATTATCTATACTCGGCTTAATAACTACTGGATCTAGTCCTTTGCGTTTATATATTTCATATGTTTTCATTAATTCTGTAGTTTTTCCAGAACCCATAACACCATAATAAAATATTAGACTAGCCATAAATCCTTCCTTATTTTATGAAATTTCTATCAAAAGAGGCGAAAGTTTACAACATTATGAAAAAATATTACGTAATCTGTCTAAAATAGAAATTTCTTTTGTTATTTTGATTTGTTTTTCTTCCTTTAAATTTTTTATCAAATCATTATATTCAGCAACATATCTTCTTCTATACTTAGAATATTTTTTTATACGATAATTATATAAACTATCTAAAAAATTTTTCTTATTTTCTATAGTATTTTCTGAAAATACATTTTTAATTATATTATAAGCCCCTCCTGGACCATGCTGTACAATTGTTGAATTTAATGCTGCTTGCATTATATTATCTTCTGAACACCATGATGTTAATTTTCCATAATTATTTGCATCTAAACGTTTATATACTGGAATAATATGTGTATCTAATATAAAATTATCATATAATATTTGAAAATCTTTATTATCAGCTAATTTCTTCCAAGTATTTATAAATGTAGATTTTCCACAAAATGCAGCATCATATCCACCGGCATCTTGTAATTTATTGTAAATTATAATATTCTTATTTTTAATATATTGAATAAAATAATCAAAGGTAGATAATCCATTCTTACTTCTTTTAGTAGAAATTTGCCATTTACCGTAAGAATAACCTCCATAACTATCTTTACCTACCGCTTTATATCCTAAACCACCATTTTCATATTTTGCAACAATATTATGATTAAGATGTAAAGCTTCATAATTTGTTTCAGCTTTTACTGTATTTATATAACATAAAAAAGCTAAGCTAATATAAATACAAAGCCAAAGTTTTCTATTTATCATATTTTAAATCCTAATTTAATTCGCCTCTTTTAATTTGCATAATTAAACTATTTTTTCAAAAATTTGATACCGTATATAGAACTAGTTGTAAAACTATAATTTTCCATTTGTAATAAAAAATGCCTTAGAAATAGATCTAAAGCATTGTAATTAAAGAATTTTCATAAAGATTTCTTAAGGTGCATATGGACGACTATCATTTCCATAAACATCTCTTCCTCGATCCTTTTGGACAAAATATTCATCTGAATCATATTGCATAGATTCTGGAGCTGTTTTATACTCTTCATAAGTTAAGTTTGGATTTTCATACCATTTTAAAAATTCATCCATATTAAACCATTCTATATAATTTAATCCAGCTTCTTTTGCAACCAAACGCTTTAATGGATCTAAATCTCTCCAAGTATGAAGAATTTTCTCATAAAAACTATCTGGTTTAGCTATAGATTCTAACCATTTTACATCCTTGATACAATTTGGATCATTTTCATCAAATTTTCTTCTACCATGTTTAATATGTTTATTATAATTAAAACCAGTATCAGAATCAGGATCATAAAAATCTAATTGAAAATGTCTATTAGTTTCTGGATTAATAAAACGATCATCTGTATATGACATTATTAAGTTAGGATATTTTTCTTTAAGTTTTTCTTCAATAAATTCTTCATCATAACTAGAATTATATCCTGAATTTTTATCAAATACTTTTTTATCACCTTCTTCAAGATGAGTATTTAAAATATTTTCAACTAAATTTCTAAAGTGCATCATTTTATTTTCCAAAAGTCTTGTACATTATACGCTCTGTAGGTTGACCGTGACCAATACGTTTATGTCTACCATATTCTGTAGGTAATGAGAAGGTGTATGGTTGACCTTTTGTATATTTAAATTTAGATTTTTTAGTTACAGTATCTAATTTGCCAGACATCATTGGAGAAGCAGCATTCATTGCTTTACGAATTGTATTGCTGGCTTCACTCGTAGTTCCTTTACCACTTTTTATATCATTTAAATATATTTTAGCTAACGTAAAACTTTTATAATCTTCATACTCATCGATATTTCGTTGAACCCAATTTAATACCATTATAACATCTTTAGTGGTTAATACATAGCGTTGTTTTTCAAAATCACCTCTATGACCGCCAATTAAACTATTAGTATTAAATCCACCAATACCTGCTGATAAATTATTACCTTGTACATTATAAATTTGTTTAATTAAAAATGTATAAGGGTCAGTATTATCAGAATTTATAATATTATTTAATTTTTCTCTTTCTTTTTGATCAGAACCAGCTTTCCTATATAAATAATTTGCTTCTAATGCAGGTTTGTTAATATCATGTGTAACTATTCCTTTGAATTCATCAGGAGTAACTACTTTTACATGTCTTGTTTTACTTCTACTATTACCTGGATCTTTTTCAATTTCAGTTGATTTTAAATTAAAAAAGTATGGATACTTTGTTTCCGGATCAACATTAATTGTTTCCAATGTAACCATTTCAGGTACGTAATCTTCACCATAGTAATATAACCAAATATTATCAATATATGGAGTAAAATCAAAACCTAATTGTTTAGCATAATGTGTTAAAATTTGTCGAATACTATCTGGATTTTCAATTTTCATAGTATCTTCTTTATTTTTTCTTGTAATAGGTGAATAAATATCTTCATTTAAACTTTCTTGTTTAATAGTGGCTGTAATAGAATAAATCTTATTATCTATTGGATTAACCATACCAATAATTTTATTATCATTATCTCTTACAATATGTCCACTTATTTTACCTAAAACTTTATTGTTTGTATCATAAGCAATATTATCTTTAACTTTACCTATTACTTTTCTACTTAATTCTTTCTTTTCTTGTGGTGTTTTAAGATATGCTTTTTTATTTTTAGCAATTAACTGATCAAATTCTTTTTGAAGAGTAAGACCATAATCACCTCTTGTTTTTCTCCATAAACTTACAACATCACGCTTATCGAGAATATCACTTAAATGCGTATTTTTACCGTTATATTCAACAGTCGCTGTATCATAAAAATTGTCTATTTCTTCTTGACGATTTTGTAATGTCATTAATTGATCATCTACTGTATTATAACCATGAGATTTAGATATATGATCCATTACAATACGATTTAAATTATTAGAATCAGTACCATTTACTTTGATTAAGTTTTGTAAAGTTTTACCATCAGTTGAATAATACTTATCTTTTTCTAACGGTAAACCACGAGTATCAACTTTAATTAATTCTATCTTTATATCTTCAGGATCTTTCCATGTATATAATCTGTTTTCACCTGGTATTTTTATAGTTTTTTCATTTTTAAGATTATATTTTTTCTCGGTATTTCTTAAAAATTCATCAAAATCCATATTATATTTCTTTTCAACACCAAGTAACGTTTTTAATCCAAACTCACTATTTGGATTTAAAGTATCTTTTGATAAGTTAGAATAATTTAAGTAATCTGTATAATCAGATTTATATGAACCATCTTCATTTTGATTATTTTCAACTGGAACTAAACCATCAGCTAAATATATAACTTTATATCTATCTATATTACCATTTTCTGTTTTAAATGATAATATACAATTTTGTCTCGGATCTCTCAAAGCTGGTGGAAAACCTAAATAAGCATTTGTTAAAGCAGCATGCTCATCTTGTTCACTTTGTCTCATTGAGTAACTATTCCATCTATTTTCAGCTGCTTTGTCTATTGCTTTTCTATTAAAACTATTTCTTTTTTCTGAAGCATTTGATCTTTCTCTTTTAAGATCTTTGATTTTTTCTTTATCTTCTTTATTAGCTTTTTCTTCAGATAACTGTTTTAATGCTTTATTATAGATATCTCTCAATTTTGGTTGTTTTGTCTTTGGCATTTCACTCATATATCCTTCAGATGATTTTTTTTCATCACTAATATCGGTATCATTTAAATCATTATCCCAAGCTTCTAATGATAATTCTCTACTTGCAGAATTATAATAAGCATCTTTAAGACGTTTTAAATAATCCATATTACGTAACTTTTTAAACAATAAATTACCACTTCCATATTCACCCTCAGAAGCTAAACTATCTTTACGTAATTTACCTAACATTTTCCATAAGGCACCTATTGTAGAAGAATCTTTAGTTTCGATTGCGTCCTCAATTTCATTTGTAATTTCATCATATTGAGCTTGCTCAAATGATTTATCACAATAAGTATTTGTTGGTTGAATTACCCAATAATCATTTATTACAGAATAAATACCAGAAGTAACTAATGGTTCAGCCTTATTTTCACATCCAACTTCAACTGGTAAACCTTTTATTTTAATATCATACTTACTATTAAATACTGTTTTAGCCTCTTTTAAGTATTTAGATAACATTTCAGCATTCATACCAGTTTGTTCAAAATCAAAAACCAAATGTAAATCAATATCACTTTGATCATTATAATTATAATTAGCATTACTTCCTGTAAAGTAAATATCTATTGGTTCAAACGGTAAATCTAAGTACTGTTTAAATGTTTCAGCTACCTTTAATAAAGCTTCTTTAACATCAGATTTTAATTTATCATTTGATAAATCAAATAATTTTTCGTTTAATGATTGATTTATATCTTCAAAGAAAACATTATCTCCATATTTTTCTTCATTATCTAAAGTATTAACACCTTGATTTACATAAACTGCTTCTTCTTTTTTTGTAAATATAGGTATATATTTTTTATTAAATTCATCAACTTGATTATATAAGTTAGATAAATCATCAGTAATTTCTTTAGATATATCTCTTAATTTTTTAAGAAATGCCTTGTCATCAAGACCAACTGAAGAATTCATATCTAAACAAGCATTATTTAATTCTAAAATTTTGATACTATTTGCATCAATTTGATCTATGATTTCTTGTTCATTAATATCTGATTCATTTGTTAATTGATAAAATAATTCATTTTGTTTAGCTTCTAATTTATCAATTTGAGATTTATATGCATTTACAATAGTATCATTTGCATTTTTATCTAATTTAATATTTTTATCAACATTAGATATTTCTTTCGTAATATTTTTTAATTCTTCTTCTGTTTTAACAATAGCTTTTCCAAGATCATATACTTTTTGTTTATCGGCATCACTAACCATATCAGAATGTACATCTATTCTACTATCAACACCAACTAAATAATTAAATGTATCTGTTTTTGGTATAAATGTATAAGACTTTTTATCATCAGCTTTATCTAATCTATGAGTTGTATCAATATTACTTAAAGCATGTAACTCAGATATTGTTTGATTAACGTCATTATTTAATTCATCCAATTCACTTCTTAAAATATTCTCTGGACAATATTCACTTTTATTATCAAAAAATGTATTTGCAGGAATATCTGTTATACCGAATTCTTTTTTCAAATCAAAATATTTATTTTTATATTGATTAATTACATCTCTACTTTTATCACTATATGCTTGTAATACAGAATTATCTATATCATAAATGTTATTCTTTTCATACATTTTGTGAAGTATCAAATAGGTATTAAATTGTTTATTTAATACTTTTTCTTTATATTGTAATTTTTTTAATTTATGAATTAATTTTTCGGCTTCTTCTCTATTTTCTGGATCTACACTGGATAAATCTGTATCTATTGAACCAAATAACTTTTGTAATTTCTCCATATTATTAACCCAGCCTTCATTTGTTCCACCAAATTTTAAATTAGCTGGATTCTTTTTCATACGTCTTTGTTTTTCTAAGTCATCAAAAGTTTTTATAGCATTTTGTGAACCTTTATTAACTAATTTGTTGTAAGCTAATTGTATTACAGGATCATGTTTACCTTCTGATGTTTTCAATTTATCTTTCAATTCTTCAAATCTAGCTAATTCTTTTTCATCAAAATCAACAGGAGTTCCTAATTGTCTACTATAAAATCTATTTTTTGTTCCAAGTAAAGCTTGTTTATTCTTTTTAAGCTTTGGTCCATAAGTATCTTCCAAAGCACGTAATTCAGAATTAATTTCACTCAATTCTGTTCGTTCTGCTGTTGTTAATTTACCTTTATTTTCCAGTCTATTCTTTAAAGCTTCTAATTCACTTCTTTTTGGAAAATACTCTGCTTCTAATTCTTTTCTATCAGCTTCGGCACCTAACATATCTGTTAATAACTT
Organism: Clostridia bacterium; assembly: GCA_017475185.1. The sequence continues at coordinate 120,486 of JAFVGB010000002.1, forward strand.
TTTATATTCATTAGTATTTCCGCCCCAAACAAAATCTTCTTTATTTAATTTATCATCTGCAATTTTAAGCATATGAAAAATATTCGGAAATGTACCATCTTTTAAGAAATGTGGTGTGTCATCGTTATCTATAGTTATTTTTAAATACTTAGGATCAACATTAATAATATTTTTTATCTTATCCATTTTATCTTTAATTTCTAATTTTCTTTTAGTTAATTCTGGATAAGTGCTATCCTTTTTTCTTTGTAAAGTACTTAATCTATTATTTTCTTTTTTTAATTTAAGATACTCATCTGCTAAATTATCTAAATTTTCTAAACTTTTTTGTTTCTTTTCTAATTCAGGAACATTTTGATCTTCATACTTTTGTTTATTTTCTGTATAAGTAGCAAATAACTCTTTATTGTTAGCTAATACTTTTGAAAATTCATTTTGAATATTTTCAAATTCTTTTTGATTATTTTCATCTGTTGTATCAATATTATCTTCTAATATTTTATAAGCTTGTTTTAATAAATCACTAGCCTCATTTCTTTTTTCAAGTAACTGTAATGGTTCTTTAGTGGTTTCTTCAGTTTCTTTTTGTGTTTCTTGATTAACTTTTTTCTTTTTTTCTATATATAAATTATCAAAATCTTCTTTCCATTTTAAAGGATCTTTGTCTTTTTCATCAGTTTTTACATTCTTTTTAATCTTTTCTTCTGCAAAATTACTTAAATATATTAAATTATTGCAAAATGTATTTTCAGCTTCTTTATAATTTTTATAATATCCATAAGCTTCATTTAATTTAGCATTTACACCACGTAAAATTGCATTTCTATCTTTATATACAGTTTCACCAGTATTTTTATCTTTTCCAACAATTTGAATAGTACTAAAATCATTTCCTAACCAATTAGTACTATGTGTCATAATATTTTTATTACCTTGAATGTAATTTCTTATATCTGTCCAAAATCTAGGATCATCAAATTTATTTGTATCTGTTTTTTCATTATCAAATAATCTATATTTCTTTTTAAATCCATAATGTAAGATTTTATCTGAATTCGGATCTATTTCATTTGGTTTTAAAGGCATACCATTTTGATCTACAAGCATTACAGTAACTTCATGCTCACTTGTACTATCATTAAAACTTTTATCTAATCCTTTATGACTTTTAGCAAGATCTTTTAATCCTTTTGATTCCCAGTCAATACCATTATCAAATGGATTACCTTCCATTAAAATATTATTAATTTCTTTTGAAAACGCTTCGCCAAAACCACCCATATCTTTTTTACCTCTTGATTGCGGATCACCTTTACGACCTTCACGGTTAATTGCTGGAATATCATTTAAAAGTTTAACATAGTAATCTGATAATAAATTATTATTACGCCATTTTGAAAATGCCGTACTAAACATCAAATATGCTATTAAATTGTTAGGAGAATTTTGTTCAATCCAATCAAAAATTCTTTTTTCAAAACATTTACGAAGAACATAGCCTTTTTTTACCATTTTTTCGTACATGTCTTTTTTATCGCGAAATTTACCTTCAACTACCTTAAAAGCATTATTTTCTGGATCAAAAATAATTCCACGATAAGTTTCATAATTTGAACCAGCATTATCTTCATTTAAAACAATATGCTGGTATTTAGAAAATAAATCTGACATATTAAAAAAATCCTAGTATACTAACAATATATACTAGAACTTTTTAATTTTAATTTGCATTTAGTTCTTTAATTGCAGAATATGGTACTTTCAAAAGAGCTAAAATAAAAGCTTTCAAATCAGCTGTTAGTCTTTCATTAAATAATGTTTCAATACGCATTAATTGCTTATAATCTTCTTGACTTAAATATGCTTTAATATTATCTACAGTAATTGTATTTAAGCTTAAATTTCGTATAGGATTAACTGACAAAAATTCTAACTTTGTACGAGGTTTTTTCATAATATATCCAAAAACTTGATTCCATGCAATACTTTCTTCAAGTGATTCTGTTTTTACTCGTACTTTAACATTTACTGATAACTTTGGAATTTTTCTATCATCACCAAATATATCTATTTTTTTCATCAAATCTCTCCTTTATATATTATAATATGCTTTATATAATTCATCTTCATTAGTAGCATCTTCTAAATTATCTTGATAAGCTTGAGCCATTTCTGCCGTAAAATATTTAGCGAATTCTTTTATGAATGGTTGATCTTTTTCTTTTATTATTTTAACTTTACTATCATTAAAATTTATTATTAATTTATTTTCAGAATAAAGAGCTTCGAGAATTTTTAAAATTTGATCATGCATAAATCTTTGGCTAAGCATTAATTCAAAATCTTTTAAATTAAAGGCTTCTTCTGTATTTTTTTCAGTATCCTTTAACCAAAACAATTCATATTTAATTTGAGCTAAATAAATACCACTTATTTTATTCTTTAATTTCTGTTCTTCCACTACTTTTTCCTTTCAAAATAGTTTCTTTCAAATCTCTATCAACGCCTTTAATTGTTTTATAAACTTCATTTAATTGTTTCTTAAGTGTATAATTTGCTTTTAAGAAAGTTTTAGAATTTACAGAATATTTTACTGACTCACCAAAATTGGTATCTTCTTCTGGAGCAGGTAAGGCAGCTTGACCAGTTTTTAATTTTTTATTAATTAAAAATTTACCCAAATCTTCACTAGTTGACATTGCATTAATACTTTCACCAGACATTACTAAACTAGCTATATCATACGGAATACCCATTTTAAGTAAAAACTGATATTGATTTATTGTTGTCATTCCAGGATTTAATTCTTTAAAGCCACCTAATAATTCTAAAATACTCCCATACTTTTCTAAAGTTTCTGCTGCAATTTGAATAGGTTCATTCAAGGCTACTTCAACTTCAAGTTTACTTACATCATATCCACAATGAGTTAAAATGTTTTCAACTAAATTCATCATACCATTTAAAAATGCTTTTTTCAATGGTATCAAAGCTCTTCTTAATTTAAGATCTTGTGCTTCTAATGCCTGAGCAGTTGTAATAACATCTTCACCAACTAAATATCCTTTTGGTAAATTTGAATTACGTAAGATTTTATCTAAGAAATACTGAACATCATCATTTTCACTTAAATTAATTTGTGCTTCTATTTTATCAACTGAAACTTTTTTACCATCATAAGATTCAGGTAAAGTTAAAATAGACATTGCACCTGGTAATTTACGTCCTGCTTTTGGAGCATTATTATCTGTAAAGATTGAATTTAAATAATTAGATCTAAACTCATTTAAAAATCCACCAGCATCTACCATATTGATTCCATTTGGAAGTGGTACAGTAAATACTAATCTTTGAAGTTTACTTGCACGAGAAATACCAAGCAAAGCTTCTAAAGTAGTCAACTGGTCAAAAGCAGATCTCATTGACCATAACATTGATTTTCCATATGGTTCAGTAACTTCATCATAGATTTTAAAATGTGTGAATTGCCAAGGTTGCCAAATTTTTGTACAATTATTATGAGTTTGTGATGTGATATTTACATAACGTTTTTCAATTTCTGTTTCATAATTAATCACATTATAATATTCATCTGTATGTACACTAAAATATTTTGGATTAACAAATGTTAAAATCAAATCTTCCAAAACATCAATACGTTTAAATTCATTTTCGTCGAGATTTTCTAACCATTGCTCTAAATATGGATATGATAAAATTACACCATAATTACCATATTTAGCAATAGCTTTAACTATACCTGGTAATTTATCATAAATTTTATTTTTATACAAAATTTTTTGTACTAATTCTTGGGCATTTTCATTTGAAATAGTAATTTTTAAAGGATTATCAACAAAACCCAAACCTAAAACTTCGGCTACATATGTATCCAAAATTAATGCAATCTCACCAAAGTTTTCTTCCATTGCATCAAATGTTTTATAAGCTGACAACAATGTACTTCTATTCGTATCATAAAATGTATAAGTATTTGTAAAATCATCATATAAGCTAAATAAATCACTATCATCTTTTAAATACTTATAACTAGTTGGAATGGATACATATTCGCCAGTTTGTGTTTGACCAATAGTAAAATTATGACGTTTCGCAAGTCCTTTTAAAGCTTCGAAACTTATACCAGGATTAGTAACAAATAAAATACCATTTTCTGGATCTACTAAGCTATTTTCTGTAATTCTTTTTGCTAAATTTTTAGTATAACTATTGGCCATTTTATATTATTCCCATTTTAAATTAATATGTATATCAAATCTATTTTGTGTTAACGTATCCACACAAGTTATTTTACCTGATTGATATACAAGTAAAATAAAACCTAAACTATAATTATCTGAAAGAACTTGTTCAATTGGTTTTAAAATTTGAATTCCTTCTGAAGGTGTACATGTAAAATCAACCCATTTATTATAAATAAGTCTACCACTTACAAAACATAATACTGGGTATTCTTCTTGCCATTCTTCAATTAATGTAGTATTTATTACAATACCAGATGAAGTATCATTAATAGAATCTATTTGTAAAACATCACCTCTACTAAAAGGCTTATCACAAATAATTCTTGTTAATTTACTTCTTAACCAAAATTCATAACTATTTTTATTATCTAATGAAGATTTATCACTTGCATAATATGAAATACATCTTATAGGTAATGTAATTTGTTGATCAAGATTAGTTTTCATTTATTTTTATCCATTTAATACTTGTCTTACTTGAATTTGTCCTTCAGCATCTTGTGTAGCTGCTACTGTTTTAGATTCTTGAACTATTTTTAATAATTCTTCATCAGACAATGCTTCAATTTCATCATCTAATTCATCTTCAAGAACCTTTTTAGTAGATTCTGTCATCAAAATTTTACTATTACTATTAGTATCTGTCATATCAGATCTCCTTTATCTATTACTTAACTTTAATTGAATTGAATTTGGATTTAATACCATTTTTTCACCAACTAATACTGTTTCTGCTGGTACTAATGGTAATACAGCAATTAATTCATAATCATAAGTTGGTGTATTTACTAAATTATTAGTTTCTTTTCTATAATATAAACCTATATAATTTATTTTATCTGAACCTGTTGTCCAATTAACTTTTGCTTTTTCCCATTCAATAGCTGATGCATTACGAATAATACCATTTACTGGTTCATTAAAAATACAAGGCTTCGAATTAATAGTATACCATTTTGATACAGGCTCTTTTGTAAATGTAAATGTATCTTCATCAAAATCTATACCTAATCCAACATATATAGTTGTATTTGTATAGTTAGTATTAGGAATACCGAAATTATTAGCTAATACAGTTTCTATAAACTTTGGAGATAATTTAAATGTATGTATATCTGACATATTTCTATTCCTAAATATCTGTTAAACTTAATTGAATAGCACCAGGCTCTAAAATAATGGTTTCACCTTTAAGTACTGTTAAATTTTCTGGTAAGCGTAATACAACTAATGGTTTTATTACTTGAGACTCGTCTGTATAGGCTTGAGTATTAAATAATCCTATCATTTCAATACTTTTTCCATTAGTTGTCCAATCTTCAGAAGCTGTATTAAAAATAATTTCATTTATATTATAGATAACATTATTTTCTATATTACCAAAAACAACACGTGCTCGATTATAATTACCTAATGGTCTACCATCAAATACTTCTGTAAAATCTTCAGTATTTGCATGAGCTGCTTCCTGATTTAATCCTAATCCTACAAATATAATTTTTTCATTTAAATCTGGTGTATTTAATCCAAAATACTCAGATAAAATTTTATTTGTAAAATCTACTTGCAATCCATAAATTGCCATTTAACTATCTCCATATACTTTTTAATTTAGAACTGATACAGCAAGTTTCTTTGCTGAAAAAACTATATCTAATCTATAAGGTGTTAAATATTTCGGTTTTAATGCTTTTAAGTTATCAATATCTTCTTGATAAGTATCACTAAATCTGTCAATAGAAATTAATTCTATTTCACCAATGTTTAAATCATCTTTCTTAATATAACCTGTTAATGACCCATTTTTACCAAAAATTGTATAGCCTTGCTCTATATTATATTTAAATGAAGTTAAATTATGATCTTCATCTATTCCCGTAACTATAAGTTTTAATGGTATTTTTTCACCTTCTACATTTTTAATAATATTAATAACTTTATTATTTTCATCATAAACTTCGTATTCTTCATTTAATTCAAAATATGGTCTAGATTTAATAATATATTTTGATCTAGAATCATAATACATTAAAGTAGAAATATATTCACAATATTCTGATTCATCCATAGGTACTTCATAAATATCATCTAATCTAATAGCTTTTTTAACACTACCTAACGGTAATAAACAATGTTCAAACCAAATAATACCTTGAGCCTTAATATTTGTCTTTTTATCAAGATTATTACAATACCAATCAAACCAAATAGTGTGTAATGTTGTTTCAATATTATCAAATGAAGATTTACGAGCAGGTGAACAGTTAGCAACTCTTGAATAAGTTTTACTATCAGATAACTGTTTCATTACTGTACCTAATACAACCCATTCTCTAGCTATTTTATGCTCATTAGAATCATATTCATTAAATACAATACGAGAATTTCTAGGTAAATGTAATTTTGTTGGAATAATAACTTCTAATGGATAAATTCCATCTGTTCCATCAGCAGACATACCTTCATCTGAAACATTTTGTCTATATTCACTAAATTTAGGAATTACTGATTCAACTGTATCTTTCCATTCAATATTAACAAAATTACTATATTCATCAACAAAATTTTCTGTATCTTCAAAATTATCAGTTAAGGGTATACGTATTAAAACTTTTGTACCCCAATTACTAAACAATGCTTCATCACGTAATGCTGCAATATATTCAGCATTATCTGCAATATAAGCATCTCTTAAATTAAATCCAGAAAAATCTATTTCTTTAAGTCTAGATAAATTAGTATTTTTAACCATTTTAATTCTCAGAAAATTACAATATATACTAGAACTTAAAAAAAATTCCTGACCTCTTATATTTGAAGTCAGGAATCTACGGTTGACTCGAACTTAAAATTACATCATTCCAGGCATCATATTTAATGCTAATCCTTTATTTTCTTCCGGATCTTCACAAATAATTACACTACTTGTTAAAGCTACACCTGCAATAGATGATGCCGCATATACAGTACCTTTTACAACTTTAGCTGGATCTAAAATACCATCTTCAATTAAATTAGATATTTTAAGTGTTTTAACATTATAACCCATATTGATATTTTGAGTATCTAAAACTTCTTGAGCAATTGTATCATAATGTACACCAGCATTATCCAAAATTGTATTAAACGGTGCCTTAAGAGCATTTACAAAAATATCAATACCCATTTGTTCATCAAGATTATCGGACTTTAATACAGCCTTTGCATTTTTTGAAATATGCAATAATGTTGCACCACCACCAGGTAAATAACCTTCTTCAAGAGCAGCTTTAACAGCATATTGTGCATCTTCAAGTCTATCTCTTAATTCTTTAATTTCTGTTTCAGATGATCCACCTACTTGAATTACTGCAATACCATTTGTAAGAGAACCAAGTCTTTTACCAAGTTGTTCTTTTTCAAAAGTATCATTTTCTTTGCAAGCATTAATTTCACCTTTAATAGCCTCAATACGTTTAGCAATTAAATCAGGATTACCAACACCTCCGCGAATAATTGTTTCATCCTTTTTAATAATTACTTTTTCACAACGTCCAAAAGCTGCAGAACTCATTTCTTCTAAAGTCATAGACATTGGATCATCTGCTACTTCAGCATCAAGATAAATTGCCATATCTCTAAGAATATCTAAACGTCTTGCACCATAACCAGGAGCTTCAACACAAGCAATCTTAAGTTGACCTCCAGAACGAACAATATTCATAGCTAACCCTTGAATAACTGTATTATCAAAACTTTCAGCAATAATTACTAATGGTTTTTGAGCTTGAACTACATCTTTAATTACATTTGCCAAAGTACTGAAATTTGAAATTTTTGAGTTACATAATAAAATATATGGATTATCAAATTCAGCAGTTTGTGATTCCTGATTTGTAATAAAAAATTGAGATGTCCAACCTCTATCAAAAGTCATACCTTCACGAATTGATAAACTAATATCTCTAGCTTTAGTTTCCTCAACAGTAACGACACCATCTTTTGTTACTTTACGATATGCTTCTGCAATAATTGATCCTAATTTTTCATCGCCATTTGCAGAAACGGTTGCAATTTGATTTAATTGTTCATCTGTTGAAATGGCTACTGCAGCATTATTAAGCTGTTCGATTACATAATCTTTAGCTTTTTCAATACCATAACGTAATGCTGTACGATTTACTTCATTTTCAGATAATTCAATTTGACGAACACCAGCATTTACAATAGCTTGAGCTAATACAGTAGCTGTAGTTGTACCATCACCAACAGCATCCATTTGTTTTTGAGCTACTGAAATAGCAAGATCAGCTCCTAATTTAACTTTTTCATCTTTTGGAGCAATTTCTCTAGCTACAGATACACCATCTTTAGTAATTACTGGTGCTTTATCTTCTCTTGCAATAACAACTGTTCTTCCAGCTGCTCCTAATGTTGTTTTTACAGCATTACCAACAAGATTAATACCAGCTACTAAAGCATCTTGAGCTTCTTTATTAAAATATGCAGATTTACTCATATTTAGTCATCCTTTCTTTGTTCAATTTCACCATCAATTTCTTTAGCTATAATATCTGACATGAATACTCTAATAAGCTTCATACCATTCATAGTCATTTTAGTTCCAGCTACTTTAGGAAAACATACTTTATCCCCAATAGCAACTGTTGCTGGAATAAAACTACCTTTCTCAAAATAACCTTCACTACAAGAAATTACTTCACCATAAGTAAAATCAAGATCAACTGAATCAGGAATATATAAATCCCCAACTTTATTTTCTTTTTTAATTTCTTCTACAAATACATTAGGACCTAATGCAGTATAAATTTTATTCGTCATTTAAACCTTCCTTTTCTTCAAAGTATTCTACAATATCATCTTTTCCAGCAATTAAAGTTTCGTCATCTAAAATTAAAGTTGGTGTTTGTTTAATACCTAAACGTTCAACATCTTCTATAATATCATCAGCTAAAACTTCATCAACTTGGATATGATTTTCACTAAGCCATTGCTTTAACATTTTACAAGGTATACAAAATTTTCCAGTAACTAATTTCATAAAGATTTCTCCTTTTTTCTATTATATAGTACTAGAAGTGAAAAAAATCAATCATTTTTGCAAAAAAATTTCCATTTCCTTTTTTATCTTCTTTTGAAACTGGTTGCCATTTAATTGTAGGCTTTTCTTCTGTTTCAATAATTTCTTCTTCTATTTTTTCAGGTTTAACCTTATTTTTAATTGTTTTAACTTGTTTTTTAGGTGTTTTTTTACTTACCATAGTTAAGTCTCCAAAAATTAAATTAAAATTAATTGTGCTGTACCATTTTCATGAATAATAGCATTTCCATGAGCCCATTTAGTCATTCCTTTTTGATTATAATTAACAATAAGTTTAGATAATGTTCCTACATATATTGTTTTTTCACGAATTTCTGGTGAATGAGTATGTCCAACAATACAATTTTCAAAAGTTTTATTAAATGCATTAGGACTACCAAATGCTCCAGAAATACCGGCATCACCATGTTCTGAAATAGTAAAACCACAAATATTATAACCTTTGCTTTTTTCTAAAAATATAATATTACTTTCAACTTTATTATCTAAAATATGCTGACCAGAACAATATTTAATAAAAAGTTTAGCTCCTAAAATTGCATTTTTTGTATCATGTACAAAATCACCATTATCTAGCCATTTTTCAATAAATGCATCATGATTTGAATTTACAACCCAAAAAGTTGTTTGACAATCTTTAGCTAATGCATTAAGTTTGTTACATACAATATCTAATTCTGTTTTTAAATCTTTATTATTTTCATTTAAATTTTGAGCATTAAATAAACATTTACCGAAATTATGATGACATACACTATTCCATGAAGCTACATCATGTAACATCGTATATTTTGGTTTATAAGTATTAATAAAATCTTTCGTGAGTTTAATACTATTCTCATCTTCATCTGGTAAATGTAAATCTCCCAAAACCATTCCTGGTAATTCTTTTAAGGTTTTTACTGTACCAAGACTATATTTTTTATTTAAGTCATAGATAGAATTATCTTTAAATTCAAGATTACGAATAATATATCTTTCTTGTTTTGTATTCCATTCTAATAAAATAGCTCCATATTTATGATATTTTGAATCAATATGTCCAGCTACCGTATCTTTATATTCAGGTATTGATAAACTGCCTGTACTACAAGCTATTCTATAAGAACTGTATTGCTTATATGGAAGAATTTGTAAATATTGTTTATTTGCACCTACTACAATTGTATTAAGATTAGTTGATAATTTATCCAAATTTAATAATGGATTCTTTTGTGTAGGTGGAATAAGAAAATCTTGAGCAATACATTTATTATCTTTTTCAAATTCAAAACGTGTAGCTAAGTATGGTTGCAATAAATCATAAGTTTCTTCATCAAATGTTCTATTTTTCTTTTGGCTTTTGCCCCATAAAATACCTAATTCAGCTTTATTAGTATTACAATAATTTTGTAAAGTTATAAAAAAGTCTTCATTTATGATTGAGCCATCATGAACAAAAGTAATGACTATTTTGTCTGTTTTTTTACCAAATCTTTTAGTTAAATTATGTCTTACAACAGATAAATCTGCATTTGCATCTTCTAAAAATTTATTCCAACTACCCCAAATACTTTCAATAGTTGTTGATGAACATACTGTATCATAATTTCGATATTCTGTTCGTGTTAACCTTTTATTGGTCATAGCACATAAATTATTATATTCATCAATAATTTCTTGTTTATTGTATTTTTTCATTATCCTTTTTTACCTCTTTACGACGTGTTTTTATTGGTTTTAATGACTTTTGATATTCTTTATCAAATAGTGCTTTGGCTAACTCATAATTTTGTTTTGCAGCTAAATCATTTTCTAATACAACATCTGCTAAGCCATATTCAACACATTTATCTGCTAGAACATATCCACGTTCATCACTTTCTAATTCATGTAACAATTTTGAATTAAGTTTACCATGACTTGCTGAAATATATAATTCATGTAAACTATTAGCATATTCTAAATTTTGTTGACAAGTTTTTTCAATCTCACTATATTTACATGTAATATCGGTAATAGTACCAAAATGTAAAAAATGTCTAGAATATTTACTAATAACCCTATAATCACCTTGGGTTGCTATCAAAGAAGCCGCAGAAGCTGCCCATCCAAAAACCCAAGTAGAGACTTTAAAATCGTAAGCTCTAGCTAAATTCATTAATCCAATAATAGCTAAAGCTGTATAAACTTCACCTCCGCCACTATTAATATAAAAATTTATTTCTGCTATATCGTGATTTTGATCATTTTGAATAAACGTACTGAGATCACCTATCAAATAAGCACAGTTTTCAGAAGTAATTGTATCCATTAAATAAACATTATTTCCATACATATAATTTCGAAAACTTGTATTATTTACAGATGTATTCAAACCATCCCACATATATTTCTCCTTTATTTAGATAATATATTGAACAGGTAGAATTTTTAATAATTTGAATAAATATTTCCATTTCTAAATATTAATGTTCTAATTATAAGTTTATAATTGCAATTAACTTTATAGAAGTATACTATGAAAAATAACTCTTTCAGATCTGAGTTTTTATCAGATATTAATACAAAAAGTACTATATCTGAAGCTACATTACCTGATTATAGTGGTGATGACGAATATGGTATTGAAGATCAAATTCGATTAATAAAAGCTAATCCAGATATATTAGCTAAAATGAAAAACGCTGATAAAGAAACATTAGAATATGTTTTACAAAAATGGAATACATTTTCTAATAATGATAAACAAGCTATTTTACGATCAGAATATCGCCAAAAACTTAAAGATATTTTAGACGATAAAAAACAAAAACAAGAAAAAGCTCAAGAATTAATTAATAATTGGGAAAGTTTATCTTCTGAAGAAAAATTAAAAGCTTTTCATGAATATGGTCCAAAATTTATGAAAACTATTAATAATTTATATCCATCGAAGAAAACTCAATCTGAAAATCCTAAAGAAACACAAAAAGAACCAGTTTCATTTTATAACAAAACTCCAATATCTAAAGAAAAACAAATAGAAATATTAGATAAAAATCCTTTAGATATTATTTATATGGAAAATCCTTACAAAGAAACAATAAGTTATTTTCAAACATTAGCCGATAAACGTGATTTAGGATTAAATACTATTTATAATCCAATAATTAAATATTATTTACATGTTAATCCTAATACCATTGATAGAAACAATTATCATAAATTTACAAATGATGAATTTAAACAGGCTTATAATCAAGTTGAATTTAAGCAGTTTGATAATGTTTCAGATCAGTATTCATTGAAAAATTTGGGTAGAAAACAAGCTGAACAAATTATTAGAGCTAATCCAGAAGATATTACAAAGTTTACAGATGCTGATGAAAATTTAAAACTTTTGGCTATTAAACGAAATCCATTAGTAATTGAAGATCTTTATAAAAATAAAATGCCTATTTCAAAAACTTCTATGAAACAGGCTATAGATGGAAGTTTAAATGTTTTAAAAATATTAAAGAATAATAACATTAAACTTCCAAATGATCTTGCAAAATATTGTATTGATAAATGTCCACAATCTATTGTAATTTTAGTAAATCCTTCAGAAGAATTAAAAAATTATGCAGTATCTAAAAGACCAACATTAGCTAATAAATTAGATTTGAAGGATAAACCAGGTGATATTACTACAGATTATCAATTTATTTCAAAAGCAAATAAAGAAAGATTAGAAAATGAAGATGATGAAATTATAAAAAATTTATTAACAAATGACGATAGTGAAGTAGAATATGATCCAGAAGATAAAAATTTTGATTCTGAAAAGTTTTTATCCGATAAAAACAATGAAGGTACAAAAGCTATGCTTGATTATATAAAAGCTCTTCATAATGAATCACTATCTAATTATCTAAATAGAATGAAAAAAACATTGTTATCTGAATAAAGGAAATAAAAATGAGTTATATTTATACATTAAAATCAAAATACTTAAATGCTTTGAATGATGTTATTAAAAAAATTACTATTACAGAAAATGCAAAAGTAATTAAAAATCCTTTATTAGAAGCAGATAATAATTTTACATCTATTGTTAAATCAGAAAATCAATTCGATCCAAGTAAAATAAATTCAAATGTTTTAGCAGATGAAACAGAAGATCAAGAAGATGAAAAAAAGCTTGAAAAGAAAAATAAACTTAAAACTATGGTCTTGAATAAAATCAAACAATCATTAGAAATTTCTGATGATTTACAAGCCATGTTAAAAGAAATTGATGATATAAACAAAGATACTCAATTAAATGAATGGATTTTAAATGAAAAAGGTAATACTGCAGAATTAAAAAACAAAAATGCTGCTATTTTTAAACAAAATAATCAATTGTGTTTATCTCATAATGGCAAAATTGAAATTTTTCATTCTGTACCAGAATTACATGAATGGTTAAGAAAGAATAATTATCCATTACCAAAAAATATTAAATTACATGAATCTGTAGCATTAAAAGAAGACGAAGATTTTAAATCCCAATTAGCACAATGGAATTTAAAAAATGGTGATACTTTAAATAAAAAAGATGATGATTTAGAAGATAAAATAGATACTCAAGATAAAGAAGATGATGAAAATAAATTAATTTTACCAAATGAAATAGAAACAAAACTTTTAACTACAGATGAAGAATTTGAAGAAGAATATGCTAGATTATCTAAAATTTATGGTCCAGCATATGCTATGATTTTATTAATGCATGAACAATGTATAGATTTACCTTACTTAGAAGGTGATGATGAAGATATAACAAGAACTTTACCTACACTAAAACAAATTATGCCTTATAAAAAAGCAAATTATGGCGAAAAAGGTAATATTTTAGATGGAATTGGACAGCGTGTAGGAAATGATATTGTAGATCATAATAATAACTTACTTGGTAAAATTGATAAAAATCACAGTTTATCTGATATTGTTAAAGCTATTAAAATGTCTGATCAAAATGCTACAACAGCTGCTCGTAAAAAAACGCCTTTCGATGCTTTAAAAACTTATAATAGATTATATGGTAATGATGAAGAAATTGCTAAAAGAAATGAAAGAATGCCTAAAAGTTTAACAAAAACTTTAGATAATCACAATAGCAAAGTTATTGATATTCCAAATATTAAAGATATTACATATAATGTTGAACCAAGTGATAAAAAATTAGATTTAGATGATGATTTTTCTTGGGTTTTTGATGAAGATTGTGCAGTAACAACTTCAAGTATAGGTCCTGCTGTACAATATACTGCAGATAAAGAATTAGATGAAGATACCTTAGTTGAAACAATTTTACAAGCAACTGGTCCAGATGGATCTTCTGACTATGTTTATGGTTCATTTGATAAAAAGAATGGCACAATACATTCAAGAGATATGAAATTTATCAATAAAAAAGATATTGTAGCTTATTATATGAAAGAATTACAATACTTAAATGATGGTCATAAAAACGGTACATTAACTCCAAGTGAACAAAAATTATTTAAAACAATTAGTACATCTGGAATGATGGATCGTACAAATCCAAATTCATTCATTAGTCAATTAGAAGATATTGCTAAAACAAATTATATGTCAGATACTGGTAATTACCAATATAGTGCTACAAATGCTCATATGGGTAAAGCTACTGGTGCTAAATTTGATACTTTAGATGCTAATGGTAATCCTCATGTATGGGATTCTAGATTATCTTTATTACCAGATATTGCTAAGGGAAGATATAATATAACTAATGCTCAAGGTAATACCGTTTTAGATGTTAAACAAATTCAAAATAAAATGAATGAATTAAAAGATTATCTTGGTATTGAGCGTATTGATTTTAGATGGTTAAGTATTCCTTCTTGTATTGATAGACGTGATAAAAAAGATATGGATTTATGGCTTAAAGGTAAATATTGGGTAAAACCAGAATTAGATGAAAATGGTAATCCGACCGGAAGAGTATTAAAAGCAGATATGACTGATCCAGATGCTTATAATTATGATGATTTATTCTATGAAAAAGATGAAAATGGTAATTTTGCTGTTGATCAAAAAGGAAAAAGAATAGTTAATCATGATTATGATGCTTATCTTACAAAATTCAAAGAAAAATTAGTACAAGAATGTTTTAAAAAATCTGTACAATATACAAAAATAGACAAATTATATAATGAGCTTTCTAGTAAAATAGAGAAAGAAATAATTAAATCTGTTGAAGAAGAAAAAGAACAAGAAAATAAATTAAATAAATTATGGACTGGAGCTTATAAAAAAGCAAAAATTAAAGAAATATATGATGCTATTACAAATTTATATGCCTCTGGTTCTTCTTTAAGTCAAGATAAAAATATTCTTAAAAATCTTGGTGCTTTAATTTATGGAAAAGCTATTAAAGATAGTGATAAAAATTTATTAATTCAAAAATTAATGCAAAATCCTAATCTAACTCCAAATGATTCAAATATATTAAATGGATTTTTATCTGTAATTGATGTTAAAGAAGAAGCTTCAGATATAGTTTATGATTTAGATTTACTTAAGCAAGATTTAATAAATTTTTCAAATGAAAAAAATGAAACAGCATACGATTTAGATTTACTAAAAAAAGATTTATCTAATAAACCTCAAACATTAACTGAAGATGAATCTCCTGAAGATTTTGCATCTGGTATTGATTTAAATTTATCTAGTGGTGATGCTGGAAATACAGCAGACACTGCTGATATGAATATTGACTCTGGTTCTGATATAAATTTAGATTCAAACCCTGAAGGATCTGATTCTATGGATAATTTTGGAGATATAAATATTGGAAATGTTAGTGAATATGGACCAGATAATGGACAACAAGAAGAGCAACCACAAGTTCCGGCTGAACCACAAGAAGTTGAAAGAATCATCGATGTTTTAGAAGATCAAGATGGAAATATTCAAGTCAAAACTCAAAATGAAGACACAAAGAAAGTAACTACAAAAAAGTTACATGAAATTGATGTTGTATAAGTTTACAAAAAGAAAACAAGAAAGAAAGTGGCATAAAGAAATAAAAAAAATAAAAATTTTTAAATTTAAATATTTATATTATATATTTTATTTTTTAATTAATTATATTTATTTATATTTTAATTTATATATTAATTTTATTTTATTATATATAATATATTTTTTAAATTATTATACGCGTGTACATGCACATATGCGCGTATATATTTTTTAACTCTATACAAAAAATTATAAAAAAATTTTTTAAAAAAGTATTCTAGTATAAAAAATAAGGAGATTTTTTTATGAAAATAATTGGTGATCCAAAACTTTCAGATAAATTTTATATAATCAAATCAGATAAAAGTATAGAATGGGTACCTTCATTAGAAACGGCTAAATCTTATGTAGACGATAAAAATAATCGTAATTGGTTTGGTAAAGATATTTATTGTACAAATGAAAAAATTTATAAAGGTTATAATGGAAAAAATTATTTAAAAATTGATCTTCCTGAAAAACCTAAAAAAATTATAAAAAATGAAAATTTTAAACTTTTACAAACTCAAATATATGAATATTTACCAAAAATCTTAAATGATTTAGTAAAACAAGAAAATTTTTCATCTTTATTAGAAATTTTATCTTGGTCAAATTCAAAAGTATTAAAATTTAAACAATTAGCTAAAAAATTTTTAACATATAGAGATTCAATTTATCTATATGCTGATACTTTTTTAAAAAATTATGAAGAAAAAAATGAAAATATGGATGAATTACAAGATATTCAAACAACATATCAAGAATTTTTAAAAGATTTTCCAAAATTTGAGTAAAACTTAATGAAAAAATCTATTCGTGTACATATAATACCAACTTATAAATCAAATCAAAATGATATTTATGATTTTTTTAATCAATTTTATAAAAATGATGAAATATTAGATTTAGTTTGGTTAAATAATACTTTAGATGAATTAGATAAAAAGTTTATAATATCAAAATATGAAATAGAAGGAGGAGAAATTTCATTATTATCTGACTTTTATTTTGAATTACTTTATAATCTTCTTAAAATACATTGTAAAAAAATCATAACTACAACAAATTTTATAAATTTTAATAAAGGTATTATAAATCTTTCAGATATTATAAATGTTATCTATAATTTTAATCTTCATGATACATTAAACCAACAAATCTTTAAAAATATTAAAGCTGCAATAGCTTCTAATAAAATTATCAATATAAAAACTGTAGATATTTCATTAAAAAATGATGAAATTAAAAATATTAATATTTTAAATAACTTAAATATCAAATCATGGGAAATAATTCCATATTTTAATTCAAAAGATTATACAATTTTTGAAGAAATTATAAAAAAATATTTAAAATATACTAAATTAATGAAATTTGCTTTTCAAAATGAATTACAATTAAAAAATATATTAAATTTAAATAATTTTGAAACTTTTGATGTTTATTTATTACCAGAAAATAAATTTGGACTAAAAATTTTTGAAAATGATCAATTAAATTTAGAAAAATTTGATAATATAGATACTTTATTAGAAAAATTGTTAGAAATGGAAATTTTACATGATAATTATTGTAAAAAATGTACTTCTAAATTAAAGTGTATGTCAAATTACTTTTTTAATCATACATATAAAGGAAAATCTTGTAGTGGATTTAAAAATCTAATTAAAGATTTTGAAAATAAGGAGTAATTTTATGAATTTAATGTATCCTTTTATAAGCAATACTAAAATAAAAGTTAAAGATGCTAAAATTGTACAAAAATTTAATAATTTATGTGAAATTTGGAAAAATGAAAAAATAAGTATTTCTGATGAATTTATAAAAATTGGTACAACTCCATATTATCTTAATGTATTACCAATGATTAAGAAAAATAGAGATGTTTTACAAAAACCAACTGAAATATGTGAGATAAGAATAAATTGGAAAAAAGAATCTTTTGCCGGATTGTCTACAGATGAAATTTTAAAAAAATTAAAAAAACAATATGGTTGGACAGTTACTATTGTTGATGCAGATCACAAAAGAAATAAATTTAAAAATAAAAATATAGTTTGGGTTATTTTTGATTCTTTAGAAGAAGCTAGTAGAAATATGAATTTGTTTAATTCTATGTTTATAACTGCTATGGAATTAGATTGTATAGATGAATATAAAAAATTTAAACAAAGTCCAGATAAAAGACCTTTAACTTTTGATAAACTTTGTAATACAGCTTATGAACTATACGATCAGATAGATAAAGGAATATTATAATGAATAATGGTGAATTAAAAATTACTGTATCTGGAATGGATTTAAATGCGGCTAAAGAATTAAGTAATATTATATTACAATGTTTAGAAAGAGATTATCTTTTTCGAACGCAATTTGCAAATTGGAAAATAGCTGTTGATGAAAAATTAGAAGATTTAAATAATGAGTAAATTTAAAATAACAAAAATTGAAATTGAAAACTTTAGAAGTATACAATCTAAAGTTATTTTAAATATTAAACCAGGTTTATTTAGTATTGTTGGTGTAAATAATGATGAACCTTCATCAACAAATGGATGTGGTAAAAGTACTATTGTTTCTGCTTTATATTGGTGTTTAACAGGTAATACATTAACAAATGAAATCTTAGCAGATGAAGTTATAAATAATAAAATAGGTAAAAACTGTAAAGTAGTTTTATATATTGATTCTGATCAAGGTGAAATTAAAATCACAAGATGTCGTAAAGATGATCAATTAGGAAATAATCTTTTACTTGAAATAGGAGGAGAAGATTTATCTTGTCATAAAATTGCAGATACACAAGATAGATTAAACAAGTTAATAAAAATTCCTTTTGATTTATTACATAGTACAATTATGATGACTTGTGATATTAAATCTGCTTTTTCACAGTTAACTCCTCAACAACGTATTCAAACACTTGAAAGCATACGTGATTATTCTATTTGGGATAAAATAAGAGATGAAGCAAATAAAGATATAAAAGATTATAATTCTCAAATTCAAGAAGATAAGTTAAAGTTAAGTAGTTTAACTGGAAGTATAAACACATATAAAGAATTAAGAGAAAAAACTTATCTTGAACTAAAAAATTTACAAGAAAACTATAATGAAGAAGAATTAACTAATAAAATAAATGAATTAACTCTTCAAAGAGAAAATACAGAAAAAGAAATCAATAAAATATCAGAAAAAATAAAAGAATTAGAAAATAAAACTTTTCAAGATACATCTTTACTTAAAGAAGAATTAGATAAAATAGTTGATGAAGCAAATAATTTAAAATTAAAACAACAAGAGTTAGAATCTAATAATAAAATAACACAAAAAGATATAGATATAATTGATAAATGGTTTATTAATGATAAATGTCCTACATGTGGTAGATTATTAGAAAGAACAGAAAAAGAAATTAAACAAAAACAATTAGATAAAAATAATTTAGTTGACTCCATTAATAAAAATAAAAAAGAAATAGAAAATTATACTATTTTAATTACAAGTAAAAGAAAAGAATGGTCAGATAAAAATACTCAATTACAACAATTTGATAAAGATAAAATAGAAAATACAAATACTATTAAAAATTTATCAAAAGAAAGTTCTGATTATACAATCAATCTAAATACTTTTATAAGAGAATTAAACAAACTCGTATTAATTAAAGAAAATCATATTAATGATATAAATAAAATTAATAATTCTTTAAATGAATATGAGAATAAGGTTAGTACACTTAAAAAAGATATTGAATTGATTCAGGACAGAATTGAAAAACTTGAAAAAAAGCGTCAATTATCTGATTATTATTACAAGTTATTGGGTAGTAAAGGTGAATTAAGACCTTACTTATTAAATAAAGATATTATGTATCTGAATAAATGTATGCAGAAATATATATCTAGATTTTTTACAAATACCACAGTAGAATTAAAATTAAATGGAGCATCTATAGATATCAATATTGATAGTAATGGAGTCAAAAAGTTAGTTTCTAGTTTATCGGGTGGTGAAAAGAAAAGATTAGATTTATCTATACAATTAGGTTTATATGATTTAGTACAATCGACTTCACAAATAGGATTTAATACCATTTGGTTAGATGAAATTGAACAATGTTTAGACGATTTAGGTGTCGAACAACTTATAGAAGTAATTGAAGATAAATCACAGGATGTAGAATCTGTATACTGGATTTCTAATAATAGTGCAGTTAAACAAGAAATTCCTAATAAAATAGTTTGTACTAAAAGTTTAGGAAAAACACAAATATCAGAGATCTAAAGAGAGGGCTAATTTATAAACATGAAAATACTATTTTTTAGTGATATTCACTTTCATCATACACATCGGTTTTCTCATATAACTCCAGATGGTATGACTATTCGTGAACAAGAACATTTATCATGTGCAGATACTATAATTAAAATCTGTAAAGAAGAAAATATAGATAGAATTGTATTTGGTGGAGATGCTTATGGTCCAGTTGGCGATAACATTTCATGTCAAACACAATATGTAATTTGTAAATTTTTTGAAAAATTACAATCCACTAATCTTCCAATAGATATTGTTGTAGGTAATCATGATTTATTGCTTGACACTATTAATAATAGAGAAGCTCACAAATTAATTCCGTTTAAAAATTGGGAGAATATCAATGTTTATGACATGCCTTGTATTATTACCGATTATCATTTTATATATATGCCTTACAATATATGTGATGAATATAATACGTCGTTTTTAGAAAATATAAAAAATAAAAATGAATATACTATTTTTTCACATTTAGAAATTCAGGGTATACACTTAGGAAATGGTATATTTACAAAAAAAGGAGTAGATATTGATCTTTTAAAAGAATTTAGAATGACTTTACAAGGTCATTATCATTCTGGAGGTAGTTTAGCAAAAAATATTCAGATATGTGGGTCAACACAAAGGTTATCGTTTAAAGATAAAGGTACAGCTAGAAATAATATCATAATTTATAATACAGAAACGAATAAAATAGAGAGAAAAAGTTTTGAATGTCCAGATTGGTTAATTTTTACAGATGATAATTTGGATGATTTCTTAAAAATAGATAATAATAACTATGTAAAATTAGAATTATCTAGTGATATTTTATTAACAAAAGAAATTCAAAATAAATTAAACCAAGTAAAAGATAAAGATGTACATATTGATTTGGAAAGAATTTCAATAAATAAAACAATAGATACAGAAATTGAAAGAGAAGATGATATAAGTGTTATGAAACAATTTGTAAATAATTCAGAAAATACAGATGAGTTTAAAGAAGCACTTATCGATGAAGGTGTTAGATTATATAATAAAGTTACAAAATAATTGTTAGAAATGGAAAATTAATTTGTAGAAATTTTATAATAAAACACTTCTAGTTTATATGAGAGATATGATAACTCTTTAAAACATAGACAAAACATTAAATTTAATTAGGAATATTAAAAATGGAAAAAGAAATTAATACAGAATGGGTAAATACCGTGTTAAATACTGAAAGTAAAAAAGAATATTCTGGAGATCTTCCAGCTATTGATTGGTTAAAAGGTGGAAAAGATTATAAACGCCAATTAATTTTTAAAGTTTTACCAGCAAATAGTAAAGAAAATAAAATTTTTAGTTGGATTGTTGGTACTCACTGGTTAAATACAGAAAGTGGAACTAAAAGATTTGTATGTCCAGAACAGACACCACATTTAAAAGCTGCTGGTGTAAAATGTCCTGTTTGCGAAGCTAAAAGACGTTTATTAAAAGCTGGTTTTACAGAAGAAGATTTATCGGTGCAAGGTAAATTTGGTTTAATTCCAGTTTTTGATCCTCGTATTCAAAGTAATATTAAAGTTGTTGTAACTGGATCAGATACAAGACAGGATTGGGATAAAGCTCATGTATCTATTTTACAGCAAAATGGAAGTTTCTTAACAAAATGGATGGTAGAAAAACACATTGATAAAGAAATTCCAGATTTTACTAGTTGGGAACATAGCAATCTCATTAAGTTTAGCCGTCAAATGGATAATTCAAAATGGGAAAGAGATGTTACTTTTGTACAGTTTAATCCTACAGAAGAAGTTTTAGCTAAGTTAAAAGAAGAAAATGAAGCTTTAGTAATGCCTGATTTATGGAAAATGCCTGATGATCAAGCAATTATTGAAATTACAGGTATTGTAAATACAATGGAAGAGAATTATATGAAAGTTAAAGAAGCTTGTAATACAAATTCTCAACCAGATGACGATGATGATATTCCGTTTTAATTGATGGAATGTTTTGTCCCGGAAAGGGAGTAATTTAATAGTTACTCCCTACTCTTTTTTAAGGTATAATATATAGATGAAACAAACTCCTTTAAAAAGTACGCATAATCAATTGAAAAAGACACCTTTAAAATCCAATTCAAAAGGACTAAAGGTGTCTTCATCTTTAAGAAAGGTAGGAAATATAAATATTATTACCTTAAAAAATAAAAAAGTTCATTTAAAACAAACTGGTCAATTAAAAAATAATGGTTCAGAATTAAATAAAAATACTGAGCTTAAAAAGCAAAATGAAAAATCAAAAACTAAATGGGAGCAGGTTCGCAATCAAATACTAGAACGTGATAATTTTAAATGTATAGTTTGTGGAAAACCAGCTACACAAGTACATCATATACATTTAAGATCTAAGCGTAAAGATTTAATATATGAAAAAAATAATTTAGTTAGTTTATGTGATAAATGTCATTTTCATCAAAGTAATGATTTATATAAAGAACAAACAGAAGTAATAGCTAAAGCTAAACATATAACAGTTGAAGAATTACTTAAATTTGCAGAAACAAGGAGTGAAGAATAAATGCTTGAATTTGATATAGAAAAAGTAGAGGCTTTAGATTTTGAAAAAATTAAAGAACAATTACAATATATTTTTAAGACAGATGAAGATATTGTAAATTTTGTTAATTTTCTTAAAAACGTTCAAAAATTTGTTAGTTTAAGTGATGATAAGCGTCATATGCTTCAAGTTAATCTTAGTTATTTTAAATCACAAATTTCTTTATATGAAAAGAAAATTAAATTGCTTATTGATAAAAAGAAAAACGAACAAGTAAGATTAGCTATTAAAAAAGCAAAAGGTATTGGTGAAAAAATAACTGAGAATACTGTTACTTATTATAGTGAAGAAAATGAAACGTTAGAAGGCTTATTGGAAATTTATGCTTTAGTTAGTGCTTGGGCTAGTTATATGAATGATTTATATTTTATGTGCGGTCAAACAAATAAGAATTTGGGCTCAAATTATTAACAAAAAGTAAATGTTGGAAAATTACATGTGAAAAAAGAAAATTTGGGTTTTTATAAATAAAAAGAATTCTATATATTTTATTTAGATAAAAAATTTTTTGGAGTAGAAGAGAAAATGCCAAGAACAACTGGGATGAAAACTATTAAAAAAGCTAAGTTACAGAAAAGAACTAATCGTAAACAAAACTTTAAAAAATTTTTTGAAATGGGATGTACCGATAAGCAGTTATTTCTCAATGCTTGTAAAAATGATGAAAATTTGCTTATTTATACTTGTTTAAAACCATCTGAATTAGACGAATATTTAGACAAATTAAAAGAATTTGAAACTATTGACGAAAAAATGGATTATCTTGTGAATAATCAACCATTTATGAATGAAAACTTAGAAAGATTTGAAAGATGCGTTGAATCAATTGCAGCTTATTTAAAAGGTTATATTGAGTATAATGGTTATCGTATGGCTAATTCATCTGGTGATAATAATGATTGGACATCTGAATTTTGGGCAAAATTTTGTAAAATATGTCAATTTTATCGTACAAGGTGGTTTTTTCCTGATAGCTTAAAAAAGAAATCAACAGTAGTATATAATAAAATACAATATAAAGAATTTGTATATA
Organism: Clostridia bacterium; assembly: GCA_017475185.1. The sequence goes on from JAFVGB010000002.1 coordinate 144,814, forward strand.
TTTGCAGATTGTCAATTACCGGTGAACGTAAACATTTAGCATTTTTAGCTACTATGGATGAAAATTCTTCTATATTTAAAATGTCTTTAGATAGTAAGATTGACAGCGAACATGGTAATGATAAAACTTTAGCTGATGTTTTACCTGCTCAACAAGATGGTGAATATATGGCTAGTTTATCTAATGTTAATAATATATTAAAGAAAGCTTTAAGTTTTTGTGATCAATATAATGATGCTAAAAATTATAAAGAAAAAATTGCAGATTTTTATAGTAAACAAGATCCAGTTGGTTTTGATAAAAAGACAATTATGTTAGGTAAAATCTTTTTATATAAAGCTGGTTTAGTTAGTCCTAAAATTTTACAATTTATTAAAACACTTTCATCTACATATAAATCTCGTTATAATTTAAGTAATGCTAGAATATTAACACAAATTGATGAATTTAAGCAATATAAAACATTTAAACCAAAAAAGCAATCTGATTTAACATATAAAGAATTAATTTTGAGAAAAAGAGGTGAATTATAATGACAAAAGAAATAGCTGCAATTTTAGCTGTTGGTCCTTATGGAGTTATAGGTAAAGGTGATAAGTTAGTTTGGCATTCAAAAGCTGATTTTAAGCACTTTAAAGCAAAAACAATGAATTGGCCATGTATATTTGGAGCTACAACTTTTTATGGTTTACCAAATTATCCATTGAAAAATAGATTAAATATAGTATTAAATAAACCACAAAAGGAAGATACTTTAGTTGATCCTCGTGGTTGGTTAACTTTTAATGATATAACTAAAGCATATGAATATTGTGAAAATTATGATAATGTATTTGTATGTGGTGGTAAATCTATATATGAATATGTAATTAAAAATAATTTAGTTAATACAATTTATTTAACTGAAGTAAAATCTGATAAATTAGAAGAAGAAATTCATAATAATATAGATGATTATGTAAGACTAAATATAGATTTTAACTTATTCGAGCATGGCGGTTGGGTATGTAGTAGTTTTGAGTATCCATCTGAAGAAGATATGAAAGATGATGATGTAAAAGTAAAATTCATAAAATATATTCGAATAAATGAAGTATAAGTTCTAAATTTAGTCATTAGTTTTTAAACTATGATAGAAGTCGTTGCGGTTTTTCCCTCCTTTTCCGTAGCGACTTTTTTATTTATTATTAAACTAATATCAATCAATAACCAATAAAAAGTATAAAAAAGTTCTAAATAAAAAGAATGAATGAGTTATTTTTTGAGAAAATGCAATGGTCTCTATACAAAATAAAATAATACATAGATTTATACGTAATTTTTCAGATTATGATGTCGATGGACCATACTATGGTCAAATTATCCCTACAGATACACAAGCTTTTGCAATATATCCAGAAGATAGTGAAACTCCAGGTGTTTATTATGTACTTGGAGATGGTATTCATACATATACAGAAATTAAACGTGGCTTAGGTGATAATGAAGCGGCTAAAGAATATCCTATGTTTACGAAAGCTGACTTAAGAGCTTTAAAAGAAAAAGCTGATAAATCTTATGTTGATGCTTTAATAGATAAAGTAAAAGAAATTATTAGGGATATTGTTATAGATATAGATGGACTTGGTCGAAGAATAACTCAAAACGAAGAAGACATTGCATATTTAATAGATAATACTTATACAAAAGAAGAAATTGATAGCAACTATGCCAAATATAAACAAATAGATGAAAATCATAGAACAGTTGCTGTTTCAAGTCCAATTGTTGAAGAGATACCTAATAGTGATGTAGCAACACATGATAGTAATAAAGGTTTAGGTGGATGGCATGAGGTTGCAACATTACATGATATGCAAACTATTCAACCTTCAAGAAAAAGAGAAGGTATGGCTGTATATGTAAATGAAGTTGATGGTTTGTATGTATTACGAAATGGTGAATGGAAATTATTTGCTTCACAAGCAAAAACAGATGGATATGTTTATTATCAAAGAGTACCTAGTGCTGAATGGAATGTATATCATGGATTAATAAAATATCCAAGTGTGACAGTTGTTGACACAGCTAAAAACGAAGTATTGGCTGATGTTACATATATAGATACAAATAGTGTAACAATTAGGTTTAATCAACCGGTGAGTGGCTATGCGTATTTAAATTAATTTTTAATTAGGAATAAGTAAAATGAAAATTGGTATAGATTTAAATTTAAGACAAAATGAAATTCAAAATGGCGTCTTTCAAAATTTAGTAGCCGCTCCAGAAACACCTAAGTTAGGTCAAGCTTATTTTGATACAACTATGGGTAAGTATGGTTTGTATGAAGGTACACCTGGTAATGAATATTGGGCATACTATGCTACTGTAGAAGATTTACAAAAAGCTATTGATGATTTAGGTACAATGGCTTATGAAGACAAAAATGATTATTATACAAAACAAGATATAGTTGATCATTTTTGGAGTAATAATGATAAAACTTTAGCTACTGGTCATTTTAAAGTTGAAACAGATGGTACAAATGGTAAAGCTATAGTTTGGAATGAAGAAACTGGCGGTGGTGCTCAATTTATTAATAAAGATGGCACTGAATCATTTGTCGGTGTTAATGATGGTGGTATTGCCTCTGGGAATAAAAAATTAGTAGCTCAAATTTATGCAGATAAAAAAGTCGGTGATACTTGGGTAGGTGCAAAATTAGATGTTACTAATGAGGGTATGTATTATACCGTTGGTGGTGATAAGTTTGCTCAACGCGCTGTTGATGCCAATGAAATTGCTACACATGGTACAGTTGATGCTGAAGCTGCAGCTCGCCAACAAGCAGATGAAGCTTTAAAACAAGAAGTATTATCACATTTATGGAATAATAATACATCATTTGATACTGGTTATTTTCAAACAGAGGCTTCCGATGCAAACGGTACAGCAAAAATTTGGAATGAAGTTGATGGTGGTGGTATTCAACATAATTCTGCTGCTGCTGATGGAGATACCGTATTTGTTGGTGTTCATGGCGATGATCAAGTAGGTGAATTTGTTTCTATTTATGCTAAAGATAAATCTGATAGCTCTAAAACAAAAAGAGTACTTGTTAAAACAGATGGTGCTTATTATTTAAAAAATAATGGTATTACAACTACTCCGAATGATGAAATTGCAACAATAGGTAATGTTTCAGGTAGTGTTGCTGAAGAAGAAGCTAGAGCTAAAGCTGCAGAGCAAGCCTTAGATGATAAAATCGGTATAGAACAAGGTAGAGCAGAAGCTGCAGAAGCTGCTTTAGATGAGGCAAAAGCAGATAAAGCTACGACATTAGCAGGTTATAATATTCAAGATGCCTATACTAAAGATGAAGTTGATGCCAAAATGTCCTCTGCTTTCCATTATAGAGGTTCTGTAGATTATTATGACGATTTACCTGAATCTGGTAATATGGAAGGTGATGTATGGAATATTAAATATGCAGATCCTGATCACGGTGTAGATGCTGGTGATAATGTAGTTTGGGTTGAATTAGATGAAAGTGATGAGTCTGGTCTCGGTGGTTATTGGGATGTACTTGCTGGTATTATGGATCTTTCAGCTTATGCTAAGAAAACTGAAGTACAGGCAGTTGAACAAGAATTAACTGAATTTAAGACAAATTTAAAAGTTGCTGAATTTAATCCAGAAATTGAAGTTGGTGCTAGTGGTTATGCTACATGGACAATTCCACATACTCACGGTGAAGATGTTGTTGTAGCTGTTAAAGAAGTTAGTACTAAAGAAGAAATTTTAGCAAACATTACACAAAATAATAATAGTGTAACAATCGGAATAAATGCTGAACCAAATACTACTTTGGCTGCTAATACTTATAAAGCAATTATTATCGGTTAATTTACATTGATTTGGAGAGATATCAATGACAGCATCTAATGTTGGAAAATATTATAACCTTGATAGAGACTCAAGCTTATCAGCTAATTCTGATTATCATATTCCATCACAAAAAGCCGTTAAATCAGCGCTTGCTACAAAACAAGATACTTTAACGGCTGGTGCTAATATAGTAATTGATGGAAATACGATTAGTGCTGTTGTTGAATCAAATGTTCTAAAATTCGAAGATGTTTCAGTTACTACAGATACTTTTGTAGAAGATGAAACATATGAATCATATCCATTTAAGGCAAATATCAGGTTAACTGGAGTAACTGACGAGATGTTTCCTACAGTTATTTTTAGTGTTCCTGATGCTTTATCTGGTAATTATTTATTTGTTGTAGAAACTTATGATGGTGGAGTAACTATATGGAGTAAAGCTGTTCCTGAATCCACATTAGTTATTCCAACCATCGTATGTCAATAGGAGTCTAATATGTCAAAACGTTTTCCTGGTGTATATCCTCCAAATTGGAAACCTGGAATGGCTGTTCCAGGTACACGTCATTTGTCATATTGGGATGAATTACTTGGTGGTAAATTAGACAAAAAATATAAACCAAATACTATTTATGCAGTTGATGAAAATGGTAATCAAGTAATGATTGGTTTTGATGAATTAGGTATAAAAGATGCTCCTATGGATAACAAAGAATATGCACGTAAAAATGGTACCTGGGATCAAGTAGATACATATACATTTAAATTGAATAATGTACACATTTATAGAGTTAATTGGGAAAGATATAATAATGCAAGTGATATTTACTTGTATGAATATAAAATAGTAGATGAAAGAATTACAGATCAACTTATTCCTAATGTAATTTTTAATGAAACAGAATCTATATCAGGTTTATTTTCTCCAATTACAAATACAAGTAATGGATATGTTTCTATTTATGCAAAAGAAATACCTCAATCAGATTTTATAATACCGGTTGTATTATTCGAATAAGGATAGGAAATAGATAATGTTAGGTAAATCAAATAGTTCAGCATCAAATAGTTATATAAAAATTAAGAATCAGGATATAACTGTTACTGAAAACGGTATTTATACACATGAAACCGGATATACTGGTTTAGGGACTGTTACAGTTACTGTTTCAGGTTCAGGTGGCGGTGATTTAGTATATGCAACAAATAATTCAAGTTTTGGTGTTGCACAAGATCAAAAGGTTTGGGTAAATGTAACTAAATTGGCTGATCAAACAAAAGTTTACACTATTGTAGATTATGCTAATACTAATGAGAATTCTATCACAGGTGTTGCTAAAGAATCTGGTTTAATTGGTGATAGCATATTAATTTTAACTGTATTAGGTCTTGAGGTTGAAGGTGGGCCATTAATTACAAAAGATGGATATTTCCTTACAACTAAAGCTAATGAAGTTCTATACTATAAATAATAATTAAATTTTTTTAAGGGTATTTACAATGGCAAATAAAACGATTAGTGAATTAAGTACAGCCACGTTATCAGATAGTTTAGTGATGGTTGTTGAAGGTGCAGCAGCTACAGAAAAAACAACTGTTGCTTCCTTAAAAGAATATATTCAAGAAGGTGTATCTATAGATGTTGATAATGCATTAAGTACTACATCCGAGAATCCTGTTCAAAATAAAGTTATTACAACAGCATTAAATAATAAAGTAGATAGTTCATCTTTAGCTACTGTTGCTACAAGTGGTGCTTATAGTGATTTAACAGGGACACCAACTATTCCAGCTGCTCAAATTCAATCAGATTGGAATCAAACAGATAATTCTGCTTTAGATTATATTAAAAATAAACCAACTATTCCAGAGGGTGTTATCGTAGATCAGACTTATGACCCTACATCCACAAATGCACAATCTGGTGTAGCTGTATCAGAAGCAGTTTCTACAGCATTAAGTAGTGCATATCGTCCAGCTGGATCTGTTAGTTTTGCTAATTTAGGTCAATTAGTAGCAGCCAATGAAGGTAAAGTTTATAATGTTAATGAATCATTTACAACAACTATTAATTTCGTAGATGGTTTAGGAGCTAATTATCCAGCCGGTACTAATGTTGTAATTATTAATGTGGGTACTACAGCAGTTCCTGAGTATAAGTATGATGTTTTATCAGGTTTTGTAGATTTGAGTGCTTATGCTACAACTGCTTCATTAGCAACGGTTGCTACATCAGGATCTTATAATGACTTAAGTAATAAACCTACTATTCCTGCAGAAGTTACCGAATCTACAGTTAGTGGTTGGGGATTTACTAAAAATGAAGGTACAGTTATAAGTGTTAATAATGTAGCTCCAGTTAACGGTAATGTTACATTAAATATTCCTGCTGCACAGGTTCAAGCTGACTGGAATGAAACAGATAGTACTAGTATGGCATATATTGCTAATAAGCCATCTGGATTTAATGTAGATCAGATTTATGATTCTACATCAGCAAATGCTCAATCTGGTGTAGCTATTGCAGGTGCTGGTTTCTTAACTCAACATCAAGATATTTCTGGTAAGCAAGATGTTTCTAATTTAGTTACATCTTTGTCAGCATCTTCTACAGATACTCAATATCCAAGTGCTAAATGTGTTTATGATATGATTGGTGATATTGAAGCAGCTTTAGCAACTATTTAATAATATTTTTGGAGTACTCATATGAGTATAGCTAGTGAAATACAAAGATTAAAGCTTGTAGTAGCAAATGCTTATTTAGAAGCTGAAAGACTCGGAGCTACTATTCCGGTAAATCGTAATATAGATAATTTACCAGATTGTTTAGCTACTATTTCTATAGCTGTAAAATTGTTAACTAAAAATAATGAAAGTTTAATAACTAAAGCCAATGAAAATCTTGTTATTAAATAAAAATATTAAAGTTATGTAATTAAGATGAGTATATAGAGATATATACTCATTTTTTATATTAATTGTTTAGTGTTCATATATTCTTTTATTTATAAAAAATCAAGTTCAAATAGTATATATGAATTTTTGCAAAAATTAAAGATTTTAAGGAAGATATAAATGTTAGGTGGTACCAATAGTAATAGTCAATTAATTAAAAATTTGGATGTCACATTAACCGAAAATGGTACTTTCGTATCTGGTGAAGATTATACTGGATTTGGTACAGTTACTGTTGCTGTGCCACCTGATGTTATGGATACCGAATTATCTATAACTCCTACTGCTACAGATGTTATTACAATTCCTACATGGGATGAATATACTGGTCCTTTTACTGATCCAGTAACAGGTACTGAATATGCTGGTGCAGGTAATATTAAAGTAAGACGGATTAGTTCTTGGATTGACTCAAATATTTCTGCTGATAATATTCGTAAAGGACAAACAATTTTAGGTGTTTCTGGTAATGTTATTGAATTATTACCGCAAACTAAAACTACTAAGTCTACAACAACGCAATTTACAATTTATCCTGATTCTGGTTATAATGCATTATCTTCTGTTACAGTTAATCCATTAGTATTACAAGATGTTACTCATGTTACTCCAAAAAGTTATTCAGTAACTGTATATAAAGGATCTGGTTATGATGGTATGAATTCAGTCCAGATTGATGCTGTTACTGCGGCTGTAGATTCAAATATTCGGCCAGAAAATATTAAGAAGAATGTTACAATTTTAGGTGTACGCGGTACATATGATAATTATGTAGCTCCTGTGGTTCAACCTACTACTGTTTCACCTACTACTTCTGAACAAATTCTTACACCTCCTTCTGGAGTTGATGGATTTAATAGAGTTGCTGTAAATGCAGTTACATCAGCTATTGATGCAAATATAAAACCAGAAAATATCAAGCGCGACGTTGAAATTTTAGGTGTAATTGGTACATATCGTATTGAAAATTTACAAGATAAAACGGTTGATCCTCAGCAATATATTCAAACAGTTACTTTTGATTCTACTCTTGGATATGAGGGTTTAAATTCAGTTACTGTTAATCCTGTTACATCTAGTGTGGATAGTAATATTAGAGCAAGTAATATTAAAAAAGATGTAGTTATTTTAGGTGTAACTGGTGAATATGATCCACAACCAGTTATTCAAGATCCAGTTACTATAAATCCAGATGTATTGGCTCAATCTGTTACTCCTGATCTTGGATATGATGGTTTAAGTAGAGTTAATATAAATGCAGTAACTGCTAGTATTGACGCTAACATATTAGCTGAAAATATTAAGAAAAATATTAGTATTTTGGGTGTAACTGGTGAATATGAAGGTATTCAGCCTAATTATCAAGAATCAAAAACTGTTCAACCAGTAACCTCTGGTGATATTGAGGTTACCGCAGATCCAACATATGATGCTTTATTAAAAGTTATAGTAAAAGCTGTAACTGCTTCTATTGATCCAAATATTATGCCAAAGAATATTCGAAAAAATATTAGTATTCTTGGTGTATTGGGTACAATGGAAGAAGGTGGTGAACAAAAATGGTTTGATTTTTCAGGAATTCAAAACTTTGTTGAATTAAATCAAGATGCTTGGAGTGAAGGTGGTAATGAAACGATTTCTATTGTCGGTAATAGAAATAATTATGAATTAGAAAACTTTATTAATGAAACATTTCCGGGTATTGAAAATATTAATGCTGTAATGTTTACACAAGTATATGGTTATGATGATGAAGAAATAACTGATGATAAAGTTACAGAATGCTATATAAACTTTATTGGTGGAAGTTTATATATGGAATATTCAAAAATTACTAATATTCCAGATCAAATTCGTTATTTTTATCCATTTATAAATGATTACGGCATTAATGGTTTAACCATGAATTTAGCATATGATGATGGTTTAGCCAGAACTATGAAATTATATGTACTTACAGATTCTACAAGAACTTATCAGCCTGTACCTGTTTTAGTTACTGATAATATGGATAGTAGTTTATTACCGGCAGGTTATGATGATTTTAGATTTGTTAAAAATATAAGTATACCTGCACATGATGTATTTATACCAAAAGTTAAAGCTAACGATAATATTCAATTTGTATTACGAGATGAAGATGCTGTAAGAACAAGACTCTTAGAAACTGCAAATCAGCCAGATATTATTGAAGTTAGCGCTTATGATAGAAATTATGATAATATAGATTTAGAAACTAATATTATCGGTAGTTATAAATTAAAAGATTATACAAATCTTATTTGTGATCCAACAACTTATGTAGCCAAACAAAGAGTTTATGGTGAAACTGGATATATTAAAATACCAGGTACAGTTGAAAAGAAAAATGGTTATGTGTATTATTTTAAATTTAAACCAATGGATTATACTGGATATAATAACTATTTTACTTTATTTGATTGTAATAATTTATTTAAATTAGGTTTATACCGGCCTTATAACTACGGATATTATTATATAGGATATGTATATAATTGGACTTCTGCTACAGGTGGTAGTTGGACAACGTCTAATACATTATATACTGGAAATACATATTGGTTTAGAGTACGTGTTAGTGGTACAACTACAGGATTAGATCTTTCAACAAATGGTTATACTTGGACAAATTTTGCTAATGTAAGTAGCTCTTATATTAATCCAACAAATACAAATGATATCACAATATATTCATTAGCCGGAATTAATAATGATTTATTTACAGATGAAATATATATTACTGATTCATCTGGAAATAAAGTTTATTCAGTTTTGGATCCAATATATATTAATAAAACAAGTCATGAAATAGTTGATAGAGATAATAATAATATATTAGAAGTTAGAGATGAGTCAAGAAAAGGTATATTATATCAGGGTAACGAAATAACAAATTATGATACGTATGATATTTCTAATAATTTATTAGATTTAGGTACTGACGGATATATTGAATTACAAGATGGTTTTAAAACAGGTGGTAAAACTTGGGAAATTTGTCAACATTTTAGATTACCATCAATTACTTCTAGTGCGGGTAGACATTTAGTATCTTGGGCAGTATCTGAAAGTAATGATAGACGAAATTGTTTATGGATAGATACTAGTCATTGTATTTGTTGGCGTGTATATAATGCAACTAATTCTGCATTAATTGATGGTAGAATAAATAGTACAGCATTAACTGTAGGAAATAGTTACTATATTAAGTATGGTTGGGATGGTTATCGTTATTATATGTATTGCTCAACAAATGCTAATTTTACAAACATCGTATCAAGTTATACTTATGATAATACTAATTCAACTTATGCTGAAGGTTCAAAACTTTTAATAGGTAACTGGAATAAAGCACATACAACAGGATCAGTAAGGTTTTTATACTTAGATAATTATACTCAGATTAGATTAGGAAATGAAATTGTATGGAAGTCACAAACAGAAAGCTTATATGGTAATTTAGTAAATTATACTGATGATGGTTCTCCTATTACTTTAGATGCATATTTGGCTCAAAAAGATGGATATACTCCATATAAAGATATTTCAACATTTGGGTCTCCAACTATATCAAATACAGGAATTATAAGTAATTTAAATAGAGGAAATTATATTTGGTATAATAAAAAATCTTTTTCATTAAATAATAATTTTGAAATATATACTAAGTTTATGTTTACCTCAACATATAGTGATTGGCGATTAATTTTAGCATCTTACAAAGAATGGGGTTGGAATTTAGGAGTTAATTCTGAATCTAAATTACATTGGAATGTTGGTAATGGAGCTGGAACTTGGTCAAATGGTATAACAGGTACTGAAGTATTAAATCTTAATACCTGGTATTATGTTAAACTTATAAAAACAGGAACAACATCTTATTTATATCACTCTACAGATAATGAAACATGGGTATTAGATGGTTCAGTTTCATATAGTACAGGTATCTCTAATTATATGACAGTCGGTACAAAAGGTTTATCTTATGGATGTGAAAATCTTTATATAGACTTAGTAAATACATATATTAGATCTGGAGATGAATTATATTGGCAACCACAAATATATAATGTATCTAAAGAGAGTACAAATACTAAATTATATAATATCCCACTTCTTTCAGATGAACAAACTAATATAAGCAAATTTAATAAACAATATATTGAGGCTTTAATACCATTTAAACCAGAAAATAATACATGGGAAATTTGTACAAAATATAAATTTAACAGTTTATTTGGCTGTTTATTTGGTAATGGTTTTTATGGTGAAGAAAAGAATATAAGATTTTGTGCATTTTTAGAATCTGATGGTTCAACATGGCTTGGATTAAGTTCAGATGGTGAATCTTGGAATATTTGTGATCAAATACTTACTGATCATATTTTAGATATAAATACTTGGTATTGGTTTAAGTTAAGTTTTGATGGAACTCATTATAAATTTATGTATTCTACAGATAATACAGCATGGACTGAATTAGCTGATATAGAAGATTCAACACCTATTTATGATATTGAAGATAATATTATATTTGGTACAAATCCATATGTAAAAGTACAGTCTACAAATATTGATGGTTTTGTAGATCTTAATGAAATGTATTATAAGATTGATAATACTTTAATATGGCAACCTACTTTTAGAGTATTACAAGATTATGATTGGGTATTTACACAAGATTCTAATTGGTCATATACAGGTTTAACAAATCTTGGTAAAAAAGGTGAATTAATAGTTCCAGAGCATAATATTTATGAATGGGATCAGTTACTAATGAGATGGAGAGGATTAAAGCAGTTAACATTTAACTTAGATGATCCTGATGGAATTTTATATACAAAAGTAATAGAAAATTAAAGTGGAGATAATCAATGACATCTAAAGTAATTCAAACTTTTACTGGAAATGATGTATATTATAAAGTAATTAAAGATGGTTATAAAACTATAACGGAAACTATTCATGTTACAGATAGTATGCCTACTCGTAATGTTTATAATTTAGAGCCATCTGCTATAGTACATGATCCTGAATTAGATTATACAGTTGATACTTCACATGATTATCCTCCAGTTATTACATTCAATGAAAATGTAGTAACTCCCGATGATACAGAAATTACAACTAATAAATATGTTTTAGCTCCTTATGGACAAAATTATATATTAACAGATGGAGGTAATACTGAGGATAATTTTAGTAGAATTGGTAATGTTCAAGTAAATAAAGATGGTATAGCAAGTGGATTTTCTACAATAAATTGTATTCGACTTTTGGAAGCTTTTAATCCTGGTAACAATCCTTGGGAGATTATTTTTAAAATTAAAACAAGTGGTGATGTGACAACAAATCAATCGATTTTTGGAAATTATGGAGCTTCTTATCAAAACTCGCCACAAATAAATATAAATGAAAGTCATTTTAGTATTTATATTCCAACTAATCCTATATCAAGTTCATTTCTTATTAATAAGACAGGTACATATACAATAATACCTAATACTTCATATTGGTTGAAATTATTTTTTAATGGAACTTCTTATGGTTTAGATTATTCATTGGATGGTCTTTTATTTATCAGTGATATATCAGAGAGTAGTTCAGTTGCAATTGGAGTTGCTGATGAAGGTTTTTACATTGGATATAATTATTACTCATCTTCTAGTACTCAATATTTTCAAGGTTCAATAGATTTATCAGAAACTTATGTTAAAATAAATAATGAAATCTGGTGGCAACCGACTTGGAATAGTTTAGCTCTTAAATATATACCAAACGGGAATATTGAGGTAAATAGTAATGGAGTTGCTAAAAATTTTTCTACAAGTAACTATATTAAAATATTTAGTTTTCAACCAGAAAGTTTACCTTGGAAAATAACTACACAAGTTTATTTAACACAATGGGTTGATAGCTCATCTATTTTTGGACAAAGTGGAGAATATTCTATACCACAATTATATGTAAATGGCTCGGGTTATTTACTATTATGGATTTCTTCAAACGGTAGTTCTTGGAATATAGCTAGTGGTGTAACTTCGAGTAGAACTATTTCAAGAAATACTTGGCATACTTTAGTTTTAGAATTTACAGGATCTAGTTATAGAGTTTTAGTAGATAATGTTGTATATATTACAGTAACTAATTCAAATAAACTTTATAGAAATAATAAACCTTTATGTTTAGGTTTTGACGAAAGTACTTATTTTAGAGGTAATATTTGGTTAAAAAACACTACCATTACTTATAATAATTCTACAGATAATACTTTTACATGGAAATATAGAGGATTAAAAACCATAAATAGCAATATTATCGGCGAGCCTATTTTTAGTTATGATGAAAAATTCATGCGTGGGTTTAATGCTTCAAATTATTTTACTAAGAGTATTGATTTAAGTAATTATACTTCTTTTGAAATTTATATGAAGATTCTTACTCCAAATAATACTGATACAAATGGTGCATTCTTTTCCAATAATACTACAGGAGCATCACCACTTAGACGAGATGGAACAGCATTAACTTCTTGGAGTTCACAACAATATATTGGTACATATCAAATGGCTAACAATACTACTCATTGGATAAAAGGTTATTCTAATGGTACTACTTGGTACTTGTATGGCAAAGCCGATGAAGGTGAAACTTTAGAAGAAGTTATGAATAGTGAAAATTGGATTTTATCTGGATCTTGTCCAGCATCATATATGGTTTCTTCTACAGTAAATAATTTTATTTTCGGAAGAAATACAGATACATATAGCACTCAATATTTTACAGGAAGTATTTATACTGATGATATTTTAATTAAAAAAGATGGAAATATTATTTTTACTAATGTAACTATATTAGGTGAGGAGGTTCCTGGTATTTTAGATTCTAATTATTTAGATACCGGTGATCAAGTTACTTTAAATTTATATGATGTTGAAACAGTTGATCGTACATTAATTTTAAATGATAATAGAGATGTAACCGTTCCAAATAAACAATATGTAGAATATGATGGTGAAGTTGAAATTCCAGAACATGGTTTATCTATATATGATCCAGAAACTTATTCATGGTCTAAATATAGAATTATTACATTAAATGTAAATGATGAAGATACAGGTATTTATACAGAAGGTAATATTTAAGTATAAGGATTTAAAAATATGACACAAAAAACTATTAAAGCTTTATATAAACAACCAGTAAATTATAAGCTTACGAAAGATGGTTATAAAACTATAAATGGGGTTATACATGCACAAGATGGTATGCCTAAAGTAGTTGATTTACCAGTACCTTCTGAATTATATACAACTGATTTACAATATAATGTTGATACAGAAATAAATGGCGCACCAATTATAACAACTGAGTCATTTACATTACCTGATAATGAAATTTGTGAAGCTAAAGAATACTGTTATGCTCCTAAAGGAAATACTTATGATTACAGATCAAAAAAAGAAGTTGAATATAGTTACATTAATACGGCTAGTTATACTGTAGTTGGAAGTCCAACCATTGATACAACTTCTGGGATAATTACAAATTTTTCAAATAGTAACTATTTAATAACTGGAAATAGTCCTTCTGGTACTGTTAACTCATATGAAGTAGTATTGAAATTTAAAACATCTTCATTCGATGATGGAAGACTTATTGGAAATTATGCAAGTAATATACATAGTATACAGGTAGAAGTACCAAATAGTAATGAAAACAAAATGTGGTGGGGTCATCCATCTTCAGGTTATTCATGGCAAGCAATAAATCCAAATTATGTTATTGAACCAGACACTTGGTATTGGGTAAAAGGTGTTTATAATAGTAGTACATCAAAACTAATCGTATATATGCATAAAGAAAATGAAGATTATATTAATTGTGGTGAGTTAGATGTAACAGGATGTGGTTGGAATGAAGACATTGAAATAGGATGTGATCAAGGAGGAGGTGGAGCTACTGGAGCATATATAGATCTCTCAGAATCTTATATTAAAATAAATGGTAGCTATTGGTGGAAACCATGGATTAGAGAAACCAAAATTGAAGAAGTAATAACGCAAATACCAGGAATTCTTGATTCTTCGGTTACAACAGATGATTGGCAGCAAAATCAAGAATATAAATTATATCAATTAAAAAATCAAAATAATACTGATACATTACAATTAACAGAGAATAATATTACAGATACAACTCAAAAATATAAGCAATATATTAATCAATTAACAATTCCAGCTAGAGACTATAAATGGTATTACAACGGTATACCACAATCGGTATATACTAATTTTTATAATCAAGGAGCTACAATTAATAATAAAATTGCAGTAAATTTTACCGGTGGTCCTATTATGCTATATCCATTATATCATATGGTTTATGATACTAGTAATATATGTATGTTTATGAATATTGAAACAGGTAATATTACTCAAGATTGTATATTATTAAGTTTTTCACGAAATTTATCTGAATCTGTAACATTACCTGTATTTGCTATAAAAAATAGTAAATTAGCTTTGCTTAGTAATACAAGTCCTACAGATATTACATATGGTAGTAGTACATTAACATCATATACTAAATATTGGATAGCTCTTGCCGTAAATTTTAATACTTTAGTTTGTGATATGTATTTAATTACTGATAATAATTATACAAATAAAACATTACCGAGTATTTCTTCTTGGACAAAAGAATTGACATTTGAAGGAGATAGTCCTGAAATGTTTTATGCCGAATTAATGTTAGGTTTTGATGTTTTAAATATTGGATTAAATAGTTTTACAGGCAAAGTATATTTAGATAATTTATGGGCAAGAAATAATTTAGATTCTTCATATACACAAATTGTTTGGCAAGCTTATAGTTATTATAATTATATTTATTACTGGATGGCAAATAAGTCATTATATAATTATAATATTAATGAAGATTATGGTAATATTTTAGATTTTTCAGATTCATATGTAAACGTTGCTCAAGATCAATTTTATAAATACAAGAATTCTGAAGTATTTTTAATGCCAATAAATGGTGGTGAAATAATAAATTATTATTCTGCAAATGGTATTTTAAGTGGTACTGCTTATGTAGATGAATTAACAGGTATTATGAGTAATTGTAATCCGACTAATTATCTTACATTACCTGAGGCTTTTTTACCAGAAAATAATCCATGGGAAATAAATTTAAAAGTTAAAACACCAGATACAATGGATGCAATGCATTATATTATGGGTAGCTTAAATAGCTATTACTGGACTGTAGGCGGAGAATTAAGTGTTAATAATACATTTGGTTTTGGTATTACTTCTACTGGTGAAAGCTGGGATATTGCATGGTTAGCGGGAAATACTGTTGCAACTTCAGATACTTGGTATTGGATTAGATTAAGTTTTACTGGTACAGAATATAAATTTGAATTAAGTACTGATGGTGAAACTTATAATTTAGAAGCTTCTGTGGCAAATACCACTTCTATTTATCAAAACTCTACAAATAGTATTATTCATTTAGGTACACAAGCTACACATTATACATATTGGACAGGTGAAATTGATTTATCACAATGTAATATTAAAATAAATAATGTTATTTGGTGGAATGGTGTAAATATAACACAAGCCCATAGATATTTAAAAGAAGTTACTAAAGAATCTGTTAATTATGATAATTTCGCTAATCTACCTACAACTTTAATTGACAATGCTAATTTTATAATTAGCAACAATAAAATTACAAATGGTCCTACTAGTTATCATGTTCAGAGTGCTACATCATATGGATATTTTGCTTTTACACCTACTGAAACTAAAACGGTAAGTATAAAAGCATATATTAGTTCAGAGGATTGTTGTGATTGGGGTGCATGTTATATAGGTACAAAAATATATAGGCCAACACATGATCAAATATTAAGTCAAACAACTGATGGTTATGGGGTATATTTATTTGCTATTCATGGAAGTACTTCAGAAACGACTTACACTTATACATTACAAGCTGGAACAACTTATTATATCAACTTTTACTATACTAAAGATCATAGTGTAGACGGAGGTGATGATAGACTATATATTACTCAATTAAGAGGTTTTGTAGGTACACAAGTAGAAATTATAAATTTACCTGGTTGTTTGTATAATTATAATGATGAAGGACAAGAGCACCAATTTGATGTATATTATGATGCTAATTATACACAACCTATTTTAGTAAGTACCGGCGAAACATATTCTGGTGGTACTAAAGTAGACACTATAACTATTCCTGCACATAAAACATGGAATTATCAGACAGGCGGTAATTGGTTACCTATTACATATGTAGATACAACAACAAGTAATTATACTTATGAAGATGGTAATCTAGTTCTAACAGAATATACAGGTAATGAAACTGATGTAATTTTACCTAATGCGGTATTATAGAGGATAAATAAATGACTGGATTTCCTGGGTTACAAAGTATAAAAGTTGCAAATACTTATTTTCAAAATTGTATAACCGTAGTTAATGTGAATTTTAATGGATTGAGTTATACAAATAATGATGCATCATATGCTTTTACAAATTGTACTAATTTGAGCGATACTGTAACTTTACCTAATAATGTTACAAATATGTCCTATAGTTTTGGAAATTGTACAAGTTTTAATACAATTCCTACTATTCCAGATAGTGTAATTAATATAGCTCATAGTTTTGATGGTTGTATTAATATATCTGGAGATTTGTATATTTCAAATCCAAATATTACAAATGCGACTAATTGTTTTATAAATACTACATCTGATAAAACAATACATATTCCATATTATTTTGCAAATAAAGTACATACACCGACATATAATTCATTTTATGCAGCTGGTTATGGAGAAGATGTAACAAATAGACAGCATGGTGTAATCTTAACAGATGATAGTACACGCACATTAACATTTTATGCCAATACTCAAAATTGGGCTGCGTATGTAACGACAAGTTTATCTCAGATAAATGCTTCGAATAATGTATATCCTGAAATTATAGGTCAAACTCTTACATATCATGCATTTCAGCCTGGTTATGAAACTATTGGTGAAACTATATCTGTAACGGAAAATAGAGTAATCAATATACCAGCAAATGAAGGAAATTTAGAAGAAGTAGATTTATCACTTTATAATTATACAATAACAAATAATGTTGCTTACGTTAGTAAATATAATAGTACAACAACAACTATAACATTACCTAGTACAACTACAAGATAGAATTTGGAGTAAATAAATGACTGAATCTGTAAAACAAGTATTATATCGTACAAATTCATTTTCTAATAATAAAAACATTACAAGTGTTAATTTAAATAATGCAACTTTTGTTAATGGTAACATGTTTAATGTTTTTAGTAATTGTACAAATCTTACTTCTGTTTCGAATATAGGTAATAGTACAGTAGATATGGCATATACTTTTGTAAATTGTAATAAATTAACAAGTGTAGGTCAATTGCCAAATAGTGTAGTAAATATGTATAATACTTTTTATAATTGTAGAGCTTTATCTACTACACCTGTATTACCTAATGCTGTAAAAGTTTTGACTAATACTTTTTACTATACAAATATAAATACTACACCAGATATTCCAAATTCTGTTACTTCATTAGATAATACTTTTAGAGGTTGTTATAATTTAACAACTATTACTCCTCTTCCAGATACAATTCAATATATGTATGGTACTTTTGCATATTGTAATAAATTAACTAGTATTCCAGCAATTCCACCCAAAGTTACTAATTTGGCTAGTACATTTGTTGGATGTAATGGATTTACTAATGTTACTGTTCCAAATACAATATCTGAATTATCATATACTTTTCAATACTGTAATAAGTTAACAACAGTTACTATTCCTGATTCCGTAACTAGTATGTATGGAACTTTTAGTAGGTGTAAAAGTTTAGTAACTCCGCCGACTATTCCAAATTCTGTTACATCAATGGGAAGTACTTTTTCATATTGTACTGGTTTAAGTAGTTATCCTGTTTTTCCAGAGCATATTACAGGTTTTCAATATATGTTCCAAGGATGCACTCAATTTACAACATTTTATCAATTACCTGCTAACGCTACTTATATATATGGAATATTTAGTGGATGTAGTAATATGGCAGGTTCATATAATATTCCTTCTACCATTGAGCGTGAAATGGGATACGCTTTTAGTGGATGTAGTAAATTAACTGGATCAATAACTGTTCCAGAAAAAGTTGTTGATTGTTATAGTAGTTTTCAATCTTGTACAAATTTAAGTGAGGTAATATTTAACTGTAATAATACTTGTTTAAATTACTGTTGTAATGGTTGTACAGGTTTAACTGATGTAACTTTTAATTGTAATCATATAAATAATACTTGGTATGCTTTTAGAAATTGTAATAATTTGCGTAATGTTTCTGGTTGCATAAATAGCGGTAATATTGGTTGGATATTTCAAAATTGTCAGAATTTAACTAATTGCAATTTAGTTTTAGGTGATATTCATAATGGATCTTTAGCTTTTTCTAGTTGTATTAATCTAGAAAATCTTAATATGACAATAAATTCAGTAAATAATGCTGCAAGCTTTTTTTCAGGTTGTTCAAAATTAACTTCATTTATTGATATACCTGGTGCTGGAAATTTAGATAGTGCCTATGAATATGTATCTATACCGACAACACCTCCAAATATTGCAAATACTGTTAAAAATTTATCTTTTACTTTTGGATCATGTACAAATTTAACAGATATGCCAAATTTAACAAATTGTACTAACTTAACTATTATGAGTTCAGCATTTTATAATTGTACAAATCTTGTAAATATTACAACTATTCCAAATAGTGTTACTGATATGTATGGTACATTTGCTAATTGTATAAGTTTAACAAGTGTACCTGTTATACCAGAAAATGTTGGTCGAATTGATGATTTATTTCGAAATTGTACAAGTTTAACTGGAAATATTTATATTAGATCAGATAAAGCAAATATGATGTATGATAGAGCTTTTACAGGTACATCATTACAGAAGAATGTTTATATTCCATATACATATAACAATGGTGTTCATACAATTGTATATAATTCATTTATTAATTATTCCTATGATGAAAATGGTACAACAGATGGAGTATATTTAAAACCAGGGTTTATGTATCTTAATATGTCATTACCTACAAATAGTACATTATATATAAACGGTGAAGTTGTAACAAATGCTCAGCAATTAACACTTAAAGAAGATACAGATTATGTTTTAATAAAAGAAGGGTATGTACCATATACAAAACATATTATATATCAAGAAGGAATAACTACAGATAGTATTGTAGATGCTGATTTATCTAATAATGGTGTAACTTTAACAATTAATCCAACACAAGCTGATGTAATTATTGAATTTACATATTTAGGCATGACTTCTGTTGCAAATAGCTGTATGGTTGCAAGTGGAACTCAAGTCACATATAAAGTTAAAAAATCAGGTTATAAAAAAGAAATTCAAACAGTTACAGTAACTGAAGATACTACAATAACTGTAACATTAGAAGAATCAGAAATTCCGACAACTCCTGGAAGTAGAATTGGTAATATAGCAACTGTTGTTGGTACTTTTATAGATAATTCTGGTAAATCTTATGTTTATGCTGTATTAGATTCTATTTATCGTGATTTAAATGCTCCAGATTATTTACCTATGAAAGATTTTGATCCAGAAGAATATCATGGAACACCTCCTAATTTACCTATGTATGGGGAATATACATATAATGCAACATATATGACAACAAACGGTAATATAGAATCAGCAACACATAATACTGATGTAATGATAGATTATTATAAAGATTATAATCCATATGATTCAGAATATTATAGATTAAATCCAGAGGAAATTCCTGATTTAGATGAAAGTTATTACTATGAAACTATTTATCATATAGCAAGAAATGCTGCGGTAGTAACGTTAGATGGTGAACGATTTGAATCTCAATTACCAAATACATATGAATTAAATCAAATTTGGCAAAATAAAGCTGTCTTGGATGGATATGATCCAACATTATTAGAAGATTCTTCACAGTCTTTGACTAATGTATTTGATGAAAATAGAGAAAATTTACGTGTTTGGTCATCTACATTAGGTGAAGCTTTCTATGAAATAAAGTTGTGGGGAGTTTGTAGACGTTGGGATGATCCAATAGAATTAACAGTAAGCTGGGCCCAAGGTAATGGTAGAGTAGTTCCAATTTTTGAAATTCCTTTAGATTAAAACTTATAAATGAAGGGTTTTATAGTAAAAAATTAAGTTCAAATACATATGTTAAAAATATTTATACAATTGGAGAATTTTTAAATGTCAGTTTTACAATTTAATGGGAATGAATATAATATTTTATATATTGATGCTAATATAGGTGCAAATGTGGGTGATGGATCTACTCCTGCTACTGCTTTAGCAAATATTCCAGCTACTCTTACAGATAAAACTTGTTATATTGTAAGAAGACAAGAAGATAATGAGGTTACATATGTAGATTTACCACAATCTTGGTATGATTCATTATATTATATTATGTTTTTAGGTATGCCTAAAGCTGATGACCCATTGTATAATTTTATGGAAGCTGATGCCAAAACTCTTTGGGGTAATGATACAGGTAAATATGCACGTATTAGATGTAATATGAGTTCATATACCAATGTAGATAACTGGAGTGGTGATAATTTTAATGATACAAATAATAAAACATTATTAAAAACTAATAGTATTAGAAATTTTTATGCAGCAAATTGCTATTTTTATAGAGATGGTAATGGGGGTGCTCAAAGTTCTAATGCTAACCAATTTGGTTATATGTTTGCTTTTGATTATGGTTCAAGATTTGCAGATGTAACTTTTAATAATTGTAAATTTGGTTATACACAATATAATTTTGAAAATGATGATTATATTGCAAATAATACTGATATTTCTACAGATACTAGTAAATATCCTCAATATAAATGTCAAAGTTATATAGGTATTCAAAATTGTAATACATTTACTATGAATGGCTGTATAATTAATCATGTTTGGACAGCAGCTTATGGTACTAGTTATGCATATTATTTTACGCGTGGAACAGCTAAATGTATAAGAATGCGTAATTTAAATAAATTTATATTTACAAATAATCAATATAATGTTTTATATAGAAACGGCTATAATAATACAGATGCTGTTTATGAAAATACAAATAATATTGTATTAAACGATGGCAATACTGGGCAAGAGTCGTATAATAATGGTTCTCAAAGAACAAAAGCAATAGTAAAAAATATTGAAATAAATAGAATTTATACAGCAACCGGTGCTAGAATAGATGCTCAAAATTTACGTGTAGATGTAGCAGATTTATTAGTAAATAACGTACACATTAATCATAAGGTTATGCATAACGGTAGGCTTACTAGTTGGAATTTTAATGAAGCTAATGGGTCTTTTTTAGAATTTGAAGGATATAATAGTTTAAATGTTTCTGAAATTTATGCAGATTTTACAGGATCAAATATTAATAGTGCTCGTGTTTTAAAATTATATTCTGATAACAATACGGTTGGTAATCCTAAAGATTTTTGTAGAGATATATATATTAAAATGGATCCAGTTGGAACATTAAATATGGGTGGTTCAATTGTTGATTTAATAAGATCATATTATATGCTTAATAATACTACTAGTATTGAAAATGTTGATAGAAATAATGATTGGGATATCTATGGCTATCATGCAAATATGACAGAAAGTTCAATAGTTAATAATATTGTTGTTGAAGCTGAAAATACAACAAATTATGCTATTTATTGTGAAAGATTTGGTTTTAAATCACCTTTTGTAAAAGGTAGGGTATATTTAGGTAATTCAACAGCAGATATTAAAAAACATTATAATAAAATATCTACAAGTACTGGGGCTCTTGTTTATGGTAGTAGCTATTATAAATGTGATGATTATGAGGCTAATTTAGAATATCCAAATTATAACGGTACTACACAAATTGCATGGCAACCTAATGGAAGATCATCTGTATATATTAACAAATCAAATTGTATTTTATATAATGAAATGCCAACTACAAGTATTTATTTAGCTAGTTCAAATAATTCGTTTGTTTGTCCAAACTATATAAAAACTGGTCAATTTTTCCAAAGAAATGAAGTATGTTTTTGTAAATCTTGGAATACTGTAAGAACAGGATCTAATTCACAAGGTTCACTTAGATTTAATAATAATTATGCTGGGATTAATAATAACTCTTATCCATTAATTGTTGGTCATGAACCTTATTCTGGTATTCAAATTGTACCAAATTCTATAGGTAAAAAGATTTTAACGGCTTATATGGCGCATAAAAATATGGATGCTTCTGAATTAGGCTATATCAATCGTATTGGTATTCATGTTATTTGTCCAGAAAAATATACAGATTATTTTGATAATGAAAAAATAAATACAAGACATCATGAGTTTGTTTCTGAAGCAGTTGGTTGGGAACCTGATACATCTACATGGTCTGGCGATACTAACTTACGTACTTATAAATGTGAAATACCAATTGAAGTATATACTTTAGAAGATCCTATTGATGTTAAAATTTGGTTTAACTGGTATTCTGTAAATGGATATGTATATGTTGATCCAGACTTTAAATTAAGAGATGTTGTTGAATAATAAAAAATTAAAAGGGAGTTATAAAGACTCCCTTTTAATTTACTTCTTTTATTTACTATATCTTATGTAAAGTTCTATTAAATATAAACTTTATGGAGCATTTAAACATGTCAAATATATGGTGTTTTCTTAAAAAATATGTCTGGTGTTTTCCAGCATTGATTATGTTTATAGGTATACTTTATTATATTAATTTATTTGAGCGCATGTATGCTCGTGATTTAGAACGACAAATGAATGAAAAATTTCAAATTGTTAATGTATTAGAAGCTTTACATACATATGATGGTTTACATATAGCAGTAAATGCATTTGATAATTTTGATGATACAAATATATACATTTTAAGAAAAAATTTAGAAACAGGTCAGTTAGAAGAACGTTATCATAGTAATAATTGTAAATTTAAGTTACAACAACATCCTTTTGAAAATGAGGAAATAAGACATCAATTAATATCACATGAAAAAGGTTCTTTTGCTTTCGGTGAAGATCGTAATCATAAAATTTTATGGGATTATAGGTGGGTAAACGTAGATAATAAAAATTATTTAATTATAATGAGTATAACAAATTATCCATTAGATGCGATAGATAGAGAATTTCAAATTTCGATTGGATTGCTACTTTTAGTTACAGCTTTATTAAATTGGTCATTGGTAGGATATGGAAAATACTTAAGATCTGGATATTGTAAGATTAAGTCTAAGAAAAATAAAAGTAAATAACTATTAGGTTGATAGAGAAGAAGGTTTTAAAAGATGATAGAAAACGGTGATAGAAATCCAGAATACCTGACGTTATTTCTTTGTTTTATCTTAGCTATATTAGGTGGAACAGCGAAAGAATTGTCAAAAATAGATGAATGCTTCACTTGGAAAAAATTTGGAGCTAATGTATTTATTGCAGGATTTTGTGGATTAATGATTGGATTATTTGCACCAGATTTTGAACATAAAAATTGGATTATGTGTGCTGCCGGTATTTCTGGAGTAATGGGAATAGCTTTTCTTAATTTTTGTGAAGAATTACTTAAAGAAGTTATAAGTAATATTGCTCATAATCATATTGATAAAGGAAAGGTAAAACGTCATGATAAATAAAGTACTAACAATAATTTCTTTAGTGTTATTTGTAGGATTACTTATATTTGCATTTTTATGGCGTTTAGATCATAACAAATATAACCATGCCTGTGAAATGTTGACAGACGCTGAAAGTAAAATAAATATATTAGAGCAAGAAAATAAAAATTTATTAGAATATAATTTAAAAAGAGAGGAAAAGTTAAAACAAATTGAAGCAGAATATAAAGAAAGATTAGATAATATTCCAGCTGATACTTGTGGAGATACTAAACCATCAAAAGAACTATTAACTTATTTGCGTAAAAGAAAATGATATCAGTAAAAGTAAAATTTATACCATATTATCTTAAAGATGATAAAGCATATAAGATAGGTGAAGTCAGATATGTTAATAGTAAAGATATTATTAAAGCAAGAGAAACAGGATATAAAACAGCTGAGCAAAATTTAAGCACATGGGAAGTTACAATTACCGATGGAAATATACTTGTAGATGAAAAAAATTTTTTCAGTGATATTGTATATTATACTTTTTATAAAGCTTTGTATGAGCTTTGTTATGATTCAGATACTAAAGATTTTGTAGAGGGACCTTATGATACACTATATCACTTATTAAAATATGGTAATTTTTATTAAAAAGGATGTATAGCAATGAAATACTTTTTTAGAGTTATCTTTTTATATACAGTATTTCTTTTTGAGATAATGATTTTAATGAGCTGTACACATACAGAAGTAAGACCAATTTATATAAATAAATATGTTCAAAAAGATTATGATTATAATTGCTTAGATGGTACAAAAACATTTACACAAATTATAGTTTGTTATCAGGCTCAGGATAATGCGGAAAAAGCACAAAATAAAATAACTAATGATTTAATATTACAAGATCAGAAAGATGACAGTAGCAAGTGAAATAAATCGTATTAAAACTAATATTGAAAATGCTTATAATGCTCTTAGTAATAAAGGTGCTATTATTCCTTCAACTCGTAATAGTACTAATTTAGCTACGGCAATTAATACAATTGATGTTAATGATAGCGCAAATATTATTAATGCTACCAATTATACGGGGCATGCATTACTAAAAGGAGAAAAAGTTTTTATAACAACTATAAATCCAAACACTTCTTCTGAAGATGGTGGATATTATATTATTAATTTTACAAGTATTCAAGATGAACGTATCTATACAGGTGTAACAGCCGATGGATGTAGTGCATTAGCAAAAGTTGATGTATTTACTGTATTAGAATCTACAATTATGACTAATGCAGAAAACGATTCATTTATATACGATGTAATAATTTAATAGATTACTAATTTTTAAATTTAAGCTTAAATTTTAATAATAGGTGAAATAAAATGGCTGAACAAAATATTC
The DNA here is from genome assembly GCA_017475185.1 of Clostridia bacterium. The sequence continues at coordinate 170,901 of JAFVGB010000002.1, forward strand.
AAATTAAAAGTAAAACTGGTGATCTTCTGTATCCGAAAACAAAAGGCTCATTAGTTTATAATGATAATAATCAAGCATTAGGTGGAGTAGAAGCAGGAGCTCAAGTTAACGTTATTGAAACAGTTAAGTTGAATGGTACAGCTTTAACCCCTGATGCAAATAAGGCTGTAAATGTAGTTATTCCTGCTGCAGCCGAATATACAATTGCACAAGACCAAACAGCTGCTGCTGGTTATGCTGCAACTTATCATTTAACAAAAGATGGTGTAAATGTTGGTGCTGCTATTAATATTCCAAAGGATATGGTTGTATCTTCTGGTTCTGTTGAAACTTGTGCAGAAGCAGATAAACCTGTAGCTGGATATAAAGTTGGCGATAAGTACATTGATTTAGTTCTTGCTAATGCTGATAGCTCACATATTTATATCTTAGTTAGTGATTTGATCGATGTTTATACAGCTGGTACTGCTATTACTATTTCTGGTAATCAAATCAGTGTTAACATTGAAACATTAAAATCAACATTTGCTGAAATTAGTGACTTATCTGATTATCAACCATTAATTACATCTTCTGCTAAAGTTAGTGCAGATTTAATTGACGATAGTAGTTCTACAAACAAATTTGTTACTGCTACTGATAAAACGACTTGGAATAATAAACAAAACGCAATTACATCTTCTTCTAAATTGAATGCAGATTTGGTTGATGATACTACATCTACTAATAAGTTTGTAACTGCTAGTGATAAATCTACTTGGAATGCTAAACAAGATGCTATTAGTGATTTAGCTACAATTCGTTCAGGTGCCGCTGCTGGTGCTACTGCAGTTCAACCTGCTGATTTGTCTGCATATTTAACTTATGAAGTTTTAGCGTAATCTTCAAGGAGAATAGATAATGACTACGGCAATACCAGTTATTTTAAAAGACACTGCGGGTAACTATGTGTTGCCGCAGTCTTATCAGATTAAAGCGACTGCAGAAACTTTAGGCAGCATAAGAGTTGGATCTGGATTAAATATGGCTAATGATGGTGTATTAAGTACTACTGCAACAACTATGATAGGTGCAACTTCAAGTGTAGCTGGTACATCCGGATTTGTTCCAGCTCCAGCTGCTGGTGATAATACTAAGTTTTTACGTGGTGATGGTACTTATGCAACAGTAAGTGTTTCACCTACATTTACTTATGATTCTTCTACAGAAACTTTAACGATAAGTTAATCTATAAAGGTTCTAATTATTAGATAGGTTTAGACTTTTCTGCCCTCTATTATAAATTGTATGAAATAAGTAGAGAAGTTTTAGAGTATCTAATGATTTTAATAGTTAAAAAAGTTAAGGGAGATTTTTAAGTCTCCCTTTTTGTTTATTTTTCACTAACTGGTGCATTTTTTAATGTAACATTTAAATTACATTCTTGTTCGATTTTTACAGGATCCCATTGTTCGGTTTCTTCAAGTCGACAAGTTCCTAAATTTTGATTACAGTAAATAACAGCACCATATGTACCTGTTCTTGATTTAGCCATATACAATCTACATTTACATTGAGCTTTTTCACCTACATTAGCATTAATTGTAGTTACAGAATGTGCTAAGTGAGCTTTTTGAGCACTATCTGCAATAGCTGCCATTGTAACTACTTCATCACCTTTAACATTCCAACTATATCTACCTAATTGTGAGGCTGAAATAACTGGACACTTAAAGCTTGTGGCTAAATTTTTACAATCTGCAGCAACAGCACCTATATCTTCATATGTATTACCTTTTAATTTTTGTGTAGAAACCATTTTATCAAGGTAATCTATAAAAATTACATCTGGCTGCCATTTTTCTTGATATTTTTCAGATCTTCTTCTTGTAGCATTTAATATATAAGCATTTAATACTTCTGTATTAATTTTACCCTGAGGATAATATTTAACAATTAAATGTTTACCATGTTCATTAAAAAATTTATTTTTAGCTTCTAAATAATCTTTAAGTAAACTAGGATCATTTGCTACCTCTTTTACTGGATATCCAGAAATATTTGATGCAAATAATGGAGTTAACTGTTCTTGTGTTAATTCCAATGTAATAAAAATTACATTTTTATGTTGTTTTAATGCTTCTACTGCAAGATATGTCATTAAACGAGTTTTACCAGATCCTGGAGGAGCACAAACTAAATGAATATTATCTGTTGTAAATCCACCACCAAGAGCCTCATCCCAGCTAGGAATATTCGTTTTTAACATATTTTTAGTATTATAGTTATTTTCTATCATTTTTGTTAACTGTTCGTCAGTTAGTTCACCAACGTCAACACCTAAATCTGTATCTGAAGTAACTGATAATACTTTTTCAAATTGTGCTATAGCTTCTTCATAATTTCCAACTTCTAATATTTTATCACCCTTATTTAAGATTTTTTTCCATTCACATTGTCTCATGAATGTAACTAATTGATCTTCATACCATTTTAATTGTTTCTCATCTGTTATATCATAAATATCATTGAGTGCATCTTCATATCTGAAATAATCTGAGGTTTTTAAATTTCTTTTTTCTAAAAATTTTTGTACATTATTTTTTAAAATTTGTAAACTTGGAATCGCTTTATAATTTTTGTAGTAGTCTTTTAATATTAAAAATATATTATATAATGTTATATCTTCAAAGTAATCTGGTTGTAATAATCTAAATCCATTTGTAGTTGCCCATTCATCATCATATATTAATGTTCTTATAAATCCTTTTTGTATGTCTAAGCTAAATCTTTTATCATTAAATGTCATTACAACATCTTCTTCAGAATTTTTTTCAGACATTTTATAATACCTCCTTCAGTTAAAATTACATAAATATAGAATCACATTTAAAATATAATGCTATTGAAAAAAATTATATTTATTTTTCCATTTTAGCATTTTCTTCACCAATTTCTTTAATTAATTTCATAAAATCTTGAACATCATTTAAAATTTTAACACCAGAATCTGATAACATTTGGCGTCGTTTGTAATAATGTTCTTCACAAGTACGTTCACCACCTATATCTTTAAAATCAATAACAAAAGATATATTTTTACCATTTTTACGTTTTCTACTTGCTCTACCTATTCTTTGTATATTAGAAATACTAGTTTTACCAGCACTAAAAATAACTACGGCTTGAAATATATCTAAATCGATACCTTCATCCATTACAGTTGAACCAAATATTATATTATAGTTTTTTTCTAAAGCTTCTCGTATATCTTTAGGTGTTCCTTTTCTTTCTTCTAATTTTAAAGCGTTTCTTTTTGTAGTTATATATTCATATATTGTTTCTTTGCCACATTGAAATAAGGAATTAATACCTATTTCTTTTAATTCTTTCATTATTTTTTGACCTGGCTTTTTATTATTAAATGCAGCTAATGTTTTTATACCATTTTGATTTAGGAATTTAAGCATTTCTATACCAGCATGATTTCTTGCTTTATTGTAAACAATATTCATACGATATTTCATAAAATAATTATCTTCAAACTGCTTTGGTAGAATTGCTTGTTTATTTTTATATGAAATAAAATATGCATGTGGTTCAGCAATATTTTTATCAGCTATAGTATCTTTCATTTCATATATAAAAGATCGAGGTCCAAGTAATGCAATTGTTCTAAAATCTTCATCATTTTCATATGGATTTTTATATTCTCTAAAAGGACTTCCACTATAACCTATAATATGCTGTAAATTTTCAGGGATAGTATAAAATAAAGGCTCAAACCAAGTTAATGATTGAACATGATGACATTCATCCCAAATTATTGTATTAACTTCTTTCAAAAAATTAATATATGTTTCATCCTGTCTATTTAAGCGACTGTCTGAACTAGAAGTATTTAGTAAAACAATTCGTTTCGAATAATCTGGTTCTTTACTTTGAATCCAACTTACATCAGTTTCTCCAAATGATAATAATCTTTCATATATCTGTGTGAGAATAAAATTATTACCATTTAATATTAAAATTTTATTGTTTTTCAATACTTTACACACTAAACTTAGCATGGAAGTTTTGCCACTTCCTACTGTTGAATGTATAAGACTACGATAACGATTAACCGATGTTAAAACAGCATCTAATTGGTAATCGCGTATTTCAAAATCTGGATTTATTTGTTGTACTTCTTCTGCTTTTTGTAAAACATAATCTGCAGTATATAATTCTTCTTGTTCTTGAATTTCATTTATTTGTAAATTTAATGTTCGGCTTATATATTTGCATAAGCCTCCAGGAAATCTTATAATTTTATGTATTCCGTCATCACATATAAATTTATTTAGTATGTTATAATATCTAGATAAATTTGTTTGTTTTGTATCAAAATCAAATTCTTTTCTAGTTAATAGACCAATTATTTTACTAGTTATTTCTGGGGATTCATCAACTACATAATCCCAAAAGGTATTGGTATGGATAATTGGCATTTTTTAAAAACCTTTCTTACATATTTTTGTTCTATTATATATCTATATAAAGGAGAACTTCATAATATGTTTAATACAATAAAAAAATGGTTTCGTAAAACAGAAAATTTCGAAAATAACGAAAATTTTTCTGAAAGTCAAATTATTACTTTTAGTGATCTTAAAGCACAAAATATTACAATAGAAGTAAGACAAAACGGAAATAATACTATTTTAGTTATTACAGAAAATAAAAGTAAAACAGAAATCATTTTAGATAAAGAACAATGTATTTTATTATCAGCTTTATTTAGTGAATATTTTGAAAAAGGTAATATTAATAAATTTGTACAATTGTTAAAAAGTGAGGGAAAATAATGGAAAAAGCATATCAATTATCTGAAAAGATTATTAATGATGTAAATGAGTATTCTCAAAAGTATATAGGTGAAGAAGGTAAATATGTAAATACACCAGATTCAATTGAGTTACTTAATTGCATTATAGAAGAAGGTTTTACATTACATAAGTATATGTGTGAAAAAGAATTATATGTAGAAAAACCAAGAATTCAAAAAGCATTAGTTGAAGTACAGAAATATATTGAGAAATTAACTATTACTGAAGATAATGCTAAAAAGTTAAACATTTCTAATGCATTACAGCTTTGGGAACAAGCACGAATTGCTATTGCTTTTTTGGCCTGTGAGATATTAGATTTTAGGGATGCATTGAATTAGGATTTTAAATAATGAGCATAAATAATAAAACTTATTACGGATATATTTATAAAATAACATGTCTTGTAAATAAACGTTGTTATGTTGGTCAAAAAAGAAAATCTATTTATGATAAAAATTATTGGGGAAGTAGTAAAAATACAGAATATTGGGAAGATTTAAAAATATTTGGCAAAGAAAGTTTTAAACGTGAGGTTTTATATTGGGCAGAATCACAAGAAGATTTAAATCAAAAAGAAACCCAATATATAATTTCAGAAAAAGCTCTTTTTTCTGAAGGTGGTTATAATTTATGGTTAAATCGACAACAATGTGAATTAACAAATGAAATTACGGAAAAACATCATAAAAATTTGATGATTGCTATGAATTCAGAAGAATATCGAAATAAAATAAGGAAAGCAGCTGAAAAAAGAAAAGGTGTGCCAGTATCAGAAGAAACTCGTAAAAAACTCAGTGATTCTATAAAAAATTCTGAAAAGCGTAAAGCAACAATGGCTTCAAAAGAATATCGTGAAAAAATGTCAAACTCTATAAAAAATTCCGAAAATCATCGTAAATGGTATATAGATCCTGAATTAAAAGCTATTAAATTTGGAGAATCTTTTAAAAGAAAAATAAGCATAATTGTTAGTAAAAATAATATTGGTAAACATTGGTATACAAATGACAAAATAAATGTATTTAGAAAAGAATGTCCAGAAGGTTTTATTCCAGGAAGATCAAAAAAGGTAAGAAACAATATTTCAAAAGGAAGATTAAATGCCAAGATTAAGAAATAGATTATCAATGCCTGTTTTGCAAAAGCAAGCTGATAGTGAGGATATACTACAACGACAAATAGTAGCAAAATTTCGTGCGCATCAAGCATTTGTAATTATGACAGATGCTGTTGGACCTGCTTTAAAATTTATTTCTGATAGTAAAAAACGTATGGGTTTTATTTCATGGTCAAAAGCGAGAGGCTGGGAAAAAGGAGTACCAGATTTATTAATTGTATGGAAAGGTAAAGTCTTATTTTTAGAATTAAAGTTTGGAAAACAAGGTAGATTGAGTGAAGAACAAAAAATTTGGAGACAACGAATTTTAGACGCAGGATATGATTATGCTTGTTGGCGAACATTAGAACAATGTGAAGAATGGATTACTCAACATTTAAATAATAGTGAGGAATCTGATGCCAGTTTATAAAAAATTACATGAAGGTACAAGAAGAGTTTCACCTGGAGCTATACATAATTTTAGTACACTCGCTAAATGTAGTGTAAAAGAAGTTATTTATGATCCAGATTCTAAAATAATAAGATTTACAGGAACTGTAGTATCATCTACTCGTAAAGGTAAATATAATTGTATAGTAGAATTTTTAAATATTGAACCTACAGAAAATTTATCTGAAGATGAAATAATGCAAGGTTTTAAACCAAAACCTAATTTATCAGATGATGAAATAAGATGTAGATGTAATTGTACTAGTTATAGATTTAGAGCTGATTATGCTAATAGAAGGGCTGGTGCTGGTACGGGTTCAAGATTTCCAACATATCATAGATTAACGGATAGAAAACCAAATAATCCAGATAATATTCCAAATATTTGTAAGCACATTATGGAATTTGTAAATTATCTTCAAAAACAAGGATTTATAATTTAAGAGAAACTTTAAAATGTATAATACTTATAACATAAATCCAACTACTTTGAATTACAAAACATATCAAGATTTATCAATTGATATTAAAGCAAATATATTTAAATTACCTAAAGATATTGATTTAATTGTAGGTATTCCAAGAAGTGGTTTAATTCCGGCCACAATGCTAGGTATAATATTGTCTAAAAAAGTTATAACATTAAATGAGTTTATTAATAATATTTATGAGTTTGAAACAACAACTCGTATTATATTTGCAAAAGATATAAAAAATGTTTTAATTGTAGATGATTCAATTCTTTCAGGAAATACATTTAAAAATGTAAAAAATAAACTTAAAGAACTGGGATTAAATCTTAAATATAATATAAAGTATTTAGCTGTTTACTATAATAGTGAAAATTATAAAGATAATATTGATATAGCTTTACAGAAAGTAAATACTCCAAGACTATTTCAGTGGAATTATTTAAATCATGTCTTTTTAGGAACAGCTGCTTTTGATATAGACGGAGTATTATGTAAAGATCCAACCAATGAAGAAAATGATAATGGTAATAAGTATAGACAATTTCTATTGCATACTAAACCTCTTTATATACCACAATATAAAATACCATATTTAATAACTTCACGTTTAGAAGAGTATAGAGCAGAAACAGAAGAATGGTTAAATAAAAATAATATAAAATATGATCATCTCATAATGCTTAATGGATATACAGCAGATGAAAGAAAAAAATTAAATTTACATGCAAAATTTAAAGCTGAACAATATAAAAAATTAGAAGATATTAGATTATTTATAGAAAGTGATAGAAATCAAGCAATACAAATTAGCAAATTAACAAAAAAATTATGTTTTTGTGCTACTACGGATGAATTGTTTGGAAAGTAAGGAGTAATATATGCTACCATTAGTATCTGTAGTTATACCTGTTTATAATGTTGAAGCTTATTTATGTCAATGTCTTGATTCTATAATTTCACAGACATTGAAAGATATTGAGATTATTTGTGTTGATGATGGTTCAACAGATAACTCATTAAATATTTTAAAAGAATATGCTGCTAAAGATAAAAGAATTACTATAATTACTCAAAAAAATTTATATGCTGGTACAGCTAGAAATGCAGGTTTAAAAATTGCAAAATCTGACTATATTATGTTTTTAGATTCAGATGATTTTTTTGAATTAAATATGCTCGAAAATATGTATAATAAGATTATAGAAGATAATTCTGATGTAGTTATATGTAGGTATTATATATACGATGATCAATCTAATAAAATTATTGGAAAAAATAATATAAATAAAACTTTTATAAATAACTCTCCTTTTTCTATAAATACTTTTAAAAATGATTTATTTACAATTAATCCTCCAAATCCTTGGACGAAACTTTTTAAAAAGCAATTATTTATAGAAAATAATTTACAATTTGAAAATTATAAATGCTGTAATGACTTAACTTGTATCTGTATGGCTTTGGCTTTATCTAAAAAAATAACAGTTGTAGATGATATTTATATTTATTATAGAGCTAATCAATTAGGTAATTTAACTGCAAACAGAGGTAATGACTATATAAGTTTTATATTAGCAATACATCAATTAGAAAATAATTTAAAGAAGTTTAAACTATATGAAAAATTTTATGTAACTTTTTTAAATAGGGTTAAAGGTTCAATGAAATGGGAGTTATCAATTCGTAATAAAGAGCAAAGAATAAAAATGATAAAATTTGCCAAAGATATTTTATCAAAAGAATTGTATGATATATTATATAAGATAGGACAAAACATATGATTAAAATTTCAATAATTATACCTGTTTACAATACAGAAAAATATCTTAGAAGATGTATCGAATCTGCTATAAATCAAACATTAAAAGATATTGAAATTATTTGTATAGATGATGCGTCTACTGATAATTCATTGAATATACTTAATGAATATGCAACAAAAGATAAACGTATAAAAGTAATAGCCTTTAAAACGAATAAAGGTGTAGGTAGAGCCAGAAATGAGGCTTTACGAATTGCAAGAGGTGAGTTTATTGGTTTTATTGATAGTGATGATTTTGTAGATGAAAAATATTTTGAGGAATTATATAGTTATACACAAGATTATGATATAGTTAGAGGAATACGTGTAATTAGTTTGGATAGTAAGACATATAAACATGCAAAAAATAAATATGGTTGTATAATTCCTTCAATTATTCGCAAGGCTTTTTTGAAAAAGAATAATTTAAAATTTCCAGAACGACGAATACCTGGAGAAGATAGTACTTTTAAAAGATGGTTATATAATCATACGGATAAGATTTTTGAATGTCCAGATAAAAATATATATTATTGGTACATCAAACGAGAAGGTTCTTTATCTAATTATCAATTAAATATATCACCTTTAGTATCAGTTATTATTACTCTTTATGAAATTAAAAAAGAATATGTTATTGAATGTATTGAAAGTGTATTAGCACAAACTTATACTAATTTTGAAATTATTTGTGTTGATGATTGTTCACAACGCGTAGATTATTCAGATATTATAAATATGTCTGATAAAATAAAATTATATAGAAATGAAAAAAATTTAGGATTAGGAAAAAATGTTAATAAAGCATTTAGTTTGGCTAGTGGAAAGTATATAGTGAGATTAGATGGAGATGATATTTTTGAAAATACTATTTTAGAAAAAGAAGTAGCTATATTAGAAAATAATAGTAATTATGGAGCAGTTTGTTGTGAATTAAAAAGGTTTGATGAAAGTAATCAACATATAAAAAGACCAATAGAATGGAATTATAAAGAAATTGTAGAAAATAGAATGTTTGCAGGTACTGGATATGCAGGTGGAGTAATGTTCAGGGCAGATTTATTAGAAAGCTGTTCAATAGATGAATCATTACCTATTTGTGAAGATTTTGATTTTCAATTACAAATACTCTCACAAACTGATATATATAGTATACATGAAATATTATATCATTATCGAACTCATTGTGATGGATTATGTCATAAAATAACACGTCAAGTTCGCTGGGCAACTTTAGATAAAATTATAAGCAAACATAAAAAGCTTTTGAGTACTAACAGTAAGTAATTTATAAAGTTCTAATACCTATATGAAAATAAGGGATATATAATGCCAACAATTGATTTAAAAATACCGACAAATTCAAGATTTCATAGTTCATTGAATGAAATAGATTTGGCAATGAAACAAATTTTTTTACATGTGATGCGAGTAGCTGATCCAAGAGATAAGTCAGGTATACAAGATAATATTACAGAAGAAGAAACAGAATATCTTTGGGATGATTCAAGAATATTTCAAGTAGATGAATTAGATACTGAAGAGATATTTAATACATATTTATTGCGTAAGAAAATTAATAATACAAAGGGTGTAGATATATCTTATCCTTTATTAGCTTATTTACAAAATGATATAGATACTGTATTTTGGGGTACAGGTAATCGTTTTCATCAATGGTATTTAGATTTACCAGTAGATACAGTAAATTGGGAAGTAGGTGATATAGTTGGTGTTGCTGAAGTTGGACCTTGGATGGGATTACAGGGTGAGGTCGCTGAAACTATACAAGATGATAATCAATTATACTGTAAACTAATGATAAATGGCAGTTTAGCTATGGATCCTGATCCTCAAAATAAATTAAAGAAAATACCACATTTATTTAATATAAAAGATTTACGAGCATTAGGTGATAAAACTCCTCAAAGATATAAAGCAAAATCTATTACTGGTACGTATTCTACAACTATATTAGTAGATAATAGAGATGAAGCACAATATTTAAGAGATAAATTTATTTTAAGATGTGCTGATGCTAAAATATGGTTTAAATATAATTCTCCGACAATAGCTAATACTGAAAATCAAATTTTTACTGTATTTGATATTCCTAATATCGGTAAATATCCTACTTCACAAGATAAACTTAAGGGTATGGGTTATATTTATGGTATTACTTTTAATACACATATTTGGGGTTGTTTAACAGATGAACCGTTACCACAAGGTTGGATTGATACAATTCGTATGAATATTGAAGTAGAAAGAGAAGGAAGAGTTAACAGAATAGTTATAAATTAAATAAATAATTGTTCTATATAATATAATTTTCTAGTCGTGTCTTATTTATTAGTTCTAGTTTTTGTAAGTTAAAAATAATTTAAAATTTTTAAGGTGATTTTATAATGGCAAAATATACAAATAGATTGAAAGCACGTTTGGCTTATGCTAGATTGTGTGAAAGTGCTAAAGAAGGCAAAAACTGGATTGTGACACGTAAATTAATTCTCGAAACAGAAGAAGGTGATGTCTCCTTTGATGCAGGTGAAGAAGTAGAGATTGGTGCTACTCCTGAAGGTGATATGGGTATTAATGGTTCAGCAGCTTGTGTTGTTATTACAGATCCTGAATTAGCAGCTAAAATTGCTGATACAGTTGTTAATGCTGATGAAACTTCTGATGTTGAATTCGTAACAAAAGATGCTGTTGATGCAGTTATGGATGGCGAAGCAGCTGATCAAGTTGTTGATGATTTAGCTGATGACGCTGGTGCAGAAGATGTATCTGCTGAAGAAGAAATGTCAGTTGAGGTTCCTGAATTAGATCCTAATAAGAAAGAATCAGTTGAAGCTAAATTTGCTAAATTCAGTACAAATCGTTTAAATCCTAAGAAAGTTCTCGTTTGTGAATCTATTATGATTGATGAAGAATCAAGTGATCGTATTAATATGTATAATATTAAATGTGATCGTTTGAAAAAAGAAAGTTTCAATGATTATAAAACTTTTTCAGCTCGCGTTTCTGAATTAAAAGGTTCTTTACAACCTGGTAAACGTGAAATTGCTTTAACAGAAGCTGGTGAAGTTATGGGTTCTTATGATACAGAAGCTGATGCTGGTACTTTGTATCCTGAAAATTCTTGGAGTGATGTAGATGCTATGGATAATGCTGATACAGCTCCTGTTGAATTAATGAATGAACCTGAAGCAGATATGGATTTTGATGCATGGAATGATGAAGGTGAAGCTGTTGCTCCTGCTGAGGAAATGCCAGAAGCTGCTGAAGATGGTGTTGCAGATGTAACTGATCAATATACTGGTGGTAGTGTATTTGAATCATGCTTGAAAAAGTATGAAGAATCAGCTAAATCAGGTAAAGACTATATTGAAATGGTTAATAGTTTAGAAAAAGCTGGTTTGAAAGAATCTGCTATTGCTAAAGTTGTTTCTACATTTGATAGTCGTAAATTAAATGAATGCGTTCGTGTTTATGATACAAAATATGGTAAATATGTTAATGCATTGAAAGAATCTGTAGCTGCAGATAACTTCATTGAAGAAACTGGTGAAGCTAAACGTTTCTCTAAGAGATTCTTTAATTAATTTTTGCCACTTTTTTCCTTTCTTGGCAAAAATATGGAGCTTTGTTAATTCAAGGCTCCTTTTTTATTTGTTCTATAAAATATGTTTAATAAATAAGGTTTATCAATGTATTTAATAGAAGAACAACTTGATTCTGATAACAAAACAGTAGGTTATTGGGTAAGAGAAAAAATAGCTAATAAATTAGTAGAATCACATTTTGTAACGTTGTCTCCAAAGCAATGTTCATGTAGATATTTTGCTGAATCTCATAATCCTCATACACATTTTCATATAAATGTTGTTGAAACTTGGATAAAGCAAGGTAAACCGTGTGCAGCAATGTATGGTAAATCAAAATCAGGTAAAGTAGTAACTTTATGTCCGGGATTTATTAAAGTTAAACAATAATCTTGATTTATATTATAACAAGTTCTATTTATAAAATGAATTAATTCATAACCTATAGGAATTTAAGAAATGAAACTTAGAGAACGTTTAATTAATATTGCAAATGAAGTTTTAACAGAAGGTGTTGAAAGTTCAAAAGATATTATTTCAGATAATAGTGTACCTGGTGGTTTTGATGATATGGGTATGGCAAATGTTAATCCTGGTGAATTTGCTCAAGAAGAAATTACAGATCATCAAAATTTAGAAAATACTGCAAGTATGTCTAATGATACAGATTTTGAAGGTAAAGCAACAAATCCTAGTGCAAATCCTGGTAATCTTGTAGATAAAGTACAAGATATGATGAGTGATTTAGTTGATATTTCAGTTCCGGATGAAGAAGGTTCTGTTACTATTGTTAAATCTGTAGAAGATAATTGCGGTGGTGATGATCCAAAATGTTTAGAAATGAAGAAAAAAGATAACTTTGGTGAATCAGCATTTGCAAAAATTGTTGAATCTGTTCTCGGTGGCAAAACTTGTGAAGAATATTTAATGGAAGCTAGTAGTGAACCTTATATTAAACCGACTAGCACTGGTGAATATGTAGTATGTAAAGCAAATGGTGAAATTTGTCGTACATGTGATACAGAAAAAGAAGCTGAAGAAGCATTAGTTGAGTTAAAAAAAACTAAAGAAGAATGCTCAATGAAAGAATCACAATATGCTAATAATAGAGATTTTGTTCCACAAACAGGAATTAACGCTTCAGATGTTCTTAATGCATTAAAAAAAGAATTAGGTGATGGTTCAGAAGCATTACATGTAGATGAAGTTGCTGATTCTGAAAATCCTAAATCTTATCGTGTTTCTATGATTGATACAAAGAAATTACCTAAAAATCTTCATGTTGAAAATGTAATACTTAAATTAGATGGTGATACATATTCAATGGAAAAATTAGCTGATGAATATCCAATTGCAAAATAATTAGGAATACTAATATGAAATTTACTCCTAAAAAAATTATAACAGAAGAAGAATTACAGGTACCATCATTTAGTAGAGATAGAACATATGATGTAAATGATATTATGGAATTAATAAATAATTCATTTATATTAAGTCCAGAAAATCTTCCAAAAATTAAAAAGTTAGGAAGTAAATATGATATTTTATATACTAAACCAGATGCAATTTTAGATGATATTTGTCAAAATAGTTTTCTTCCTACTTGGTCTGGTGATGAAGAAATAGATGCTGAAGAATTAGAAAGTAAACTTAAGAATTTTGCAAAAGATATGGAATTCACTCAAGATGAATTAAATGAATTATGCGAAGAAATAAAGCATACTAAAAATCCTACATCAGCTAGAATTGAAGAATTTAATGATGTTTTACAATCTGATATTTCAACATTAGAAAATCTTAGATCCGAATTAAGTACTAATATGGCATCTGTTGGAATAGGTAAGCTTATTAATGAATTAAAAAAGCTTGAATATTCTGGAAATAAGTATGAAACATGGGATTATAACAAATACGCAACTGATAAATCAAAGTACACTTTATTAGGTGGTAGTGACGAAGATTACGAATAAAGGAGTTAAAAATGGGGGGAGTAGCTGGACCATGTTTACCACAAATAAGACATGGAATGATGATAAAAAAACAGTTATTATCAAATACTTCTTTATCTACTAAAGCAAAAAGTTTAGTTGAAAATAAAAATAAATTTGTTCCTATTTGTGAATCTGATAAGCAATATGATTTGGTATATATTTTAAAAGAATCTGAGTTAAATCCAGATTTAAAGATGTCATTGAGATCTATTGCTCAATTTTGTACATTTAAAAATATTTGGTTAGTTGGTTATAAACCTAGCTGGGTACAAAATGTAAAATTTTTAAAAACAGAGCAAACTGGTACAAAATGGCAAAATGCTATGATTAATATGATAGCTGCTTGTCAATGTGAAGATATTTCTGAAGATTTTGTACTTATGAATGATGATTTTTTTGCTTTAGATCATATAAGAGATTGGAAAAAATCATTAAATTTATGTTTAGGTACACTTGAAAAACAGGTATTATTATATAGTACCAAACGAAATAAATCTAGATGGCAATATGGTTTTGAATATGCTGTAGATTTGTTAGATAGATGTGATTGTAGCAGTCATATTAATTATGAATCACATCTTCCTATTATTTTTAATAGACATAAATTTTTAGAAATGTGTGAAAAACCTGTAATTAAAGAATTTTTAACTACGAATAAGGTTTTACATAGAAGAAGTGTATATAAAAATTTATATCCAGATATTGATTTAGAAGAACCAGCAAAAATAAGAGATGTTAAAATTTCTATAGGTAGAGATTTAAATGATGCTTGGTTACATTGTAATTGGTTAAGTGTTTTTGATAATGTTACTGATAACATTAGAAGATATCCAAGAGTTAATAAATTTTTAGCAGCTATGTATCCAACTAAATGTATTTTTGAAATTTGATCTAATTTTAATAAATATAACAATTTACTAATAAAAAACAGTTTTAACTATTTAAAGTTCTATAAAGTAATTGAATTTATAGAATGTTATATTAAGTTAAACTGTTATCTTGCTATATACTTTTATAAGTTCTATTATATAGTTTATAATAAATTTAATAGAGGATTAAAAAGCAATGGCAAATTATCGTTTTCCGGGCGTATATCCAAACATTCGTGACCTCAGTGGTATTGTAACAATTAATGCTAGTACTTCTTGTGGTTATGTGGGAGAGGCTCCTTACGGTCCCGTATTTAAACCAACACTTTGCTCCACATTACAAGATTATACTGATCGTTTTGGTCCATTAAGTTCACAGTACGGCTATGCTGGTTATTCATTGGCCGTTGCTTCTGAGACTATTAATGAACATTATTTTGTTCGTGTAGTAAATACAGGTTCAGAATTTGATGAAGATCGTTCAAATAATGCAAAATGGGCAGCTGGTGCTATTATGCAGAATAGTTTTGAATATCAAGAAACATCTGAAAGTGGTGAAATAGTTTCTAATCGTCCTTATATTCCGGGTTATTTCTATGAAAAAATCGTAGGTGCTCAAAATTTACGTGATTCTGGTTCAGATTCTGGTTTATTTAAAGATGATGAAGTTACTCAAGGTATTTCTGATGCTTCCATGATTTTTGCAGCGACTGATCCGAACGCTCGTGATTTTTATGTTACTGTTGAAGATAGTACAATTAATGAAAATCTTTCATATAGTATTTTAGATATGACAGTTGTACCTAGTAATGAAGGTATTGAACATTATGCCTTAGTTACTTGCAAAGTTGATGCTGCAATGCTTGATGGTGTTGATGTTGGTGATAAAGTTGTAATTTCAAAAGTAACTGATTCTATTTTTAATGGTTTATATGAAATTGAAAGTATGGATGTTGATTCTGAGAATAAAAATGTAAAATTATTTACATTTACTGTTCCGTTCGGTGATAAAGATCCTTCTGAACATTTAGAGCCTGGTATTGCAAATGCAAGAGCTCGTATTTATCCAGCAAATAATGAAACAACATTCAGAGTAATTGTTGAAGAAAAAATTGGTCGTGTATTCAGAACATTAGAAGTATATGATTATTGTACATTATATCCTGCTCAGGATAATTATGGTAATTCTACCTTCGTTGAAGATGTAATTAATGTTTCTTCTAACTTTATTCAAGTATTTGTTAATACAGATATTACAGAAAATAATTTTATTATACCGGAATATGCATATCGTGTTAACTTAGAAGGTGGTAATCCTGGTTCTTGGGGTAAAGGTCAATATAATGAAAAGATTGATGCTTTATGTGATGGTTGGGAATATTTCCGTGATCGTACTCAAGTAAATGTTTCACTTTTAATGAACTCTGGTTATGTAAGTAGATCAAATGTTTCATATCAAAATAAAATGATTGAAATTGCTGAACATCGTCGTGATTGCTTCTGCTTATTAGATGTTCCTATGACAGATACAGCTTATAGTGATGCTGTTGATTTCCGTCAAGATATGCAACAATCTACATCTTATCGCGCTGCTTTATGTACTCCATGGGTTAAAACATATGATGCAGCTCAAGGTCGTTCAAACTTCTTAATGTGTCCATCAGCATATATTGCTAAAATTATGGGTACAGGTGAACCTTGGATGGCTCCTGCTGGTTTAAATCGTGGTGTATTAAGTTCTACGATTGTTTCTCCTACAGGATTAACTGATTATTATAATACAATTCAAGGTGGTGTTCTTTATACAGATAATCAAATGAACTGCTTAATTAGAGACGCAGCTGTTGGTTATGTAAGCTGGGGTCAAAGAACATTACAGAAAAAACCTTCTGCTCTTGATCGTATTAATGTTGCTCGTACAGTAATTTATATCGAAACAGTATTACGTGATGCTGCTAGATGGCATTTGTTTGAAAATAATACAGCTTATGAACGTATGCAAATTACATTACAATTTACAAGTTTCTTAAATACAATTTTAAGTGCTGAGGGTATTCAAAGATTCCAAGTAATTTGTGATGAATCTAATAATACACCTGCTGTAATTTCAAATAATCAATTAGTAGTTGATATTTACTTATGGCCTTCATATACAGCAGAAGTTATTATTCTTAATACAAATGTTATGGGTGCTGATACTACAGTTAATATTAGTACATACACTAACTAAAACTAAGAATATTAAATATAAATTTAGGAGATCGAAAAACGGTCTCCTTTTTTATTATTAATGGCTTTACATTTGTATTTTTGTACAGTATACTTAATTTAAGATAATGAAAAAAGAAAGGATAGTTTAAAATGGTTTATGATTATCTACCACGTGTTTGGACAGAAAAAGGATATTATTATCCTTGTTTTAGTGAATTAGGATTAACTTATGAAAATCCTGATTTAGAATTTAATGGTGAAAATATTGAAGATTTAAGATTTGCATATTCTTGGATTTTAGACGCTGACAAAGGTATTTATTTTAAGCATGTTGTAGAAAGATGCTCTGGAATTAAAGATAAACATGATAAATTAATTTATGAAGGTGATATAATTACTAAGTTGTATGTTACACCAACAGGTGAATTAACAGATGAACTCGATACAGATTTTGTTTATGAAGTAAAATTTAAGTATGGTACATTTGGAGTTGAAACAAAAACAAAATTTATTCCATTACAAGAATTTTTAATTAAATCTGAAGGTGAATATATTTCTAATGTTGGTAATAAGGTAATTTATGGAAGATCAATATTAGCTATTGTTGGTAATATTCATCAAAATGCTAGTATTTTAGAGAAAGTTAAATAATGAGAGTATGTCAACAACAAGGATATACACATATTATAGTTTTAAATAGTCAATGGTTTCCTATTACTACATATTCATATTTAGAAAAAGGAGATGCTAACTTAATAGGTATAGTTTCAGTAAGGGATATGATTACTGGAATTGAAAAAAAGTATATTGGTGTTGCTAAAGGTGAGAATAGATTATATGATGAAGATTTGATAATCGCTTGTGGAGCCACATATTCAGATTAAATCAAATAATTCTTCTTTGTTGGAGTCAATTAGTGATTCATATGTAAATGGAACATTGATTGACTCTTTTGTTTTATATTCATATTGAGGAATATCAAAGTAATTAAATTGTGCATTATATATTGCACCAACTAGGGCATCACAACCATCTTTTAATTCTACAGTACGCGTAACTTTATTTTTATCAAATATCAATGCTTCTAATTCACGTTTTAATTTTGAACATGGACCTACTTTTACTTTACCAGATTCAATAAGTAATGCTGCATTTGTATATGGTTCTAATTTAGCATCTACAGATAATTGTTTTACTTCTTTGAAGCAACCAGATTTTTCAAGATTTTGAGTAATAAGTAAACTTTGCCATTGATCAAAACTTACAGTATTCATTAATACTTGTTTATCAGCTACTAAATTAATTAAAAATTGTTGAATTGCTTGAATATCTACTTTATTTTTAGCAGATATAAATAAAAGTATATCTACTACATATATAGTATCTTTTTGACCAGTAATTTGGTTTGTTTCATATTCTTTATGACATATACAAAGGCCTGTATCACATTGACCATCTTGTCCGGATCCAGATAAATCTACATGACAATATCTTTCGGCATTTGGAGCTCTTTTAAATTGCCAATGACCGCGTAATGTTTGTTCAAATAAATCATATTGCTCAAGAGTAGCTAAAATATCTGTATTTTCATTAATATTAACTTCAAGGTTTATTTCTGGTAATAACAAAGAATCTTCTAATTTAGTTGTATCTCTAAATACTGAATTATTATCATTAGTTGTCATACCTGCAATATCTTGTATAGATTGATCTAATTGTAATTCAAATTTAGATTTATATACAGTAGGAACATGAATTAATTCACAACCTGTTGGTGGTTCATATATACCTTCATCTATAGCTTTTAATTCACCAGGATCAGTTATAATTTTACTAGGAATACTACCGTTACCAACCATTACTGGAAAAGTTGTGCCATCTCCAATAAAGTTAGGATCAGGTTTTACTTCCCAAAGCATAGGACTTAATTTTAATATGGAAGGATCATCTTTTGGCAAATGTCTAACATATTCACCTAAGGCACTATTTGTAGTACGCGCAGATGAAACAACTGATTGAAATACAAAATCAGATCCTTGGAAACGTGAGGCAAATCTATTATCTAAGGTATTTAATAAAGCAATAGCATTTTCTAATCCTTGGTCATTAATTTCATCACAAAATGAATTTACTACATTCATTCCAGTAAAGTGTGTTGCTTGACTGCCACTAGTTAATATAATATTATCTGGAAAATATACTGTTCCGCTACTTTTTTCTAAAGTAAATGGAATTGGACATCTTTGATCATTTAAATCAAAATTTTCAAAAGATCTTTGTGATAATACTCGTTGAAAACATGGCATAGTTTCCATTAATTTTACAAAAGGAAGTAAATTTACTTCATATACTTGTTTTAATGTAGTAGCAATAACTACATTAGCTATTGTAGCATCTTCATCTATATTAAAAGTTGCGCGTGGATATCTTAAGCAAAGAACTCTATATAATACATATATAAAAGCTTTACGAGCCACTGTTGATTTACCTGTACCAATAGCTCCAGAAAATATTGCTTTTCGAATAGGAGAGCCTGTTTTAAAAATTTCTTCTAACTTTTCTTTCCACCATGGGTATAAAGTTGCATTCGAATAACCCATAAAAAACTTATTTGTCATAAATTCTTCTATGGATGGACAATTTCTTTTATATAATACTTGATCAGTTTGTTCAGTAAACTGATTGCTTTGATTAGTAAGAGTTAAATACAAGCTAACTCTTTGATAAATTTCTGGTTTAGTTTTTAATACATCTGGTAAATAGTTTTGTTTATAGAAATTAAATATTTCTGTAAATTGGGGTGAAACGATTATTTTTTGAAAATCTTCGGAATCTTCAAATGATAATATCGGTAAATCTTCTATTAATGTTTCTATATTGTTAGGTATAATTTCCATAGTTATTTTCCATTTACTTTATATTAAATTAGAACTATTAAAATTAATAATGCAATAAAAAATAAAGTTCTATTATATATGAAAATACAATTGATATGTGAAAAATGTGGAAAATTATTTGAAAAATTTCCTTCTGAAATTAAAGGAAATAAACATTACTACTGTTGCCGTAAATGTGCCAATGATAGTAAAAAGAATAAACCTTCTTGGAATAAAGGTTTAACAAAAAATACAGATAAACGCGTAGCAAAATATGCAAAAACAAAAGAGGGAATTAAATTTTCTGATGATCATAAAAAAGCATTGTCTAAAGTTAAAAAAGGAAAAGTTTCTCCAAGAAAAGGAAAAAAATTAAATAATGAAACAAAATTAAAAATATCTATAAGTAAAAAAGGAACTATTCCATGGATAAAAGGAAAGCACCATACAAAAGAAACTATTGAAAAATTAAAAAAAATTAAAACTGGTAAAAAATATTCTTTAGAACAGCGTGCTGAAATGACTAAAAAACGATTAGAAACGCGTAAAAAGAATGGTACAATGACATATTCTAAACCAGAGCATCAAATAAATCAATTATTGAAAGAAAAATTTAAAGATGTTATCTGTCAATATAAATCTGAAAAATATCCGTTTAATTGTGATTTTTATATTCCATCTCGTGATTTGTATATTGAATTTCAAGGTCATTGGACTCATGGAAAACATATTTTTGGTCAGTTTAATACAGATTTTGAAATTTTAAATAATTGGAAAATTCGTTCTTCAAACAGTAAAGCTTATTTACATGGAATAGATGTTTGGACAAAACGGGATCCTTTAAAAAGAAAGATAGCAAAAGAAAATAATTTAAATTGGTTAGAATTTTTTACAATAGAAGAATTTTTAATCTGGTTTAGTACTATTGTTTAAATCTATATCAATTACTTTTCTTTTAGGTAATGGTACATTTGACCATGCTTTTATTGATGTGTTCATAGCAGCTACTTCTTTTAATTGTCCAACCTGCTGAGGATTTGCGTTTAAAGTATTATTTGTAACATTAGAATTTTCTCCTGTTGCTAAATTAAGATTAACTACTGTTCCAGTTTGATTACCAATTGGAGCACTTTGTTGACCCATAATTTGAGCATTAGCTTGTTGTAAATCTACAGCCATAGTTTCTTGTAAATCTACATAAATTCTTGAAGTAAGCTCCAAATCTAAGTTGTCAATATTTGAAAGAAGTCTATTAAGTAATTTTCGTTTTAATTCTTCTGCAACAAGATTATTTTTAAGTCTAGCTCCAACAAAAGATTCACAAAAAGCAGTAAGAACAGTACGTCTTTGTTCTTGTGTTTCTTCACTTCTAATAGCTTCCAATGTTTTAGCTACATTATTAATTTCAACTAAGCCTTGTAATAATCCTTTATTTTCTTCTGATATATCACTTTCTGCTACAATTTTGTTTTGTTCAGCAATTGTAGGTAAAGGTTTAACTTTTTCAATAGGCACTAATTGTGAAGTATTATCAAATGTTTCTACTTCAGTTATTTCATCTGTATCATCATTCCAATATTTAGGAAAATCATTTGGCATTATATAATCCTTTAAATATTATTCTTATTGTATTAGAACTAATTAAAAACTATTTGATTCTAGTAGTTTTTAGCTTTCCATTTCTTCCCTTTTACTGACATAGCTATACGTTTTCGTGTATTTTGACGATTAATATGCATATAATTACGAATATCATGGCCTTGTTTATTCATATAAATACACCATTCATCAAAAATTTGTAATAATTCAGCTTCTTGTTCCCTATCTATATCCATAAATTGACGAATGTCTTGAGGTTTAGCTGGTAATGAACTATTAACTTTTTTATGAATATCACAAAAAGCATATTCAGCGGCACGTAAACATTTTATAAATTCTTTTAATGGAGGTATTTTAATAGTCATGCCATAAAAAAGACGAATTATTTTAAGAATTATTCCTGGATCATTTATTACAGATAATAATTCCATAAATCCAGGATAACCTCTACTTTCTAGCATGGTTAAAGCAATAAATACCATCTCTTGTGATGATAATTCTTCATGCTCTAATGTAAATTCACCCCTTTTTTTCTTTTCAGTCATAATTACTGCATTTCCATTTCTTTTTGTATTTTTCAAGAATAGGATGTAATTGATATTGCCATAAATTAATTTTATAATTATCAGTGACTGGTTCAATTCGTTTATTTGGTATATTCATAAAGCCACGAATTAAAGAAATTAACCATCTAATTTCATCTTTATTTGAATCACATGTATCAAATGTTTCTTCAATTAAATTAGTTAAATCTTGTTCTGCTTCATATTCTGAATATATCATTTTTTATGTTTTCTTTTACATCTATTTACTATTTTATCTGCTATTAAATCGGCAATAGTATTTAGAAAAAGAGTATAAATTATTTTAATTATTTCAATCATAACTTAACCAAATATTTTTGTATCTGGACCTTCTTCTACTATTTTTCGAATTAATTTTATATCAGATTTATTAAGTAAATCAATTAAACCAAATTTACTATTTTCTAAATATAATCTATCATCTTGATTTAAAGATAATTCACCAAAAATTGTATGTGATTTACCATCTATAAGTACTTCTTGTAAACACCAAGTAAGATAATCATATAATATCATAGCTACTTTTGCTTCTGATATATTTAAATCTTCTGATATTGTTTTTACTTTAGAAATAGTTTGTGTCATTATTTATCCAATTCATCTTTTGTTAATAATTCACCTTCATCTCTTAATTTTTTGAGATCAACATTATTAGATTGTGTATATCTATCTAATTGTTTTTGTTCTTCATAAGCTTTTTTAAGATTTTCTAAGGCTTCATTCCATTTATCTCTAACCTCTTGTTTATGTGCATATTCACAAGCAAGACATGAAAATAAAACTTGAAATTCTTGATTATTTCCAAATCTAATTTTTTCACCTTCTAGAGATACATCAGAATATTTAATTGGAGCAACTTTATATTTATTATCAATTGGATCCCAACGAATACCATTTAATAGATTCATCCAAATATTATTTTGAGATTCAGCCCATTGTTGAGCAGTCATTTCAGTATCTGAAATATCTATATGTTTTTGTGTAACAGCCATTTTTTTTTTCCTCACTTTTCACTATAATGATTTTTAATAAAGTATGTAGCATTTTTAAAATTAAATATATAATCTTTTTGTAAAATATAATCAGCCATATTTAAAATTTCATCCATAGTACATAATTTATCTTCATATAAAATAGAATTAATTGAATTAATTTTAATTTTAGATTTATAAAACTTCTTAACAACTGATAAAGCTCTTTCATATTTTGGAGTTAAGCCTAAAATAGCTACTTCTTTATCAATTTTCCAATATTCAAAAAATTCATTATATTTTAAATAGTTATTTTTTCTAAGATTAATAATTTTGGCAGACGACAATTGATATTCTTCTATTAAATCATTCATTGGAATACCGAAAGCTAATTTTATAAGTAACTCAATTTTAGTTTCAGGATCTAATTTTGATTTTACTGTCATTTGTTTATTCTTTATTATAAGTTATTGTTTAAAAATTAGTAATAATAACTATATGTATAGAACAGTATTTTAGTAATTACTAAAAAATATTTTTTAAACACTATCTTTTATGGTTTTACAATAGATATTATCTAGTATAAATATAATTTATAATTTTATAAGGATAGTATTAATGATTAAAACATTTTTAAAAAATTACTTTTTAGATATGCTTGTCTTTATTAGTATAATTGGCATTTCTTTATTTACTTTACTTAAAATGATAATTTGTTTTCCATTTCTTTGGATTCCTTGTGTTACTATTTATATTCTAAATGAAATAGGAAGGGTACATCATGAATTTCAAAAAGTTTTTATGCTTTACGATGATGTTTATTTAGATGATGATGACGATGAGGATATCTGGAGATGAAAAAATTTTATTATGTCTATAATAGAGCGCAATCTAAGCCAATTAAAAGACATAAAACTTTAAATAAGGCAATTGATGAAGCTGTTAGATTAGCTTGTATTGAGAAAAAACATTTTTATGTTTTAACACCTGTTGCACATATTATATCTGATAGACAAGGTGAAATTTGCGAAATAGATACACAAATAAAGGAGAATAAAGAATGAGTATTTGGACACATGTAACTGGAACAATAAGAATAGATGATATGAATAAACTTTTTAGTTCATCTGGAGCAACAGATTTATCTAAAATTTTTATAAGAAATACATGGTATCATCCAAATAAAAACGGTAATTTACCTACAGGATCTGAAGGAAGTATTGATGTAGAATTTATTGATAGAAATGATGATGAATCTTCTAGTTATATGCGAACAGTTGCATTTTTTGGAGATTTAAGGGATTTTACTCAAGAAGATTGTGAAAAAATAAAAGATTGGTGGTATAATATACCTATACAATTAGGAAAAGGTTGTTCAATTAGACAAGCTGTTTTAAATGTTGAACCAGAAGACGGTAAAGCATTTGTATTAACAGTAAAAGATATGAATATCAAAGAAATAGACGATTATGAGTAATTGGTATGAAATAGATACACAAAATATATCATATAATGATATTGATAAAGAATTATGTGATTTAATATATATTTTAAATACTCTTGATAATATAAAAACTATTTCTTGTTGTTGTGGACATGGTAAAACACCTTGTGAGATTTATCTAGCTATTAAAGATTTAAGTACAATACGTGATTTTTGTTTTAATTATTTAAATCCATTTTACGGTTGGCATTTTGAAATAGAAAACAATATTAATCGATATCAAGATTATTTAACATTATGCTTAAAAAGTAAAAGTACTAATTACAATGATGTTTGTAAAGAAATAAATGAATTATATAATAAAATATTTAATTATCGTTTAAGTGAGAAAAAGAATGATTAAATTATGTTGGTGGTTATTTCGAAATCTTATTTGGGGCAATGATTTTAAAGTAGATTTTAATTTTAGCGTAGATTTTGAAGAAGCTATGATATATCTTAAAAAAGGATATTTTATACGTAAATTAGCTTATGAAAATATGTTATTTGTTAAAGTAAAAGGTGATATTTATTGTATAAATACTACAAAAGGTACAGCAACCGTTATAGATGGTTTTACATCTGAGGCAATGAATAGTCTATGGAAAATAGTTCCAGAAAGAATGCAAACAGAAAAGAAATTCCTAGATAAGGATTTAATATAATGACTAAATATACTGTAAAATTTAAGACAGAAGATGGAAAAACGATTTATCCGAAAATCATAACCATAGATTGTATGGAATTTAAGATTTTAAAATGGACAGAAGATAAATTGAAAGCAATATCTTGGAATGAATACGATTGTGCAGATAATTTTGCCATGGAGTTTGAAAATACTGAAGTAGTAGAAATAAAAGAGGAAAATACAAGTGCTTAAGAAATATTTATTATACTTAATAAGATGGCAGTTATCTACACCAGTATTAGCAATTTGTTTTACATTTTTGAATCAATACGGCACAATCACTTCATCGATTATTGCTAATCTAATTGGTGGCTTATTATTTTTCTGGGTTGATAAGTGGATATTTGAACATAGAAAGGAAAAATAAAAATGAAATGCGAAAAATGTAAATATTGCCGATATGATTGGAGTGATGATATGTATTTATGTCGTTTTGGTTGGGAAGAAGAAGATTCTAAAGGAAATTGTGGTTGTAAATATAATCAAAAGACATTAGATAAAAAATACAAGATTTTATTAGAAGAAGAACAGAAAGCTGAAACTGAATTTTATGAAGATTTTGTTAAATTCTGTAGAAAGGAAGAAAATAATGAACAATTATAATGAATTTGAACAAGAAATGGAAATGTTAAGACAAGAAATTTCTAAATTGATTAAAAATCACTTAATTAGTCGATATACAGAAGAATATTTACAAGCTAAATTACCTCATTTCAGCAATATTGATGATAATGTAGAAATGCTAACACAAACTATTCTAGTTACTTTTGGTAAATTTGCTTTAGAACATGGTTGGTTTGAAACAAAAGGAAAAGATTAATGGTAAAAATAACTGATGACAATGTAGTAGAAGAATGTTATACTATAATTTGTAGATTAGAAGCTGCATTAGAAGATGTAGGATATTTAAGAATATCTCAAGTAGAAGAAAATTTTAATAATTGGCATAATGTAGTATATGATTTTATGACGGAATTAAAAGAATATCGTAATGGTAAAATGGAACAAAAAATCAGCAAAAATTGTCCACATAAAGAATTCTATTGTACAGATTGTCCTAATAATTTAACATGTATGAAAAGGAATTGATAATGATTGATCAAAAATTACAACAATTAGAAATTAAAGAAACAAATCGTCTTAATGATGGTATTGAATTGATAGCTTCAGAAAATTATCCATCTCAAGATATTTTAGATTTGATGGGAAGTCATTTATCTGTAAAATATGCAGAAGGATATGATTCTAGTGTTTCAAAGCAAGGGCGTCATTATGCAGGTTGTGAAGTAATTAATGAAGTAGAGGTATATGCTATCGAAAAAGCCAAGGAATTATTTCATGTAAATTATGCTAATGTTCAACCTCATTCTGGTTCTCAAGCTAATCAGGCTGTATATGCTGGACTTCTTAAACAAGGTGATATCATTCTTAGTATGTCAATTGAAAGTGGTGGACATTTAACTCATGGTGCAAAAGCTTCAGCTACAAGCCAATATTATAACTTTGTTCATTATGGACTTGATGAGAATGGTGACTTAAATTATGAAGAGATTAAACAAAAACTTGAAAAACACCACCCAAGATTATTAGTTGTTGGAGCTTCAGCTTATTCTAAACGTATTAATTATGAAAGAATTAGAGAAATTGTTGATGAATATAATGAAAAGGTTTGGAAATATCATGTTGATCGCAAATTTTCAGATGATTTTGTAATGAAAGACGAATATACATTTTATGCAGCAGATAATTATGTTTCAGCCGATACGCCTTTTTGCCCTGGTTTTAATGTTAAAAAGGGTATGACAAAGCAAGATATTTATGATACGCATAAATGTATGATTATGTCTGATTCAGCTCATGTAATGGGGTTTATTGCAGCTCATATGTGGAAAGATAAATATGATCCAACAAAATGGTGTGATGTTGTTACTTCTACTACACACAAAACACTTAGAGGTCCTAGAGGTGGTATAATTCTTTGGAACGATGAAAAATTATGCTCTAAGCTTAATTCTGGTTTATTTCCTCGTATTCAAGGAGGTCCAAACGAAGCTTGTGTAGCAGCTAAATGTCAATGTTTTATAGAAGCACTTAAACCTTCCTTTAAAGATTATATGGAATTAGTATATCATAATATGCAAGCCTTGATTGATGGTATCAAAGATTACGATAAAGAAAATAAAATAAATTTTGTATCTGGTGGTTCTGAAAATCATATGGTACTCATAGATTTAAAAAATGCTCCTGTAAATGGTAAAGAAGCTGAAGACTTGCTCAATTCATATCATATTATCTGTAATAAAAATATGATGCCTGGTGATTCTAAACCTTCCGAATCTTCTGCTATTCGTATCGGTACTCCAGCTATAACAACTCGTGGCTTTGATGAGCAAATGTCTTTTGAATTAGGTCGTTTAATAGCTCGTATTTTACTCCGTGGTAAGCAAGTTGAACAAAATGGTGTAGTTGACTTTGAAGATGAAAGTATACGTTCTACGGTCAAAAAAATGTTAGATAAGGTAGGTCCATTTTATAAAGTAAAAGAAGTAGAAAAATTAATTCAAGATAATAATCCAAATACACCTGATGATTTAGCATAAAGAATGGTTTTACTTTTAAAATTTTATTGACTATATATAATTTATAGTTAATTAAAAGAAGGGAAAATTATATGAAAAATTATAACTATGTTATTGAATCAAATTCACAAGGTGAAAATAAGTATTATGGACATGTTTATATAAATGGATGTGATACTGGTAAAATATCAAATAATGTTGAGTTACCTTATGCTATAATTGCATATAATTTAGCCGATGCTAAAAAATTATTAAAAGAAGCACGAGATACTTATAAATATGATATTTTTTCTATTAAATATCTTCCACGTACATTTCGTAAATATAGATTATTTACAGGTTGTGAATTAACAAAAATAATGCGTTGTTTTATGTTAAGGGCTAGATGTGTTTTAAATATTATAAATATGGAAGTATCAAAAAATACAGTAATTGGATTTTCAAAGTTACCTAAAGAAACAACTTTTGAAAATATTAAAAAAGCTATTCATACATATGATAATATTTTAAGAGGTAAATTATCTAAATTTCCATTTTCTTATTTAATAGAATATGATGAAAAAACAAATATCATTAAGTTAACACTTACACATAATCCTCGTATGCGTTATACAAATACATGGATAGAAAATATCATTCAATATTGTGAAAAAACAGCATATAGTAATGTTTCTGAAAAAATTCCAGTTTTTGAACAATATCCATTGATTGAAGATGTAGAAAATAAAATTACAAATACCAATGTGAATCGTAAACGTAAATATGATCTACCAAAATGGGTTAGTTTTGATAGGGCTGAATCTCGTAATAGAGAAAAAGTATCATTTCAAGTATCTATCAAAGATAAGAATGGTAAAAGACAAAAAACATATAAATATAGTGTAAAAGATGCTGTTCTTTGGATTTTTGATAAAATGGTTAATGAAACAAAGCAATGGACATTAGAAGAAGGTCGTGATTACTTAAATACATATAAGCCAGAAATGGATATGGTTAAATATGAAATTTCACAAGATCCTAAATCTCCTTCTGTAATAGCTTATAATAAACAACGTAATATTAAAAAGCTTAATGAAATGATGAAATCTAATAAATATACTTTAACAGAAATAAATGAATTTGCTAGAGTAAATGGTATCACAATTAATTTTAATTAAATAAATAGAAAGGAAAGTAAAATAAATGTTAAACATACCTCATGTAATTTGGAAAGATGAAAATGGTAACGAAAGAGCTGTAGATATTACAACTAGATTGCTTAAAGATAGAATTGTAATGTGTACAGGCGAAGTTAATGATGAATTGGCTGAAAGTATTGTTTCTCAATTACTTTATCTTGAAGCGGAAGATCCCGATAAACCAGTAAATATGATGGTTATGGGACCAGGTGGTAGTGTAACAGCTGGTTTTTCAATTATTTCTACAATGAATACTATTAAATGTCCTGTTTATACTACAGTTATGGGCGAAGTTGCTAGTATGTCAGCTATGATTGCAGTATCTGGTAAAAAAGGACATCGTAAAGTATATCCAAATTCTGAAATTATGTTGCATACTGTTTCTGCTGGAGCTAAAGGTAAAATTCAAGACATGACTATTACATTGGCACAAGTAGAAAAAACTAATGAGCGTTGTATGAAACATTTAGCAGAGTGTTGTGGAAAAGATCTTGAAACAATTAAAAAAGATTGTGATAGAGATTTTTGGATGGATGAAAACGAAGCTATTGCCTACGGTGCATTGGATGAAATAGCGCAACCAAGATAATACTATGTCAGATTTAATTAAATTTAAGTCATATATGTGTTATCATTTAAATAAGTTGAGAAAAACTGTTTATCCTTGTAAAAAATGTCATAATGATAAATTAAATTTTGATAATTTTAGAGGATGGACAGTTTTTTCTATAAGATGTACTAATTGTGGACAATGTATTTCTAGAACAGATCCAGAAGAAACTATAAATGAATGGAATAAAGCAAATAAAGAGTAATTGAAATGACTATAATTCATAATACAAATATCGAAAGACTTATGAGATTTAATCCTAATAAATCTTTTTATTATTTTATAGCAATTAAACGTAAAAAAGATCACCCAGAATTACAAATAAAAGAAAGTCAAGTAATAAAAACTTGGATTGTTAAAGATATTCGTGATTTTTATGGATATTATATTCCTGAAATGCTTGAAATTGTTAAATTACATCAATGTAGGCTTTATATGTGTACAGATCGAAAGTCTTACACTAAATCTATGTTATCTATACGTAATGATATAAATAAACAATTAGATTGTGCAATTGGAACAAATAAAACTGAATATTCTCCAAAAATACTTAATAATTTACTTCAAAGTAATATTATGAAAGATGAATCTTCTGATAAAAATATGAGAAAATGGTTATTTGATATAGATACAAAAGATTATAATGTAGTAAATATTATAAAAAAATTATGTGGTGAGCATTTTGATCATATTCTTGAGACAAAAAATGGTTATCATATTGTAGCAGAACGTGAATTTGATGCTTATACTGGTTTATTGTGTCTAAAAACTAATGGAATAGCAAGAACTTTTGATAGAGATAAGTTTACAGAAGAAGAATTTAAAATTATGGAGCAAAATGCTGATAAAGTTGAATTAAAAACAAATGCTTTGGTTTTAATTGCTATGGAGTATTAGATGTTAAAGTATAGAAAATTTATAAGTTTAACCGATGATGAAATATCTTTAATTGTAAAGGATATGTTTCATCCAGAAAGTATTAACTATATTGAAAAAGATAAAAAATATGATGAAATTAAAGTAAGTATTTCTACAAAATGGTATAGTTTAAATAAAAAGAATGAAGAAGAAGAGGATTTAATTGAAGATGAAATTATTTTAACAGAAGATGATATTACTGCAGATTTTCAAATAACAGCTAAAGATATGGATTTATATAAAAAATTTTTATTTTCATTAGGTATACATGATTTATTCAAAGATAATCCATATTTAAAAAGAATAGAAACTAAAAATAATAAACTAGTAATTATAGACGGTTTTACAAATTGATTTAATAAAGATATTTATTTATTATAAAAATTAAATATACAAGAAAGGAATTAAAAATGGCTGAAGCTTTAAAAAGAAAAGAAATTACAAAAGAAGAAACTAAAACCTATGTACGCAGACAACGTGAGCAAAAAGAAGAAACTGGAATAGAGACAAATACTTTTTATTCCATTATAATGTCTGAAGATACTGAATTAGAAGATAAAGTAAATCAAGTTAGTAAAGCTCTTGAATTTACTAATGATAAAGAAGCTGATCGTACCCGTATTAAAGAATTTGAACAATTTAAAGAATATCTACAATCAATTTCTGAAACGATGTCTAAACAGCGTATTGAAATGACAGATACTGGTACTTTTTCAGAATTACAAAAAGTATATGGTGATTTTAATAATGATTTGAATGATTTTATAGAGAAAATTAAACCATTAACTGATATTACTGATGCTTTGTATACTTTGCGTAAAAATGGGGAAACACGTTCTGTATTAGCTAAAATTCAACAAGATAAAGCTAATCGTCGTAATTTAGAAGAGCTTTTAGAATCAATGAAACATGATTTATCAATGTTAGAAGAAAATATTTTACAATTAAAACAAGAAAATTATAAATTAGCTGAAGATAAATCATTTTTTGGATTTGGAAATATAAGAGCAGAATCTAAGGCTCAAATTAAAGCCAACGAAGATAAAATTACCGAATTTGATAAAAATCTTCATGATTTATTACCTAAAATTGATAACATTCGTCAGCAATTAACTGATATGAGTACAGGTGAAGGATATTCATTCGAAGCACAAAAACTTAAAGAATTGTTGGATCTTAATTCAGAACAACATGTACAAAGACAAGCTGACTTAGTACAATCCGCTCTTCAATTTATTAATTCTGGTAAAGAGCGCTTTGGTGAAATTCGTAATCATCTTGAATTAATGAATCAGCAAATTGAAGGTTTAACTGACAATAATTCTCAAATGCAACAAATTTATGCAGTTTTGAATGATGGTACTAAAAAGGCAGAAGAAGCAAATAAAGCAAAACGCGAGACTTTAATTAATGCTCCTGAACCTACAAGTCAAATCGAGAAAATGAAACTTGATAAAGAAAAGCGTGATCTTGATGAGTTCATTGACACAGTTAGTCAATCTACTGTTGATACTATGCAAACATATGGTGAATTATCTATGGAAGAAATTAAACTCCGCAATATGCAAGCAGCTACTAAGAATCAATCACAATCGGCAGCTACAATGCATTCAAGAGGTATTGCTTCTGTAGCATCTCAATTATCTGTCGTATTAACTGCTGTAAATAGTGCGGCTATTAATGAATCACAAGTTATGGCATCTGATACATTAACACAAATGGCTAATGTTACTAATGATGTGGCTAAGAAAGAAAGTATTAGAATTGCAACTGGTCGTGATGATGTTAACATCGAACTTGAGAAAACACTACAAGATTTGGTTGAATTTGGTGATACACAACGTCAAGCAACTGAAATTACTCGTGACGCTATTAAAACAATGCGTGATAATCTTGATGAATTGGAAAAATTGTCTAAAGATGTTCAAGAGGATACTGCAGATTTTGTAGCTGTAACTGCTGACACTATTGATGAAAAGAAAGCTCCTAAAAAAGAGAAAAAAGATACATCTAAATCTATTTTTAAGGGTATTTAATAGTGAAGAATGAATTATGGTTTATATTTGGTTTCGTAGTAGGTGTTATTTTTACACTTGCTATGAGCCAAATGTTATAAAAAGTGTTAAAATTGGTGTAATTTTAGTTATAAAAAGTGTTAATTAAATGAAAACTATAGCTAGTCAAGAATTTTTAAAAATGTTTCCTAATTTTAAATTAGTAAACAGAGATACTGATTTGGAACGTATTTCATCTATATTATGTAGAAAGAAAAATAATTCTCTTTTAATTACTGGTCCAAGAGGTGTAGGTGTTACATCATTATTGATAGGATTACAACAGTTAAAAGAGAAAGATGATACTTCATTTGATATCTTATCTAAACAATTTTTTGTGTTAGATGTAGATGACTTATTTTCCAGTGGGGATAGTGAACAAATCAATAAAGAATTTCAACAAGTAATAAATAATTTAGAGAAAACACCAAATTCAGTACTTGTAATTCTTGATGCCTATAATTTTTTAGAAGGTGCTAAAAATTCTGGTAATTTGCATTTTATAAATACACTTAATAATGCTGATAGATCTAATTTATTCCAAGTTATAATGGAAGTAAATGATGATCAATTAAATAGTGTGTACACAACAAATTACAGAATCAATGACTTTTATACTTTATATGATGTGAAGGAATTGTCAGGTCAAAAGTTAGAAGATGTTGTTAAAGAGGCATCTAAAGAATTAATTGAATATCATGGTATAGGAATAGACGAGGAAACTATTAAAGAAGCTATTCGTTTAACTACTAAGTATCGCGAAGATTATGGTTTAGGAATTACACAACCTGCCAGAACGATTGCTTTATTAGATAGAGCTTTAGCAGCTTATAAACAATCAGTAAACAGACAACATCCTGCTTTAATTGATCTCATGAATAAAATTTTAACTTCTACGAGTGAAGAAGAAAAGAAACACCTTCAAGAAGTTTATAATGCTAGTTATGAAGATTGGATGAACACTAAACTTGAAATTCAAAAACTCGCTAAAGAACAATCGGAAGGTGAAGTTTTACGTCTCAAATATACTGAAGAATTAGAAAAGGCTAAAGAAAAGCAAGAAAAAGGTGAAGTAGAATCTGATGCTATATCAAAAAGAGATGTAGCTAATTTCAAAGCACTTATGAAAATGGGTTTTGACTCTAAAGAAGTATGTGAGCTTAAACAACAACTTAAACAAATAAATGATCAATTAAAGGATAATAAGCACAGATATCAAGAGTTAATCAAAAATATAAATAATGGATTAGCTTTAGATAAATTACACTTAATGGATTCTTTTAGTAAGATTTCTGGTATATCTTCTGCTAAATTAGATGAAAATGAGATCGAATCGTTAGTAAATCTTGAATCTAATCTCTTAAAAGATATATATGGTCAAGATAACATTGTAAAAAGAGTCGCTGATGCTATAAAAGTTGCTAAATTAGATAAAAATAAAGACAGTGGGCCAGCAGCTAGTTTCTTATTCTTAGGCCCTTCGGGATGTGGTAAAACATTTTTGAGTAAGTCTTTAGCTAAAAATCTATTTGGTGATGAAAAGACATTAATTCGTTTTGATATGTCTGAATACATGGAGAAGCATGCTGTTGCTAAGTTAATTGGTGCACCTCCAGGATATGAAGGCTTTGAATGTGGTGGTATTTTAACTAACACTGTACGTAAAAATCCTATGGGAGTATACTTATTTGATGAAATAGAAAAGGCACATCCAGATGTATTTAATATTTTCTTACAAATTCTTTCTGATGGTCGTTTAACAGATAATATAGGACGTACAGTAGATTTTTCAGAAGCTATAATTGTAATGACTTCAAACATTGGTCAAAAGTATTATCTTGATACAAGTTTGACTGATGAAGAATCCCAAGAAAAAGCTAATGAAGAATTATGTAAAACTTATCGCTCAGAATTACTTAACAGATTTAATGGTAGAGAGAACATTTTCCACTTCAAACGTTTATCTATGGAAACTATTCAAAAGATTGTTAGAAGAGAAATAAATAATCTTTCTAAAGCATATAAAGAAGATATGTGTATTCAAATGAGTGATCATGAAATAGAAGAATTTTGTAAAGACCAATATGATCCAATTAAAGGTGCTCGTGGTCTTCCAGGGTTCATTAAAGCTCACTTAAGACCAAAATTAGTAGATGAGATGTTACATAATAATAGTGAAAGACCCGCATTTTGGATTCTTTATAATAAAGAAACTAAGGATTTTTACTTTGATTATATAGTAACAGTCGATGATGTTTGTGGTGAAATAGCATAGAGGAAAAATATAATGGTAAGAATAAAATATTTAGATACCCATTACGAACACACTGCACACTTATATGGTCAATTAAGTGATTATTTTACATTTATGGTTCATGATGGTAATATTGAAAAACCAACATATGATTTACTGAAAGAAACATTAGATGAAATGTTTAATCAATATAAAGATGCACACGCTGATTTAGAAGATGTAAGTGAGGAATTATTGATACTAAAAAGTCATAATGGGGAATTAAATAAGGAATTGTTTGATGATGGAGAAGATTAAATATATAGTTAGTTGTATATATACGATTTTTAAATTTATAGAAAATTGTTTTATCATACCGTTTAAAAAATTCTGGAATTTTTGTACTCCGTTAAGAAATTGGTATAATAAACAATGGAAAAAATGGTGCTATGATAAATATGGTGATTTTTTCTGGAAACGCGCTTTAGGTATGATTTGTGCTACTATTGCTTCTTTATATGTAGTGATATGTTTTCTTGAGTTTACATTCGATGTAATATACTATTATAGCACTAAAAAAGTAGAAACTATATATTTATCAGATTCCGTTGAGCTCGAAGATGGATTATGGAGTGCTAAAGGATGTCCTACAAAAGAATGTAGCTCAGATAATGCTCTATACTTTAGGATTAAGAATACATGGTTTAACAATATCTGGAATATATTGCATCATGGACAGATCTTCTTACCAGATATAATTTCTTCAGCTGTACCAACCGGACAAACTAGATGTAATGTTATTTCATATGGTTTAAGATATAGATTTGTAATGATTTTTAATTATTATCCACAAATATTAAGTGTGAGTTGTGAAAATGATAATGAGTAAAAGAAAACATATATATGAAAATTTTATAGAAAAAGCTAAACAAATTCATGGTGATAAGTATAATTATGACGAAGTAGAAATTGTAAATTCACTAACTAAGGTTAAAATATTTTGTAAAAAACATAAAGAATATTTTTTTCAAAGAATTTATGGGCATTTAGAAGGTAAAGGTTGTCCAAAATGTGCTAATGAAAATAGAAATAATAACAGAAAATATACAACCGAATCTTTTATAAAAAGAGCAAATATTATTCATAAAAATAAATATGATTATAGCAAAACTATATATTCAGATAGTAAAACGAAAGTTATTATAATATGTCCTATACATGGGCAATTTTTACAAATACCTTCAATGCATCTTAAAGGTGAAGGCTGCCTATTATGTTCAATTGAAAAAATTCATAATGATAAAAAATTACCTTTTAAAGAATTTATTAAAAGAGCAAAGTATATTTTTGGTAATAAATATAGTTATTTTCAATCAACTTATGATAGTTTTCATAAAAATATAAAAATTTATTGCAAATCTTGTAAACATATCTTTTTTAAAAAAGTTTATAAGCATTTACAAGGATATGGCTGTCCATATTGTAGTAAAAAAATATCTACCGGAGAACAAAAGATAATGAAATGGTTAGAAGATAGGAATATAAATTTTTATTTTCAAAAAACTTTTAAGAACTGTAAAGATAAACATTTATTAAAGTTTGATTTTTATCTTCCATGTTATAATATGTGTGTAGAATATCAAGGAAGACAACATTATGAAAGTATAATATTATTTGATAAAGAAGAAACTTTATTAGATAGGCAAAGAAGAGATAATATAAAAAGAGAATTTTGTAAAAATAATGGTATTAAATTATTAGAAATTAAATATAACGAAAATATAGAGCAGATTCTTCAGGTAAATTGTCAAGCTGAGGACTAATCAATTAGATGGTTTTACATTTATAAAAATCTTTATATAAAAATAATATATTAAAAAGTATGTAAGGAATAAGTAATGGTTAAGCAAGAATATAAAGTAGATCCCAAAGCCTTAAGAAAAATAGCAATTAATAAATTTGGTTGTAATGTTGTAGCTTCTTTAGATGATGAAGAAGTTAAAGATAAAGTTATGAAAGATTATGTATTAATTCAAGAATTAAGTACAAATAGTGTTTATTTAATAGCTAAATCTCAATTAAGCGAATGTATTTCATTAGAATCAGAAAAATAAATTTGTAGAGTGATTTTTATAATTCTATTCTATAAAATATCTTTAATTAAAATGGAGATTAAAATGGCTAAAAAAGCTGAAAAGAAAGAAGAGAATATAAAAGTAAATAATGCATTAGCTTTATTACGAAAAAAATTTGGTAGTGATGCAGCAATGACTTTTGATAATGTTAGTATTGCAAAAGTTGATGTAATTCCATCAGGCTCTTTAAAATTAGATAAAATTTTAGGAATAGGTGGTTGGCCTAGAGGAAGGGTTACACTTATCTGGGGTGATTATTCTTCAGGAAAATCTACAATTTGTTTGCAAGCATGTGCGAATGCTCAAAAAGAAGGATTAACTGTTGCTTATGTTGATATGGAACATGCTTTAGATCCAATTTATGCTGAAAATTTAGGTTGTAATATGTCTGAACTAATTTTAATGCAACCAAATGGCGGTGAAGAAGCATTAGAAGCTATTAAGTTATTAGCACAAGAAAAAGCTGCTGATTTAATTATATTAGATTCTATTGTTGCCTGTGTGCCAGCTAGTGAATTAGAAGGTGAATTAGCTGATATGAATATTGGTCGTCAAGCTAAATTATTTTCATCTTTCTTTAAACAAGTTACACCAGCTTTAGAAATGGCTAATTGTGCTTTGTTATGTACAAATCAAGTAAGACAACAACCTGGCAAATATGGTGATGCTAGTGTTCTTCCTTGTGGTGAAGCTCAAAAATTCTTTGCTAGTATTATATGTCGTACCAGAAGAGCAGCTAGTCAAAAAGAAGTTGATAAAGAGGGCGATGTTATAGCAAATCAAATTTCAGTTACAACAGAAAAGAATAAATTAGCTCCTCCATTTAGAAAAGCTGAGTTAATGATTTATTATGGTAAAGGTTTTTCTGCTGATAATGAAATGTTTGATATAGCTGTTGAATTTGGAATTATTGACAAAGCTGGGGCATGGTTTTCATATCATGGAGAAAAAATTGGTCAAGGTGCAGTAAAAGCAAAAGCTTGGCTAAATGAACATGAAGATATTAAGGATGTAATAATGGAAAAAGTTAAAGAAATTCTTATGAAACCTAATACTGAGAAAATGGTTTTACAAGATGAAGAAGTAGAATTAAATTATGATCCAGAAACTGGTGAAGTATTTGAATAAAGGAGAAATATATGTTCACTTTTCTTAAAAAATTATTTGGTTTTAAAACCGAATGTTGTTGTAAGCATTGTCATTGCCAAGAATCTAAAATGATAAAAGCTGACTTTATTCCATATCCTAATATCGAAAAAGTATATAATAGATGTGGATTTGATATCAGAGTTCCTATGGATATTGCTGGTGAATTAGATGCCAAAGGATATTGTATATCACTTACAAAGTATAAAGGTCAACCATCTTGCGTTCAATTATCTAAAGTAGTTGATGGAAAGAGTAAATATGTTGGAACTTTAAAAAATTTCATGCATGTTGAATCTTTTAAAGATGGTAATGTTTGTAATTTTAATTATAGTAACTTAATTTATAAAAAAGAAGGAGAAAATAAATAATGTCTAATGTTGAGGCAGAAATTGGTGGATTAAATACAGATAGATTAAAATCAATTATTGAAAGAATTGAATCTGTAGATAGTGAAATCAATGATTTAAAAGAAGATCGTAAAGGTATTATGCTTGAAGCAAAGTCAGCAGGATTTGATACAAAGGCTATTACTTATGTATTAAAACAACGCAAAAAGTCTAAAGCTCAGCGTGATGAAGAAGAATTAGTTTTTGAAACTTATGAAAGAGCTGTCGGCTTATAAAAAGTAGTAATAGAAAATTAATTTAATTTTTTAAGTAGAATCCATGTAAAAAGTGGATTCTATTTTTTATATATGTAAAAGGAGTTTGTAATGGTCACTAATACTAGACAAATACAAGATTATGAATGTGAAAATAATCCTAATTTAATATTAATAGCAGCTAAACCTTTAAAGGCTGATGTATCTTGTATTTTTGATAGTATGCCTGGTATGCAATATTTGTCTACAATTTTTAAAAGCAAATTTAATTATTTGAATACTTATGTTACTTATATTGATGATTCAACATTTTTTATGAAAGAATATTTTTATAATATTTTTAAAATGTATAATTTAAAGAATACATTAAATGTTAATACACTTGCTATAGGATTTGTTGGTCAAGAAGCCTTTGATATTTTTGCAAATAGAGTATCTGATACTAATTATTCTTCAGTAGTTGGTACAATTAAAATAAAAGATGCCTATTTACAAATGAATTGTCAAGGCTGTTATAATAATAAAATTTTTAAATTACCGTATGTTATATTACCAAATATAGATGAAAATTTAAAAGATATATCAAATACTTTAAATAATTTACAATTTGGTTTAAATGATAATACTTCAGATGATCTTGTTTTGGAGTCTCCGTATTGTAGTACTCAAGCTTTATCAAATAGATTAGATGAATTAAAACAATTATATACTGAGCATAGAATTTATAATATAAATGTTTGTGGAAAAACTGCAAATAATATTCTTCTATATATTAAATTTTATGATACCTTTACAAAACAATACACAATTTATTGTCCAAAAAGTGAAATTTGCGATACAGATTCTAAACAAGATAAAAAAGATATTTGTTATAAAATAAGAGATGTTTTAACTAGTATTCCTTTATGTGGCGAAAATTGTAAAGATATAACTGATGTTTTTGGTGTAACTGAAAAAGCTAATTTTGTTACAGAAAAAGATTTAGCCTTTTTAGAAAGTAATAGGGCTAGTTTTAAATTATTTGGTGATAAAAACGGTATAGCTTCCGAATGGTATTCTAAATGGCATGAAAAAGTATTACCTGTAATCGGTGCTGAAATTTCAGGTAAAGAAGGTAAAAATCAAGGATATGACCAATTAAATAAATATGAATGGATTTATGATATTGAAGTATTTAAAGAAGATTGGTTATTTGTAGCAAAAACAGTAGACAAAAAGAATAAAGTTATTTGTTGGAATGATCCTAAAAAGTTAGCCAAGTGGATTTCTAATAAAATTTTAATTGGATTTAATAATGCAGCATATGATAATCCAGTTATTAGTTATGCCATGATTTATGATGAAGTTAAAGCTAAAAATCCAGATGCTTTAACTGTTAAAGAATTCTCAGATAAATTAATTCATGAAGAAACCAATTATTTTGCCGAGGCTCAAAATATTAATGCAACTCATTTCTTATCTTGGGATATTAGTTTTCATGAAAAATATGATATTCGTAGAAATTCACTTAAAAAATTAACAATGGCTATTTTAAATAAGAAAAATTATGACAGTAATGTGCCATTTGATATTGATAGAGCTTTAACAGATGATGAAAGAAAAGAAGTAGAAAAGTATTGCGAACTCGACGTTGATAATACTTTAGAATTGTTTATGCCAGATCCAGAAGATGTTAAGAAAAAAGAAGAAAATCCAAAATATGAAATGAGAACTTTTGCAAGAGAATCATATGATATTCGTTGGAATATGATTATTGAATATAATATGACAGCAAAAACACTTATTAATAAGTCATCTTCATTTGCTGGTAAATTACTTTGTGGTGAAGGTGCTAAAGCTGATATGAGTAATACTTATAAAATTATTGATGGTAAAAAAGTATATTATTCAATTCCAGAATTAGCATATAAAGAGTTAGCTGGGACTAAACTTTTACAGTTTTATATTGATCACCAATCTGATCCAGATTATCATAAAGAAAGTTTTGAAGTTTATATGGGTGGTGATGATGAAGGTCATCAATATCAATTTGGATTTGGTGGTTTGCATCAAGCATTGATTGGTTATGGATCAGAAAATTTAGTTAACATGGATGTTGCTTCATTGTATCCTTCATTATTGGTGCAATATGGTTTAATGTCAAGAGGTGCTACAAAAAATCCTAAATCATATGAAGAAGTTTATCACACAAGACTTGCCGCAAAAAGAGATCATAAACAATTATTAAATCTTGGTCTTAAATTAATTTTGAATGGTGCAATCGGTGCAATGAAATCTGAATTTAATCCATTATATGATACATGGTCTAATTCAACAATTTGCGTATATGGTCAGTTATTGTTATTTATTTTATGTCAAAGATTATTTAATGCTGGCTTTAATATAGTTCAAACAAATACTGATGGTATTATGATTGAAAAAAGAGATGATGTAGATTATATGCCAATTGCTGAAAAATGGATGGAAGAAACAAGACTTGTACTTGAATTTGATGATATTTCTGTATTACAACAAAATAATGTAAATAATTATTATTGTCAATTTACAAACGGAAAAGTTAAATCAAAAGGTTTTTATTTATCTAATGAAAAATTTGGTAAAGCTACTTCTAAAATTTTATGTAATATGGTTACACATAAACCTTTATTAGAGGGAACTGTACCAGGTGATTATGTAATTTATAAACGTCATGGTGTTGGTGAAATTTATGATGCTAAGACTAATACAAAGCTCGAAGGTAGAAGTTTGGCATTTGTTATAGGCTATCCTGATGATGAAAGAACTGGTGCATTTTATAGTAGAAGTAGAAATCAAAGAGAAACTGTTGTAAAAGATGAAAAAGGTAAAGCAGTTCTTGATGAAAATGGTAATAAAGTAACAGAGTTAACTAATTCTGAATCTAAAATTACAGGTTTTACAGATCATATGTTAGTAGTTGATTCTATTGATGATTTGAAAATGGAAGAAATAAATACAAGAGAATATATTAATTTAGCTAAAAATTTATTAGATAAACCAGATATATTTGGTCCATATTATGATATTAATTTTGTAAAAGTAGATGAACCAGCGTATTTACAAGCACTTAATCCATTAAAAGATAATACTGATCCTTATCCAACAAAGGCCGGTGTAAAATGTCAAAATTTCTTATTTGAATGTGATTATTTATCCAAAGAAGAGCAAGAAGAAATTATAAAACGTATTGAACCATATACATATCGTATTACTTGGTCTGGACATAGATC
Organism: Clostridia bacterium; assembly: GCA_017475185.1. The sequence continues at coordinate 213,159 of JAFVGB010000002.1, forward strand.
ATATCATATTATTGTTAGATTAACAAGTCCAGTTAAAAGTACAGATTATAAAATGATTTGGCATTATTTAGCTAAGCGAAAACTTAATATAATAGGTGCAGATGAAGCTTGTGAGTTACCTAATAAATATACAAGAGTTCCTGGTCAAATCAATCCAAAAACAAATGAAATGCAAACATTATATAGTGAAAATAAATATGAGTTTTCTACAAAAGAAATTTTAGATGATTTACCAGTCTTTAGAGAAACTGAACCAAAATTTGTTCCATATAAAGGTAAAAATATAACATTAAAAACTTTGGAAAAACACATTAATAAACAAGATTGGTCTGATGGTAATCGTTTTGCAGCTTGTCAAAAATTAAGTCCAAATTTAATGTCATTAGTTACTTTAGAAGAATTAATTAAAATGATACCAACAAAATTAGACAAAGATCACATTTATGTATTAAAGTCTAAATATCATTATTGGGAAAAGTATAAATATATGTTAGAAGAAAGTGGCATTACAGAAGAAGGAGAAATATAATGTCTGATAATTTAGCCTTTGATATAAGTATTATTCAAAGACCGTTTAAAACCGAAGAAGGTGAAGAAGTAATAAGAGATTGTGTAGAATTAGAAATACAGCATACAAATCTTGAATTAATTTTAGATCCAGAAGTACCGACAGAATTACATTCAAAAGCTATTGAAAGTTTTATTGAAAGACTAAAAAGTTTTGAAAATGTAAAAATTACAGATTATTCCGAGCAAAAAGAAGTAGAAATGGAAAATAAATCTGTAGATGAAAGTGAATAAATACATTCTATATAATAGTTTTAATTTAAATGAGGTAAACAAATGAAATATGCAATTTATAGAGATACAACAAAACCTACAGGTCGTCGTGGTGATGATGCTGGAATTGATATTTATGTACCAAATGATTTTCCAGAAACAAAACTTTGTGTTGGTGAACAAGTAAATATTCCTACAGGTATTAGAGTAGTTGTTCCGGCTGGATATATGCTTAAAGCTGAAAATAAATCAGGAGTAGCATTTAAAAAAGGTTTAACTTGTGGTGCATGTGTTGTAGATTACTCTTATCGTGGTGAAATTCATGCAAATCTATTTAAGGCTGTAAAAGGTTCTGAAGATATGATTGATGAAAATGGTAACTATTTTACTATAATTAAACCAGGTGATAAAATTGTTCAGTTTATTCTTGAAAAAATTTCTGATGAAGAATTAGAAGAAATTAGTCGTGAAGAATATGATGATTTACCAGAAACAAGTAGAGGTTCTGGAGCATTCGGATCAACAAATGTTCAAGAAGTAGCTGTAGATGCAGAATAAATAGAAAGATTTGTTAAAAAATATAAAAGCAGCTTTACTTGTTATAACATTTATAATATTAATAATAAGTAAGCTGCTTTTTAGTAGAGGAAGAAGAAATAAATGCAAAAGGTTATTGCAATTACTGGTTTAAAAGGATCTGGTAAAGATACTATTGCCAATATTATTTGTAAATATGATCATACTTTTAAAACAATTGCTTTTGCTGATAAACTTAAAGATATTTGTGCTGTAATGTTTAATTGGGATCGTGAAATGTTAAGTGGACGCTTTCCTGAATCTAGAGAATGGCGAGAGCAAGCTGATCCATTTTGGAGTAAAGAATTAGGTATTGAATTTACTCCACGAAAAGCATTAACTACAGTCGGTACTGATTTAATAAGAGGTACAATTTTATCACATATTTGGGATATTGCTGTTAAAAAAGAAATAATAGATCATCCTGAATTAAATTATATAATCACTGATTGCAGATTTGCAAATGAATTATATATGGTTAGAGGTTTAGGCGGTACAGTTATTCAAGTTGAACGAGGTAATAAACCAAATTGGTGGACTATTGCAGAAGATTATAACTTAGGTAAATTTGGGATAGATGAACCTGAAGAACTTAAATCTATTCATCCATCAGAAAGAGATTGGATAGGTATTAATAATCCAGATCATATTTTTTATAATAATAGCACATTAGAAGATTTAGAAAAAGAAGTAATAGCATATTTTGGACTTATTAATGAGTAAAATTGATTTTTTTACATATTTGAAAAGATTAAATGATGGCGAATATCATATGTATATTTGTCCAACTGAAATTTGTTATTTTCCATATAGAGATGAAGAAATAAATATGTGTTTAATAAGTCAAGAATTAAATAAATTTGGTCAGTATTTAGATCATAAAGAAACTTTTTTTGAGCGTAAAAATATGGCTGAAAATAATATAAATTGGATTAATTTTGCACAGGAATTAAAAAAAGAGAAACATTTTATTTGTGAAGAAAGTGGATTTAATTCAAAGAAAATTAAACAATTAAATTATGATTTATTTAATATTGATTATAAGCATACTTGGATAAATAACTGGTTAATTATTCATCATATAGATGATAAACAAGAATATGAATGTTATGATAAAACTAAGTTACAGGTATTAAATAGAGCAATTCATCTTATTAAACATAGGTACAATTCTTTATTGCCATATATACCAAATTTAAAAAATAATTATGATTTATGGTTTGAATTAGGATGTTTAATTCATGATAGAAATGGTGAATATCCTTGGCGTAATATTAAAGAAATAGAAAATAAGGAATAAATATATGAATACATATGATAATCAATACTTAGATTTAGTAGAAGAAATTTTAACTAAAGGTATAGAAGCTCCGTGTCGTACAGGAAATAATGTATTGGTAAGATTAAATAAAAGTCTTACTGTTGATTTAGAGGAAGGTTTTCCAATTCTTACATTTAGACAGATTCCATTCAAAGGTGCTAAAGGTGAAGTTTCTTGTTTCTTAGAAGGTATTACAGATAAACAAGTTTATAATGAGCGTGGATGCAAATATTGGAATGAATGGTGTAATCCTAAAAAAGTACCATATTCTGATAAAGAAGGTATGAAAGCCGAAAATGATCTTGGAAATATTTATGGTTTTAATTGGCTTCATTTTAATGCTGAATATAAAGGTTGTAATTATGATTATAAAGATGAAGGATTTAATCAGGTAAAACAAGTAGTTGAAACTTTAAAGAAAAATCCATATGATCGTCGTATGATTATTACTGCTTGGGATCCGGCTCATATGGATACAATGGGTTTACCACCATGTTTGCATACTTGGCAATTTAATTATTTAGGTAATAGATTACATTTAACTGGTTTACAAAGATCTGCCGATACTATTTTAGGTGTACCTGCTGATATGGTTCAAGGAGCATTATTATTACATTTAATGGCCCAAACAGTAAATATAAAACCAGGTACTTTAACACTTGAATTTTGTAATTGTCATATTTATGATAATCATATTGAAACAGTAAAAACTAATTTAGATAATTGGAGAAAAGTACAATATGATTTACCAAAATTAATATTAGATAAAAACGCAAATGTATTTAATTTTATGCCAGAAATGGCTAGTTTAGATAATTATAAATATGGATCAAAGGTAAGTTTTCAAATAGCTGTATAGGAATTGTTTATGTTTAAAGAATTAGAAAATATTTTTATACCTCAAAAATTTAATGGTTATATATTTATAAATGAGGACGATAAAAACCATCATGATTGGTTTCATTGTTATAAAACTCGTCCAAATTTTGCAATTCTTAAACAAAATGGTAAATTATATAAAATTAATAATGTATATATAATAAATAGTTGTTATTTATCAAAAGATTTAGTTGAAGCTGCAGAAAAAAGATCTTTAGAAAATACTACACATAAATATAGTAGACCAAATATAAGTAATTATGAAATACTTTATCAAATTTTAAAAAAATATAATGTTGATGTTACAAATATAGATAAATTTAAAATTATTGGTAGTGAAACATTAGGTAATCGTAGATTATGGTCTTATGAAGAGAATTTTAAAGATATTTATTTTATTTATTTAGATAATTTAGAAGAAATAAAAACATTAACGAAAAAAGAACAAACTTATTTAGATAATAAAAATAAAAAAGAAGCTGAAACTAAAATAATAACAAAGTTAATGAAAAATACTATTGAAACTATTTGTAATCAATATGGTATGACATTAAAAGATGATAGAATCATGTTTAAAGATTATAAAGGTTTAATGGATTTTTATAATATTGCATTAAATCAAACAATTATTAAAGGTTTAACTGAAAATGGTTTTACTATTAATAGAAAGAATAATAAAAGAAAAATAGGAATAAGTACAGTTTTGTTTACACTTAAAGATTTAGGATTAGAATATGGTATTGAAACCAATAAAGATTAAAGGACTTTCATTAAGAAGAAAAGAATTGATTATGTCTGATTATGCAAGAAGGGCAGCAGAATTAGATATAAAAAATGGAGTTCTAGATAGAGATGATTATTTAAGTCAACATCCAGCATATGTTGAAAAGAAAAATGAATTGCTGGCATTATTGAAAAGAGGTATAAAATGATTAGGGAAGATATTTATAAGTATTTTACTTTAGAAGCACAATTATATAACAGTTTAATGGGATGGATTAGAAATATTCGTATTGGTACAGAATATGCTAATGTTCCATATCAAATTAAAACTATAAGTAATGGTAATGGTGGTGTTATTTTATTAACTGTAATTTATAAAGTTGGTGAAAAACATACAGATAAAGAAGTAAGTTATACTGTACCAATTGATGAATTGAATAGATATTAATGAAAGTTTAATATCATGAATATATTTTTTACTTCAGATTTACATTTTAATCATAAAAATTTGTTACATTTAGGTAAAGGTAGACCATTTAAAACTATTGAAGAACATGATGAAGCCATTATTAAAAATTGGAATAGTGTTGTATCTAGATCAGATTTAGTATATATTTTAGGTGATATTTCTTTAGGTTGTCCACAAGAAAAATTAATTGATTATTTTCAAAGACTTAATGGTGCTAAACACCTTATTTTAGGAAATCATGATCGTAAAAAAGAAACTGCGGTTTTACTTAATAAAAACTTATTACAGTCTATGAGAGATTATTATGAATTAAAATATAAGACTGAAAATGGTAAAGATTATAAGTTTGTTTTATCACATTATCCTATTTTAGAATTTAATAATGCGCATAGAACAAATTGGAGTATACATTTATATGGGCATATTCATAATACAGTAAATTATGATGATATTTATAAAAAATTAGGATTTAAAGCATTACATGTTGGTTTAGATACTAATGATTATAAACCTGTCGATATAAATACTATAATTTATAAAGCTGAACATTTCTTAGATAATTAATGAAAGATTAAAAATATGACAGAATATACAGATAATTTAAAATATGATATAATTAAAAATCCAGATGAAAAATTTTATGAAAAAATTACAGCAGCTGTAGAAAGAAATGGATATTATTGTCCATGTCTTGTAAAAAAGTCTAGAGAAACATTGTGTATATGTGAAGATATGCGTAATAAATTTCCAGATATTGAAAATGGCGAATACGAATGTTTTTGTCATTGTAAAAGATTTAAAAAAGTTTTAAAAGAAGAATATAGAAAAAAGTAAAAATTGTTTTACATTTTATATTATATAGTTTATTATACAACTTATAATATGAAAGAAAGGTTTTTATGTCTAAACCAAGAAGTAAAGATAGTTTGTTAACTAAGTTAGAAGATATGAAAGTAGATGATGAGTTATTTGTTGATAAAGCAAATGGCTATGTATCTGATTGTATTCATACTGTAAAATTACGATATAAAACTAGAGTATATAAACAATTAAGTGTTTATACTCATATTAAACCAGAATTTACTTCATTAAAAGATTTTAAAAAAATAATTTGTATAATTAGAAAAAAATAAATAAATTAAGGCTCTATATTTTTGTAGAGTCTTTTTTATATATGGTTCTATTATTTAAATATAAATAAAGGAGAAAATTTAATGTCTGATTTACCAAAAATTGATATAATTATACCATGCTATCATGCTCATAATACTTTATTGAGAACATTATCTAGCATTACTATTCAATCTATACTTGATGATCTAGAAGTAACATTAGTAAATGATGCAGATGAGAAAGATTATTCAGAATTTACTAAAACTTTTGGTAAGTTTTTTAAAATTAAAGAATTAAAATTAAAAAAGAATGGTGGACCTGGTGATTGTAGACAATACGGATTAGATAATACTACAAATCCATTAGTAACTTTTATTGATGCAGATGATACTTTTTCTGGAGCATTTGCTTTAAAAACATTAAGAGAACAATTGTTAGCAGAACCAGTAAATGTATGCTGTTTTAGTAATTTTTTAGAAGAACAACCAAATATATATGTTGCACACCCAAATGATAGTGTTTGGATGTTTGGAAAGTTATATAAACGTGATTTTATTAAAAAGTATGATATTCATTTTTTAGATGGCTCAAGAGCCAATGAAGATAATGGATTTAATATGATTTGTAAATTATGTGCCAATCAAATGGAGCAAATCAAATTTATTCAAGATATTACTTATTATTGGCACTTTAAAGAAGACTCTATTACACGTATAAATAATTGTCAATATTCATATGATCAATCTTTTGTTGGTTATACAGACAATATGATTTATGCAATTAAACATTCTGAAAAGAAAGTACCTTTCAATGGTAATATTAATATGCAAAAAGTTTTGATCTTTTGTAATCTTTATGAATACTATATTGAAACTATGGCAAGAGATACTAGATTTATTGATCAGAATTGGGCTTGTTGTAAAAAGTTTTATAAAGAAATATATGCCGAAATTGAAGATAAAATTAGTGATGAAATATTAGCTGAATTTTATAATGAAGTAATGCGTAATGCTTATGCTGGTAATAAAATGGCAGGTATAGTTCCAATTATAGGTTTTAAAGAATTTATGCAAAAGCTTAAAATTGAAAATAATAATGACTAAATCTGTTAAAATAACTTATTTAAGTTCTAAGTATAATGAGTATTTTTAAGGAGATCTATAAATGGAATTAGTTAGAAGAGTATTAGTTGATACAGAAGATGGTCAACAATGGGTTAAAGCTGAAGATTATATGGGAGATAAAAGACCATATAAAATGCAATTACATTTTGTACCAAAAGAAGGTTATATTTTCATTTCAAATGACTCTGGTGAAGAAAAAGAGTATTTGATTTTCAATATAGATGATCCACATGATTATCAAGAAAAAATGAGGGACGATTTTATTCCAGAAGATTCTAATCAAGACTAAACTTATTTAGTTGAGAATAATATAATGTCATATATAATAATGCTGATTACAGCTGCAATACTAGCATTATTTTCATCATTACTTACTGCTTTTGGTATGATGGATTTATTTAAAGCAGCTGGAATGTTTATTTTAATTTTATTTGTAATAATAGACTTAGGCAGATTTTTATTATTTAATTTTTTAGTAAATGAATGGCATAATTTAAGAAAAGTTAAATATGCCATTGTTTTAATTATTACTTTGTTATTTGGTTATTCTGCCGTAGGTATATTTTCTAAATTAGATTCATTAGTGACTCCAGAAACAAAACAAGCTATGGTAAACGCTGCAGTTTACAATAAAGCTAATGATAATGCACAAGTAAAACAAAATAGATCTGAAGATTTAGCAAAGTTAGCAGAAGAAGAATACAGAAATGCTTTAGATTGGAATAGAAATGATCTTCAAAATTGTATTGCTAGAGCAAGAGGTAATAAAGAAGCTGAAAATAGATGTAATAATACTAAACGATCTTTAGATAATAAAGCATCATTAGCATTAAAAGAAGCATTAGCAAAAGCTGATGAAACTTTAGATGTTGTTGAAGAAAAAACTAAAATTACTACACAAAATCAAAGCGAAATAGCTACTGTATTAACTACAATTTGTAAATTAACTCAAAAAAGTTGTGATACTTATAATAATTTACAAAATGCATTAACGATTTTAATCTTTTTGGTTATTATAGGAACAGATTATCTTCAAATAGCCATTATTTTAGCCGTAAATACACGAAAAAATAAAAAGCTTAAAGATGATAGTAAAAAAGAAGAAATTGCTCCAGAAGTCAAAAAATCAGTCTTAAAACATGAAAAAATAATTCTCGCCAAACATATAGATGAAATTGAGCCAAAAATAGAAACAGATGTTAAAATAATAGAAAAATTACCAGAAAAAATAGACAAGAAAATTGAACAAAAAGAAGTTACTAACACACCTAAAAGTAGAAAAAATAAAAGAAGATTAAATTTAAATGTGATTCCAAAATTCTTTTCTCCAAAACCGAGATAAATAATTTTAGTAAAATCAATATATAGAGTGTTCTGTGAAAAATCAGAGCACTTTTTTTATGAAAATTTGCTCCATAAAAATTAGTAGAAATGGAAGTTTTAAAGAGTAGAAATTCAATTTACCTGGCGTTCTATTAAATACATTTTACCTTTTTAGAAGGCAATAAAATCAAGACTATTTGAGATATATAGTTAAAAAAGGAGTTAAAATTATATGGATAAATATACTATAGTTTTAGAGGAAACTTGGTTAGATTATCCTGATCCAGAATCTAATGCAATAATTGTATATTTTAGAGGCTGTGAACATCATTGTAAAGGTTGTCATAGTACTATTTTACAACAATTTTGTGAATATTCTGAATCAAATCAAGAAATTTTAGAAAAAATTATAGATTATTGCAAAAGAGCCGATACTAATAAATTAGTATTTCTTGGCGGTGATCCATTATACTCAAAAAACTTAAATTTAACATTTTATTTAGTAAATAATCTTAATAAAGAATATGATATATGTATTTTTACCGGTTATGATATTGAATATGTTAAAAATTTAAATTTAAAAGGTATAAAATATTATAAATGTGGTAGATTTGATATATCTCAACAACGAAAATCTGGAAAAACTGATAATGAATATATATTGGCTTCTCCTAATCAAAACTTTTATGACGGTAATTATAAACAATTATCAACTAATGGTATTTTACAATTTAAATAAAGGAAAATAATATGAGTCCAAATATTATAAAAGTAGCATATCCTAAAGATTATCAAACTGAAGTAACAAGTGATAATATTTATGAAGAAGAATTAGCTAAACTTACTAGTGAATCTTTTGCTAATGCATCAACAACAAATACCTTAAAACATATCAAAGCTTGTTTAGCAAAACGTTTGCGTAATGTTTATGATATTAAAGATAAAGATGAGTTAACAGAAAAAGTTAATGCATTTTTAAAAATTCATGGTTTATCAGATGAAAATTTTGATCCTATGAAAAATTTTTCAGATATGATTTCTTCTAAAACTAATGATACCTCTATTGATGATAATGGTAACAAAGGTGATGATAACGGTAAGGCTATTAAAGGTATTATTAAAGAAGCAGAATTATCTTTTGATAAATTAATAGGATATGATTATTTATATCGTACTACTAAAGAAATTTATGGAAAAGTAGAAGCACAAAGACTTATGGGATTATTATATGATTATTCTTTAGGAATGCATGATTCTACAAAAATTTTAATTCCATATTGCTGGGCTTTAGATACAACAAAACTTGTAATGGAAGGTAGACCTTTCGGTGTTCTTCCGTCACGTCCTGCAAAAAGTGTAGATTCTTTTTTAGATTGTTTGTGTGATAGTATTCCAGAATTAGCAAATCATTTAGCTGGAGCTATTGCTCTTTCAACACTTTTCTTAGATATAACTCATTTATTGATTTATAAACAACGTATTCCATTAGAAAAAGTTAAAAATGATAAGGTTACACGCAAATACTTAGAAAATAGATTTCAAAAATTTATTCATTCTGTAAATCATCCTACTAGAGATAGTATTGAAAGTCCATTTACAAATGTATCTATTTTTGATAAAGAAAAATTACATGGTTTAATTGGACCAGACAATTATCAATGGTATTTTCCTAAAAATATTAGAGTTTTAGCTGATAATGAATTAGGTGGCGAAAACGGTAAAATTAGTCGTGAAGAATTTGATGATTTTATTGTTGAATATATTACCGAAATTCAAAAAATATTTGTTGACTTTTTTGATAAAGGTGATCCAGAACAAAACAGTTTACAATATAGATTTCCTGTAACAACACCAAATATGACAAAAAAAGTAAATGAAGAAACTGGTAAGTATTATCTTGACAAAAATAATGAATTGTTAAATTATATTACACGTAAAGATATTGCTCGTTATAATTTATTTACTTCTCTTGGTACAAAAATTGCAAGTTGTTGTCGTATGATTAATAATAAAGAAATGATGGATGAATTAGGTTCAACTGTTAATTCTTTTGGTGGATCTGGCGGTGCTTCATTAGGTTCACATAGAGCAATTACAATTAATTTTGTAAGAATTGCGTATGAAAGTAAATCATATGAAGATTATTTGAAAATATTAAAAGAAAGAATTGATGATTGTGCTAAAATTTTAAAAGCTCATAAAGTTTTATTATATAAATTAACAGATATGGGTTTAGAGCCATTTATAACTCGTGGATGGGTAATTCTTGAAAGATTATTTAGTACTTTTGGTGTAAATGGCCTTTATGAATCCGACATAATTTTAAAAGAAAAGTTTGGTAATTTAGTAGAAGATTATAAAAAAGATATTTTAATTAATTTTAATAATTTTTATAAAGAAGCTGCAAAAAGAGAAAATATTGTTGCTAATGCTGAACAAACACCAGTTGAAAGTATGTCTCCAAAGTTATTTAAAGCAGATAATATGTTATTTGGTAATCCTTATGAATTTCCTAATATGTATGCAAATCAATTTATTCCAACTTGGGTACATACAACAATTAAAGAAAAGTTTACTGAAGAAGGCAAATATGATAGCTATATGGATGGTGGTTCTATTGCACACTTGCAAATTGGATCTGATTTAACGCCAAGTCAAGCAAAAGAGATTATTATGCAATCTGTAGAAGCTGGTTGTGAACATTTTGCTTTAAATGCAGTATATTCTAGATGTAAAGAATGTGGAACTGTAGAAAAAGCAAATTGGCAGGAATGTCCATATTGTCATTCTAAAAAAATTGAACATTTATCACGCGTAGTAGGCTTTTTTGTAGTAATGGATAACATTAATCCAACGCGTAGAGAAAATGATTGGAAAAAACGTACATTTATTACTAAAGATGAATTAAAAGACCAACTTGGTAAATAATTTTAAATAATTTTATAAACCGGATCCTCCAATAGTTCTAAATGATATTGGAGGATTTTATTATGACAAGTAAAATATATAAAATAACTAATTTAATTAATAATAAAATTTATATAGGATATACTAAAAAAGAATTAAAAGAAAGATTATATGAACACTGTAATCCAAGAAGTAAAACTGCATATAAAATGCCAATTGTAATGGCTATTAAAAAATATGGTATAGAAAATTTTAAAATTGAATTGTTAGAAGAATCTGAAAATGATGCATATATACATAATGAAAGAGAAGCTTATTGGATAAAAAAATTAAACAGTATGAATAATAATATAGGCTATAATCTAGCAACCGGTGGTGAAGGAGGAGGTTTCTATTATTGGAATAATGGAAAAATAAATAGGCGTTCTAAAGAATGTCCTGGAAAGGAATGGACTAGAGGAATGCTTGTTACTGAAGAATCTAGAAAACTAAGATCAATTACACATAAAGGTCAAATTTCGGCATTTAAAGGTAAGAAACACACACAAGAAACAAAAGAAAAATTAAGCAAAGCACATAAAAATATATTTAATGGTAGTAATAACCCAGCAGCAAAAACTATACAAGTTATATCGCCAGATGGTATAGAATACATTATCAAAGGAACAATTCAAGAATTTTGTAAAAACCATGGACTATCTTATAGTTTATATAGAAAATATAAAAACAAAGGTCCATGCAAAGTAAGTAAATATATATCTAAAGATAATCAACTTAGTAGAAATACTGAAGGTTGGATTTTTAATTCTTTGGATTAGGGTTCTATATAATAAATTAAAATAGGAGTTATAAAATGAGTTTAATAGAAGTTAAAAAATGTGAATTTGATACAGTACATGTAAATCAGACTATTTGTTCTGAATGTGGACACAAAGCTGAAGGTATTTTAGATAAATGTCCTGAATGTGATTCAGTGCTAGTAAAACATGCTTATAGTATTCCACAATATACTTTACAAGAAGATTTAGAAACTGTTTTTGTAAATAAAGATCATATTGTAAAAGCTAAAAAATTGAAAGGTTATAATGAAGATTATTATCTAATTAGTTTTACAAATGGTGGAACGCTTACTGTTGATGAAACAGATTTTGATAGTTTGAAATAAAGTTAATAAAAAGGGTGATATTTAAATCACCCTTTATTTTATATCTTTCATATATTCTACGATTCTATCACTTATTATAATATCTTTAAGTTTTAGTGGTGTTTGAATATTCATATCTTCTTTATTTCTAGTGCGACTTAATGCAACATACAATTGGCCATGTGCAAAAGCTCCCCAACTCATATCAATATTAACCTTATCTAAAGTTTTACCTTGAGCTTTATGAATTGTAAGAGCATATCCTAATTGTAAAGGTAATTGTCTAAATTCACCAGTTTTTGTTTTAGTTATCTCTTTAGTCTTTTTGTCAATATCATATCTATAACTTTCCCATACTTCTGGAAATACCTCTACATCAAGATTATTTGCTAATAAAGTTACTTTTACATATTTTTTATAACATTTTTTAATAATACCTAAAGATCCATTAAACCATAAATCTGAATTTTTATTAAATATGACTAAAGCACCTTCTTTTAATTCTAATTCATCAGGAGCTGGCATATTATTTTTAGTAGCTGTTTCAAAACTTCCGATTAATTTGGCTTTATAAGTATTAACATTTCCAGTTAATGCTTTTAACTTTTCTTTATTTATTTTTTCTGTTATATTACGATAAGGTGTAATAGTAACAGCATTGTTCAAATCGGTTTTATTAGTAATTTTACATTTATTAAAATAATCTAAAGTTGCAATAGTTGCTTTATTTGTTCTTACTTTAGATAAATTAGTCAAAAGTGTAGGATCAGATTGTCTAAACACTGTTTTAAATTCAATTTTAAAAAAAGTAGCTTCTTTATAAGCTAATGCGTCAAAAAAATATGGATCAGAAGTTTCATAAGTTTCTAAGAATAAAGATTTAGCTTCATTTGAAATAACTGGTGGTAATTGATATAAATCTCCAATTAAAATCATTTGAATACCACCAAATGGATCATCGAAATTATTTCTTGCTTTTCTTAATAAAAAATCTATAGAATCAAGCATATCTGGTCTAATCATAGATACTTCATCAATTACTATAATATCTGTACGCTTAACTATATTATTCATTTTAAATCTATACTTATCAGCTTTTTTAAGATCTTCATCTGTAATAAAGTCTGACGGTGGAAGCATAAAAAAAGAATGAATTGTTGAACCATCTATATTCATTGCTGCTATAGCTGTTGGTGCTAAAAAAAGCATATCTTTTTTACAATGCTCTTTTAAGTATTTAATAAAATAAGATTTACCAGTACCTGCTTGTCCTTGAATGAACACATTGATATTGGTATTTTTAATTAAATTAAATGTACTTTCTTGTTCTTTAGATAAACTTATTTCTTCTTTCATAATATCCTCATATTTTAATTATAAATAATATACATAGAAGATTGTTATTGTAAAACCATTTAAGAAAAATCAAGTTCTAAACAATAAATTTGAAAACATTAACAAAGGGAAATATATCTATGGCTAATAAAACTATAAGTGAATTAATACCAGTTTCTACCGTTACTGGTGATTTAGAAGTAATGTTAGATACAAGAAATGGCTTAAAAAAGACAACATTAGCTACTTTAAAAAATTATATTAAAACTCCAAATAATGAAGATAAAACTATTACTGAAAATGGTGTATATACAGCTAGTGTTGGATATGATGGTTTAGGTGAAGTTACAGTTAATGTACCTGGTAGTGCTAGTTTACAAGAAGTAAAATATATTACTACAAATGGAATACATGAAGCCGATAAACAAGAAGTTATATTAGCGAAAGGTATGTTTTTAAATGATGAAGAAAAATATCATTATACAGGGAGTGAACCTTTAATTGGTGATTATATTTGGTTTCAAACAGACAATATAACTAATTTAAAAATAAATGATCCCGTATATAATGGAAAAATAGAAAATGATAGTATAATTCCAAATTTTGAACAGGCTCTTGGTATAATAACTAATAAGCAATCATTTAAAAACATATCTGTCGATTTTGATGATAGAGAAACTTGGTATGTTTATGAAAATGGTATTAGTTTTATTGAATATGAAGGTGAAATATATGCAAAGTTAGAAATACACACAAAAGAATATGCCACCGTAGATATAGTTGGTGATTATATTTGGATTAAAGGTAACTATACTGATTTAAATGTAAATAGTTTATGCTATAATAGTACAGATACTACAGATGCAGTGCCTGATTTATCTAACTCTATTGGTCATGTAAATAATGTGTCTATACTTACAGATATAAAATTTGATTTTATGGATTTTAGTTATCAAATAGTTTTAGAATATCATAGAATACAAAATTATTCAGTATATAATACTATTTATGATGGTATGCAAAGAGTTAATGTAAACGTACCAACATTTGAAGAGGCTAAAGAAGAAAGAAATGCTTTGATAAGAACAAATCTTTCTGGAGCATATACTATTCCAGATGAACTTACATCTGTCGGATCATATGCTTTTGCTAATGAACAATTATTAACTTCTGTTAATTTAAACAATACCTTAACATTAGGTGATCATTGTTTTTATAATTGTAAAAATTTAGAAACAGTTATACTGAATCCATATATTAATGCAATACCATATTATGCTTTTAATGGTTGTACAGCTTTATCAAATATAGATACTAGTCATATCACATATTTAGGTGATGAAAGTTTTCAGTACTGTACAAATTTACAAACTATAGATATTGGTAGTGTGATAAGTTTTTATGGATATAGTTTTTATGAATGTACTAATTTAAAAGATATAACAATGCCTAATACGAATGGCTATAGTATATCAAATTATACATTTTACAATTGTACATCTTTAAAAAATATTGATTTAAAGCAAGTAGGATGGATATATGATAATGCTTTTAGAAATTGTACTTCTTTAGAATATATTAAAATAGGTACAGCTATAAATTCAATTAATAGTAATGCATTTTATGGCTGTACACAATCTAATTTAACTATTGAATTTGGTTTAACAGAATCTGAATTTAATAATAGATCTGATTTAGTAAGTTATATGCCATGGGGAGCAACAAATGCTATTATTTTATATTCAGATTCTAATGCTCACACTCTACAAGTAAATTGTCTTAATGAAGATATTCCTTATAATATTACATTAGAAATAAATGGAAAAACTCTTAATACTGATCATATAAAACAACCTAATAATACAGAAATAACTTATACAGTATCTAGTAGAAATTATATAACCCAAACCAATACGATTACTTTAACAGAAGATACAGTTATTGATGTTACTTTAGTTGCTGATCCAAATCCAAAATACTATGAAATAGATACAAATTTAGTTTCTTGGGATGGTGCAAATGTAAGTATTATCAAAAATGAATATACTGACGATAGTATCTTAAGAATTACTAACTTAAATAAATCTGAAAATATTGTTATTAATGATTTAGATTGGAATGGTTATTTTAGTGGTATAGGTGATACTAGTGATGAATTTATATTTACATTTAAAATAAATTCTCAAGCACAATATTTTAATTTTGATGGTATGCCTTTAAGTACATCTGGAAGTGACGATGGCTTTTATTTACATACAAGTAAAGATGGAAGTTATAAGAGTTATTATTCATACTTAGTTATTAACTATGATAATGCTTCTGAGGATTGGCGTAATAATGGATCAATTTGTCCTATAAATGAAACTATTCAAATGAGAATTAGATTAGATAATGAAACATTATGCTGGCGTTATGACATGAATGGTAGTAATACTAATGCCGGTTGGAATAGTGGTACATTAGATCCATTAGTACATGTATTTTCATTAATTAATGATATATCAGGAGAAAATTTTACTATTGATATTGATTTTATGAATACAGGTTTCAGAAAAAATAATACTTGGGTTAAACGTTTAATTACTGAAAGAGTACCTAAGTATAATTTAACGATTAATTCTATTCCAGCTACAGCAGATATTACAATAAATAATAAGCGTTATGCTTCCGGAAGAACTATTAAATTTCCACAAGATAGTGAAATTACATATACTGTTAGTGCAGAAGATTATATAGCTCAAACAAATACATTTACCTTAGATGATGATACTGTTTTAAATATTACTTTAGTTGCTGATCCTACAGTATACTCAATAGATACATCTAAAATAACTATTACTCAAAATACTCAAAATTATCCATATAGATTTCTTATTGAAAATGATAATCTAGGTAATGATGTAATATTAAATGTGGTAAATCCATCAACTAGCGTATGGGATTATGTTACCCAAACTAGATCCTATCCATATACTATTTTATTAAATAATGATGCAAAAACTTTATTAAATAAAGTATTAAATGAAGATGGTTCAGATGTAGATTATTTTCAAATGCATTATACATTAAATACTATAAATTATAGATATGGTTCAGATCATCAAAATAATGGTTTATTTTCGTTAGGTATTATTGGTCAAGAAGAAGATACCTATGAAGTAGCTACTACACCACATGAACATACTGATGAATTTGTTAGTCAATATTATAAATATTATCAAGCTGGTGGTAGTGTTAATTATGCTAGAAATGAAATAAGTGGTAGAATGGGTTATAATAATGGTGATTCACAATGGCCACATCAGCATGAAACATTTTTAGATTTTAATGGATTACCGACAAATCAAATTAAAGATTGTACATTTATTATTGAAAATATAGATGGCACAAAAATGGTAAGGGTTAAAGATAATCAAACAGGTATTATTTATTCTAATCAACTATATGGAATTTCTGAATCTTTTAGACAATCATATGAGGTTATTCCTTATTTATTATCAAGTATTGGTTGGAATATATTTGGTAATTGTGAAGTTTTATTAGATCTTAAGCATACAGGTTTTAAGAAAAATAATACATGGATTTGGCGCCCTGTTGAATTACAAACGAATCATGTAAGTTTAAGAATTAATACTACACCTAGCAATGCTAAAGTTAATATTAATGGTAGTATTTATACTAGTGGTCAATTAATCAATTTACCTATAAATACAGAAGTTACTTGGGAAGTTAGTGCTGATGGTTATGAAACTGAAACAAATACATTTACCTTAAGTGAAAATACAACTCTAAATATTGTATTGACAGCTACTCACTGTACATGGGATTCAACAAAATTAACTATGCAGAAAGCTGATGATGCTATCTTCGAATTAGTACAAGATGATAATGATGATTATGTTTTATTAAATTTATATGGAACAAATCAATTAGGTAATAGAGAAACTAACAATCCATTTGATCTTGCTATAGCAACAGAATCTCCTTATACATTAAATGCAGTTGCTGGTAATGGTGATTATTTATATGAGAATCATCCATACTTTTTTGAATTGAAATTTAAAATTCTTAATCAAGCCGAATTAGGTAATGATTCTCATTATATTCCTATTTTAGGATCTCGTATGGCTGATGGTAGTTATGAATATGATGCTGAAGATCCAAAGTCCAGTCATGGTGATGGCATAACATTTACTACAGAAAATCAACGCTTTGACTGTGTAGCATTCTATCAACCAACAGCTAGTTTACAGTCAAGTGAATTAAGAGGCTATGTAGATTTACCTGAAATGACAACACCATATTCAAATGAATGGATATTAACATTACAAGGTACCTCTATGCAAATTAAAAATTGTGGAAATAATGTAATAAGAAATACAGCAATTAATTTTGGTTCTTATGAAATTGATTCAGAATTTCATCAGTATTATAATTTTCTTAATAAATTATTTCAAGGCGGATATCCTGATGAAATTGGAGCGAATATTCAAATTGATCTTAAACATACAGGATTTAAAGATTGGCAAGGCAATTGGTTATGGAGACCTATTAAGGTTGTAGAAGCAGTTTCACCACTTCAACCAGCTGTAGATCCCGAAGTAATTGTTCCTGAAGAACCAATATCAGGTGATTAAAAGTAAGTAAAAGGGACCTCAATTGGTCCCTTCATTTTTAAAAAATATATCATAAAATATTAGATATATTAAATAAAGTATAGTTATCCAAGAAAGGAAAATGGCGAGAATTTTTTCCCACCATTTAATATTTAACCATTCTTTTAAATTCATACCTTTTCCTAAACAATCTAGCATAGAAATTAAGAAAAAGCTATAAATTAAACCTTCTATGTATATATTTATAATCATTACTCTAAATAGATATAGGTTTACTGCCTTTATCTAATTCCTTTTCTTCCTGTTCTCTCAAAAGATATTCAAAACATAATTTTGAAGTATAATTACTATTTTCAAGAATATCCATTTTACGTTTAGCTGTTTTAAAATCACCTGCAGTAATATATTTTAATTGATCATATTGTTCATCTGTAAATTTAATACCTTTACCAAAATATGTTTTTAAACCCGCTTTAATATTATCTTTTTTCATAAATTCAAATTTAACTTTAAATACAAAACGTCTCATAGAAGCTGGATCAATTCTATTTTTTAAGTTTGTAGTCATAATGAATGGATATGGGTGATCTTCCATTTGTGTAAGTAATTCATTAACATGCATAGCTTGAAAATCTCTGTCTGCATATTTTCTATCAAATAAAAATGAATCTGCTTCATCAAGTAATAAAATAGCTTTCTTTTCTCTTGCTTCTTTAAATGCTTCTGCTATATTTTGCTCAGTTTCACCTACATATTTATCCATTAAATCAGATGCACGCTTTTTAATAAATGGCATTTTTAATTCTTGAGCTAAGTATTGTCCATAATATGATTTACCTGAACCAGAAACACCATAAAGCAACATACCATAATTTTTCATTTTTGACTTTTTGAGTTTTTTAGTCAATTCTTCAAGATTTTGATTACAATTGGTCATTTTATAATCATATTTAATCTTTTCTTGAGAAACAGGCTCTTCTGGTTGTTTTACATTTTTAGAATTTCCAGCTCCTTGCTTAATATCTCTACTAATCAATTTTCTAATTTCTGGAGGTAAAAACATTAATACACCAGGATCATTTTGTAACTGATTTGGATCAATTACAATTGTATGATGTATTTCTTTCCACTGTGGATTATTTGGATCATCTGGATTATTAAAATATGTCATTGTTTTCCTTTCTATTAGAGTAATACTTGTATAATCTTATCAAATTCTTCAGTAATCATTAATACCTTTTGTTTTTCATTAGAAATAAAAGTATTTAATGCTATTTTTGTATCATCTTTTAATTTATCTTGATTTAAGTTTAAAAGAATATATAATTTAACTAAATTTTTTTCCTTAAAATCAATATAATTTTTATGCAAATTCATTAATTTTTTAACAATATGCTCTCTATCTTCTTGTGAAATATGCTTAGATAAAGCTAATAAACCGGTTGGTTGATATAATGTTATATTTAAATGATCTATGGCTCGTATTAATATTTCAGCTTGTTCATTAGATGTAATATTATTCATTAAATCATTTTTAAACCAACTTATTACAGAATCTGCTCTTTTCTTTTCATCTTCTGCAAATTTTTTAATTTGTTTTTTAATATAATATGATTTTAATTTTATGGTAAGAAATGAACTTAACATACTAACAAATATTGTATATAAAATTAATTTAATCACAATTCAACTCCTCAATTTATATTTTATATATAGTTTTATAAAATCAAAAAGTAAAGCCATAAAAAAGCTCTATGCTAAAATTAAATAACATAGAGCTTTATGACAATTTAATTATTTAATTTCAAAAGTTTTTCGTTTTTGTTCTTCTGGAACCTCTATTTTAACAGTAATTGAAAGCAAACCGTTTTTAAAAGTAGTATCTTTAATTACAGCATATTTAGGAAGATTCATAGACCAAGAAAAACTACGCATTGAAATACCTTTGTAGTAATAATTTTCTGAAATATTTTCTTTTTGGCTATTTTCAGATTCTTGAACTTTACTATTGATATACAATGTACCTTCTTCTGTATAAATTTCTAAATCATCTTTATCCCAACCAGCTAATGCCATTTCAATAACAAAACCATTATCATACATATTAACATCACCTTTTTCACTATAAAGGCGTTTAATATTGTATTTTGGATAAGAATCTTGTTTGATTAATGTTGTTGGGAAAGAGTTATTAAAAAATTCATCAATTAAAGAATTAAATTGTGAATCAATCATATGCGATAAAGAGCCACGCATAACTGGCATTAAAGAATTTCTCATTTTATTTTATCCTAATTAAATGTTTAGCAATAAATTGTTTTTTGTAAACCTCTTTTTGAGCATTTACATTATAATAGAACTCTTGTTTTTATGGAATGTAAAGCCATTTTTTAGTTCTAATCTATAATAAAGGAGTAATTATGAGAAAATCCAAATATGCACAAATTACTAGAGCGAGACAAAAACGAATATGTATGCCAAAAAAGTCTAAATTTGGTACAGTAGCTGTTGGAACAAAAAGATATAAACATGGTATAAGTAAGGCTGAATCTGATTGGTGTCTTAAAATGGGTTTTTTAGAAACTAGTAAAGTTATATATGGATTTAATGGAAAAATTATTATAGTTGATGGTTGGAATCCTAAAACAAATACGGCTGGTGAATATTTAGGTGAAGTATATCATGGTTCACACAGAACAAATCCTATAAATAGAGATGTTAAATTATGGATAGGAAAAACACCGAATCAATTATATAATGAAACAATTGCAAGATTTAATTTTTTATATTCACTCGGTATTAAAGTATTTTTTGTTTGGGAAAGTGATTATAAAAAAGGTTTTTTAGGACGTTATTATAAAGGTCCAGGTGATAATTTATATTAGGATATGACATGGGTTTATTTTTAGCATTTTGGAGAAGATTATTTGGTGGATTTGATGCCAAATTTAATATTTTTGAAAAGCGTGGAATACAAATGATTTCATGTATATTAACAGTATTTCTTTGGGAATGGTTAATAATACATAAAACTTGGTATATCGCTTTAATTATAGGAATCCTTGTTTATATCTTTTGGTGTAAAGGCCATTATTATTATTTTTTATGTGGTACAGAATCTGATGAATATATAGATGAGCAAGAAGCCAAAGGTAGAAAACCAGCAATGAATTGGATTGTAGCTCCTA
The DNA here is from genome assembly GCA_017475185.1 of Clostridia bacterium. The sequence continues at coordinate 234,657 of JAFVGB010000002.1, forward strand.
TAAATAAATTACTTGGATTTATTCCTCGTAGTAAACAATATTGTTTTATTGGAATGATGATAAGATATACTTTTTGGGCAATACCTTTAATTTTCTTTGTTGGTTGGAAGTTTTTTGCTGCTGGTTTTTGTATCCCATTTATCTATAATGCGATGTTTTGGGTTGAATTACCAAAAACAAAATGGTGTTCATCTCCTACTAATTGGGCAGAATGGTTTTCAGGATTAATTATCGGTTGGGCATTAATATAATGAGATTACAACAAGTTTTAGATGAAGCTATAGAAATTTTACAACATCCAGAATTTAAAACATATGGAGCTCTTCAAAAAGCACGTTATCAGCATAATAAATCTGAAGATGAGCTCTTTCTTCGTAGTGATATGTATAAAGGTTCTATAATTAAGAAAGAATCTATTGAAAAAGGTGTTGAAACTCGTAAAAAATGGTATCAAGATCCTAAAAATAAAGAAAAATACTTAAAAGCTATTCGTGAACGTAATAAGAAACATGGTTATAAAGATAAAAAGAGTAAAGAATAATGACAAATTTGGCAGTAGGAACAATACTTTATGGTTGGTCTGGAAATGAATTTAATTCTAGTGCAGGTACAGTAGGTTCAGAAGTTATAATATATACAACAACTACTCAATTAAATACCGCTATAGGGGATAAAGTTTATAATATATACGGTGAAGAAATTGATACAGTTACTGGTGTTGAAGTATTTGGTGATTATGAAAGAGATTTGTCAGCTAATAATTATCTAGGAATGTGGGAATCTTCACAAGGTACTTCGTTAGATACTACTGTTCAAGCAAATACAAAATATATATCTAATCTTTCTGATGGTACTGATACTTATGTTATAAAAGATGTTGAAGCAAGAACTTCTATAACAAATAAACAAGATATATTAGTTAGTGGTACGAATATTAAAACAGTTGGTGGAACAACTTTATTAGGTTCAGGTAACATAGCTTTTCCAACAGTTGATCAAACATATAGTGCTGTATCGACAAATGCTCAATCAGGTGTTGCGGTTAAATCCGCTATAGATGCTGCAATTAGTTCTGTGTATAAACCAGGTGGATCTGTTGCATTTGCTTCATTGCCTACACTAGGATCAACAAACGAAGGATATGTATACAATGTTACAGACGCTTTTACAACTACATCTAGTTTTGTCGAAGGGGCTGGTGTAAGTTATCCTGCTGGTACCAATGTTGCTATTGTTATTACTGATCAAACAAATTATTATGCTTGGTATTTAACTTCTTTCTCTACATTAGTTTATACTACATCAGCAACACCATCACCAGGAGATGCAATTTATAATTTTGAATTTACTTTAACTGATGACACAATTAAATCAGTAGAAAGTGATTATTCATCTATTTTATGGAAAAGTGATGGTGTTACATTAACAGCTACACGACAGTCATCTAATGATACTAATTCTACCACATATAAATTTGATACATTAACTGGTGCATTTCAACCACTACTTGTTTCTGGTACTAATATCAAAACTGTAAATAATGAATCAATACTCGGTTCAGGTAATATTAATATATCTAGTGGAAGTACTTATACTGCTGGAACAGGTATTGATATTACCAATAATGCAATAAATGTGACTAGTCCTGTATTAATAAATACTTCTACAGGAAATAATAGTATAACAATATTAGGAACGAAATCTTCTATTACTAATGCTATGAACATTGGATATAGCTCATCTGTAACAAGACCTGGTATTGCTATCGGTAATAATTCTTCTATAAGTGGTAATGAAAATTGGGCTTGTGTGCTTGGAACAGGAGCTGGAGCCGAATCTGCACGATGTGGTGTTGCCATTGGTAGTTATGCACAAGTGAAAGCTAATTATGCTATACAAATAGGTGGTTCTCTTGATACTACAAGTGCTGTTAACTCAGAAGCCAATACAATGAAAGTATATAATGGAATTTCTAATTATAAACTTCTTGGTTCAGATGGTACAATTCCTAACACTAGATTAAATGTAATGACTGGTTCAGATGGTACAAATGCTGGAACAAAGGGTGCTGTACCTGCTCCTACTGCTACAGATAATACTAAATTCTTACGTGGTGATGGTACTTGGGCAACACCTACTATGCCAACTGTTGATCAAACCTATGATGGAACAAGTACAAATGCTCAATCTGGTACTGCAATAGCTGGTGCAGGATTCTTAACAAATAAAGCAACTAGTCCTTATTCTTGGGTTATATCAAATACTGCATCAGGTCAAGATGGTTTAACAATTTTAGGTAGAGATTCTACAGCAACTAAAGCAAGATCAACTGTTTTAGGTAGAAGTGCTCAGTCTACAGGAAAATCTGGTATTGTAATTGGTTATGCTGCATATGTTTCTGCTGATCATGCAATTCAAATTGGAACTGGAACTAATTCAACAGCTGATACATTAAGTATTGGTTTTGATAATGATACTACTGCTAATCGTAAGAATTGGCAATTGTTAGATGGTACTACTGGATATATTCCAAATGCTAGAATAAATATGGATACCACACCTACAAGTGGAAGTTCAAATGCAATTACATCAGGAGCTGTTTATTCTGCTTTAGGTGATATACAAACTGCTTTAACTGCAATTATAACTGGAGGAAACAATTCATAATGACTATAGCTAGTGATTTAACTACAATAAGTACAGCATTAACAAATATTAAAACTTCTATTATTAATAAAGGAGTTATTCCTTCTGGTAATATTACTACATATGCTACAGCCATTGATTCTTTAAATGTAGTTCAAGATAAAACATATTTAAATTATTGGATAACCACAAGTGGAATTACAAATATAAATACTAATACCACTTTTACAATTAATGGAAGTGGTGAATATAAAGATGATTTAACAATTATTGGTTTAAATTTCGCAAACATTAGATTAATCAATGGTTTTGGTGAAAGAACTTTTAGAGCTTGTCAAAGTTTAAAATTTATTAATTTTGATAGTATTGAAACTATTGATGGTAAAGTATTTTGGATGTTTCGTAATTGCCAAAATTTAACTTCTATTAATTTTCCAAAACTAAAAATATTTAAAGCAGGTGATAGTGGTGGAGCCCAAATGTTTTGTGAATGTATTGGACTAAAAAATGTAGAATTTCCATCTTTAGAAGAATCTGGTGGTGGTAGCGGTATACAAGGAATGTTTTATAAGTGTTCTGGATTAGAATATGTTTCTTTTCCAATGCTAAGCCGATTAACAGGAAGTTACAAAACTGATCTACAAGGTTTATTTCAAGAGTGTACTAACTTAAAAGATGTATTTTTTCCTTCATTATGTACATCTTCTTTTACTAATCAAAACGCAAATGTTATGCGATATATGCTTTTAAATACTGGAACAAATTGTATACATACAATACATTTTCCAAGTAATTTAGAAACTTTGATTTCAACATTTAATAGTTATCCATTATTTGGTGGTGACAACGGATATGTAACATTAGCTTTTGACCTACCTGCAACTTCATAAGGAGGAAACAAATGTTTATTACACAAGTTTATAAATATGAAAAAGACGGAATTGTTTACGTTGGTGGAAACGTACCAGAGAGTGCAACAATTCTTGAAACAATGGACATCTTAAACGCAGAAGAAGGCTTTGATCTTATCCGTATATCAGATGAGGAAAATATAGGTAATTCTGTATGGTTACACGATGGCGATGTTCAAAAAAATTACAGAAAAGAAAAATCTATTCAGCTTGACAATTTACCTGAAGAATCTGTGGATAATAATTAAAAAAAATTATAACTATTATTAGCGCTAACCGTAGTATTTAATTTAAAATTTATTAATTATTTCTAAGATTTTTTCTTTATCTTCTAAACTTAATTTTTTACCTTTTTCAATTTTAGTTAGATAAGGCTTTGTTTGTTGATCATAATACTTTGTACGTATTTCAGAATGAGCAGCACAAGCCTTATCTAATGTATCAAAGCAATATGAATGTTTTAATTTGCTAATAGATTTATCTTTATTGACTACTACATCAAAATAATATGATTTAGGTCCATCTAATGATTTAAATTTTGTCACAATTCCAGATACACCACATATTTTATTTTTAATATCTGGTTTACTATTAAAATGTTCAATATGTTGTTTGTAACCTATAAAATCACTCATATTTTTTCTTTTACATCTTTACCATAAATTGTTTTTGATACTGGTTCAAATCTTTTAATTACATTCATTACTGACCAATGACTAAATAAAGGATTTTTAGCAGCTAATGCATTCATTTCAGTTTTATGTTGTTCCATAAAAGATTGTGCTTGTTTACGTGATTCAAAACATAATCCTGAATATAATTTTTTTCTTTCTTTAATATATTCTTTATCATTTCTCCTTGAAATACCTGTATCCCATGGTTTACATTTATATTCTCCAGGTTTAATAAAAATACAGTTTTTTTCTGAATTAAAATCAATAAAACCTTCTCTCGGAGCTAAATTTCTTTTAAATTTATTTGGATTATTACTATTTTTACTCCAAGTATGCATTTTTATTTTTACAACAGCCATTTAAAAAATTCCCTCACCTAATTTTTAATCTTTACTGAAATTATAATATTAAATGTATATAAAAAAATAAAGCCATATTTCAAAAAACATGACTTTATTTATAAATCTGTTAATAACTACGTAATTATTCTGATTCGATTGTGATAATCATACCATTATATACAACTTTTATTGGAGCAGATTGTACTACATTAGTGTTTGTATTAACAGATTTTTTCTCAATATTATTTACAGGTATTGTAGTATTTTCAAGTAAAGCTTTTAACTGATTAATAGATAAATCCCATCCCCAATTACCTGAACAAATGGAATATATAATTTTATCTGTTTCTTTATCTACTCTATATTTTACTAATAAATTCTGAGGTTTTTCTTCACTATTTATTTCAGGCTTATTATTAAACATAATTTGATTACTAAAATCTTTGTAAATAGTCCATTCAATTTTTGTATGATCTAAATATGTTTCTAAAGCTTCCTCTATTCTTTGTATAATACCTTTTTCTTGTACTTTAAGTAAAATAAATTTAGCAATAGCATAAGGTGTTATCAAACTAGATAAAAATTTTGAATCAACTTCTATACTATCTCTTTCTAATAAAGTTAAAACATCTTTGTTATCTATATTCATTAATAAAGTTGCATTACTATAAATTGGATTAATCTCAGTTAAAGCTTCAATAACTTCTTTAACTGCTTCTTTCATAGATTCATCTAAATGCTCTTCAATAAATTTTTCTTCTTCTGTCATTATATTATCCTTTTACTTGATTAGTAAAATTAACATTTACCTTAAAATCAACAGCTTTTCCTAATTGTGGTGCGATTTCTAATACATTTGCTACTGTAAAAAAATCTTCAAAAGCTGATTTACCTAAAATATTACCTTTACTATCTTTTATTGCTAAATACCAAACATGATTTTCTTGATAAAAACAAAATTCCATTTTATTTCTCCTATAAATTATATTTTTATAGAATATTATAAGCTATCTGTTTCTACAAATAAATTTATATTAAATTTTGGTTCAGTTTTATCTTCTTCATATGGAATATATCCACAAGGGTTAGTAATATATCTTACATTTCTTTTTCCAAATGTAAAATCACATCTATTATGTACATGACCAGATATAACAAGTTTTACCGCTGGCAACGTAATATCTATCCATTTTTCTAAATCAGATGTATAACTCGCATTAAGAAGTCCTTTTTTATATTTTTCAGATATACATTGCGGTGATAAGCAATGATGAGTCATAAGTATAATTTTAGCTTTAGGATTTATTTTTAAAATTTCATCATGACATCTTTTTACTTCTTTTTTAGCTAATTTATGTAATTTTAAATAATATTCAGGCGAAAGGTAAAATCTATTATTTTCTTTACCCCATTTAAAATCATTCATTCTACTACCAGCTTCAGCCATAGTTTCATTACGAATAATTTGCTTAGTTAATTTTTCTACTGGTTCATATTTACTCGGAAGACCATAAAGTCTAGTCCAAAGATCCCATGATTTTAATTTTTCATTAAATTCTTCAAGTGTTAGATCACAGTAATTATAGTCAGTATAAAATGTACTTCCAATAACAGCTGTATTTTCATCTATCCAACACCAATCATTTTCTAAGTATCTCCAAAACAAATGAGTAATTGGAAATTCTTGTTTTAATTCTTTTTTAAGTTCAGACAATATTGGATGTTTATTATCTTTAGTATATTCGTAACATATATGATTACCATCCGTAAAGATTACTCTTTGATTAGGAAAAAATACTTCTAAAAATTCTTTGTGTTTATCAATACCAGCCGCAATATCACCAGCAATAAGATTTACACAATCAGTATCCTTTTGTAAATCTTTATAATATTTTTTATAAAACAAACTAGTATTAATTGGATCATTAAAGTCTGGTCCATTTATTCTTGATGTATAATGTATGTCAGATATTATTCTAATTTTTGTCATTAAAGCATTCCATCTGTATATTCATATTCAAGTAATTCTTTTATTTTCTTAATTTCATCTTTAGTTAATGGTTCTTGATTTCCATAACCATATGCTAAATGATCCAATTTTTGTAATAAAAGACCATTTGTAATTTTCATTTCTTTTTTATATTTTCTAATATGATCTATACCGTCTTCATAACCATTATTATAAGTACCAACTTTATGAATATCACCATAGGCTTCATCAATAGTATCTTCATCTAAATCAATATCATTAATAAATACAGATAAATTATAATCATTAGAATTAGTATTTAATTTTTCTAATGCATTACTTATTTCATTAATTTCTTCCGGTGTATATTTTTCTGAATATTTTTTAATAAATTGTTGAATAATACTATTTCTAGTATCTTCATCAAATTGTATTTCTACATCTGTATATTCATTTATATCAATATTATGTATCATTTAATTTTTTCTCTTTCTAAATTTATAAGAATTTCTTTATATTTAATATGCTCTAAATAACGATCATAATTAGGTACTTCATTTATACCTTCAAAAAGGGCAAATTGCATATCTTTATAATTATCATTTACCCAAGCTGCATATAATCTACGAGCAGTTTTTTCATCATTTAAAGTTAACATATTATTAAATTCATTTTTACCTATTTTTCCATATTCCTCTAAAACATGTTTATATTTAATAACATTTTTTTGTATTTCTTGAATTTTTTCGTTTAATTCTGGAAATACTTGTAAAGCATCATCTATTGTACCTTCACGCATACCTTTCCATATTTGTTCGTCAGTTGTATCAAACATTCTACGATATCCTTTTAATCGTATATAATCTTCACATTTTATTTTAACACGATTAAAATTTTTATCTACAACTACTACACCTTCATCTTGATCACCTTTATATGAATTACATAATTGTAATACTTCATCCATATTGTGTAAATCAAAATATTTGACAGTATTAAACTTTTTGATACCTGGAATTATTGCTTTAGCCATATCAAGTGGATATTCGTCATAAGTATAAAGATTTCTACAACCTAAATATACTAAATCTGTTTTTGGATTATCTACTAAAATACGCATTTTTGGTGATATTAATTCAAACATATAGGTATAATCTGGATGAAATTCACTCAAAGTTGCATTATTCTTTTTTATACAATAATCAATTAAATCCTGAACAGTATTACAGGTATCTGTTTCAATTTCTTTATACTTAGAAGGAATTTTGATCATTTCCTTCCAAGGTAAATTAGTATTCCATCCATTATTAGTAATCCAATGCCATTTATTATCATAATAAAAGAGCTTAATCAAGATACCATCTACTTTTTGTTCTACTAAAGCAGAAGACCAATCTATTTCGGGACAAAATGATTGACCATAATTACCAAATTTAGTAAATGGTGCTACAATCATAACTGGATTATTTGGATCTTTTACAGAAACAATACAACCTCTACAAAGTCTTACGTATTCATCATTAAAATCACTAAATAAGCCATCATATGACAACATATATAATTCTGGATATAATAAATTATTATCCTCATCTTTCCAAGGACATTGCTTAATAGTAATAAATCTTGGTTCTTTTTCTAAAAAAGTTTTCCAATCTTTATTATTTTTAATTAAGTCTATTAATATATCATATATCATTTTATACTCTTTGTAATATATTTTGTTATCATATTTACTGTTGCATTTCTTCCTGCTGCTACCTCTATTGCATTGTCTATTAAAAGTTTAATATCAATATCATCATCTGGATAATTATTATACTTACCATACATATCTAATGCTCCTAATGCTTCTCTACTACCTGCACCTATAGCATTATAATGTTTTATAGCTTCTCCTACTTGAAAATCACTTTCTATTTTATATAATCTATTTTTAATACCAATCAATATTTCACCAGGAGAAACTTGATCAGATTCGTCTGTTTTAATGCATACTCCATTGTCAATAAACAATTTACGAATATTATTAATGAGTTTTGTTCTAACATACTTATCAATATCTTCATCCTTTCCTAATCTAGGTATTACTAAATTATACATTAATAAATCACGCATTCGAAAAGATCCAGCTGTAGCAAATAAAATATTATTTAATTTAAACACTTTGCTGTCACGTCTAGTTTCTTGAACATTATCATCATCTGTTCCAGCCGTATCTCCAACAAAATACATTTTATTTTTTGCAATATATCCTATACAGCATGTCATTTCTTTATTTTAGATAACCTCTTTGTTACTGCTTTTTCAATACGTCTTTCTTTTCTATTTTTCTTTCTAAATGTTCTAGCACTTCCATAATTTTCTGCAGTCCATGAACCATCATCTTTAAATTTCATTCCAAATAAATCTGAAAATGATTTTTGTTCTGTTTTATTTTCTTCTGTCATAATATAATATCCTCTTTTTTAACATTTCGATAATTTTTATCACCAGGTAATATAACTTTAATATAATTATCTTCAATATCGTCTTTAATACTAGGTCCAAAAGCTAACGCATCAAAAGCGATCATAGAATGTAATTTTGGTTCTTTATACATTTTGCTATATTTATTTTTAGTTTTAATTAAGTTATATTTAAACATTTGCATAATCTTAGTATACGTTTTAGAATTACATCTAATATTATCTACATGATATTTATTGAAATTATTAGATTTTTTCATTTGTTCAATATATTTATCTAATCCTAATTTTTGATATAAATCACCAAAACAATAAATTTTTTTATCTGAATAAATAACATCAGAAATTTTTAAAATTTTTGTATTCTTTTTAAATATTTTTCTTAAAAAATCTAGCATCAATTCCATCCTTATTTAAATTATAATATATTTATATAGAATACAATTTTTAAGTAAAACCATAAATTAATCTTTACATAATTTATCTAATTTTTCATCATTCAAATATATTTTAAATATTGTTAAAATATCATTATATGATCTTAATAAAAATGCAAAATTCTCATCTAAATCTTCTATTATAAAAAATAATTTTATTAATTGAAAAGTTAATCTATCTTCTTGTTTATTTCTTAACGAATTTACAAGAGAAGGACATATTTTAGTAGTTAAAAACGTTAGAAATTCATCATCACAATGATAAAAATTATTATGTTGAATATAATCATAAGTATCTTTATATAATGTATATTTACTTCCTGGAATAAGAAAAGCAATATGATATAAATCAGATCTTCTATTATATAAGTTGTTGTAATTCGCTAAAAACATTTTCAATATCCTTTTGTTTTATGACAGAAAGTATTTCATTTTGATCTTTATTTAATCTAACAAGTCCAATAATCATATCTAAAGTATTTGATGATATGTTATAAGTTTTCACAAGATATGTAAAAATTTTAATAAAGCAAACAATAGATAATGCTTTATTATGTGTTTTAGGACTAATTAAATTAACAAAAGAAAATCTATCTCTATACAATACCTCATTTTTATTTTTAAGTGTTAAATCATAAACAATAGCAGTATTACTTAACTTATCATTATTTTCTATCCATAATGTTTTTAAAGCTGCATACATATTATATAAGTTTTTAATAGATAAACTATTATTAAAATCAACTATAATTTCAGTTAGAGTAATATCTCCATTAGAAAAAGGATTACTAATAGATTTATTTATTTGTACAAATAAATTATCTGTATACTTAGTAATTACAGCTTGAAAATCCGGATTAGTTAATTCATTAAATGTAAAATTATGTTTACTTTGTATCATTTAACCAATCCTTAATAATACTATATGAATATAAATTTTTTACATCATATAATTTTTCATTTGCTTTACGTATTTCTTTATGCATTCTGATAATTACATCTTCTGGTACACGCTTATAACTGGGTTCTCTCCAATTATTTCTGTTTAAACAATCATTTAAAGTTACGTCTGAAAAATCAACAATAATGACTTCAGCATTAGCTTCTTTACCTATATTTTTAGCAGTATTTAATGACCATCTGTGAATATTAGTGGCATCTAACGTTACAGAAGTTTTCTTTAAATTTTCTTGTACTTGTTTATATATTTCTTTCCAAACATCTGCACCATTTGCTTGATTTATACCGTAATCTTTCTTTTCTTCACTAAAAACCAATCCCATTAAATTTTTACGTATAGTATCAGATTCTATTACTGTAGAGATTGGCTCTAAATAATTTTTAACAAATGAACTTTTACCTGATCCTGGAATTCCTCTTGTAATAAATAAATATTTAGTATCTTTATTATATGGCTTCAACATTTGTATTATCCTCTCGTATATATCCTAAATCTATAGCATATTTTTTCATTTTAGTAATTATTTCTAACTCACGCTGTTCAATAATTTTTTGAGCTTTTTTATCAATAACTTCTTTTACTAAATCAGGTAAATTTGTTTCATCAAAATTATCATTATCTGCTTTTTTGTTAGCTGCCCAATTAATAGCTAAAGCTTTCATATTTTTATATTTTTTATACTCTAATTCTCTAATATCATATTTTTCACCTTCTTCATTTAAATACATAACAATTAATGGTAAATATGGCTTTGATTCTGGTGATTCTTTTTTACAAATATGATTGATATAATCATTTAAAGATTCTATAGGAGTATCTTTATATCTATTAGCATCCCATTTCATAGCTATATTTTTTAAATCTTGATAACTGATATTTTTGAGAATTTCTTGTTTAATAACATCTTTATTATGCTTTAAATATTCATTAATTAAAGCAACATGGCCTTCGGTTTGATTAGTATGTGATTTAATATATTCATACCATTTCATACCGCTATATTCTGAAGAAAGTTCATCTGAGTTTTCAATTAATATACTGCTACTACCTATTTTATTATAAATAGTTTGTAAACTTTCATTAATTTCTTTAAGATGCTGTTTACGCCATTCTAAAATAACCGTATTAAATGTTTTTAATTCAGTAGGATCTTTTTCACCTTTTAAAATATCAATAATGAGACTATTTAATTTGTATTTTTTAGAATTTGGTTTACCTTTAGCATTATGAAAATATTCATAATTACCATCGTAATAAGTATAACGATGCCTAATATAATCAACTTTTTCTTTAAAATTTAATTCTTTTGTATTATGAATAATATCAGATATACTTCTAATACCTATTTTTTTAATTTTTTCTTTACTAATTTTAATAGCTGTCCATCTTTTTCTATCTATACTCATATCCTTTCTCCTAAATTGTTATAATAAGAGCTATTTCTTATTATAATTATATATTAATATAGATAGATATAAATGTAAAGCTGTTATTTAGTTGTTTTATCGACTTCTATGGCTAAAACCGTTAATCTATAATCATTATTATACATTTTTAATAATGTTTTATATTCATCGACTTCATTTTTAGATATATTATTTAACATAGTATTAAAAACTATTTCATAAGCTTGATCTAAAGGATCTCTCTGTTGTATATACTTTGTATATGTAAATGTAGAAGGATATAATGATGGAAAATTTATTTCTTTAATTTCAGTACATCCTTTAAACATATCCTCTAATCCTAATGGTGGCATTTTTTATTCCTTTAATAAAATTTTTAACACTTGTTTATAATCATTATTATTTAATCTTAATAAAGTATTATAATCTTCTTTAATACTTGAATCTTCAATTAATTTTTTACATAAAATTTCAAATAATTCGTTTACATTTATGTTTCTTAAGCCTTCAGCTACAATATCTTTAGCTATTGTATAAACATTAGATGATGTGACTACACTAGATATAGGTTCTTGACCAATATATGATATACAATTATCTATTGTACAATTTCCAGTTATTTTACAATTACTTATAATAGCATCTTCTATAGTACTAGTCATAATTTAACTCCTCTTTTAAGTCTTCTAAGGTACAAATTCTTACATTTGCTTTTCTTGCTTTTTCTATTTTACTAGAAGTTGTATATAAATCTTTTACTACTAAACAATTTACATTTTTATTCCATTTATCAGAAGCTTGCCCACCATTTTTATTAATATAATTTTCTAATGCTTTATCTCTAATACCTGAAAAACAAACATTATAATTAGCACAAATAGTTGATTCTATTTGATTTTTTGGATTTACAAATTCTATACCATAACTATGTAATTGCATATGAATTTTAGTCATATACCAAATATGCTCATATTCAAGATATTGTTCAATACGAGATTTACCAAAACCTTCTAAACTTTGTAATTTTTCTTCAGTCATATGTTCTAAAGTACCATAAGCATTCCAAACAAGATTTAATACTCGTTCTCCGATATCTGGACCAAAACTACCACAAGCAGCAGCAAATTGTGTCTCCGTAAAGGTATTTTTTTTGGCTTTTAAGCTAGCTTCTATCTTTTTTCCGTTCTCACCTATTAATCTAGTAATTTCGCCTTCTGGAAGCTCATAAATGCGATATGGATTGTCGTATAAATGTAACCAAGTATCATTTATATATTCATCATATATTTTAACACAATTTCCATAACCTAATTGATCAATACCTAATTTTTCACCAAAATATTCTAAGCGTCTAATTCCCATTTCTCTAGCATATTCTGGAGTATCATCAGACCAAATATATACTAAATCAACACCTTGAATTTCAGTTTTGCATTTAGGTAAATTATAATCTTCAGAAGGTATTAATACTTCTTCTAGTTTAGGAATAACTAAACCTGCTCTTTTGAATTTAATTTTAGCCCCTATACCACATTTAGATTTAATTACATTTTCATAATTATGAGCAGTAATATTAGTAATTTTTGCACCAGCAACTTCAACTGGTTTAATTTCTAATACTGGAGTAAAAACACCCCATCTACTAATTTGCCAATTTATATTAGTAACTATAGATTCTGCAATATTATCATGAATACCTAACTTAAATTTTCTACTACATTTTGGATTTATAGTTCCTCCAACAAATCCATCTTCTATATTATCTAATTGTGTAATAATAACACCATCTAATTCGTAATCTGAAAATTTAAGTCTTGTTTTAACTAAATCAATCATATTATCATCAGTTAAAGTATCTGCAGACATAACTTGATAAAAAGGTACTAAAAATCCTTCATTTTTTAAAAATTCAAATGCTTTTAATGTGCCTTGATCTTTAGAGGTCCAATAAGCTACAAATTCTGTTTGTTCAAAAATATAAGGTTTAGTTTCTTTACTGTTTAATGCCCCAGCTATAGTATTTCTACCATTTTTTTGTTTTTTACCACTAACTTGCTCTAATAAATTTAATATTGTTGGTATTGCAATTTTTGGAAATAATAACTCACCTCTAATTATTATTTTATCTTTGTAATTTATTTTTTTAGGAAATCCTACATTTTGAACATGTCTCATAATATCTTTACCTTTAGTTCCATGTCCACGTGTAGCGGCAACAGTTAACTCACCATTTTCATAAGTAAGAATTAATGAACATCCATCTAATTTATCAGAAATTAAAAATTGATCATGTCCTTTAGTCCATTTTTCTAAATCACCTTCTTTAAGCTCTTCCATACTACCCATTGGAATTTCGTGAATAATATCTTGACCATATCCAGTATTTTCTGAAGTTAATTTATTAAAAAATATATCTTCTGGCCATTTTTCTTTAGCACAGAAATACAGAATATCATATAATGAATCATCTACGTCTAAATATGGTACCGTAATACCTAATTCTTTTTCTATAATTGGATATTCATCATCTTTAAGAAAATAAACTTCACCTTTGGAATAAGACTCATTACATTTTTCTAATATAGATTTTATTTGTTCATTCATACTATTAATTTTCCTTTCTCATATAATGATATCTTGTTTATAAATCTTTTAAAAGCCTTTTCATCATTATTAAAATCTTCTGGGTATTCTTTTACCATTTTTTTATATAAACTTAAAGCATCTATTATATTATCTACGCTTTTTCCATCCATAAAAAAAGAATTTCTTATAATGCAATAAGTTTTTGTATTAATATCATAAAATATACCGTTATGAGTATATTTTTTTCTAGTATTCCAGCAACTATTACTTAAAATAAAGCCTGAAAATTGTTTAACTTCATAACCACTAGCAATTGCTCTTTGCTCAAATACTTTAGCTACATACATTTTATAACTCCATTAAGTTAATATTAACTTCATTTAAAATTTCTTTAGCTAAAATTAAATTATTTTTCCAATGTTCAGATATTTCATAATTTTTTGGAATACGATAATAAACATTTTTTATACCACTTTGAATAATCATAGCAGCACAATGCGAACATGGAGGTAATCCATAAATATATAAATTACAATCAGTTAAATCTTGTTTGGCATATAAAATTGCATTTTCTTCAGCATGTAATGTAACTGCTCTCTTAAATTCTTTATCTTCTAATCTCTCCATAGAATCTTTTAATCCTTTTGGAAAGCCATTAAAACCAGTACTAATAATTCGATTATCTTTATCAGTAATAACTACACCAATTTTTTTAGAAGGATCTTTAGACCATTGTGAAATTTCATAAGCTAAATTGATAAATTTAATATGCCATTTATTCATCTTTTTCTAACTCCTTTTCTGAAATAGTAATTTCTTCACTAGTCATTTCTAATTGTAAAGCTTTTATTCGTTTATCTAAATCTTCTAAATGTTCATCCTGTATAAAAACTCCATATGAACTATTTAGTGTTAACCTTATTAAATTATCAATATCTTCTAAAGTATTTTTCATTATGAATTTGCCTTACTATTTCCCATTGTATAATTCCATGTTTTAATAGCCCCTTTCTTATTAGGACCTAAAAATTCATAAATATCCCACTTCCTGTTTTTGCATTCAGGACATTGTGCATAAAAAAGCTCTTCACCGGTAATTTCTACAATTTTTGGATATATTATTTTACCTCTTCTTTTACAACATTTA
Organism: Clostridia bacterium; assembly: GCA_017475185.1. Next base: position 250,200 of record JAFVGB010000002.1, read on the forward strand.
CAAGGTAAGGCTCCCTCCTCATTGTACAATACCTTAGACATTAAAATCCTTCGTTCTCAAAAAATGATTCAATGACATAAGTTTTATCACCGGCTTTATTTAATTCAGCTGCTTTTTCTTCTGCTTCTTTCAATGATGTAAAAATTTCACATGAATTATCTGTGTCTTCTTTACAATATACTTTAAATTTTTCTATAAACATCATATTTCTCCTAATATTATTTCCTATTTTAAATATATCATATCATACAAAAAAGTAAAACCATTTTGACATAAAAAAGTAAGCTTTATAAAGCCATAAAGCTTACTTCTTCATCTGTATATAATTCTTATTTTGTTAATTGCACCAAAGCTTCACAAATATAAGAAGCTTCTTTATACATACCGTTTTTAAGTAAATCGGAACTAACTGATTGCAATGTATTTATAGTATTTTGTCTAATATCAACTGGTTTAACAATATTAGCTGTAATATTAACAGGTTTAGATCTACTAATTTTTTCACTAACCCCTCTGAGCATAAATGGCTTTTGTTCAGGATATACTACATTACTCTTACGACTTTGAATTGGCATTTCTCTAACATATTCATTACCATTCTTATCTACAAATTTACCAGCTTTTTCCATTTTTAAACCAATAGTCCAAGCATTTAATTTTAACTTATCTGCTACAGCTTGAATACTATCAAATTTTTCATTAGTAGTAATACATGTAACAGGACAGCCAGAAGTTCTTTTACCTCTTTTATGCTTAACTGGTTCTGTATTAATATCTAATTTTTTGATATTATAACCTTTGTAATTACTTTGACCACGCTTCAACGCTAAGCCTAAGTTTTGTTGAAAACAACCAATAGCCTTGGCTGCTTCGCTAATAGTATTATAAATTTTATTATTAATTGACACTTTATAACCTTTCATTTAGTTTTCTCCAATAAATGTTTAAATCAAATTACATTATAAATATTACTATAATCGGTATATATGTAAAACCGTTATTTAAGGTACATTAATTATTTCAAAAGGAGCTTGCAGGTAAGGATGAGAATGCACATCAAATTTTAAATTTTGATATAATTCAAAACAATTACCCCATTCTATATATCCAAGTCTTAATTTAGAAAAAGAATATTTTTTATTATGAAGTTTAAAATAATCTCTAATTCCTTCAATAAAAAATGCAGATAAATCTTTTCCTGCGAATCTACTTAAAGTTTTAATATCTTCATTTATTTTTCCATAAATAATATACGGTCTACAATGATCATTATTTTTTATCCATTTTTCCAAATCTTGGTTTTTAACTTTTTTAACACCATTTAAACTATAATTTAAATTAACAAGCCAATTAGCATCAATTACACCGATACTATACTCACTGAAAAAAGCTTTAATATTTTTTAAAAATTTATTTCTACTACTACCTGAGATAACTATAAAAAGAGTATCATGATCGGTATTCATAGATTTAGTCAAATATTTAGACATGTTAATCTTTTCTTTCTTTTTCTGTTTTTAAGTTAAGTTGATCTCCAATATTTCTTAAATCATCAGCCAATTCTTTTACCATACTCTTTAACCATTGTTCGTTTTTATCTTTTAATATTTCATCTTTTTCTTTTTCGGTTAAATCAGTAAAGCAAACAGCTTCCCATTGATTACCGCGCTGAACTCTAAAATAAATACCATCTAAGTCTCGTTTTACCGGATATGCCATGTTACTTACTCCTTATTGTATATTAATATAATGTCTTAAACTATGATAAAAGTAAAGCCATAAAATAAAAGAGTCTGAATTTAATCAGACTCTTTATAACAAGGTATATGTATTACTTAATTAAAAGAAATTATAATCATTATTATCTTTTTCACTATTAATGGCTTTCAATGCACTATCATATACACTAATAGCAACTTTACATTTTTTACCAATAGTATTACTAGCTTTAATCATTTGTTCCATTAATTCTTTAGCATCTTCAAGCTTTTCTACTTTATTTAATTTATCAATACCTTTTTGCATATTTTGCATTATTTGCATGATAATTTTTTTAGTAGAATCTGTAGCTTTATTTACTAAAACTTCTTGGGATTTAATATTTTTATTTATTTTGTAATCTTTATATTTATTTTTAAGACTTTTAGCTCCAGATGCTGCAAGTTGTCCACCTTTAACTAAACCTTTACCCAACATTTTACCGCCAGAAGCTAAAGTACTTCCAATGCCTTCATCAATAACAATAGATTCGTTGAGTATTTCATTTACATCACTATGCAATTTTTCTTTAAAATCTATCATCTTGTTTTTCTTCCCTTTTCAACAGTATTTGGCATATATTTATTTAAGTCACTTCTTAATCTATTTACAGCAGCAGTAACAGCACTAATACAATCATTGAACTTATCACTAAATTCAACCATTTTACTATTTAATTCAAGGGCATCTTTCTGATCAATACCGCCTTTTGAAAAGAATTTATCATTTTTATTAATACTTTTAATATTTAATAAAGCATCAGTTAACTCTAATTCAATATTTCTCAATAAATTACGTCTAGATTCTGCATTATTTTTACGCATTGTAGTTTCATCAGAATCCCAGAACCATTCTTTAAGATCATTTTCAGTTAATTCTTCTTTAGCTTCTAAAATATCAGCAGCTTCTTTTCTTACTTTTTCTTTAAAATCTATCATTTTATTATATACCTTGCAAGTTATAAATTTGTTTAAATAAGCTTATTATTTAGAACTTTTATTTATTAAAATTATATTCTTTTAAACTCTTTGTATTTTTAAAAAATTTAATATTGTCTTCTTACTTTTACCGGCTTTTAACAGTATGTCACTAGTCCTTATAACCCCTCGCCTGGTTCTTCATCATCATTAACTGGGAATGTTCCGCCGGTATGCTCAACTGTTGCAGGTAAATCAAATAATACAATTGTATCTGTTCCACCAAAGTTTGGATATCCAGATAAACTACTTATTGTATTCTGTAATCCTGACGGGAAGTGTAAAGTAACCCCTGTACATCTACTTAACATATTAGAAAATTGATTTGTATAGCTACCAAAACTATTTGAAGTCAATGCATTGAAATATACATCAGTTAGTGATGAGCAATTTGAGAAGCAGTAACTAAATGCTAATGGACAGGTAATTTCTTCCACTTTAGGAAATGAAACTGTAGTCAAGCTTGTGCATTGATAAAAAGCATATTGAAGTACAGATGTTGTGCCACCGATATATTTTAATTCTGGAAATGTAAAAGTTGTAAATGGACAAGCGCGGAAAGCATAATAGAAGCAACTATCTCCACTTATATTTACCAAAGCAGGAAATGAAACTGTTCCTATGTTTATACATTTATAGAATGCATCCCATAAAACATTTTCACCTTCTATTGATAATAAATCTGGGAAGGATACATTATGTGTGAAATTACTTCTATTGATTAAAAATGCACAAAGAGCAAAGTCTGTAAGTTTAGTAACTCCAGTAAAAACAATATCTCCATCTGTATTTGCCCCTGTACTAAGAACACCATTTACTGGAGTGCCAAGCAAATTATCAATATTTATACCAAATTTTGAATTAGTATAAGTTCCGGTAACTCCAAGGATTTCAACATCTTTTTTAATATTTCCAGCAGTAATGTTTTGATCAATTGTTGAATCTACAGCTGAAACAGTAAGAGGTGCATATCCATCAACACCAGATGTAGGAGTAATTGTTTGAGAAGAAGTTGTTGGGGTAATTGATAATGGTTCAATAGTAGGTTCAACTAACACATTAGCCGTACTATAATCTGCTACATTATGTGTACCATTTTCTGTAATGGTAATACTACCAGTTGGTAAATGTTCTTGAATATCATCAATACTATTACGGTAGTAAACATTTGTATCAGATAATGTAATTTGAGCTGAACCACCTGCTGTGACTGTTAAAGATGATTGAGTATTTGGTGCAGAGTATACAACAGATAATGTTGTAGGTACTTCATCAAGTGTATAAGATTGAAGGGAGTCTACTGTAAAATAAAATCCTGTAGTAGAAGAAGTAATGCCACCAGTACTAGCACAACAACAAACAACATTGTTTATATCATCTGTATCTAAAGTAGGATAATAACCTGTTATTACTTCTGTTATTGTATTACCTAAATCTTTAGTATAATATAATCCCGTAGTTCCTATAAAAAGTGTACTATTATAATAAGTTATTGAGCCACATTGAGATGGAATTTGTCCAGAATCATTAATCTTAAAATTAGACCAACTATTTCCATTATCTAGTGAATAATATACTTTTCTACTACCGTCTTGTCCAGCTAAACAAAAAATCTTATTATCTTTATAAATAATTCTTCTTCCATTAAAACTAGGTGTTGTTACGCTTTCCCAATTAATTCCATCACTAGATTTATTCATAAAAGGTCCTTGAGTTCCTGTGCCAGCACAAGTCCAGAAAAAATTATTACCAAAAGTTATGTCACAGTAACCACCACCACTACTAAAATTTTGACCTTGTGACCAATTTATTCCATCTGTACTGTAAAAAGCATACTGATTGCTAGAAACAGAACCAATAAGCACAAAAACACCATTACCAAAAGCAATTCTTTTTAATGATTCTGTAATAGGTGAAGGTACAGCATAATTTATCCAATTAATACCATCAGAGCTAACCGCTATATATGGAGTTACACTATAAAAATTCGATCCACTACCTAAAGCAACCCATATACCATTACCATAACAAACATCTCCCCACCATTGAGATGTTTGAAAAGTACCTTCTAACCAATTATTACCATCAAAAGAATAGTAATATTTATTATTTTGATTGTAATCTAATGCTATATATCTATCTTTTGTATATTTTATATTTATATAAGCACAAGATGGTACAATTATTCTTGTTGTAGAAATTGTAGCATCAGTTTTCCAATTGTACCAATGCTTTAACACATTTGGATTATTTACAATAGCTGTTGCATAATTCGTAACATTATATGTCCCATTATTTATTAAAGTAATACTGCCAGTTGGTGTTATACCTGTGCTAATACTTCCAATAGTTGTTGCCAAATTATCAGAGTTTTCTGTAACTGGCATTGTTGCACCTTTTGCTTCAGCTGCTGTATAAGCATTTTCTATATTTAATTGAATACGTGTTATTTGTGAAGTTATTGACATAGTATTTCCAAGATCATTATTTATATAATCTTAGAACTAAATATATGTATTTTAATTTATTTATACCCTACTATAATATTATCGTTTAATTTACCCTGAATTCTTAAAAGAGTATATAAATTTTCTGGATCTAAAGAAGTAAATATTAAGTAATTAATACTTTTCCAACCAGATGAAGTTTTACCGATATACTTAAGATTATATTCTGATTCTAAATCATCTATTAATACTGATTCATAGCATTCATCATATGGTACAAAAAGTTTATTTTTTGTACAATGAGCTTGCTGCAAAAAAACTAAACGATTATTTAAAATTTTTGCTAAAGCACATAATGCATTATGTGTAGTAACTTTTAAAGGAAGATATGAAATAGTTTTAATTAAAATATTTGCATTTTGAGATGATAAATAATAAAATTCGCCTCTTTTTTCTAATATATCTGAATTGAGATTATCTAAAATATTTAAAATTTCTTCTGTTTTTAAGAAATTACCATTATTATCTTCCAGCATAATAAAATACCCACCATCACTAACAGCAGTATGTGTAGAAAAATATACATTTTCTGGTAATGGATATTTTTTATTCAACGCTTCATCTAATTTTGCGGCATCTATATTAATCATTATAATCTCCTTTGATTATAATAATACCGTTTTATCTCTATTAGTAAAACCATATTCTACACTATCTGTCAATTTATCTAAGGCTATTTGTATACTTTTAATTGTTTCATTTAAACCTGTAATTCTGTCATTAAATCTTTCTACCGTATCATTTATTTCTTTATTAATCCATTCTAAACTATTAAGTAAACGTTCGATAGCATATTTTCTAGCTTCTTTTTCTGTTTTAAAGCAATTATTATCATAAATTAATTTACCGGTATAATCTACATTTGGCCAACCATACTCATCTGTATATGACATAACTATAGTTTTTAATTGATCATCATAATACCAAAAAGTTTTCATATTATCTTTAGAATCATTGCCTTCAATAATATCTTTAATACTATTGTCTTTTATCATTTCAGCAAGTTTATCCCAAATTTTTTCTAATTCTTCACTTTTTAAAGCGTTTCTGCCTTCATGAAAAGTATCTAATGCATAATTTAAAGCTAATGTTTTCTTGTTTACAGAAATTAAATCTGTAACATAATAACTACTGATACAAATTTTATCTTCAGTTTCTTGTATTGTATAGTTAGTATTTAATATTTCTTTTAATTTTCTAGCTTTCATTTTATTAATCCTTTGCTTTCAAAATTCCTTCTAATCTTAATAAACCTATTAACTTATCTTTATAATCTTTTCTTTGCCAATATTTATTATCAATATCCAATTCACAAAAAGTTCTATCTTGATATTGAGTAAAAAATGACCTTTTAACTTGTACTTTTTTTACATATGGTTTTGTTTTATAATAAATTTCTGGAAAATATTTTTGTATTGTATTTATAAATAAGTCTATATGTCCATGATCATATATTTTATATTTAGTTCCTTTTTCTTGATAATATAATGTAGCAAAAAACGGCTCATATTTATTGCAATAATAAAGCATAGCTTTAATACATTTTGCTTTTGTTAATTTTTCAAAAGTATTATATATAACAATGCCAACATCAATTTCACTTTCAACAGCTTTAATAAAAAACTTACTTTTTAGTGAATGACTTTTCGCATTTACTTTTTCACTTAGTATTTCCATATTCAGCCTCATAGTCTTCAATAACTTTTAGTAAGTTTAATTTCAACTGTAAATATTCACCTTTATATTCATCTTTTAATACTTCATCCACTAAATTTTCAACTTCTGTATGTGTCATTAATATATTATCTGGTGTTTTTTTAATATCATTTTTATACATTGTATCTAAAGCAATTTGATCATGTAATTCTGTTCGTAACCATTGTTTAAGAGTAGTTTCTTTAATTGTTTTTT
>JAFVGB010000032.1 GCA_017475185.1 Clostridia bacterium
ATTAGCGGATTACTCCTTTCCCACTGTTATCATGCGATAACTATGGCATATGCGGTATTAGCAATGATTTCTCACTGTTATTCCCCTCTAATAGGCAGATTGCTTACGCGTTACTCACCAGTCCGCCACTAAAGCCATTGTTATAAATCATCATCTTCTTCATATCGGACGAATCTTCAAATCTAAATCAAAATCATTATAACGACTTCCGTTCGACTTGCATGTCTTATGTGCGCCGCCAGCGTTTATCCTGAGCCAGGATCAAACTCTCAATTTAATTGTATTTAAAAAATCTTGCGATTTGATAAATCTTAGTTGATTTGAGTTTTAAAGCTCATATTAGTTTTTTGTTTTTGGTAGTACTAATTAACTACCGCTTTTGGTTGTTCTCTAAAGGTTTATTGTTTATTTTTCAATGTACTTTATGTCTTCTTTTTTGTTCGAAGACGTTTTTGATTTTAACATCTTTTTGATATGTTGTCAACACTTTTTTTAAAACTTTTTAAAATATTTTTTTGTGTTAACTTTTTATCAAATTTTTATGTTATTTTGTTGCCTCAGCAACTAAAATAAATCTTACCACGGACCTAATAAAAAGTCAACACTTTTTTGAAACTTTTTTTAATTTTTTTTGCTAGTAATTTTTACCATCTTCCAATGCATTGATTTTAAGCACTTTTTCCAACAAGCTTTTATAAAATTCTTCTGTTGTTTTATTCAAATCTATATATTCTATTTCATCTTTTCTAATAATATTATCGACATTCTTTTTAATTTGCTCTACATAATTATAATTGATATTAACATTTTCTATTCCTAAATTACATTTTATGTTCAGTTCAACTTTTTGTTTATCTTCATTTATTATTTCTTTTGTATATGTCACTTCTGATATTGTATTTAATGCTGTCCTTATAATTTCACTAAATGTTTTGAGATTGATTTCATTATTCATAATATCATATTGTTTTATAATTATTTTATTTCTTTTATCTGTTTGAATGCTTATCGTCCTATCATTATTCAACACTAACTCCGTTTTTACGACATCATTTTCATTTTTATATATTATAATAGAAAGAAAAGTTTCATCTTTAACATCTTTCTTTTCTAATACGTCTATAAATTCTTCGATTTTATATTTAACGTTATTAATATCGCAATAAATATTTGTATCGTCTATTATTCTAACTTTATTGCAAATTATATTTAAAGATTTTTCATCATCATGCAATTCTTTTAATACATCAATAACCATATCATTAAATTGTTTTTCTGTTACTTGTACTTTATAACTGACAATTTTTCCTCTTTCATTTTCTAATTTGACATTTTCTTCCTTTATATAATGTTTGTTATTAACATGCTTTCTACAAATAGGTACATATTTCTTCAAAATATACCTTGTTTCTTCATCACTAATAGTAAACAATTCATCATAATCAATATCCTTTATTTTATTAGGAATAAATTCTGTATTTGCAATTCCCATTTTTTTAGCTACTTGTTTTAGATTGTCGTTTTCGAATCCGATATAGTCCTTATTTAATATTTCGTTCTTAACAAAAAAATAATTATCTTCTTTTATAATAGTTGTTTGGTTTATATCTTTATCATCATATTTTAAATCAAGTTGGATGTTTTTATAGTCCTTATCCTTGTTTCCTTTTTCTACTATATTAATGTAAATCGGTTTTAAAAAATTGTGTTCACTAATAATAGAAATATTTCCTTCTTTTATATAAGAAGATTTTTTTATTTTTTCATTATAAAGTTTTACTTCATTATTCGACAAAACATTTACTATTTCATCTTTTTCTTTCAAAAAATACTTCCAAAATAATTGTTCTTTTGTCTTCAAGAAATCTGTTTTTATGTATATTATTGTTAATACTATTCCTAATATTACTACTGCTAATATGCATATAAAAGCTTTTTTTGTTTTTTTCAAAATATTCCTCCTTATATAAATTGTAAATTTGTAATATTATACTACCATTTATATCGTTTTATATCAATAATAATCAATTAAAATAGTTATAAAACCAGAGCATATAAATTACACTCTGGTTTTATAACTATTTGCTACGTTGTCTAACCGCTTCATAAACAACAATTCCTGCTGAAACTGAAGCATTTAAAGATGTGATTTTTCCTTTCATAGGAATTTTGACAAGAAAATCACAGTTTTCTTTAACCAATTTTCCCATGCCAAAGCCTTCACTTCCTATTACAATTGCTATTGAGCCTGTTAAGTCTTGGTCATAATAGTAAGTATTTGTATCAATATCAGTTCCGCAAACCCATACATCATTATCTTTTAAGTATCTGATTGCTTCATTTATATTGTTTACTCTAGCAATATTCATGTGTTCAACAGCTCCTGCTGCAACTTTTGTAACTGTGCTATTTACACCAGCTGCTCTTCTTTTTGGAATTATAATTCCATGAACACCTGCTGTTTCCGCTGTTCTAATAATAGCTCCTAAATTATGTGGATCTTCTATTCCGTCTAATATTAATATAAATGGATCTTCATTTCTAGATTTAGCACAATTTAAAATATCATCTATATCACAATATTCATATGGAGGAACTATTGCTATAACACCTTGGTGGTTGTCTGACATAGCCATTTCCTCTAGTTTTTTTCTATTTACTTCTGTAACAATTACACGTTTTTCTTTAGCCATAGCCAAAATCTTATTTATAGAGCCATTCTTTTCTCCATTACTTACAAATATTTTGTTAATATCTCTTCCTGATTCTAATAATTCTATGACAGCATTTCTTCCTTCTACTTGATCTTGATATTGCTTTTCTTCTTTATATTTTTTGCTTTGTTCATGATTATTTGTTTTACTCATGTTTTTTTCTCGCATAATAAGTATTTACTACGCGAAACTCCTTTCTTTTTTCTTATATATTGTTAAAGACTATTTTTTTAAAACGATGACAGGAACTTCCATTTCTTGTTTTGTCAAACCACAATGTGTAGATTTTTTTATTGGTTTTCCCGCTGCTAAAAATGTTTCTAATCTTATAATACTTCCGCCGACGGATAAAGCCATATAGTTTCCGACAAAATCATCTATTTTTTTATGTTTTTCTCCTGTTCCTAAAAAATGGTATTTATCTATAAAATCTTCTCTTGTCATTAACCAGAATTCTTCCGAAAATACTTTATTAAATCTTTCTTCAAAGACGTCTCTCATATTTTCTTTAACCCAAAATGTAATTGATCTAGATTCAAAGCTAGGTGGCATTATCAAACATTCCATTATTTCAGGATAATCCAATAAAGTATATGCTTTATCAATGTCTTTGTGACCATGGTCTGCTGATATAATAATAACTGTATCTTCACCTAAATATTCTTGTAGATTTCTTATTTTGTCTTCCGCTTCTTTAATATAATCTGCCGCTTCTTTTGAAGAAGTTCCGAATTTATGTAATATGCTATCTGGATTATCACAATATGCTAATACAAATTTATCTCCTGATATTTCATTTACATCTTTTATTGAATCTATTATTTCATCTAAATTATCTGCAATAATATTTCTTTTTCCTCTTCTTGATGAGTATTCTGGTCCAATTTCAAAAGCCTTTACATTTGGAGATGCTGATTCTATTCTACTATACACAGATTCATAATTTACCAATGTTTTAAAAACATCCATCATCGGATTTTTTAAATTATCTCCAAGATATGATTCTTTGTGTGAAAACATATCAAGAGCTCGTCCATATTCTTTAAAATATTGTGACCACGCAATCCATCCTGTTTCATATGGTGGTCTTCCTGTATAATATGTTGTTAATGCTGCAGTTGTTGTTGAAGGGTACACAGAAGTTATGCAATCAACTTTGTTCTGATTGAAAAATCCATTTGGTGATATGTTGTTTAGGATATGTTCTCCCATTCCGTCTAACACTATAAATATAATATTTTTAAAATTCTTTTCTGAAAGAATTTTATCTATAACCTCTGATGATTTATGGTTTGTTTCCACATTATAGTGTTTTAAAATTGATGTTATTGTTCCTAATATGCAGTGATTGTAATCAGGTAGTACAATATCTTTATATTCCATATTTTTCTCCCCTTACTTCAAATTTTTTATAACTCTATATGCTTCTCCCCAGTTATATACTTCCTTTAATCCATCTCTTTCTTCCAGATGTTTTCTACTTAATGAATTAAAATATATTACAGGAATTCCTACATCTCTTATAGCTTCACAAATATGATAATTATCATCAATCATCACATCAATATTTTCCATTTGGCAAATATCTATTTTTTCTCTTTGTTTCCAATAATACTTGTCAAACTTAATTCCTTCATCTTCAAGTTTTTGTGCAGCAATGCTTGCTCCTTCTGTTTGATTTGATATTGCTCCTCTTGCTGTTATAACTACAAGTTCATGTCCTTCTTCTTTTAGCATGCTAATAACTTGTTTTGCACCTGGCATCATATCAAATTCTGTTATGTCTGCATATTTATCTAAAAAAGCCTCTTTATTTTCTTCTGTCCAATCATATCTTTCTTGGAAGCGCGGTTCTTCTTTTGTTATTACACTATTTCTATTAAGTTCTATACAATCATATAATTCAGCATAAGTTGACCATAACATCTCTGTGTTAAATACTACGCCATCTAAGTCTATTCCTATTTTCATATATTTCTCCTCGTTTTTATTACATCTAATCTTCATCATTAAGTTTAAGAACACTTAAAAATGCTTCCTGTGGAATATCTACATTACCAATTTGTCTCATCTTTTTCTTTCCACGTTTTTGTTTCTCTAACAATTTCTTCTTCCTTGTAATATCTCCACCATAACATTTTGCTAAAACGTCTTTTCTCATTGCTGAAATTGTTTCTCTTGCGATTATCTTACCGCCGATAGCTGCTTGAATTGGAATTATGAATAATTGTCTTGGAATAACTGTTTTTAATTTTTCTACCATTTTCTTTCCTTTTTCATAACTACTATCTCTGTGAACTATGAATGATAAAGCGTCTACATTTTCTCCGTTTACTAGAATGTCTAGTTTCACTAAATCTGAACGTCTATATTCTTTAAATTCATAGTCAAATGATGCATATCCTTTTGTTTTTGATTTTAAGCTATCAAAGAAATCATAGATTATTTCATTTAATGGTAGTTCATAAACAAGTGTTACACGATTGCTATCCAAATATTTCATGTCGATATATATACCACGTCTGTTTTGGCAAATTTCCATTATTCCTCCAACGAATTCTTTTGGAGTTATTATCTCTGCAGATACAAATGGTTCTTCGATATATGATATTTCATTTGGAACTGGTAAATCTGATGGATTATATAATTCCAAAACTTGTCCATCCGTTTTATGAACTTTATAAATAACTGATGGAGATGTTGTAATTAATGCTAAATCAAATTCTCTGTCTAGTCTTTCTTGTATTATCTCTAAATGTAGTAATCCTAAAAATCCACATCTAAAACCAAATCCTAATGCTGCTGATGTTTCTTGTTCATATTCTAATGCTGCGTCATTTAGCTTTAA
>JAFVGB010000033.1 GCA_017475185.1 Clostridia bacterium
GAAGTTCAGAAAGAACCTTTACTTGCCTTAGATGGTGGATGTGACGGTTTAAAATTTTATAAAATAATATTAAAAAACTATAACGATTACTTAGTCCAAAACGGAAAAGTATTTTTAGAAATTGGATATAATCAAAAAGAAATGCTATTTAACTTATTGGATTTAACAAAACAAAATATTAATCCAAAATGCATAAAAGATTTAAGTGGAAACGACAGATTAATTATTTTCTAGTTTGTTTTCAAAATATAAAAAGCCAAAATGAGTAGATTTCTCATCTTGGCTTTTTTATTTTATTTTTTTATATATTCTATAACTTCTATATTGCTATTTTTACTTCTCTCAACCATACACTCATATACCCTATTTCTTAAATCTTCTTTTTGCTCTTTTTTGTTTGTAAGTGTATCATCTGCGAAAAACGGTCCATCAATATAACTAACAATCTTAACTTTATCTCCATTTTTTCCACGCTTTTGATATGTATTAGTTATACAAAAAGCAGGTTTTTCCATATCAACAGGATATTTAAAAGATACTGATTTAAAAGGTCTAATTTTTGTATAGTAAGGCCATATATGAGCTTCTGGATAGATTGTAACAGAACATTTATTTTGAATCTTTTCTTTGATACAAGATAAAAAATTCTTCATAGCCCCTTTATTTCCAGGAACAGGTATTGCTCCAAGCATTTCAACTAACCATCCGAAAGGTTTAACAGAAATATTTTCTGAATTTACAATTAAAAAATTTCTTTTAGGATAAACTGCCACACTTGGAATAAATGTATCTGCAAAAACTTGAGTATGATTAGCATACACAAAATAACCTGTATTCTTGTATTCTTTAAGTTTTTCTTTTCCAACATACTTAATTCTAAACTTTAACTTAGCATATCCAATTTTTATAGGCATACTTAAAACATTCTGAATACTCCAAGAAATGATATTCCAAATTTTTCCATGTTCATATTTGTAATTCTCATCAATAACTCTTGGAACAATCTTAGCGCTAGAAAACTCATCATTCAATTCATCGCTATAATAAATTACTCTTTTCCCTTTCATAATAATATTCACCCAATTTTATACAAAATTAAACAGTCTCTTTATTTTCAAGTATATCATATTCTAAAGGAATTCCATAAAATTCTTCATAAATACTTTTCCATATCTCATAGTTTTTATCTCTCATTATAACAGTATTTTCTTTTTCACTTAAATTACAATCTGGATAAATTGGCTTACCTATATTTACAATATACTCTTGGATAGGAAATCCATCTTCACCAATAATATCACTATCTTCCATTGTTATAAAAATTGGAATAACAGGCACTTTACTTCTTGCTGCAAAATTAAATGCACCATTTTTTAATGGCTTTGGTTTTCTATAATTCCACCACATACTTTGCTCTGGATATACTAAAATAAAATCTCCTCTTTTTAAAATAACATCTACTGCTTTTATAAATTGCATCATTGTTCTTTTATTTGAACTTAAAGGTAATGTATCACAATTTCTAAAGAAAAATCCATAAAGACCTGGGAAATTTGTATAATTACCTTCTCTAATTACTTTAAATAATTTCTTATGCTTATCTTGACCTGCAATTCTGAAAACCTTCTCAACTGTAAAAGAATCAAAAGGATTAAAATGATTACATGTTATAATCGCACCAGATTTTACAGCTTGTAAATTTTCAATTCCTCTAATCTCTTTTATAATTAATTTATTTTCTTTTATTAAATCATTAACCAATCTTTCTGCCATTTTTGTAGCCATTTTACTTTTTATCTGACTCATTCTACTTGATTTCAAATAATCAATATCATCTGGTTCTAAAGGAATTGTTGGAGGATCATTTTCAACATCAACATCAAAAACTCCACTCTCTTCTAATTTTCTTATTTTTTCTAAGACTTCCAATCTTTCTTTAGATTTTTCTACATTTTCTGGAACTTTTCTGTTCAATCTATCATCCCCTACACAATCCGCCTCATATTTAGCTAGTTCGACAAGTTTTTTTGCTTTTTCAAAATCATCAAATTTTTGTTTTTCTGTATATTGTTTTTGCATATTTACTATATTCTCGTAATATTCTGTTCTTTGTGCATATTTCCAAAAGAAATCTTGATATAAAATATCATTATAATGCCATGGTTTATAATTTAAATTATAATGAACAAGTTTCACATCAGCAGCATCAATTCCTAATTCTGGCATAGGCATTGCATTCCAAACATTTTCAATAATTTTTACTCTTCCCTTGCATAATCTGTTTAAATAATCTTGATCTTGTGCAACAGCAAATTTAACATTTTCCAATAAATATAAAAATTTTTCTTGAAACTTAAATTTTCTAAGTTCACTTAAATTCATTACAAGAATTCCAGCATTAAAATAATTATTGTAATCTCTAACTCCAACAACCTTTTCAACATACTCTTTAAATATATCAACTGTTTGAACTGCACCATCTGGAACACCTGCTACCAAATTATTACCTATATCAATATTATATAACTCTGCTATATCTCCCATTATAGTAATATCACTATCTAGATATAAAGCTTTTGAATATTGAGGATACAAATCTGGTACAAATAACCTAAAATATGTAGTTTTTGTATAATAATCACGTGTATATAATTTATCTTTAACTCTTTCTATATAATAATTTAAATCTACAAATTCAATGTTTATATTATCTCTTTGATATTTATTAATTTTCTTTTTATTTTCTTCACTTACATCTGTATGTAAGACTTTTACTGAATAGTAATAATTCTTTGATGAATTATCTATTAATGATTCTAGTGTTACTGCTAAAAATGGTATATATCCATCATCTACTGCAAAAAATATTGGTATTACTTCTAAATTATTTTCCATTTTACTCCCTCTCATTTTGAGAAATTCAAGCATTATCCCCTATTAATATATAATTACTTAATTTTCTCTTTTTTGAACATTTGTATATCATATTAAATTCTACTATTTTGATGATTATAAAATTGTTCTTTAAATTTTAAATATTCATTCAAATCATCATCAAAAGCATAACATTTCAAAACTTTATGTACTTCTTCTATATGCCATTGTTTAAAATTTTCTGTATGAGGATATGGCAAAAACATTAATCTTTTGCAAAAATGACAAACAACAGTATCCTTTCTATTGAACTTTGATTGTTCATTAAACTTACGTGGTAATAATAGTTTCTTTGTTGTTGACCAAAATATTGCATCTTGATCTGCAAACAACATTTTTTTATTTTTTATTCTTTCTCTTGCTTTTGCTAATAAACATGTTTCAGTAATTTTATTCATATTTAACAAAAGCATTCCTGCATTAATATAATCAGGTCTTATAAGCCAACAACCATATTTTTCTTTTACAGCTGCATATTCATATTCTGAAACATCTATATCATATAATTTTGATATATCATCTCCAATCATCATATCAATATCTAAATAAAGCAATTTTTCTGGCATATCTGGAACCAAATCTGCTAACAAACGTAATAATGTATATGGTGTACAATATGCATTTTCATTTTTACAATTTGCAAATTCTCTATCATAAATATCTGTAACATCTACTTTAATTACTTTATTATTCTCATTTTTTAATTTGACCACATAGTCTAAAAACTCTGCTTGTTCATCTGTTATTGATACAAAATCTGGATTTAACCTTGAAACATCCATTGTAAAGATATAACATGTTATATCTTCCTTAGTTCTATTAGTCATTGATATTAGCTGAGTTAAAGCTCCATCAAAAACCTTTTTATTTCCACATAATAGTATATTTATCATCTTTTCTCCTCTTTTTTTTAATACATTGTTATTATATACTATATTGTTTTTTTTTGCAAATATATTTGAATTTATTAGAAAATTCAAAAGGACCATGCAAAATTGCACGGTCCACTTTTATCTTTCAATATTATTGCTCAACTATAATTTTTCTTTTTAATTTTCCATTTGTTGCAACAGCAATTCCAATGAATATACCGTTTTCATTATAAATTCTGAATATATCATCACTATAATTTGCTCCAATCAAAACACCATTTAACAATAAACTTAATTGTTTATTGCCCAATATCACTTTATCTTTCTTACTAAAAAAGCTTTCCAATGATATAATTTTTTGATTTAAAAAATCCTTTTTATCAAAATTTTCTTTTAATTCTTCAATTGTAACTGAATCTTCAATTTTAAAGTTTCCAACCATTGTTCTTTGTAATTCTTTCATATAACCAACTGTGTCTAATGCTTCAGCAATTTTTTCACACATTGTTCTAACATATGTACCTTTTGAACAATATATTTCATATGTGAGTAATTTATTTTCTATGTCAATATTTAATAATTTCAAATCATAAATCTCAATATCCCTCGCCGGAATATCCACAGATTTTCCACTTCTTGCATATTCATAAAGTTTTTTTCCATTTACCTTAATCGCAGAATACATAGGTGGAATTTGTTTTTGCTTTCCTATCAAGTTTTTTAAAATTGTATTAATTTTTTCTTCATTAAGCAAACTTAAATCAACACATTTTTCTTCAATTACATTTCCTTCAACATCTGCTGTATCAGTTTTTACTCCTAGCTGAATAGTAGCAATATATTTTTTATCATGATTAATCAAAAACTGAGAAAGCTCTGTTCCCTTTCCTATTAGAATTGGCAAAACCCCAGTAGCATTCGGATCTAAAGTACCAGTATGCCCAACTTTTTTTCCAAACAATTTCTTCACTTGATAAACCACATCATGAGAAGTACACCCCTTCTCCTTATTAACAACCAATATTCCATCCATCTTCTAACACCTCACCTTATTTGAAATGACACAAAAATATATAATAATTTTTAAAAATATAACACAAATTGTAGAGTAGTCGAATTGTCAAAAAAGGTCGATGAGCTAAATTTATTAATGTGCAGTGAGTGCGCAGTTTGGCGCTCCACACCTACGTCTTCTTCTCAAACTCCCACGCCAGCAAACGAACGTAGCATTAATAACATTTAGCTCATCGGCCTTTTTCGACATTTCGACGTCTATAAGGGGCTATTTCAAATAAGCCCTAATCTCATTCATAATCTTATCTTTAACATGTTGTAAATCACCTTGTATTGTACATCCAGCAGCACGAGGATGTCCTCCGCCACCAAATAATAATGCAACATCAGAAACATTTACATACTCATTAGAACGTAAAGAAACCCTCCATCCTTTTCCATTCTTCAACTCTCTGATAAATGCTGAAACCTCAACACCTTCTATACATTTTCCGATGTTAACAATACCTTCGTGATCACCAGTTTCACTCTCTACTTTTTCTTCATCTTCTAAAGTAATATATGTAAAAGTTGCTTTATCATCATAGAAAAATTCTAATCTTGATTCTGCAATTCTTCTTAATTCAAAAGCTGTTCTAGTTGTAGTTTCCAAAACTCTTCTGTAAATTTTTGATACATTAACACCTTTATTTAATAATTCAGCTACAAATTCAAATGTTTCAACATTTGTACCTTGGTATTTAAATCCACCTGTATCTGTTATAATACCAGTTAAAATACATGTACCAATCTCCTTAGTAATTTCCATTTTAAAATATTCTAAAAGAACAATTAAAATTTGAGCACATGCTGGTGAATCTGGATTAACATAGTTAATATCACCATACATAGTATTAGTTCCATGATGGTCAATAACTACACTTGTTTTAGCATCTTCGAAATATTTTGCCCAACCATTTAGCATTTTTAATGTTGCAGCGTCCACTGAAATTGCTAAATCATATTGTTCAACACTACTTTCTTTTTTTATTTCAGCAGCTCCTGGTAAAAACTCAAAACATCTAGAGTACTCAGGAACAATAACATCTACATTTTGCTTCCCGTAATTTTTCAAAGCATTATATAATGCTAAACTACTTCCAATAGCATCACCATCAGGATTCTCATGTGTTAATATTACTATTGAATCAGCATTATTTATTTGTTCTATAATATTATCTAAAGTCATTCCATAACTTCCTTATCTTTGTGAAAATTTAGGTTTTTTTGGTTTTACCTATAAACCCATTTAAAATTTATTTTAAATCTTTCAAAATATTATCAATTCTAGCACCATATTCCAAAGAATCATCAATTTCAAAAACTAACTCAGGAGTAATTCTTAAATTAACCTCCTTAGCAATTCTACTTCTAATAAATCCAGCAGATTCCTTCAAACCTGCCATAGTTTTATCAACATCTTTAGAATTTAAGATACTAACATACACTTTTGCATACTTAAAATCAGGAGTAATCTTAACCTTAGTAACACTAAGCATCCCCGTAATATTAGGATTCTTTAATTCATACGCTAAAATGCTACTTAATTCCTTCCTCAACTCCTCATTTATCCTATTTAAACGAGCCTCATTCTTAGCCACCGTTTTTTCATCTCCTTTACTCAAAAATAATTTTTTCTCTTTCAAAAAATTGTAGAGTAGCCAGAAAATATCGAAAAATATCAACCAGCTAAATTTTTAACGCGCAGTGGAGTGCGCAGCTTGGCGCCCCCACCTAACGTCTTTCTCTCAAATCATAGCGCCAGTAAACGAACGAAGCGTTAAAACATTTAGCTGGTTGGTATTTTTCGTTATTTTCCGGCGACACCACTGCAAGTAGAAAAAATTATCTCTTAACTTCCTCCATAACGAAAGCCTCAATAATATCATCTTCCTTAATATCATTATAATCCTCAATTTGAACACCACATTCAAATCCTTTAGTAACCTCTTTAACATCATCTTTAAAACGTTTCAAAGATGCAAGTTTACCTTCATGAATTACAACGCTATCACGAATAACCCTAACACCAGCATTTCTCTCAATTCTACCATCTAATACAAAGCATCCTGCAATTGTACCAACACTAGAAACTTTAAATGTTTGTCTAACTTGAGCATTACCAATAATTTTTTCTTCATATACTGGATCAAGCATACCTTTCATAGCAGCTTCAACATCTTCAATCGCTTGATAAATAATAGAATATAATTTAATTTCTACACCTTCTCTATCAGCCAATTCTTTTGCAGTTCCAACTGGTCTTACATTAAATCCTATTATAATTGCACCTGCAGCTTTTGCAAGTTGAACATCTGATTCATTAATAGCACCTGGAACAGAGTGTATAACTTTGACCTTGACTTCATCATTAGATAATTTTTCAAGAGATTGTTTAACCGCTTCTGCAGAACCTTGAACATCAGCTTTAACAATTAAATTCAATTGTTTCAACTCATCACTAGCCATTTTTTCGAATAAATTACTCAAAGTTACTGTACTTGATTTCAACATTTTTTCTCTTTCTTGAGCACGTCTCTTCTCAATTAAGTGTTTAGCCATTTTTTCGTTTTTAACTTCATAGAATGTATCTCCAGCTTCTGGTACTTCTGTTAATCCCATAATTTCAACAGGAGTTGAAGGACCAGCTTCTCTTACATTTTGACCTTTATCATTTTTCATTGCTCTAATTCTACCAATTGATGTACCAACAACAACTGTATCACCTACATCTAATGTACCTCTTTGAACTAGTACAGATGCAATTGGACCTTTAGCTTTATCCAAACGAGCTTCAATTACAACACCTTTAGATTGTTTCTTTGGATTTGCTTTTAATTCTTGCATATCAGCAACTAATAAAACCATTTCTAATAAAGTGTCAAGATTTGTATGATTTTTTGCAGAAATTGGAACAAATATTGTATCTCCACCCCATTCTTCTGAAACTAATTCATATTGCATTAATTCTTGTTTTACTTTATCAACATTAGCTTCTGGTAAATCTATTTTGTTTACTGCTACTATAATTGGAATATTTGCTGCTTTAGCATGATTAATAGCTTCAACTGTTTGAGGCATTACACCATCATTTGCTGCAACTACCAATATTGCAATATCAGTAATTTGAGCACCTCTGGCTCTCATGCTTGTGAAAGCTTCATGTCCTGGTGTATCTAAGAAAGTAATTTCTCTGCCATTTACATTAACTTTATATGCACCAATATGTTGTGTAATTCCTCCAGCTTCACCTTCAATAACATTTGTGCTTCTAATAGCATCTAGTAAAGATGTTTTACCATGATCAACGTGTCCCATAACTACAACAACAGGTGGTCTTGCTTCTAATTCTTCTTCACTATCTTCAGATTCATCAAATAAAATATCTTCTTCATTTACAACTTCTTTTTTATTAGCTGTAACTCCAAATTCTGATGCAATTAAATATGCTGTATCAAAATCAACTTCATTATTAATTGTAGCCATAATTCCTAAACCAAATAATTTTTTAATAACTTCACTACTTGTTTTCTTTAATTCAGCTGACAAGTCTTTAACAGTAATTCTTTCTGGAATACTGATTTCTTTTAATTCAAATATTTTTTGTTTAGATTCTCCAGCTTCAGATTTGTTAGTTTTCTTTTTATTCTTTTTAATTCTTCCACTAGACATATCATAGTAATCAAGCATTCCACCATCTTGATCATCAAACATATTTGATAATCCGCTTTCTCTTTTTAGTCCTTTTAATTTTCCACCATCAAAATCTTCGAATCTACCATTTTTCTTTGTTTTTGTAGTTTTCTTATTACCTTTGTTTTCTTCAAATTTAATTTGTTTAGCCTTGTCAATTGATCTGCTATTATAATCTCTTTGAGATTCTTTTTCTACAATTTCAGTTGACATGATATCTTTTATGTTTTTATCAATTCCTTTATCATCAAGTGGTCTTTTTCCATTTCTATTGAAATCATTTCTATTGTTATCTCCTCTGTTGTTAAAACCATTTCTTTGAAATTTGCCATTTTGATTTCTATTAAATCCATTTTCGCCATTATTTCTTCTATCTTGATTATTATAACCATTATTATTATAATTATTTCTATTGTTATAATTATTATTTCTATCATTTTGGAATCTATTATTTCTGTTTCCATCTTGATTAAATCTATTTCTATCACCTGAAGCATTTCTATCATTATAGTTATTTCTATTTTGGTTATAATTATCATTTCTTTTGTATCCATTATTATTTACAAATTCTTTTCTTACTGCCTGTTCCATATTTTTACTTTCAGTTAAATCTGGTTTCTCCTTTTTTTCAATATTATTTACACTTGATATATTATTTTTTTCTACATTATTTTCAGTTTTGTTTTCTATGTTTTTTTCGTTATTCTTTGTAGAATCTTCAACTTTATCTTTGCCAATATTTAAATTAACTTCATTATTATGTGAAATGTTTTCCGCTTTATTACCAACATCTACTTTTGGCTTTTCTTCTGCTTTTGCACTTGAAACAACCTTTTCTTGTTCTTTTTTATTTTCTTTCTTATTATCTTTAATTCCAAACAACTCACTAAAAGTCATTGGTTTAGTGGTTTTATTTCTATACACAATGTTATAATCTTGATTTTTCTTTCTCTCAACAAAACCAACATCACTTCTATTATTTTTAGGTTTTTCTTCTACTTTTTTTGGTTCATCATTAATGATAACTTCTCTTCTTATTATAACTGGAGTTTCAGTCTTTTTATCATCTTTTAATTTTTTTTCTTTTTCATTTTTAGATGATTTTTCTTCTTTACCTTCACTCTTTTTATTTGAATTTTCCTTAACATTCACCTTTTTATCAGATTTACCATTAAAACTATCTTTAATTGATTTAGCTTGATCTTCATCAATAGAACTTAAATGACTAGAAACCTCTATACCTAAGCTATTTGCTTTCTCTATTATTTGTTTACTGGTTAAGCCTAATTCTTTTGCTATTTCATGTATTTTTATCTTACCCAATAAATTCACCCCCACTTATATTTTTAAAATCCTTTTTGAAAAACTATTTACCACCAATTACACTTCTTAAATTTTCATAAACAATTTCATCAATTTTCATTTCAAAACTTTTTTCTATTCTTTTGTTTTTTATTGCTTTTTCTAGACATTCAATACTATCGCAAATATAAGCCCCTCTTCCATTTGCTTTTCCTGTTTTATCTATACTTATATTATTTTGTTTATCTTTAACTATACGAATTAACTCATTTTTATCTTTTTTTGAATTACATCCTATACATGTTCTTTGTGGTATACTTTTCAAAATATTCACTTCCTTTTATTTATTCTTCTGAAGTCTCAACTACTTCATTGTTTCCGTCATTTTCTTCTGATTCGTCAGCATTTTGAGCTTCTGCTAAAATTTGTCTAAATTGAGATTCACTCTTAATATCTATTTTCCAATTTGTTAATTTTGCTGCCAATCTTGCATTTTGCCCTGATTTTCCAATTGCTAATGATAATTGATCATCTGGTACAATAACTTGAGCAAACTTTTCTTCTTCTTTAATATCAACAGCTAGAACTTGAGCTGGTAATAATGCAGCTGATATAAATATTGCTGGATCTTCACTCCATTCAATTACGTCTATTTTTTCTCCACCTAATTCATTTATAATGTTTTGAATACGAATTCCTTTTTGTCCAACACAAGAACCTACTGGGTCAATATTTTCATTTGGAGAATAAACAGCTACCTTACTTCTACTTCCTGCATCTCTTGATACACTTTTAATTTCAATAACACCTTCATAGATTTCTGGTATTTCTAATTCAAATAATTTTCTTACAAAATCAGCAGCTGCTCTTGAAATTATAACTTGTGGTGCACCTTTAGCTCCTTTTTCTACATCTAAAACATATGCTCTAATTTTATCATTTACATGATATTTTTCTGTTGGAACTTGTTCTTTTAATGGCATAACACCCTCTAGTCTTCCTAAATCAACTACAACAATTCCACCATCAGCTTTTTGAATTAATCCAGAAACTATTTCTCCTTTTCTATCACTAAATTCATTGAATAAATATTCTCTTGATGCCTCTCTTATTTTTTGAATAATAACTTGTTTTGCTGTTCCTGCAGCAATTCTTCCAAAATTCTTTGGCATAATTTCAATTTGTGCTGTATCTCCTACACCTAATGATTTATTAATTTTTTTTGCATCTTCCAAAGAAATTTGAACATTTCCATCTTCAACTTCTTCTACAACTTCTTTTTCAACAAATACATGATAATCTCCAGTTTCTTTATCAACAACAACTTTTGCATTATCAGCTGTTGAATCAAAGTCTCTTTTGTATGCTGTAACTAATGCTGTTTCAATTGCCTCCATTAAACTTCCTGGTTCCATACCATTTTCTTTTTCTAATTCTTCCATTGCAAGCAACATTTCCTTACTATCTATTGCTTTACTTGGTTTTGCTTTTGCTCCTTTTTTCATTTTTTTAATTCCTCCTTTTATTTGAAACATTTTAAGATTTAATCTTAGTCATTATCCCAATCATAATATTTTTTTATTAGTGATATATTTTTTCTTTCTAATTCAATAATATCTCCATTTACTTCTACATAAATTATTTCATCATCATATTTTTTTAGAATTCCAATAAATTCTTTACAGTTATTTATTGGCTTAAATAATTTAATATTTATATACTCTCCAATATTTTCTTGTAAATGTTTGTCTTTTCTTATAATTTTTTCAACTCCTGTTGAAGATACCTCTAAAAAATATTGTTCTTTAATATAATCAGCTGTATCCAACATTTCTTCTATTTCATTATTTACTTTTTCACAATCTTCTAAACTAATCTGTCCATTTGGATTTTCTATAAATATTCGTAAAAAGTAATCTTTTCCTTCTTTTGCATATTGAACATCATACAATTGATACCCTAAAGCTTCAATTGACTTTTCAACAAGAGTTTCCACTCTTTCTTCAATACTTGCCAAGATATATTTCCCCCTTTATTTACAATTAAAGAGTGGGATTTGTTCCCACTCTCCTGTGTCATATTTATTTTGCTATTTAATTATATACCTAATTGGTAGATTTTTCAAGTGTTTTTTTAATTTTTTTATATTATTTTTAATAGACTATTGTTCTTATTTAATTGCTATTCCCTATTTTCTATGCTATAATATATACAATTTATAAAAGGAGAAATATATTATGAATTCAAACCTAACTAAATTAGAGTTTAACAAAATATTAGAAAATTTATCATTATATTGCAAAACCTATATTGGAAAAGAATTTTGCATAAATACTCTTCCATCTAATAATCCAGACGAAGTAAAGCAGCTTCTTAGTCAAACATCTGATGCTTATTCACTAATATTAAAATATGGAAACATCCCTCTTGATGAAATAGATAATATCACACCTTATATCAAGAATCTAGAAAGCTATACAACTTTATCACCAAAAGCTTTGTTAGAAATTGCAAAAATATTAAACATTTCTAATAATTTAAAACAATATTATGCTAATTCAGAAGAATCCGAACTTACAACTTTAAAAGAAAAATTTGAATCATTGTATTCTAATCAAGGAATTTATCAAAATATAACCAGAGCAATTATAGATGAATATAACATTTCAGACGAAGCATCTAAAACGCTTGGTTCACTAAGGCGTAATCGACGTAAATTAGAAAGTGGAATAAAAGAAAAATTGAATTCTTTTATTCACTCATCTAGCTATTCAAAATATATAATGGAACCAATTATTACAATTAGAAATGATAGATATGTTATCCCAGTTAAAATTGAATACAAAGAAAATATCAATGGTTTAATACATGACATTTCAGCGAGTGGCTCAACTGTTTATATAGAACCCACTTCAGTATTTGATTTAAACAATAAAATCAATAATATAAAGTTAGAAGAAAACGTTGAAATTGAAAAAATTTTAGAGCAGCTATCAACATCTTTATATCCTATTGTTGATAATTTAAAAGAAAATATTAAAATTATTGGTTATATAGATTTAATTTTTGCAAAAGCAAATTATTCTAGAGCAATTAATGGAATAGAACCTATTATTAATAATGAAAAATTTATAGAATTAAAGCAAGCAAGGCATCCTTTAATTAATTCAAACTCAGTTGTGCCAATCGATTTAAATTTAGGAAAAACCTTTCAATCATTAATCATAACAGGACCTAATACCGGTGGTAAAACTGTAACATTAAAAACTGTTGGACTTTTATGTTTAATGGCATGTAGTGGTCTTCATATTCCAGCAAAAGAAAATAGCAGTATTTATGTATTTGATAAGATTTTTGCTGATATTGGTGATGAACAAAGTATTCAAGAATCTTTAAGTACTTTTTCGTCACACATGAAAAATATTATAAATATTCTATCTAATGCAACAGAAAATAGCCTTATTTTAATTGATGAATTAGGTTCTGGAACAGACCCTATACAAGGAGCTAATCTTGCAATAAGTATTTTAGAAAATTTATATAATAAAGGTGCTTTAACTCTTTCAACAACTCATTATCCAGAATTAAAGCATTATGCATTAGTTTCTGAAGGATTTGAAAATGCCAGTTCTGAATTTGATATTGAAAACCTACGCCCTACTTATAAAATATTAATTGGTGTTCCTGGAAAAAGTAATGCATTTGCAATAAGTAAAAAACTAGGATTGCCACAAGAAATTTTACAAAGAGCTGAAAGTCTTTTAAGCGAGGACAATATAAGTATTGAAGAATTAATTAAAAACATATATGATGATAAACTTTTGATAGAAAAAGAAAAAGAAAAGATTTTAAAAAATTCAAATCAAATTGAATTACTAAGAAAGCAACTCGAAAATAATGTTTCAGATGTAGATTCTAAAGAAAAAGAAATCATTAATAAAGCAAAAAATGAAGCTAAAAACATTTTACTTTCAGCAAAAGAAGAAGCAAATAGCATTATTAAAGAATTAAATGAATTATATGATTCTGCAGACAAAAAGGCTCTTCAAAAAGCCAATAAACTCAGAGAAAATCTTAATTCTAATATAAAAAATAATTTAATTAATCATGCTTTAAATGATAACTTTAATGCAAATAACATTGAAATAAAGACAGGAATGGAAGTTTTAGTAAAACCATTTAATATGACTGGAATAGTTTTAACACTTCCAAATAAAAACAATGAAGTTATAGTTCAATTTGGAAATACAAAAACTAATATAAACATCAATAATTTAGAATTACCTGTTAAATCAAATAAAGCACTTAGTTCAAAAAATAAATATACATCATCTCTTGATATGAAGTCAAAATCAATTTCTTCTGAAATAAATGTAATTGGTCAAAATGTTGAAGATGCAATATTTATTATAGATAAATATTTAGATGATTGCTATTTATCAAATTTACCAACAGCAAGAATTGTTCATGGCAAAGGGACAGGTAAATTACGTGAAGGAATACACTCATTTTTGAAAAAGCATCCTCATGTAAAATCTTTTAGACTTGGAACATTTGGTGAAGGTGAAATGGGAGTAACGATTGTTGAATTTAAAAAATAAAATTTAAAATAAAAAATAGCCCTAAAATCTGTAAGTTTAACACTTAGATTTTAAGGTTATTTTTTTATTACTATAAACTTAAAGCTTTTGCTCCATCAACAAAATAAACCTTGTACCAAACCAAGAAAATGTATATATTATATAATTTTCTTCCATGATTTTCTACTCCTGCATAATGGTCATCAAGCATTTTATTTATTTTATCTTTATCAAAGAATTCACTTACCCAATCTTGCATAAATAAATCTTTTACTCTGCTAAAATATTTTTCTTCTTTAATCCACATAAAGAATGGAACTGGAAATCCTAATTTTCTTCTCTTTGCCCATTCTTCAGGAATTACTTCAGCTGCAACATCTCTGAAAACTTTCTTAGTTTCACCATCTTTAATTAAATATTTACTTGGAATTTTTCTTGCAACATTCCAAACTTCTTTATCCAAAAAAGGAACACGAAGTTCAACAGAATTTGCCATACTCATTTTATCAGCCTTTAAAAGCATATCTTTTGCAAGCCAGAAATGCATATTAATATACATCATTTGAGTAATTTCATCCATACCTTTTACATCATCATAATATGGCTTGATTATATCAGCAAATTTAATTCCATTACCTTTTAATTCATCACATAAAATGTCTTCTGTTTCATTATCATCCATAATAAATGCATTTCCAATGAATCTTTCTGATAAAGGTCTATCATATTGGCAAATAATTCTTTTACCTTTGAATTTCTTTTTATCTCTAACTTTATTAGCTAAACATTTTCTAAATGCTAATGGAAGTTTGCAATATGCCTTAATCCATTTGCTAACATTTAGTTCATTGTATCCTCCATACATTTCATCTGCACCTTCACCTGAAAGTACAACTTTTACCTTTTCTCTAGCTAATTTTGATAAGAAGAACAGTGGAACAGTTGATAAATTTGCATGTGGTTCATCTGTATGATATTGAACTACTGGTAAAGCATTAAAGAAATCATCACCTGTTAAAACTCTGTTGTAATTATTTGTGTTAAATATTTTTGATAAATCTTTTGCAAACCCAGATTCATCAAAACCTGTCCTGTCAAATCCAACTGTAAATGTTTTATCAGGTTTAGCCATACTTACAATATAAGATGAATCAACCCCGCCTGATAAATATGAACCTACTTCAACATCACTTATTTGATGGCATTTTACAGAATCTTCTAATGATTCTTTTACTTGTTTTTTATAGCTTTCATAAGTATCATTTTGTTTCATATATTCAGCTTTGAAATATTGTTTAATTTCTATTTTTCCATCCTTAAATTTAAAGTAATTACCTGGCTTTAATCTATATGTATTTTTGAAAAATGTTTCATCTAAAACAGAATATTGAAATGTTAAAAATGGTTTTAAAGCTTTTTTATTAACTTCTTTTACAAAATTTGGATGATCTAGAAAGCTTTTTATTTCTGATCCAAAAATAAAAGTTTGTCCATCATCATAGTAATAAAAAGGTTTAATTCCAAAATAGTCTCTAACACCTATTAATTCTTTATTTTTTATATCATAAATTACAAATCCAAACATTCCTCTTAATTTATTAAATAGTTCTTCTTTATATTCTTCATATCCATGAACTAATACTTCTGTATCTGAATTTGTTTTAAATACATGGCCTTTTTCCTCTAAATCTTTCTTTATATCTTGATAATTATAAATTTCACCATTATACACAACAACTACACTACCATCTTCGTTAAACATTGGTTGTTGTCCACTGCTTAAATCTATAATTGATAATCTTCTATGTCCTAAAGCAACATCATCATCGACAAAATATCCTTCTTCATCAGGACCTCTGTGTATAATTCTATCTGCCATTACTTTTATACTTTTACGTTTTTCATCTTGGTTTAATTTGTCCATAAACCCTACAAATCCACACATTTATGTTTGCTCCTTCCTATCTTTCCCAATCAACATCTTCTTCAACCTTATCTTGAATTTTTTCATTTTCATCATATGATTTTATATTTTCTGGTAAACTTAAAAATCCATCTTCTTTTCCTGGAAATTCTCTTTCTAGACGTTTATCTGTTTCTGGCTTTTCCTTATCCACAAAATAATATAATAAATCTGCCCCAAAACCTTGTACATCAACTTGTCCCTTTTCAGCACATTCGTTTAACTCATAGTTAAACCAATTTATATCTTCACCTTTATGCATAATATCACATGTTGGATCATCAAAAGAAAAACTTCCATCCTCGTTTTTTACTAAAATAAACATATGACCTAATTTATATTTTCCATTTTCACCTTTTCTTATATGATTAATATCAAGATTTTCTAAAGATTTTTCATCATCCACTTCAATATTACTTGCTATTAAAATACTTTCAATCCCAACTTTTTCCAACAATAACTTATATGCATATGAAATTCCGTTACATACTGCTAGACCTTTATTGTTTTCACTTTTTTTCCCTTCATTTAATCCAGACATTATTTCAGATTTATAATTACGTGGCTTATAATCATAAATCTCTGTTAATAATCCATAATCATATTCCAAATTATCAACTAAATAATCATATATCATCTTTCTTCTTTTGAACATTGAAAATTGATTATAGTCAGAATTTTTAAATATTTCTGATATTTTTTTATCGAGAATTTCATCAAATTCATTTGTATTATCTTCCATAAATATATCTCCTTTTCATATGTATTTTAAATTTTCCTAAAAAAGCTCTCGTAAATCAGGTTCTTCCATTTTTGAAAAATATTCATCCTCATAATCTCTATATTTGTCTCCCAAAGTTGGATCATTATCTATTATATCATCTATATCACAATATGTTTTTCTTAATTTTTTTTCATATATGTCAAATTCCTCTGTTCCATTAATATCTACTAATCCTTTTTTGTTTTCTTTTGAAACAAAATCATCTATAATTTCTGTCATAATTCTACAGCCTGGTTCTTGTATCATCAAATTAAAATATTCTCTGATTTTTGTTGATAGCTCACTATTATTCCTTGTTTCATTTTCTTTTGCCAACTCTTTTAAGGCATACATTTCAACTTCTTTTCTTGGATAAAATGGTAAACTTACAAAAGTTACATTTTTTTCTGGAACAGGAAATTTTGTATCCAACTTTTCGTCATACAATTCTTCTAGATATTGATATTCTGTTCTATTGTCATCAAAAAATAGTATTTCATCATAATCATAATTATCATCATCAGTTAAAGCTGTAACCATTTTGTTAGTATTTCTTCTATATAAATAGTTTTCTCTTGTTTTCTCCTTTGGCTCTATCAAAACTTCCCTTGTTATTATTTTTTTGAAAACATTCCTGTATTCAGCTGGCAATTTATCTAAAAAATATCTTTCAACACTGTTTTTTGAAGCAGATGTGTATATTACACTATCTACTCCATCCTTTTTAACTTCTTCTAACTTTTTTAATAAATCTGTTAATTTTGGTCTTAAAACAACTTTTAGATTTTTGTCATTTATTGATGTTTCGATACTTCTTAAAGTTTCATCTAAATCAAAAACAATTACTTTTCTCATATTGCTATTATCTCCTTATCAAAGCCTATTCTTCAAAAAATTGTTTATACCAAATTAAGAAAACATAAATAGTCCAAATCTTTCTGCTATTATCTTTTTTAAGTTGAATATGCTCATCTAACAATTTAACAATTTCCTCAGTAACAAAATACTTTTTAGCAATTTCAGATTCAAATTCTTTTTTTACAATATTATAGTATTTCTCTTGTTTTAACCATTCTCTTGTAGGAACTGGGAATCCCAATTTCTTTCTTGAAGCAACTTTTTCAGGCATATTCTTTAAAGCCGCTTTTCTCATTGCAACTTTAGTTTGTCCATCTTTTGTTACTTTGTATTTTGCTGGAATAGTTCTTGCTAAATTCCAAACCTCTTTATCTAAGAATGGCACACGAAGTTCTAATGAATTTGCCATACTCATTCTATCTGCTTTTAATAAAATATCTCCAATCATCCAGAAATTAATATCAATATATTGCATTCTTGTAACATCATCCATGCCTTTTGTGTCTTCATAAAAAGGCTTTGTAATTTCCTCTGGCTTTTTCATACCTTCAGTATTTTTTAATATTTTACGTTTTTCTTTGTCAGAGAATAAATTAGCATTACCAATAAATCTTTCTTCTAAAGTTTTACTTGCTCTATTTGCATAACTTTTTCCTGGAAATTCTTTTGGAATTGCATTTAAAACTCCTGCTATTCCTTTCCACATAAATCTTGGTAAAAATTTACTGTAACGTAAGCTATATGGTTCATGATAAATTCTATATCCACCAAATAATTCGTCAGCACCTTCACCTGATAATACAACTTTTACATGTTCACTTGCAATTTTACACACATAATATAACGCAACACAAGATGGGTCAGCATGTGGTTGATCCATATAATATTGAACTTTTGGAACAATCTCCCAAAATTCATCATCCTCAATTCTTTTGAAATAATGATCTTGTCCAATTTCTTCAGCTAATTCTTTTGCATAATCAATTTCATTATACTTATTATAGTTAAATCCAACTGTAAAGCTTTTTTGTCCCTTAAATTGAGTTGCAACATAACTTGAATCAACACCACTTGACAAGAAACATCCAACCTCAACATCACTAATTTTGTGTGCTTCAACTGAATCTTTGAATACTTTGTCAATTTCCTCAACTAATTTATCTTCTTCCCATGATTCATCTATTTTAAAGTCTGGTTTCCAATATCTTGTTATTTCAAGCTTTCCATCTTTAAATTTCAAATAATGTCCTGGTTGTAAACAATAGATATTTTTGAAAAATGTATCATTTGGCACACCATATTGGAATGATAAATAATTTTGCAAAGCTGACTCATTTAATTCTTTTTTTACATTTGGGTGTGTTAAAATGCACTTAATTTCAGAACCAAAAATCAAATCTTTTCCAACTTGTGTATAGTACATAGGTTTAATTCCAAAGAAATCTCTAGCAATAAATAATTCCTTAGAAACCATATCCCAAATTGCAATTCCAAACATTCCTCTAAATTTATTTAAAACTTCTGGACCATATTCTTCGTACCCATGTAAAATAACTTCTGTATCAGTCTTAGTTTTAAATATATGACCTTTATTAATTAAATCTTCACGAATACCTTGATAATTATATATTTCTCCATTAAAAACTATTACCTTAGTTCCATCTTCATTATATATAGGTTGAGTTCCATCAGCTAAATCTATAATTGATAATCTTCTAAAACCTAAAGCTATATCCTCATCTACGTGACTTCCTTTACTATCAGGACCTCTATATATTATTTTTTCCATCATATTTTCTATTACTTGTTCTCTATTCTCTACTTTTCCAGTAAATCCACAGAAACCACACATTATTTACATCTCTCCTTTGTGTTTATTTAAAACTTAAATTTCATCTATTTTTACGTAATTTATTTAATCATTAAAACTGATTTTTTTCAAGGCTTTTCGGTAAATTTTATTTAATACAATATATAAAAGACATACATAAATTATATTTTATGTATGTCTTTATTATTTTACTGTTCTGGATATACTTCAGCCACTTCTTCATTCAAGAAATAATAATTTATTTTACCATTTTTGAATTCTCCTCGCAAAACTTCTCCTTTATTTGTTATAAATTTTATTTTGTTTCCATATAATTTGTATTTTCCTGATGTAATTATATCTTTTTCTGATTTTTTTATAGCACTTGAAAAAGTATTATCAGGATTAAAAGTTACATATCCTTTACTATCTGAATCTGCTTGAGTACTCCATTTACCAGTCAAATCTAATCCGTCTGTTATTTGAGTTGTTTTTCTCTCTTTCCTATAAGTAAATTCGATTTTTTGATTTTTTATTTCAAAACTTTCTGAAGAATACTCTAAAATAACTTTTTCTTTTTCTAAAGTAACCGTTCCTGTTGTTCCATATATATCATTAAATTTAATAACATTACCTGTAATTGAGGTTGACAATTCATCAAATGTATTTAACCTATAAATTCCAATTTGTAATTCTATTCTATTATTATCATCAACTGCAATATCTACTTCTGAATATCCTTCTAATTCTTGATTTTCATACCACATTCCTACATAATCATTCATATTAATTCCATTAATTATAGCATCACTTTGTAGTTCTTCTTCAATATTATCTATTGTATTATCCTCATTATTTACATTTTCTTCATTAGTAGAATTGGTACTTAATTCGGTATTGTCCAGTTCTTCTGGTTTATAACTTTCATCGTTTTTGATATCTGCAATTGCTATAACAGCTATAACAAATATTAAGAAAATGAATGTTATTAAAATTTTTTTAATTACTTTTTTTATAGAATTTTCTATTTCTTTCATCATTTATTCTCCTTTTCTTTTGTTCGACAATTAATTTTAATCTGCTTTAAAATTACAATATAATTATAACACTAAAAAAAACATTTAGTCTAGTTTTATTTTAAACTATTATAATATGAATTATATAATTTACTATAATATCCTCCAGTTTTTACTAATTCCTCATGATTTCCTTGTTCTATTATTTCACCATTACTTAATACAATAATTTTATCTACATTAACTATTGTTGCCAATCTATGAGCTATAAAAATTGAAGTTTTTTCTGCTGAAAGCTTGTCCACTGATTCTTGAATTAATTGTTCTGTTGTTGTATCTATGTTAGCAGTTGCTTCATCTAAAATAAATACCGAAGGATTTAATGCAAAAATTCTAGCAAAAGCTAACAATTGTTTTTCACCTGCTGAAAATGAATTTCCACGTTCTTTTGCAACCTCATTAATTCCGTTTTCCTGATTATTAACAAACTCACTTGCTGAAGACATTTGAATTGCTTCTTCAATTCTCTTATCACTAATATCATTAAACAATTTTATATTTTCCTTTATCGATTTTGCATAAATAAAAGGATCCTGCAATATTGTACCAATATTTCTTCTTAAGTCACCTAAATTTATATCATTAATATTAACATCATCTATAAGAATCTCACCTTTTTGAATAGTGTAAAATCTATTAATCAAATTAGTAATAGTAGTTTTTCCTGAACCAGTTTTTCCAACTAATGCAACACTTTGTCCTGGTTCTATTGTAAAACTAACATTCTTTAAAATCCAATTTTCTCCTTCATATGCAAACCAAACATTTCTAAATTCTATTTTACCTTTTATTTTATTTATTCTTTCGCCTGATTCAAAATCCTCTTGAAATTCTTCTTTTTCTAAAATTTCATAAATCTTATCAATTGAAGTAACCGCTTCTTCAACAATTTCTACATTTTCAATAATTCTATTAATTGGATCAAATATGTTTTTTAAATACGTAATAAACATATAAATTACACCAACATCTAATGATTCTCCAATCAATTTATTAACAACTGCCCAAATAACAATTGCAATTCCTAAATTTTCAATTAATGTCATTATGGCTGGTAATAAACCTTGCAAAAATCCGATTGGTTTAATTGTATCTCTAAATTCACTTGTGATTTTTTCACATTCTGCTTGTTTTTCTTTTTGTCTGTTAAAAATTTTTATAACTTTTAAACCATAAATTGATTCTGAAAAAAATATATTTAATCTGGTTCTAACACTTTTTACAGCAGAATATGTTTTATTTAATAATTTAGTTATAATCAAAGAAGTAATTATAATTAACGGAATTATAATAATGCTAACAGCTGCAAGTTTATAACTAATATAAATCATAACTATTAATAATCCTATAATTATAAATACATCTTTAACAAAAGTCGTTATAACATCGCTAAATAAAGCAAAAACATCTTCTGTATCACTTATAATTCTTACAAATAAAGTTCCAGATGGTACTTTATCATGAAATTTTATATTTGCTCTTTCCATATATGCATATAATTTGTTTCTTAAATCAAAAACAACACTTTCACCAATTATATTAGTTCTCGTACTATTAAAATAATCTAAAAAGTTTTCAATACAAACTAAGCCAATGTATAAAAAAGCTATTATTGTTGTTGATAAAAATTCTTTTTTACTAATTCCAATTTCAAGAAAATCATCAATTAAAACTCTTACTAAATATGGTTTAACAAGAGCAAGAATGTCAATTATAATAGCTAATATTGTAACAAAAATTACAGTTTTCTTATATGGCTTAACCATCTTACTAACACGATTAAGAGTTTTATTTTTCAAATTTCTCCCCTCCTTACTACATTTATAATTAATCTAAAAATTGTGGTTTACTCTTTTCTGCTTGATTTTTATAAAATTCATAATACTTATTTTTCAAAGTTAATAATTCTCTATGAACTCCACGTTCTACAATTTTTCCATGCTCTAAAACCACTATTTCATCACAGTGTTTAATATCCGAAATTCTATTTGAAATAATTATACAAGTTTTTTCTTGTGTTAAATTTCTAATATTTTGAAGTAAAACCTCTTCTGTTTTATTATCTAATGCTGAAAAGGTATCATCAAAAATAACAATATTACTATTATTTAAAAAAGCTCTTGAAATAACAACTCTTTGTTTCTGTCCACCTGACAAATCGATTCCTTTTTCCCCAATTATAGTATCAATTCCATCTGACATTTGACTAATTTCATCATAAATCATAGATGATTTTGTACTCTCTAAAATTTCTTCTTTATCGTAAATATCTCTAAATAAATTTATATTTTCCTTTAAAGATGATGAAAACAAGAAATTATCCTGAGTTATGTAACAAATATTATTTCTTATCGTATCAGTTTTTATTTCATTAATATCTTTACCATCAATATAAATCATTCCATTAGGAACATGATATAATTTCAACAATAAATTCATTAATGTTGTTTTTCCACTTCCTATAACACCTATTATTCCTAAAGATTTTCCTTTTTTTATATTAATATTTATGTTGTCTAAAACATTTTCAGTTCCATCAGGATATTTATATGATAAATTTTTTATTTCTATATTTCCATCTAACTTTTCTATATAATTATTATCAATATAAATTTCTTCTTCCTTCATTTTTAACATTTCATCTAATCTTTTATGAGAAACTTGATATTTCTTAAAATGTTTTATTAACCATGGTATCCATCTTATAGGTTGTTGCAATATTAACATATATCCATTAAATGCTACAAAATCCCCAACTGTTATTTCGTTATTTAAAACCATTTGACTACCAAACAAAATTGACAAACCTATGCCTAATCCTATTCCCATATGCATATATATACTTAGCATTGTTTCACTTCTAATTACTTCAAAATTTGTATTTCTTAAACTAGTATTTTTTTTCAAAAATTCTTCATACTGCATTTTTTCCCCTACATATGCCTTTGTTGTTCTTATACTGTCTGTACTTTCCTGAACAAATTCAGATAAATCAGTAAATTTCTTTCTAGATTCGTTGTAGTTTTTTTCCAATTTTTTTATACTCATTAAAATAAGAATAATGCTTCCTATAATTGGTAATAATGCAGTTACTGTCATTTTAACATTTGTTGCTTGAATCATTGTATATGACACAATTGCAAAATTTAAAACAAATCTAATAAGTGTTGTTATAGCATTTGATATAAATTTTCTAACCTCTGCAATATCTCTAACAAAACGTGACATTATATCTCCGTTTTTTAAAGTACCTAATTTTCCGACATCAGTTTTCAGCATTTTTTCAAATAATCTATCTCTAAATTCTTTTACAATGTTTCTAGATACTTTTGCATCAATCATTTTCCATACCACTCTTGAAACAAGTAATAATCCACACATTATTAACAAATTATATGTTGTTTGCAAAAGTTCATTTCTGTTTGTTTCAATATTGTATAGCAAATCCACTATTTTACCTAATAATTTTGATGGAATTGTTAACAAGTAAATATTTGCAGCTATAAGTAAGATTTCTATAAGTAATAATATTGCATGTTTTTTTAATAATTTTTTTAATATTTTATTCATCTTTCCCCTCCTTTTATAAAAATGCAAAAATACCAAATATGTTAAAAACATATTCGGTTCCTGCTTTATCTCCTTGCAATGTATAAAATTATATCAAACTTTGTCGTTTTATGTCAATAACTTTACCAACTTTTAGGTTGACTTTTTCAAAATTTTATGTTAAACTATTATTCTAAACTATATGAAGGGAGAACAACATAATGTTCGGAATTAACAACTTGGAGAAATTAAAGGCAAACAGCTTTGCAGGTCCGGTTTATCGGATTCCTGTAATCTATCTGGATTTTCTTGCAGAAAAAAACAAATATCCAGAAAGATTTGGCGGAGTAACTCTCGATTCAAAACATGACGGAAAATGCTACGCAGAAGTATCAATCAAGGATGTTCATCAGAGCGAAAAGGTTGCCCGCTACATATTCCAAACATGTAGAGACAGCCGCATATGTTAATACTGTTCTCATTTAATCACACAGAGGGTGCTTCCCTCTGTTTTTTTATTCCATAAAAAAGCACAAAAAAGATGCTTAATTGCTTAAGCATCTTTTATTTATTATTCAGCTACTTCATCATTATCAACAGCTGCTGCTGTTTCTTCTGGTTCTGGAGCATTTTCATATGCTTCAAATATAGCCTTTTCTATTTTTTCTCTTGTCTCTGGATTGATTGGGTGAGCTATATCTTTGTGTTCACCATTTAATCTTTTTTTGCTAGGCATAGCAATAAATAATCCTTTTTGACTTTCGATAACTTTGATTTCATGAACTACGAATTCATTATCAAATGTAACTGAAGCAACTGCTTTCATTCTGCTTCCTGAATTTACTTTCTTTAAACGCACATCTGTAATTTGCATTCTAGAGCACCGCCTTCCAATGTTTTTTATGTTATTTTTTCATATGTATATATTTTCTACACATACTAATATATTATTCATCAAAAAAATTTTTTTTCCTTCTTTTTTTTCCATTTTTTTAAAATTTTAATAGTTTAAAATTATTTTAAATAATCATCAAAATTTAACAATTATTTATAAGCATAACAAATTTCATCTTGTATTAACTAGCCAACTATACTTTTGCAATTTTCGACATAACAAACTGAAATTCAGAACCGTCCCCATTTCCATTTTTTTGAATAAAACTATTGAAAAATGTGCATTATTTATATATAATGTAACAAGATATATTTTTTGGAATATATTTACCATAAAAGGAGAGTGTTTAATTTGGCTAATTTAGAGGAATTAGAAAAATATAAAAAAATACATATGATTGGAATCGGTGGAGTAAGTATGAGTGGTATCGCCGAAATACTTAAACACTGGGGATTTATAGTAACAGGATCTGATACTGCTCAATCAGAATATACAGATGATCTAATTTCACATGGTATCCCTGTTAAAATCGGACATGATATTGAAAGTGTTTCAAGAGCAGATTTAGTTGTATACACAGCAGCAATCAGCCAAGATGATCCAGAACTAGTAAAAGCAAGACAACTTTATATTCCAACAATTGAAAGAGGAGATTTTTTAGGATTATTAACAAAAGTCTTTAATGATACAATTTGTGTTTCTGGAACACATGGAAAAACTACAACAACTTCAATGATTGCAAGTTGTTTTCTTGAAGGAAAACTTGATCCTACAATACAAGTAGGTGCTTTCTTCAATCAAATTAATGCAAATTATAGACTTGGAAACAGTGAATATTTTATTATAGAAGCATGTGAGTACGTTGAAAGCTTTTTAAAATTCTACCCAAAAACAGAAATTATACTAAACATAGATAATGATCATTTAGATTATTTTAAAGACATGGAACACATAATATTAGCTTTTAAAAAATATGTTAAATTATTGCCTGCAAATGGTTTATTAGTTATAAATAGTGATGATCCAAATTGTTCTACTTTATCAAAATGTACAGAAGCCAAAACTATTACATTTGCTTTAAATAATCAAAATGCAAACTTTATCGCTCGTAATATTACTTTTAATAAAAATGGATTTCCTACTTTTGACGTATATTATAACAATACATTTTATAAAACAATTTCACTTTCTGTTACAGGAATGCATAATGTTTTAAATGCACTTGCATGTATTGGTGTATGTCATACGTATGGATTAAATAAAGAACAAATTAAAAATGGGCTATTAAAATTTACAGGAGCTCATAGAAGATTTGAATATGTTGGTGAATTTGGAAACCATGTTAGCGTATTTGATGATTACGGACACCACCCTACTGAAATAAAAGCAACAGCTGTTGCAATGAAAAATAAAGCTTATAATAAGTCATGGGTAATATTCCAACCACATACTTACAGTAGAACAAAAAACTTACTAACTGATTTTGCAAAAGCTTTAACCTTATTTGATAACATCATTATTACAGATATATATGCTGCTAGAGAAAAGAACATATACAACATAAGTTCAAAAGATTTAGTTGATGAAATTCAAAAATTAGGAAGAAAAGCTTACTACATTTCTGATTTTAACGAAATAGCAAGCTTTGTAAAATCTCACGTACTTAATAATGATTTAGTGTTAACACTTGGTGCTGGAACTGTAAGTAATATTAAAGATTTACTTGTAGAAAAAAAAGAGGATTAATAAAAAAATACACCTTACAAAGTCATACTTTGTAAGGTGTATTTTTTATTTTATATCCTCTGTTGATAATTCAGGATATATAAATTCTAATCCTTCTTTTGTTATTTTTCCGTTTGTTTTATGATCTTTATTCATGGTATTACTTCCTTTTAAGAAATATTTATATCTAATTTCTTCATCAACTCTACCATTTCCTATAATAATTGGATCATCCCAAGTTACATCTATAGCATACCAATTATTCTTTATATAAACATAATTCCATGCATGTCTTTCACTATTTCCTTCACTATCAACAGCTGTTCCAGAGACTAATACACATGGTATATTTAATTCATCTAATAAATATTTATATGTTCTAGCATATCCTTCGCAAACAACATTTTTATCTACTAAACAACCATAAATATTTGAATTATTTTCGCTATTCATAACATCATATTTTACATTTTCTACAATCCAGTTATGAATATATTTCATTTTTTCATAATTATTTCCAGTTGCATTTTTTATTATATTATTTTTTTCACTTTCTACTTTTTTTATTGCATTATCTACTTCTTCTTTACTATCAAATTCGTCTATAAAATAATTAGAATTATTTCCTT
This sequence comes from Clostridia bacterium, assembly GCA_017475185.1. Next base: position 27,703 of record JAFVGB010000033.1, read on the forward strand.
TTCCTATCGCAAATTCATAATTAGTATTTGAACCTTTTGTTGTCATTTTGGTAACTAAACAAACTTTACTACTGTCTAAATAAAAATACTCAGATTTATCAGTCATAAATGCATCCCATGCAGCTTGGAATTCCTTTGCTATATAATCTTTTCCACCAACATTACTTTTAGCATCTTCATTTAAACTTGCAGGTAATGGAATATTATCTTCTCCATTTTTTAACTTTTCTACATTATTTTCGATTGATACATATATTTTTTTAGCTGTATCACTTAATTGTTGATAGTAATAATATCTTTGAGCTTCAGTTAATTCTTCCTTTTCTGGAAATTCTAAGTTATCGTCACCATTTCTCTTTACACCGTTCATTTCATCAAGATATGCTTGCATTTTTTCAGCAGCATCATTTACGCTATTTTGTAATTTTACGGGATCCATACTATATAAAACAAGGATTGTTATTACGAAAGCAAGTATTGCAACTATAATCAATCCTAAAATACAACCACAACCACTTTTTTTTCTGTTTTCTTTTTCCATTAAACTCATCTCCATAATATATTTTAACATTTTGAAGATAATGTGTCTATATTTATTTTTTATTTTAATACATTAATTTACTTCTCTCATTTGTTTTATCATCATATCAGCAAACACTCCATATCCTTGAGTTGGATTTTGAACCAATACATGAGTAACTGCCCCTACGAACCTATCGTTTTGAATAATTGGAGACCCACTCATTCCTTGAATTATTCCTCCGCGTTTTTTCAATTAATCTATTATCAGTTACCTTTATTAGCATACTTTTATTATCATAATTATTACTAACATA
>JAFVGB010000034.1 GCA_017475185.1 Clostridia bacterium
ATGGCACCAGTCTTGAAAATTGGCGTAGGTTTGTAGCCTACCGTGGGTTCGAATCCCACCCTCTCCGCCATTTTTTTATTACATGGAGGCGAGAAGATTCGAACTTCCGCGGCCCTTAACGAACCCTAATTGTTTAGCAAACAATCCCCTTCAGCCTCTTGGGTACGCCTCCATGTAATAAAAAAATGGCGGAGAGGGTGGGATTCGAACCCACGGTAGGCTACAAACCTACGCCAATTTTCAAGACTGGTGCCATAAACCAACTCGACCACCTCTCCGTTTGTTTAACAACAAATATATATTAGCATATTTTCACATAGTTTGTCAATACTAATTTTAAAAATTTCTTTATTATAAATATTAAAAAATTGCTATTTTATCATATATTGTATTTTTTACATTTTTAACAATATTATACAAAATAGCAATTTTTGTTTTATTATTTATTTTTTACTAATTCTATAATTCTTTCCAAATCATCATTAGAACTATACTGAATTATTATTTTTCCACTTCTTTTACCTGCTTGTAATTGAACCTTTGCTCCAAAATATCCCTGAAATGTATCTTCTATATCTTTTATAATTGCACTATGTTGTTTTTCTTTTTTCTTATTAGCTCCCTTACTATTAATATTTCTTATTTCCTTTAATTTTCTTTCAATATCTCTTGCACTTAGTCCTTTTTCTATTATTTCCATTGCAAATTCATACTGTCTATCAGGATCATCAAAATATAATAATGGTCTAGCATGTCCTTCAGATATTTTTCCTTCTATTATTAAATTCATAACCCTTTCATCTAAATTTAATAATCTTAATGTATTACCAACAGCACTTGAGCTTTTTCCAACAATATTAGCTAATTCAGCATTTGATAAACCATATTCATCAATTAATTCTTTATATCCTTTTGCCTTTTCAATTGAATTTAAGTCTTCTCTTTGTATATTTTCAATTAATGCAATTTCTTTATTTTTTCTTTCAGTTTCATCTCTTACGATACATGGAATTTCCTCTAATCCTGCTCGTTTTGATGCTCTCCAACGTCTTTCTCCTGCTACGATTTCATAGTATTTATCCTTTTTTGTAACAATTATTGGTTGAATAACCCCATAATTTTTTATTGATTCTGCTAATTCGTCCAAACTTTCTTCATTAAAGTTTCTTCTTGGTTGATTTTTATTTGGTTCTATATCTATTATTTTAATTTTACGTACTATTTCTTCCCCTTCTTTAATCTCAACCTTGTTTTCATCTTCTTCCTCAATAACATTATCGTTAAATAATGCGCCTAACCCCTTGCCTAGGCCTGTTTTTTTTGCCATTTGTCTTCCTCCTTTTGTTTACATAATATTATTTCATATGTCTTCCTTTAGATTCATTTATTTTGATTAATTCTTTTGTGAATTTTTCATAACATTTTGATCCTTTAGAACGTGCATCATACATACATATTGGCATTCCATAACTTGGAGCTTCACTCAATTTTACATTTCTTGGAATTACAGTCTTGTATACTTTATCATCAAAATAATTTTTTACCTCTTTAACAACTTGATTAGACAAATTTGTTCTTGCATCATACATTGTTAATAGTGCACCTTCAATTGATAACGATTTATTCATTCTTTTTTTAACTAAATTAATAGTGTTAATAAGTTGTCCTAATCCCTCTAATGCATAATATTCACATTGTATTGGTATTAAAACACTATCTGATGCTGTAAAAGCATTTAAAGTTACAAGTCCTAATGAAGGTGGACAATCTATAATTATGTAATCATAATTTTCTTTAATTTTATCTAACTTTTCCTTTAATCTGTATTCTCTATCCTTTACAGAAACTAACTGAACCTCTGCTCCAGCAAGATTTATATTAGATGGACATACTTCTAAATTTTTTATTTCTGTTTTTTGAATTGTATTTTCTATATCTACACCATCTACTAATACATCATATACTGAGAATTGAACTGATTTATCAACACCTACGCCACTTGTTGCGTTTCCTTGTGGGTCTGTATCAATTAATAAAACTCTTTTACCTTTTTTTGCCAACGAAGCGCTCAAATTAACTGCGGTTGTAGTCTTTCCGACTCCTCCTTTTTGGTTTGCTACTGAAATTATTTTTCCCACTTTAACAACCTCCATCCTATTTTTTCTCCTTAATATAATATAAAAACTTTTATTATATGTCAATATAATTTTTATACAAATTTATTTAAATTTATATTTTTATTTTTAAAAAAAGGTATTGACTATTTATAATTTTTGTGTATTTTTATATTCACGTGAACCTGCACAAAAAAATCCCTTTGTCAATAGGTTTTTGAAGATTTTTTCAAAAAAGTTTTCATGCACAAAAAAAGAAGATTAAATCTTCTTTTTTTAAATCAGAGGTTCCTTTGTCGGAGTTCCTGCTTTTCTCGGATATTTATTAGAGATATTTCCTATTTTCTTTACAATAATTATATTTCTACCATATTCACTTTCTGGTAAATTAAATTTTTCAATTTTTTCAATTTCACAACTTAACACTTTTAATGCTTTCTGTGATCTTTCCAATTCTTCTTCTACATTATTTCCTTTCATACATATACATGTTCCTCCAACTTTTAAAAAAGGAATCAAATATTCTAATAATATATTTAAAGGGGCTACTGCTCTGGAAATTGCCACATCATATTTTTCTCTAAAGTCTTTATTTCTAGCTAATTCCTCTGCTCTACCATGAATTGTTTCTACATTTTTTAAGTCATTCTCATTTATCACTTCATCTAAAAACCTAATTCTTTTATTTAAAGAATCCATTAGTGTTATATCTAAATCATTTCTTATAATGCTTAATGGTATTCCTGGAAATCCTGCACCTGTTCCTACATCTATCATTTTAGAATCTTTACTAATATATTTCTCTGCTGTAATTGAATCTATAAAATGCTTTAATATAATTTCATCTGGTTCTGTAATAGCAGTCAAATTCATCTTTTCATTCCACTCTAGTAATAATTTCATATAGTTATAAAAGTATCTACATTGTTCTTCACTAATACTAACATCAATTTTCTCTGCAACATTTATTAATTTATTAGAAAATTCTTTAAACTCCATATTTCTTTCTCCTTTATTGTTTAGCTTTTTCTTGTTCTATATAAATATGTAAAACATTTATATCAGCTGGTGAAACCCCTGATATTCTTGATGCTTGTCCAATTGACAATGGTTTTATTTTATCTAATTTTTGTCTTGCTTCAAGTCTTAATCCTTTAATATCTGAATAAACTATATCTTCAGGAATTTTCTTTTTCTCAAGTTTTTTAAATTTTTCTACTTGTGCTTCTTGTAATTTAATATAACCTTCATATTTTACCTGAATTTCAACCTCTTCAGCTTCAACTGGTGTTAATTCAGGTCTATTTAAGTCAATTTCAGCCAATTTTTCATAATTTAATTCACTTCTTTTTAATAAGTCTACAAGCTTAATTCCTCCTGTTAGAGTAGATGAATTATTTTTTTCTAAAAACACATTTACTTCCTTTGTTGGCTTTATTGTAGTAGTTTTTAATCTTTCTATTTCATTCTTTATATTTTCTCTCTTTTCACAGAATTTTTTATATCTTTCTTCTGAAATAAGTCCTACTTTATAACCTATATCTGTTAATCTTAAATCAGTATTATCTTGCCTTAATAACAATCTATATTCTGCTCTTGAAGTCATCATTCTGTAAGGTTCATTCGTTCCTTTTGTTACTATATCATCAATTAATACACCTATATATGCTTGTGATCTATCTAATATTATAGGCTCTTCACCTCTAAGTTTTTGTACTGCATTAATTCCTGCAATAATACCTTGTGAAGCAGCTTCCTCATATCCTGAAGTTCCATTAATTTGACCTGCAAAAAATAAGTTTTCTATATTTTTATGTTCTAAACTTAATTTTAATTCTGAAGGATCAATACAATCATATTCAATTGCATATGCAGGGCGTGTGAATTCAACATTCTCAAGTCCAGCAATTGATCTATACATCTCTATTTGAACATCTTCTGGTAATGAAGAACTCATACCTTGTACATACATTTCATCAGTATTTCTACCCATTGGTTCAATAAATATTTGATGTCTTTCTTTATCTGCAAATCTTACAACCTTATCTTCAATTGATGGACAATATCTTGGTCCTGTTCCCTCTATTTTTCCTGAATATAAAGGTGATCTATGCAAATTATTTCTTATAATTTCATGTGTTTTTTGATTTGTATAGGTTAAATAACATGGCAATTGTTCAAGCTTTTCATCGATTTCATCTTCAAATGAAAATGCTGTTAATTTACTATCCCCTTCTTGTATTTCCATCTTTGAGAAATCAACGCTTTTTTTATTAATTCTTGCTGGTGTTCCAGTTTTGAATCTTACTAAATCTATTCCTAGTTTTTTTAGTGTATCTGATAATTTAATAGCTGGAAAAACCCCATCTGGTCCACTTTCAAATGATTTTTCTCCTATGTGAATTTTCCCCTTTAAATATGTACCTGTTGCAAGAATAATTGCGTCTACATCATAAATCGCACCAATATTTGTTTCAATTGATTTCACTTTACCATCTTCAACTTTAATATCAACAATTTCTGCTTGTTTCATATATAAGTTTTCTTGTTTTTCAATTGTATGTTTCATTTCCATTTGATACATTTTTCTATCAGCTTGTGCTCTTAAAGAATACACTGCTGGTCCTTTTGATGTATTTAACATCCTTAATTGAATTAACGTTTTATCTATATTCTTCCCCATTTCTCCACCTAAACAGTCAATTTCTCTAACTAGATGACCTTTTGAACTTCCTCCTATGTGTGGATTACATGGCATATTTGCAACAGCCTCAAGACTTATTGAAAACATCAATGTTTTCATTCCCATTCTCGCTGAAGCTAAAGCAGCTTCACATCCTGCGTGTCCTGCTCCTATAACAGCTACATCATATTTTCCTGCATAATAACTCATTTTTATTACTCCTTTTTGTTTACATAATTTCTTTTCTTCTCATCAACATAATATTCCTTTGTTTATAATTATTATAATTTATTTTTCTATCACTTAATTTAACGTGAGGTTTAAAAATAAAACTTTTTTTAGTTTTATATAACAAGTTATATATCTTTTTATCAAAAACTTCTTATTTTTCATTTTAATGTTTTTTATTTTCCTAAGCAAAATTTTGAAAAAATTTCATTAATAATATCTTCTGATACATCCTCACCAGTTATAGCAGATAAATCACTTAAAATTTGTTTGATTGGAATGCTTACAATATCAATTGGTAAACCACTATTATTTGATTCAATTGCTTCATTTACACTTTTAAGAGCTTTATCAATTTGATTTTTATGTCGTATATTTGTTATAATTACTCCATCATTCATTTCAATTTCTTTCACTTTAAATAATTCTGATATTTTTTTATAAATTTCCTCTATTCCATCTCCTGTTTTAGCTGAAATTTTAACAATATTATTTGAAGCTTCTTTTATAATTTCATTATTTTCTAATTTTTTATCCCCTATATCTTTTTTATTTAATAATATTATTGATTTTTTATTTTTTATTATTTTTAGTATTTCTAAATCTTCATCATCTAGCTCTTTTGAGCCATCAAAAATTGCTATAATTAAATCTGATTCTTCAGATAATTTTAATGCTCTTTTTACTCCTATTTCTTCAATTTTATCATCTGTTTTTCTAATTCCAGCTGTATCTATCAACTTTAATGTAATACCATCTATATTCACAAATTCCTCAATAGTATCTCTTGTTGTTCCTGCATATTCACTAACAATAGCTCTTTCTTCATTTAATATTGAATTTAATAGAGATGACTTTCCGGCATTTGGCTTTCCTAAGATAATTGTTTTTACTCCTTCTTTAAGTATTTTTCCATTTTCAAAACTATTTGATAAATTAATTAAATCATTTTTTATTTCATTTAATACTTTTTCTATTTTTTTATTAGTTATTTCTTCAATATCATATTCTGGATAATCAATATTTGCCTCTATATCAGCCATTACATCTAATAGTTTATTTCTAATTTCATGTATTTTTTTTGATAAATTCCCCTCAAGTTGGTTTATTGAAGCCTTTGCTTCATTGTCTGATTTTGAATTAATAAGATCAATTACTGACTCTGCCTGTGTTAAATCAATCCTTCCATTTAAAAATGCTCTTTTTGTAAATTCTCCAGGTTCCGCAAGTTCTGCCCCATTTTTTAAACATAATTCCAATATCTTTTTTTCAACAATAATTCCTCCATGAGAATTTATTTCACACATATTTTCAGTAGTATAACTTTTTGGACTAACAAAAAACGAAACTAATACTTCATCGATTTTTTCTTGTGTATCAGGATTAACAATATATCCAAATTTCATTGTATATCCTTTTATTTCTTGATTATTTTTGTTTGATGGGACAAAAAATTTGTTTAAAATTTCAAAAGATTTTTTTCCACTCATTCTTATTATTCCTATTCCACCATTACCTGTTGCAGTTGATATTGCTGCTATTGTACTCATTTTTTACCTCCTTTTTTCTATTTAAAAAGTCAAAGAACGAAATCAGTTTAATATAACCTATAAAACTAAAATCTGAACTTTGACTTCTGATTTTTTTATTTAATTATTTTCTTGCTATTACTACTTTTCTGTTTGGTTCTTCACCAATACTATATGTTGTTACATATTTATTATCTTGTAATTTTGTATGAATTATTTTTCTTTCATAAGCTCCCATTGGTTCTAATGTTATAGATTTACCAGTTCTACTAACAGTTTTTGATACTTTAACAGCTAAATTTTCTAGAGTTTCTTTTCTCTTATTTCTATAATTTTCGATATCTAATATTACTTTAATTCTAGAATGATTGTTTTTATTAGCTATTGATGACAATATTGTTTGTAAAGAATTAAGAACATCTCCTCTATACCCTATTAAAAATCCAGAATCTTCACCTAAAATATTTACTTCAATATTTTGATCTATTATTTCTACTTTATAATCAAAGTTTTTTTCTGATGATTGTTTTAAAAATTCAGATATAAATCTCTCAACATTATTTTTTGCATTTTCTAATTCATTAGCGTCTATAATTCTTTCTTCTTTAACTTCTTTTTTTTCGTTTCTAATTTCTTTTTGATTTTCAAATTCTTCTTTAACTGTCATTTCAACTTTTACAACTCTTGGAGCTAATATATCGAAAAAACTTCTTTTACTTTCACTTTCAAGAACTTTAATATCTACCATATTTTTTGATACTTTTAATTCTTTAAGTCCTTTTTCTATTGCTTCATTAGTTGTTTTACCTTCGGATATAATAGTTTTAGACATTTTGTTCATCCTCCTTATTATCCATTATTTTTGTAATAACTATTCTTTCTATAATCATTAAAACATTACTTACAAACCAATATAGTGCAAGTCCTAAAGGTGCAATAAATGCAATTGATACAGTCATTATTGGCATAATATATTGCATGCTTTTATTCATTTGTGCCATAGTATCAACTTCATTCTCATCTTTTGCTTTATCTTCTTTTTTAGATTTTCTTCCATTTTGTAAACTTGTTGTTAGTTTTATAGATATAAATGAAGATATTACATATAATAATGGAATAATATAAACTTTTATGTCCTTCATATTTTCATTTGGTACTTTGCTTAAATCTAAAGTTAAGAAATCCATATTAATATTTAATTTTTCTAAGTTATCTCTTCTTTTTTCTAATTCAGCTCTATTTTCTTCATTTTCTAAGTTTTCATCATTTTTTAATTTTTCATTAATATTATTGTAATCATCCCTCATACGTGCAATTGTTGCAATTTCAATGTATCTAGTTTTATTATTATTGCTTTCTGAAATCTCATTTTTGTATTGCTCAACAACTGCTTTTAGTTCAGGATTTCCATCATTTGCTTTTTTCATGTATGTTAACGGTTGACTTACTAAATAAAAAACTGAAAGAATTATTATTAATTGAACAATAGCACTTAGACATCCACTAAAAGGTGATATTTTTTCTCTTTTATAAAGCTCCATTGTTTCTTTATTTAACATTTCTGGGTTATTTTTATATTTTAATTGTAATGATTTAAGTTGTCCTTGTATTTTACTTGTTTTTTGTACTGACTTTTGTTGTTTTATTGTAACTGGCAATAAAATTATTCTTAATAAAATTGAAAATAAAATTATTGCAAATCCATAGTTATTTAATAATTCATATAAGAAATTAAGTAAATAACCAAAAATATTTGATATTAATGCAAACATTTAATTTCCTCCTTATTATTTTAAAGGGTCATATCCACCTTTAGAAAATGGATTACACTTTAATAATCTTTTTACTCCTAATAAGCCCCCTTTTATAACACCATATTTTTCAACAGCCTGTGCCATGTATTCTGAGCAGGTTGGATAATATTTACAGTGTATGCCGCAACTTGCAATTATTGGAGAAATTGTTTTTTTGTATATCTTTAATAAAAAAATTACTATTTTTTTCATAATTTACCTATTTCTTCAATAGTTCTGCCTTTTTAAATATATCATCCATTTCATTTTTTATAGTAAAAAAATTTGCTTTTTCTAATTGCATATTTTTGTTCCATAAAAATACTATACTATTTCCTTTAACTAAATCGTCTTTTATTAGCCTATAATTTTCTCTTATTAATCTTTTAGCATTATTTCTTTTTACGGCTTTGCCTAGTTTAGTATTTATTGCAATACCAATAATATTTCTATTTAAATTGTTTTTTTTGATATAAATCGTCATATATTTTCCGCGAAAATACTGACCTTTTGACAAAACATATCTAAATTCATAATTTTTTTTCAACGTATTAATTTTTTTCATATTTCACTCTTTTATTTTTATTATTTTAATAATAGGCGGATTTTGCTCCGCCCCTAGTTATTTGCTTTTTTTAGTTGAAAAAAGCCACATGTTTTTTTGTGGCTTTTTAAGCACATATTTTCTTTCTTCCCTTTGCACGTCTTGCTTTTAATACATTTCTTCCTGATTTTGTACTCATTCTTTTTAAGAATCCGTGTTCTTTCATTCTTTGTCTATTTTTTGGTTGGAATGTTCTTTTCATCTTTATTTGCACCTCCTATTGCGTTTTTATAAATAACCGTAAACGGAATATTTCAAAAAATTTATTAACGTTACAATTATACAACAGTTTTGCCTATTATGTCAATAGAAAAAGAATATTTTTTTTAAAGCTATTACAACTGTTTAAAATTAAAGATTATTCGTCTAAAGTTCGCTAAATTTAAAGGGTTTAAAAAAAATTTTAACTATTAAGTGTTACAAAAAGAACATTCTTAATTTATGAAAAAATTTTTTCTTCTTTTTCTATTGACTAATATAGATGATTTTTGATATGATAAAAAAATAATAGGGGAGTATGGTTTTCAGCCATTATTTTATTAGATTTTTTTTTGTAAATTTCGAAAGTTATCCACAGCTGTGGACATTTATCAACATATGTGGATAACTCTGTGGATAACTCATACAACCCAGGTATTTCAAGTGTTTTGGAGGACATTAAAAATGCAAAATGAAGCAAATGAACTTTTAACAAAAGCAAAAGAACTTTTAAAAGATGAAACAACAAAAATATCATATGAAACATGGATAAAAAATCTTGAAATCCAAAATGCAGATAATGGTAATATTGTTTTAGTTGCTTCTTCTAGTTTTCAGAAAGAAGCAATTTATTCACGTTATCACGATTTACTAACAAATACTTTTAACTTTATTACTAATAAAGACTGCAACGTTTCAATCATTTCAAAAGATGAAATAGAGCCAGATGATTCTATGACATCGGATTTTAGTTCTAATTTGGGTAATTCCAATCCTACACTAAATCCAAAATATACATTTGATACATTTGTTGTTGGAAATAATAATAGATTTGCACATGCTGCCGCATTAGCTGTTGCTGAAGCACCTGCTACATCATATAACCCTTTGTTTTTGTATGGTGGAGTTGGTTTAGGTAAAACTCACTTAATGCATGCTATTGGTAATTCTATTTTAAGAAAAAATAAAAACGCTAATATTTTATATGTTACTTCTGAAAAATTTACTAACCAATTGATTAACTCAATTAAAGATAATAGTAATGAACAATTCAGAGATAAATATAGAAATATTGATGTTTTATTAATTGATGATATTCAATTTATTGCAGGTAAAGAACGTGTACAAGAAGAATTTTTCCATACTTTTAATGCATTACATGAAAGTGGAAAACAAATTATTCTATCTAGTGATAGACCACCTAAAGAAATTCAATTATTAGAGGACAGGCTTAAATCTCGTTTTGAATGGGGCTTAATTGCTGATATTCAAAGTCCAGATTATGAAACTCGTTTAGCAATACTAAGAAAGAAAGCCCAATTAGATAATATCAATATTGATGGTGAAATTCTTTCTAATATAGCTACAAAAATCGATACCAACATAAGAGAATTAGAAGGAACTTTAAATAAATTAATTGCAAAAGCTTCTTTAACTAATAGTCCTATTACAGCAGAAATGGCTGAAAAAGCTATTAATGATATTATAGCTCAACAAGAAAAAGTATTTTCTGCAGAATTTGTTCAAGAAACTGTTGCAAAATATTTCAACATTGATGCAAAAGATTTAAGAGGATCAAAAAGAAATAATGAAGTTGCTTTTCCAAGACAAATTGCTATGTATTTATGTAGAAAAGTTGCTCAGATGTCTTTACCACAAATAGGAAAAGACTTCGGAAAAAGAGATCATACTACTGTTATGCATGCATGTACTAAGATAGAACAAGAAATAAAAGAAAATTTAAATACTAAATTAATAGTAGAAAGTGTTGAAAGCTTACTACTAGCTGATAACAAAAAAGACTAATATAAAAAAAATTTATAATTTTTAAAATTTTAGTTTTGTGCAATGTTTTAAAAAGAAATCCACAAAGTTATCCACATATTTATGTAAAACTGTGGATAACTCACACCAAACAATGTAACTATATTGATTCCAATAAAAACTACAATTTTCGACACAAAATGTTTGCCGATTTCCTGTTTGGTTTTAGCTCGTGTATCTCTTTTGGGACAAGAATTACATGAGTTATCCACAGGGGGGTGTGGATAACGTGTGGATAAAATGTGGATAAGTAGGTTATCCACAGGTTTACATTTTTAACTGTGGATAACTTCCAAAGTTATCCACAAAGTTATCCACATCTGAACTCTTACGTGCGCAAGGTTTTGAGATAGTTATCCACACAATCCACAGCACCTACTACTACTACTACTAATATATATTAATATTATATATAATAATATAAAGGAGACGAGAAAAAATGAAAATAATTTGTGATAAAGACAAAATCCTTAAAGCTATTAATTCCGTAACTAAAGCGGTAGCTTCTAAGACAACAATGCCTATATTAGAAGGTATATTAATTCAAACTAATGATAAAGAAGTAAAATTAACTACATATGATTTAGAAATAGGAATAGAATATATAATTGAAGCAGAAGTTGAAGAACAAGGTGCTACTGTTGTTAATGCTATAATGTTTAGTGAAATTATAAGAAAGTTACCTGATACAGAAATTAAAATATATATTAATGAAAACAATTTGTTAGTAATTGAATGTGAAGGTTCTTTATATAAATTAGCAACAATGAATCCTAATGAATTTCCTGAATTACCACAAATTAATGTAGAAAATTCTATTGAATTAGAACAAAATGCATTAAAAGAAATGATTAGAAAAACAATTTTTGCTGTTAGTACAGAAGAAAATAGACCTATATTTACAGGTTGTTTATTTGAAGTAGTAGATAATAAATTAAATTTAGTAGCAGTAGATGGATTTAGATTGGCATGGAAGAGCAAATATCTTCAAACAAAGGTTAATAATTTTTCAGCAGTTATTCCTGGAAGAACATTAAATGAAATTAATAAAATAATTTTAGACTCATTTGATACTATTCAAATTGGAATTGCAAAAAATCAAGCATTGTTTGAAATGGAAAATTGTAAAATAGTTACAAGATTGTTAGATGGAGAATTTTTAAATTATTCAAATGTTATACCAAGTATGTGGGATACTAGAATTAGAGTAAATAAAAATAATATGCAAAATTGTTTTGAAAGAGTAAGTTTAATTTCTTCTTCTTCTATTGAAAAAGAAAAAAAATATCCAGTTAAAGTTTCCATTGATATAGGAAAAGTAATTATATCATGTACTAATCAAACAGGTGATGCTAAAGAAGAAATGTATGTTTCTACAGAAGGAAAAAATCTAGAAGCTGGATTTAATCCTAAATATTTCTTAGATGCTTTTAGAGCAATTGATGATGAAGAAGTATTTATTGATTTTGGTACTAGTATTTCACCATGTATTATAAGACCAGTTGATAATGGAGATTATATTTATATGATTTTACCTATTAGAATGAAAGATTAGTGGATAAGTTATCCACAGATAAGGAACAATATGTTGATAACTAGTTTGAAAATTCATAATTTTAGAAATTATGATGAACTAAAAATAGATTTTAATAAAGATGTTAATGTAATTTATGGAGATAATGCTCAAGGAAAGACAAATATTTTAGAGGCTATTTATCTTACAGCAATTGGAAAATCTTTTAGAACTAATAAAGATAAAGAACTAATAAAATTTGGAAAGGATTTTTCTACAATAGAAGTTGAGTTTTCCAAATCTGATAGAGACGGTTCAATAAAAATTGAAATCAATGATAAGAAAAATATTTTTATAAATCGGAGTAAAAGTAAAAAAATTTAGTGAGTTACTAGGAAATATGCATGTCGTTATTTTTACTCCTGATGATATCAATATTTTAAAAGATGGACCATCTCAAAGAAGAAGATTCTTAGATATTTTTATTAGTCAACTACGTCCTAATTATGTGTATTGTTTAAATATGTATCTAAAAGCTTTAGAGCAAAGAAATAATTATTTAAAACAAATAAAATTCGAAAACAAATCTGAAGAATTTTTAGATATTTGGGATGAAAAGATTGCTGAATATGCAGAAAACGTTTTTAAATATAGATATGAATTTATTGAAAAAATAAAAAATAAAATAAAATCAGTTCACAATGTTATCACAGAAAACAATGAAGATATTAATATTGAATATGTTACTGATTTTACTAATAAAGAAGATTTTTTAAAAAAATTAAAAAATTGTAGAAAATTGGATATTATTAAAGGTTTTTCGACAAAAGGGATTCACAGAGATGATTTTAATGTTTATATAAATGATAGTTTAGTAAATGTATATGGATCTCAAGGTCAGCATAGAACTGCAATTTTATCTCTAAAAATGTCAGAATTAAAAGTGGTTTATGATGAGATTGGGGAAAATCCAATTTTATTATTAGATGATTTTATGTCAGAATTAGATGAAAAAAGAAGGACAAATTTTCTTGAGTATATTAGGGATACACAAGTTTTAGTTACTTGTACTGATAAATTTGTACTTGAAAAAAATAAATTTAACTTATATAATGTTAAAAGTGGAAAAATTGTTACTTAGTTATTTAGGGTAGCCGTCAAAAATAATAATTATGTAGTGCTTGGATTTATGTATTAAATTCCGTAGGCTTACTGGCCGGTTTTAGTATAAGATAAAAGGAATTTGTGATTCTGTGATAATTTAAGTTTGTTTGATTCCTTTTATCGATTATACTAAAACGTGCCAAACTGTGCACCTTGTACTACATTTAATATATAAATCCAAGCACTACATAATTATTATTTTTGACTACTCTACAAGAGAAAAAATAAAAAATGTATCGCAATTATGCGATGGAAAGGAAAAGATGTAGAATGGAAAAATTTGAGCATGAGTATAATGCTGAGCAAATCCAGGTTTTGGAAGGACTTGAGCATGTTAGAAAGAGACCAGGTATGTATATTGGTAGTGTTTCAATTAGAGGTTTGCATCATTTAGTTTATGAAATTGTTGATAACTGTGTTGATGAAGCTTTAGCTGGTTATTGTACTAATATTAAAGTAGAAATTGAACCTGGAAATATAATTTGTGTTGAAGATAACGGTAGAGGTATTCCGGTTGATATACATCCAAAAACTAAAATTTCTGCTGCTGAGACAGTTTATACTAAGTTAAATGCTGGTGGAAAATTTGGTGGAGATAGCGGATATAAGGTTTCTGGAGGTCTTCATGGTGTTGGTGCTTCAGTTGTAAATGCTTTATCTACGTGGGCTGAAGTTACAATTCAAAGAGATGGTGGACTTTTCCAAATGAAATTTGAAAGAGGTAAAACAGTTCAATCATTAACTAGAATCGGTGATTCAGATAAAACAGGAACAAAAGTTAGATTTTTAGCAGATGATACAATTTTTGAAACATTAGAATATGATTACGAAACACTAGAAAATAGATTTAGAGAAATGGCATTTTTAACAAAAGGTTTAAATATAAGTATAGAAGACAAAAGAGGGGAAGAAGTAAAAAAAGCTGATTTCTGTTTTGAGGGTGGATTAAATTCTTTTGTTGAATTTTTAAATAAAAATAAAGAAAAAATAAATCAACAACCTGTTTATATTGAGAAAGATGATGGGGAAGTTCCTGTTGAAATTGCTTTCCAATATACAACTGCTTATTCAGAAAATATTTATTCTTTTGTAAATAATATTAATACAATTGAAGGTGGAACTCACTTAGAAGGATTTAAAAGAGCTTTAACAAAAACATTTAATGATTATGCAAGATCACATAATTTATTAAAAGAAAAAGATGGAAACCTTCAAGGAGAAGATATCAGAGAAGGTATTACAGCCGTAATTTCTGTTAAAGTTAGAGAACCACAATTTGAAGGGCAAACTAAAACAAAATTAGGAAATAGTAATGTTGCAGGTATTGTTCAAAGCTTAGTTAATGAAGCTTTAGGAAATTTCTTAGAAGAAAATCCTAATATTGCAAAAGCTATTTTAGAGAAATGTGTAAGTGCTTCAAGAGCAAGGGAAGCTGCAAGAAAAGCTAGGGAATTAGTAAGAAGAAAAAATGCATTAGAGTCAACAACTTTACCTGGAAAACTTGCTGATTGTAGTAGCAAAGTTCCTGAAGAATGTGAGGTTTACATTGTAGAGGGAGATTCTGCTGGAGGAAGTGCTAAACAAGGTAGAGATAGAAAATTCCAAGCTATTTTACCATTATGGGGAAAAATGCTTAATGTTGAAAAATCAAGAGCAGATAAAATTTATAATAATGATAAATTGCAACCAGTTATTTTAGCAGTTGGTGCTGGAATAGGAAATGATTTTGATATTACAAAAATTCGTTATGGAAAAGTAATCATTATGGCCGATGCGGATGTTGATGGTGCACATATTAGAACTTTGTTGTTAACATTCTTCTTTAGGTACATGAGACCATTAGTTGAAAATGGAAATGTTTATCTAGCTCAACCACCACTTTATAAATTATCAAAAAGAGGTATGAAAGATATTTATTGTTATACTGATGAAGAATTAACTGAGAACCTTGAGGCTATTGGAAAAGATGGCGTTAATATTCAAAGATATAAAGGTTTAGGAGAGATGAACCCTGAACAATTATGGGATACAACTATGAATCCTGAAACAAGAATTTTAGTTCAAGTTACTTTGGAAGATGCAATGAAAGCTGATGAAATATTCACAATTTTAATGGGTGATGAAATTGCACCTAGAAGAGAATTTATTGAAGCTAATGCAAAATATGTTAAAAATTTGGATATTTAATTTTTATAAACGCATTTAAATTATACATGTAAATGTAGCATTTAGATGCGTTTAATTTTTTATGAAATAAAAAAT
>JAFVGB010000009.1 GCA_017475185.1 Clostridia bacterium
ATTGTAATTTATATATTAAATAAGGAAATGATTCTATATAAAACCATTTCCTTATAAATATTATTTAATTTCAATATGTTTTGCTTCTGGAAGTTCTTTTCTTTCTTCTTTTTTTGGAATACAAATTTTTAATATACCGTTTTTAAATTCTGCATTTACATCATCTTCTTTAATTTGCTCTCCCACATAAAAACTTCTTGAGCAATGTCCGTAATATCTTTCCTTATGAACAAATTTGTCCTTTTCTTCATTGTCATCTTCTTTCTTAACCTCAGCTGTTATTTCCAAATATCCATCTTTCAATGATAGGTTAATGTTTTCTTTTTCATATCCAGGAAGATCCATTTCGATAATGTATTTATCTTTTTTCTCTTTTATGTCTGTTTTCATTATTGCACTTTCTCTTCTAATTGGAAAGAAATCATCTCCTTCAAAAAAATCTCTGAACAAATCAAATTCGTTCCTTTTTCTTGGTATCATCATCATAAAAACCACTCCTTTTACAAAATAATTTTTTATGTGTTGATACTCTGTTTCAAGGGTATGCACATATATGTAATTCTCATTACATTTATATTGTATCACTATTTTTAGCAATGTCAAGTGTAGAGTGCTAACTTTTTGTGAATTTTTTGTGAATTTATATTTTTATTTAAACAAAAAATTACTATTAATCTCTATGAATTTATCTTATCACAACATATTAATAATCGTCAATATAGTATAAATTATGTAATATTTGGTTGCTAATACTTTCATTTTGTGCAATGTTGTATTTCTCTTTTTACTATACTCCTTTTCTAAATCTATATCCCTCCTCCATCATTCTTATATATAAAATTTATTAAATTCTTTAATTGCTCTTTTTTAGAATTTAATTTATTAATTATTTTTGTTTCTCAAAATATTTTTTCTTCTCCAACTTAGTTTCTATTTTTAAATAATTTTATAAATTGTTTTTTAAAAATTTATATTATTAATTTAGTAATTTTTAAAAAATTGCTTTTTTACTCCCCTACTTCTCAAATTAGTTAAAATTTAAGAAGTCATAAAATAATAAAAAATCCTAAAATCTAACTGAAATTAGGATTTTTTATTATAATTAATCAAATATTAATTGCCATACTCCATTTGAATCTTTTCCACTAGTTTTTATATTTGACTGTAACGAAATTATCGGTAAAACTTTATAAGCTAGGTCATTACTATAGCCGTTTGAAGTATATAATCTAACTCCATCCAAAACACCAAGATCTACACGACGCACACCAAATAAGCAATCTTTTTCTCCAGCAAGTATAAGACGTGACGCAATCCAATACGTTGATTTTGTATCTGTATTTTTTGAATTATTGAATATCATTTCATAGTTTTTTGAGTTTGTGTTTAAATATGTAGAACCCGCATAATAATATGTACTTAATTTATTAGCAATTTTTATATTATCGCCATTTATTGTTATTCCGTCTGGCAAATTATTTGGATATTTGGCATTTGTATAGTTATGACTTTTGATGGTTTCAGCATCACTTATTTTATATCCTGTTATTGCATTTATATCATTTACATTTATACTTCTTCCACCAGTAGCACCTTTTCCATGTCCATATACATCTCCAATATCATTTAAGATATCTTCCGCATTCTCAAATCCTGAT
The DNA here is from genome assembly GCA_017475185.1 of Clostridia bacterium. Next base: position 1,659 of record JAFVGB010000009.1, read on the forward strand.
TTGCCACATAAATGTAAAACTTCATTTGTAGGAGTTGCTGCTATCAATTTTACATCTCCTGTATCTTTATTTACACTTAACACTCTCCATTTAATATCATCAGTCGAACTAAATATTGCATTTTTATCAGAACCGGTTAACCTACTATCTGTATTATAATTTAGTACTGTGTTTAATCCTAAATTTGAATTATAGTTTACAAAATCTCCAACTTCCACAACATCCGATAATTTGTTGTTACTATTTTCAGTATGGTTATCATTTTCTCCATTAATATCAAATCCAGATTTTATTAAAAAATCTTTTAAAGATTGCTTAGATGAATTTACTTGATTATTGTCTCTTGAAATTGCTTCAATATAAAAATCTGCACTCATATTCATTATAATTTTTTTTCCATCTCTTTTTATTTCAAAATAATCATTTTCTTCTAATTTTAATGCTTTACTTAAATCCTGATAGTTCTTTAAAGAAGCTATAGCTGTTTGCTCTTTAGAATATTCAACAGTAAATACTACATTTTCAGCCTTATCATTTTTTAAAGTTATTTCTATCTTGGCATTTGCTTTTTCGTTTTTGTCTATTACTTGAGTTTTGGTTGCAATAATTTTTTCCTCTACTTCGTTGTTTTGACCATTATTTTGAGTTTTAGAACATCCTGATATAGTCAGTAAAACAACTAGTATAAATATTATATAAAATAGTTTTATGGATATTTTTTTCATTTATTTTTCTCCTTTATTATATTTATATTAATAAATTCATTAATGACAGTATTGTATCATAGTGTATAGAAGCGGTCAAGATTTTGCTTTATATTAATAACTTTTATGTATACTGTAATATCCGATTACTTTCATTTTGTGCAATGTTATATATTCCTTTTTTATCACTCTTAACCTATGTAAACCTCTACTCTTCTATCTTTTAGGTTATTTGTGATACTTACTTTTTATTTTCAATTTTATAAATTTTTATCATTTTTTATGTAAAATGTCAATGTATTTAAAGAAGCCTAGATATGTTATCTAAGCTTCTTTTAGTTCCTACTTAATTTTTTTCTCTTTTTAAATCACTTTAAACTTATATTATTGTCAAATCTTTAGGGTATTTATTTAAAACCTCACAACCATCTTCTGTTATTAGTACAAGGTCTTCAACCCTTACTCCAATGTTCTTTTCAGGAATATAAATTCCTGGTTCAACAGAGAAACATTGCCCAACTTTTATTATTTCTGTATTTGTTGCTGACACATCTCCAGGTTCATGATCTTGCAATCCAATTGAGTGACCTGTTCTATGAGTAAAATATTGACCATATCCTTTTGATTCTATATATGATCTTGCTGCATAATCTACATCACACATTCTTGCACCGGGTTTTGCTGCTGCAATTCCTCTTAAATTTGCTTCTTTTACTATGTTATAAATTTCTTTTGAAAATTCAGATGGTTCCCCTATAAAAATAGTTCTTGTCATATCTGATGCATAATTATCTTTAAGTCCACCTATATCTATAACAACACAGTCTCCTTCTTTTCCAACTGTTTCATCTGCCTCATGATGAGGATCTGCAGCATTTTTTCCAAATGCTATTACTGGTTCAAATGAAACATCCTCACAGCCTAATTCTTTATATATTTCTATTACTTTTGTAGTTAATTCTATTTCATTAAGACCTTTTGAAACCCAAGGAATTATTCTTTCCATTGCAATATCATTTAATCTTGAAGATTCTCTCATAAGATTTTGTTCTTGTTCATCTTTTATTAATCTTGTTTTATCAACAATAAATGAACTGTTTATAAATTCCACATTACCTAATAATTCATTTAATCTAATTAAGAAACCTGATGGCCAGTTTTTATCTATTCCAATTTTTTCATTTTTATCAACATATCTGCTTAAAACTTCAACACCATCATGGTCATCATCATACCATACAAGTTCAAATTCTGGATCTGGTTCTTGTGGAAATAATTTATTAACTATTAGTTTACAATCACCATTAGTGTTCAAATATAATGCTAATAATCTCTCTTCACTTTCAATTTTTCTTCCTATCAAATAGAATATACTCATTTTGTCTGATACAATCATTTGTTTTATTCCATTTTTTTTCATTTCTTCAAATATTTTTACCTTTTTAGTCATAACAAAACCTCCTATATATATAATATAATATCAAAAAAAATATATATTTTCAATAAAAATGTATAATTCGTTAACTATAATTCATATTCCATTACTTTAGCATTATCTGGTATAAATGTTGCCAATTTTTCATCTGACATCATTCCATTAAAGTAACAATCTAATGGCCTAGATACTCCACCATGTGCTACTATTAATACGTTTTCATAATTCTTTGTCTTTAAATCATCTAAAAAGCTATATATTCTTTCAAAAAAATCTCTTATATTCTCAGCTTGCTTATATTTAACGTTCTTTGTATAATTCCAAAATTCATTAAAATGCGATTGATATATATCCTATTTCAGTTATTTCCCCATCCGTAATTTTAATTCCGATTCCATCACCTTCAGTATCATCACCATAATCATAAAAAAATGCAAGAAATACTGTTCCGTCATTATATAAATATTCATCTTGTATTATAATAGAGTTGAATTCAAGATGCTTTAACATTTCATCTACACTATTAATATCTGGCCACATTTTTTTCATTTCATCTCTATCATCTGGCCCATACGTGTTCTTTTGCTCTTTATTGTAGTACTCAACAATTCTTTTAATAATTTTTTCTTGTATGCTTGGAAATATCCTCATAAACTTATCTAATGTTTCTCTTTGATATTCGGTAGGTTCCGCTTCTGACATTACTTGTAAATTTATTGTAATTAATTTACCAAAAAATTCAAATTTAATTTTACATTCCCCAGTATAATAATCTCCATCATACATTTCTTCAAATATTCGTGATTTATTTAAATTTTTCCAATTATCAGATGAACAATATAATTTATACATATTATAAAAATCCCCCTTTATTTTTATTACTTAAAATATTACTATTTACTTTAATAATTCTATTTCTTTGATGCTTTTTTCTAGCAACTCATTATCATTAATTTCACTTGCTTTGTTTGCCATCATCAAAAAGTACACCACCTACATCTAGTATTATGTTTTTTATCATTGTTGCGCTTCTTTTTAATTTTTTGTTATATTATATCATAGATTTATCATTTATCAAGAAGCGGGTTTAAATGATGAATGGAAAATCTTGTTTGACATACACTAAAAAACTTGATATGTGTGTGATGAGCTGTCAACAAAATATAACTCGCTGCAACATTGTTGCTACAGCGAGTTATATCATTGGTCAATATTACTTTTTACCTCATACGTATACTTCTCTTGTTTATAATTCGAATATTTTCCTCAAGTGATTGCACACGCATGCTTAAAAGAAAGAAATCAATTGAATCTACTTCCTTGGCATTAATTGCGATAATTTTTTCAGCAATATGTTGTGCAAATTCTAACATGTTGCTGGCTGTGTTATCAACCGACTTATAGCTTTTTAAGTAACCATCATCTTTGATACAAAAATCATTTTTTCCAGTTACGTCAAGGAGCTCGATTACGTCTGCATTTGGGTCTACACAGAGAATTTCAACTACGTCCCAAAATTTTGGTTGATGATTACTCGAAACAGGGATTGCTTTTTTGAAGTAACCATCTATACACCGCTTTGCTTTTTCTTTTGTCATTTTTTTCATTTAGATACCTCCTAATTTTAGTTTGCATAAGCAGGCTGACCTCCTACTTGTAATTCAGGTTTTGTTAGTGTTGAACACGAATAACTGCAAATTCTGCAGTATTCCACTAACTCTTACTATATATAAACAGGCTAAGTGCCTGGAATTTATTGATTTATATTATCATTTTCTTATAAAAAAGTCAATTTATATATTACAATACTTATTGTATTTTAGCATATTGTTCTATTGCATAGTTATATAATCCATGTTTCTGATAAAACCTTTGAGCTTCTTTATTATCGTCTAATACTTCAATTTTTAAATACTTTATTTCATTATCCTTACATAAACTTTTAGCTTTATTAATTAATTCAGTTCCAATTCCAAGTCTTCTATATTCTTTTTGTATGTATAAATTTCCAACTTCTAAAACATCATATTCTAGCCATGGTCTCTTTTTATTAATCCAACAAGTCATATATCCAACGATTTTATTATCTACACATGCAACATAAATCCAATCATTCTCTATATTTGATTTATAATTATTATATCCTTGTTCAGTTAATGCCCAATTCATATTAAACATATATTCTTTAGTAGAATTGTTTTTCTCATATTCCATTAACTCTTGACTTAATTGTTGAATTCTTTCAATATCCTCCGCTTCTGCCAGTCTTATAACATATTTAATCATAATCTAGTCCTCCTAATAATTTTGTAAAGCCAAGTAATTAAATTGGCTTATATATAAATTTCTATGCTATAAAATTTTATTGAAATCTATTAGCTCTTTAGACATCATATCATTAGAAACTTTTTCACCAATTTCTACATCAAACCATTCTGGAACTTTTTTATTTATTGCCTGACTTTCTGTTTCAAATTCGATTTCTGCAAAAACAATACCTTCATATGCCCCATGAAATACATCAAGCTCTATTGTTAATTCATCTTCATATGGAATAAAATATCTATCTTTTTCAATTGTAATTCTATTTTCATCCTTTTCTAATTTGTCATATTGCTCTTTTGTAATTTCTATCTCATATTCATTAACTGAAAGATTTCTTTTTCCTGTTTTTACTGTGTAAATAAATTTTATTTCTCCATTTTTTTCTATTTTTCTTTTTCTTATTGCAGTAAAAATATCTGAAAAAATATAATCCTGTACAATAACTTTTTTACTGTCTTTATATTCAGAAATTAATTCGTTTACCTTTTCTATATTTTTTATAAAAAAACGTCTTTCTATTTCCACTATGTTTCCTCCTTAATATATTAAAATTACTATTTTTGTTATCATTTTAATGACTGTTTTAAAGTATTCTTTCATCAATAAACTCTAAAGCGTGTTTTCTTATCAATTCCATCTTTTGTTTAGTATCTGTATTCTTATAATCTAATCTATCTACTATAACATTTATATAATTCATTGCTTTTATATACTCTAATCCAAATTTATAATTGTAATCAAATATAAAAGCAATATAAGAAACCCAAAAGTCCATATGTGTTTTCTGTCTTCTCTAACTATTATTTTACTATTCATAAAATCATTGAAGATATTTTCTGAAATTATCTCATTTTCTAGTATGTCTTTACTTGAGTTATCAATTATATTTTCGAAATCTTCTTCAGCTTTAACTCTAAAGTTATCTGTTTTATCTGCATCTCTGATTATTTTTGCATGTAATAGCTCTCTTTCAGTTAAACCGTCTTCTATATATAATCTATTATGATTTAAGATAGCTTTTGAGATAATGTTGTCGTATTGAGTATCTTCTATAAAATCTCTTATAAGGTTATCCTTAAACAGGATATCATTTCCTAATATAGCATGATCCATATCTTTATTATCTATGAAACTATCACTTTGTCTTATTTGTTCAAATCTTCCTATATCATGTAGTAGTGCTATTAGTTTTGCTAATTCCACATCTTCATTATTTAAATCAAGTTTATTAGCAATATATTCACTAGCTTTTACTACACCGTATGTGTGTCTTATCTTTAAATCTATTTTTCCATATTTAGAGTCAAAGTTTTCTAAGTATTTCTTAAAAGTTTCCATTGCGTGCTTAAAGTCAATCATAAATTCCTCCATCTTATTAACGTTTTGTTATAATTAGCATTTTGAAATAAATTCCTTAAACAATTTATTTGGAAACTCGTCTTCCAACATTAATTCAGGATGCCATTTTATACCTACCACAAATTTTTTATTATCCAATTCAAAACTTTCTACAAGTCCATCATATGACATAGATGATATATTAGCGTACTTCTCAACTTTTTCTTTAGGTGCTATCATACTATGAATGCTATTTACACTATATTCGTCTGTTTTTATTAAATCGTACAATTTTGTACCTTTAGTTATAGAAATACTATGTCTGTAATTTATATCATATATATCATGGCTTTTGGTTTTATCTTCAATTACATCTGTACCTATTGCTCTTAAAATATTATTAAAGCCAGCACAAATCCCAATAAGTGGTTTATCTAATTCTATAATTCTTTTGGCCATTTCTATTTCATAATTTGAACTATATAATCCACCTTGCAATATAAATCCATCACATAAATCTATTTGTCTATATAATTCATTTTTTTCTTCACTATTTAATACAGTATTATCTTTAATATCATTATCATTGAACTTTAAAGTTTCTTCTGTTGGAAGTAACATTATTGCTGTTCCACCATTTTTTACAATTAAATATCTTATTTCATCAACTTCATCAATTCTATGCCAAATATCTTCTCCATATTGTGGCTGAACTTTCCCTATTATTCCTATAATTGGTTTTCTCATATACAATTATCTCCTTTACTCTATACAACTTACTATCATGTTTACTCCGCTACGTCTTTATTAGTCTTTCCATACATCATTTATTTGACCTGTAAGAGCCATAATAAAGGCCTCTCTAGTTATATCAATTCTACTAATTGCATCATTAGTTAGAAAGCTTATTCCACCTTTTCCGCTTCTTAAATCATTTTGCTCAAATACTTTATCCATAACTATTCCTAATTCTGTATTTATAATTTCATCTACATATTTATCTGGTACAGGAAATGCGGGACCTGTTCCCCAGCTTTCATATCCTGTTTTATCTTTGATTACAGCTATGTTAATAATAACCCATTTTCCTAATAAGTTTGTTATTCCTGATTCAATACCTAAATAATATTCCGCTTCTATATTGTTTTCTTGTGCATAAGCTATTAAGTTATCTACCCTATTTCTGGCTCCTTTATAAATGTCTAAATCTACAGGTTCATCACTTACATTTGACTTGACTGGTATTCCTACTATTTCTACATCATTAAAATATTTATCAAGTGCTTCTTTTGCACCTTGTATTTTTCCTGGATTTTTTGTTCCTATTAAAACTTTCATATTAATACTCCTTATAAAACTAATCTCATCTTCTTTTATATATCCTGCTCTTTTGATATTATATCTTCTCTATCTACTTCTCTTGATTTAGCAATAACATCTTCAAGTATATCTCTTATATATTCCGGTTTCTTATTTTCTTCTATATTTAGGTTTTCATCAACCTTTATATCTCTTACTTTAATACCATACTTCATTTCTATATATTCAGCTAATACATGTCTATGGCAAAAGTCTTGTCCTTTTTCATAACAGAGTAGAATAGGGTCTTTTTCATCTTTTAATAATTTTTCTATATCTACTTTAGATAGAACTTGCTTATAATATTCTTCAATATAATATCTTATGTTTTCTTCTTCTGGTATTCTTCCAATATTGTTATAATATATATCCCAAAAAGCTCTTTTAGGTGCTAGTTTTGTAATAGCTTTACCGCTAAAACCAACTTTTTTACCTCTGTCACCTGAAATAGATATTAAATTTCCTGCTTTACATTCTTCATAGTTTCCAGTAAAAATTCTTTTATTCATGTTACAAACATCCTTTCGGTTTGTTGTGTTTCGTTTTCTACTAGTGCTTTTCAAAATTAGTTGTTATAATTTTTTCTGTATTATATCATAAATATTTTATATATCAAGAAGCGGATATGTATAATGAAACATATAAAAACAAGATACTCAAAAACGAGTATCTTGTTTAGCTTTGGCCTATAAGAGACTCTGCCATCCAGGATAAGGTTCCTCATTTGCTTCGTCTTCTCATTTCCTCTCATAATCTCTTAGTTTTTATTATTTTTTTAATATATTTCTAATAAAATCCAAAACTTTTTTATACCATTTTTCGTTATTAACTGTTACAAGAAAGATCTCTTCATCTTCTTTTTTTTCTTCAATTTGAACTTCTGCATTTCTCTTATTAAAAACATTATCTATACTATATTTTTTATTTTCTATTTCCATTAATTCATTTCTTTTGTTTTGTAAAAATGCATTTATTTTATTCTTTTGTTTTTGATTAGCCCAATAATCAAGAAAAAGCATAGCAATAATTAATTTAGTAGTTTCAGACACATTTTGTTCATCGAAACTTTTTTCAGGGTTATACGTAAATGAATAATTCTTGTTAGAATATGTTTCTAACAATTGTAATTCGTCTGATGGGATTTTATTATAATCTTGTTTATCTACATATTTTAATATCTCCAAAACTTCGACGTATGCATTTGCATATTTTTTATCAATTTCCATGGTACCTCCTTATTATAGCCTTTCAAATTGTTGTCTAATCTCTTCATCACTTTTTATAGTATGACCATTTATCTTTTGTCTATCTTTTAAAGCTGTTTTAAAATCTTGATATTGCATAACAGCCTTTGTGTTAGAAAGTTCACCTATTGATTGTTTTACAATTTTTTTAGTACTTGAACCTACTGTACTTTCAATATCTTCTTCCGAACGTTCAATAATTTTATCTAATACTAATTTTCTAACAGATTCTATTTCATCAGATTGCTTTATTAAAAGTTGTTCTTGACTTGTCATATTACTTTTTTCTTTCATTTTATCTGATAAATCTTCCTTATTTTCTGATAGTTGTTCTGAATAACCTTCAAATAAATCACTTAATATACTTAATCCTTCAAAACCTTTTGAATGGCTAGATATTTTCTCTAAAATTTCATTTCTTCTCTTTTTGTTTTCCGCATCATCTTTTATGTGGATTTCTTTTATGGTTTCAAATTTATTTTGTTTTTCTTTATTAAGTTGTGCAATTTTCTCTTCAATTTCTCTGTCTTTATTTTTTGAAAAAAGTTTTGATAATCCACCTTTATTGTTTATTTTATTCTTTTCATCCTCTATTTTTTTTTCAAACTCTTCTAATTCTTTCTTCTCATATCCGGATATTTCAAAACCAGATATTATATCCAATTCGCAATCTATAAACTCGATGATATATTTATTAATATCCGGTTCATGTTCTTTACGATATTGTTCTAGCCTTTTTTGTCCTTCTGCTTCTTCTTTGTTTTTTTCGTCTATTTTTTTATCTATTTCTTCTGATTCTCTAAATGCCGAAACCATACTCTCCATCACAGCTTCGCTAAGTGTTACTTTTTTCTCTTCATTAGAAAATTCTTCTTGCATTTCTAGCCTTTTAAGATCATCTTGAATTTTCTTTATAATATCTTGCGATTCCTTTGTAATATCTAGCGTTTTCTTCACATTCTCATGCATTTTCTTTATAAAATCCTCATTATTCATATTATCCCTCTTTTCTTTTGCACTTTCTTTATACTAATTATACTAATTAATAAAATCTATGTCAATTTTTCTCAAATTTAAAAACATAAAACTTTTTTCTAAATAATTTTTACAATATTTGCCGCTTCTATAGCATAAATATTCCACAAATCTCTATAAAATTTCAAATTCTGCATAAACACTATAAGCTCTTGAATCATGGCTAACAGACTTCCTCAAATCATCCTTTACCAATCTATATTGTCCATTTGATAATTCTCCATATCCATAAGTAAAATCAATATTTATTTCTCTTTGTCCTCTACTATTTAATGAATACGCCATTGAATTCCATGCAATAGGTTGGTTTAATTCCATATCTTGCCATTGTCCATCTTTTTTTACTTGTATTCTATATTCCGCGCCGTAAGTATAGTCTTCTTTGCTATTGTTTTTAATAATAAAAGTTGCACCTTTAGATGTTAGAGTATCTGATTTTATAGATAATGAAACATCAGTATAACTATATTCTAAAGTCATACAATTTCTTTCAATGTCTGTGATATCTTTATCAATTTCAACTACTATATATTGTTTTCTCATATCTGTTGTTCCAGTTTCATTTGAATGGCTTATTTTATAATCGATTTTTACACTATTGTTCTCTTTTGTTGCTTTTATAGAATCAATGTATAGACTACCATTTCCTAAATCTACTCCTAATATAGCTAATGATTTATTTTTAAAATATTCCTCATCATAATCTTTGAATAATTCTGCACTTCTATAAATTCTATCTACTATAGCATATGATTCATCTTCATTTTCTAGCTTATCACAGAATTTTTGTAATTCGTCCATATTAGATATAATAACTTTGTCGATATCTTCTTCCCAAGTTCCATAATTATCCCATTTTAGTACATAGCTATTATACTCTGTTATAGCATTTTCTTTTTGATCCGCATTTTTTTGGATTTCTGTATTTGAATTTTTACATCCTGCAAACATTATTAATATTACTGAGAATATTAATACAAATAATAGGGCTTTTCTTTTCATTTTATTACCACCTTTTAACCTTTCTTATATTTGGATGTTTTTAGGAATATTTTTTGTTGGTAATGTTTTAACTTTTATAAAAAATTTTTAATTATTATTTTATACCAATTCTCATTCTATATGAATACATTGCATTTAATGATTGTCCATTAAATACATTATACAATTTATCATCTAAACTATTAAGCTCATCTGCAATTTCATTGTAATTATATTTAATAGCATGTTGCATACTACTTTGACTTAATAAAAACTTTTTAAATCTTTCTTGATCATATTCTTCGATATGTTCAAAACATATTTCTCTTGAATATTCAAATAACTTACTATTTCTTATATTAGTAAGATGATCTGATTTATCAGTAGCCCATTTATTTTCCCATTTTTCTATAATGGCAGTTTTTCTACGTAAATAGTTATTAAGTATTTCTAAATCTTTATTGATTACTGGTGGATAGTCTGCATCAATTGCAGCAAATATTCCACCTTTTTTTAATATTCTGTAAATCTCCTTTAATGTTGATTCAGGTTCCATCCAATGAAATGCTTGTGAGCATATTACTATATCTACTGACTCATCTTCAAGACCTGTTTTATTTCCATATCCTTGAATAAATCTCATTTTTGTATTTTCTTTTGTTCTAGCTTTATTTAACATATCTATTGATGGTTCTACGCCGATAACTTCATCGGCAAATAATGTGCATACTTCCGTTGATAAACCTGTACCACAACCAATATCAACAATAGTTTCTATCTTATTATCTGCATATGTTTTTAGGATTTCTATTGCTTTACTTGGCAATTTAGGTCTTCCTTCATCATAAGTATCTGCATATCCTAAAAATCTTTCATAGAATTTCTTTGTGTTCTTAATTTCATCACTTAACAAATCAAAATCTGCTAGTTTTTCATTGATTAATTCGTTCATTTTGCAATTTAGTACATTACATAGTTTAAATATGTTTTCTACTGTTGGATACGCCTCCCCAGTTTCCCATTTTGATACACTTTGTCTTGATACATCTACTAATTCAGCAAGCTGTTCTTGACTAATTTCTTTGTTTTTTCTTAAAGTATATAGATTTTCACTAAATTTCATCTACAATTCCCCCTTTGTATGCTATTATACTCTTGATAGTATCGTTTTTCTAGCAACCTATAGTTGCATTTTTGTATAATATATTATCCTAAATAGAAGCGGAAATTTTTACAATGAATCTATCGTCATTTTCTATAATATTAACTGTTTCACTTATTTTAAGATTTGATGTATCTAATATACTTTGTTCATCGTAATTATTATTTTTGAAACTATTCAATAAAGTAATACAACGCTCATTCATTTGACAATCTTTTGGTCGTTCTTTATCTCTTGCAAGTAAAGTATCTTCATCTACTAATAATACAACAAATTTTATATTATAGTCTTTAAATTCTTCTTTCATTTGTTGCAATGGCGTAGGTGTTACTATGTAATTAAATATTACATCATATCCATCTTCTAAATAAGTTCTTATCGTACGTATACATACTTTCCAAAATGTATCTAAATGATTGCCTTGTTTCCAAGCAGGTATATATCCTCCAACTACTTGATGATAAATTTCATCTCCTTCTATTAAGGCGGATTTTTCTTTAGATTCTGCTATCTTTTTTGAAATTGTACTTTTACCAACTCCTGCTGGGCCTGTAATTATATATAAATTTGACATTTTATTTCACTTCCTAACGTATTTTTATATCTTATTTAATCCATTCATCTCTTAACAATCCAGTAATATATTCATCTTCAATCTTACCAGTTGCTTTTGATATAAACCTTTGTCTTCTAACACCCTCATCTTTGTATCCGAACTTTAACTGCATTTTATGAGATTTTTCGTTGTCTTTAAAATATCCGTTTTCTAATCTTCGTAATCCCAATACCTCAAAAGCATATTTTATTCTAGCTCCAAAAGCTTCAGAACCATATCCAAATCCTTGATATTTTTCATTTATCCAAATACCACCGCCAGCAGTACCATTATCTAAACTTACATTTGTTAATTGAGTTCCTCCAATTGCTTTATTTTCACTTTTTAATATAATTGCAAAGTTATATAAATCGTTATCTATTGTTTTTTGTATAAAATGCTTTGCATCTTCTATTGTATATGGAAAAGGAGCACCTGCTAACCATTTGGTAACATTTAGGTTGTTTAAACCTTCTACTATATCGTTTATATCGTCCATATTCCATTGTCTTAATATTAGTCTTTCTGTTTCAATTATTACATCTTTATTCATATAAAAATCTCCATTCTTTCGCATTTCTTTGTCTTCTATAACGCATTTTTTACATCTTATCATAATATAATTTATAATTCTATATTTTTCTATTAAAAGATTAAATTTCTAAAAAGAACAAAAGAGATACAGGTTAACATAAGGTTAAACCTTTCTATTATTTTATTTTTTAGTTAATTTGCTTATTTATTTTAGGGTATTTATTATAATTTATAATATCTCTTTACATAATTTTTTCATAATCTCCTGCACGTCAACCTTTTATGTTTATCTGTTCTTTAGGTTTGAGTTAAGTTTACATATTTCCGAAATAATTCCTGTGGCGTCAACTTGTTATGTATATTTCTCTTTGTATAATTCATTATTTATCTATTCTCTCCCCCAACGCATAAAAAAGGAACCAACTTTTTAAATTGGTTCCCTTTCTTTGTACTGTTATTGGTTTAAATCAATATACGCTTCTAGATCAAATGCTTTTACCCCTTCAGGAGCAATATCTAGCATTTTAAATGCATCTACTGTTTGATATCCATCTGCAGTAAGAAGCTCAAAAAGCAAATGATTATCTACTATGTACATATCAAAATACACATAGAACTCTCCCGTTGCACAATTCTGTACTGCAATTGGACACTGTAGATTTTGTGCTGCTTCATCAACACAACTGTACGTTTCAACTTTACTAGCCCACTTTTCGCAATCAACTGTCCATAAAGCTTTACGTACTTCTTCTAATGTTGTCGCATCTGTCAGTATTTCACGAATTTCATCCATTTCCTGCAGTTGACCTGTTACTGCCAACATATTAATTGCTACATCTGTAGCAGTTACAGTTGGAGTATTTCCTGTCATTAAATTGTAGCGTTCCATTGAAAATTCCTGACTAAGCACCAGTCCGTCAAAAAATAATCCATCGAATTCTGACATTGCAACCTTATGGTAGCCATTATCTGCAAGATAGTTAATCTGCCATTCTGAAGTTCCTCCGGCTTCTTCTCCAACGAGGATATACCACTTTTCTTGATAAAAAATAGCCACAGGCTTTTTGTTTCTCAAGTATTCGAGGATTTCCACCATAGTCTTTTGCTTGAATTTCTGAGTAGAATACCCTTTGTTTTCACTTAAGAGTTCTTCCAGGAGAGTTATCTCATCCATACTTTTTTCTGACATCTTCGTGCTCTTTGACTGTACGTCTTTGATTGCTTCTGTGTCTACATAGCATGCTAGCATATCACAGGCTACATTAGCAACATTGTTTGTAGGTAAGTTTCCAATCTTTACCCATGTATCTGGGTATTCATTACCATGACTTTCATTTGTTGTCTCTGTTACATCTGCATCTGTTTTTACTCCACACGCTGATAGGCATAACAGTACAAATACGACAGCACACAGTGCTATCATTTTCCGGCTCATACTCATAGAGATGAACCTCCTTTCAAAAAGATATACAAGTCGAACCAGCCGACTACATATTCACCATATATTATACCATAATTTACATAAAGTTTCAAATTTGCATACATAAAATCTCTTTTCTATATTATCTTCCGCTTCTTGGTTATTTATAATATCCGTACTTAATAATTTGTATTTCTACATAAATGATAAGGTTTAGCAATATCTTTTACTTTCTTTGAATACATAAAAAGATAATCATTTATATCTATTGATTTTGTATTAGGTAATTTATTTGTTATATAGTCTATTACTACTAATTGACTTGCTCTAATCTCTACTTCATATTCTGAAGATATTTCTATTAGTTCTTTGTTATCAACAACATATGACAATTCTTCATTATATTCCAATATACTAAGTGCTCTTAACGTTTGCGGTATTTTGTAGTCTGAACATCCTATCAAGTTAGAATAGTCAACTTTAATTCCCTCTAATTCTTCCTTTATATGCAATATATCAGAAGTTAGTAATTGAGCTAATTTATAGAAATATATTGTTTTACCGTTATATGTTCTTTCATCCTTAAATGATTCAAAATTACTTATTATAATATTAAATAGTTCCGTATCTGTATTTATATCTTTAATATATTTATAAAAACTTCCATTCATTTTTTCATTTACTATTTTACTTATAGCAGAAATAGTTTTATATCTTTCTTTAAGTAAAGGTATTTCAATATTACCCTTTAGTAGTTGTCTAAATTCATCTATCGTCATTTTACTAAAATTCGTAGTTTTTGTTTCTTTTACATATCTAAGCATGATATATAAAAGAGCATCAGACCCATCTTTTATTCCATCATCTGTAATGACTTCCCATTTAGGTTGTCCCCAAAAAGAGTAATCTATCGATTGGAAAATAAGTAAAAAATTTATTAATGTTTCAATATCTAATTCTAGTATATTATATGGATTGTATAAAATCCAATTTTTCAGATTACTAGAGTCAATTTTTTTTATGAATTCATCTAGCTTATTATAGTTTATTTTTACATACTTACTATTATATACGACATATTGACATGTGCTCTTTATTATATCTAACATAGCATATCTCTCTTTCATTTAATTTAGATACATATTGTTTTATTCTTCATTGATATCAATTAGTGAAAATAATTCTTTGTTGTTGTTTAATTCAACAATATTCATTACAACACCTTCTCCACCAACTATACCACCTAAGTCTTCTATTGCTTGTCTTATTGCATATACAGTGTTTCCAGTTGCATATATGTCATCTACTATATAAAATCTTTTACCACTGTAATCTTCATTAACTAGTTTTGGTAATTCTAGTGTATCTTTACCATATTCTTTTTCATACTCAAATTGCATTTCAACTGTTGTAGGAGGTAATTTCCCTTTTTTTCTTATAGGAATGCATCCTATGTTTAATTTATTAGCAATTGCCGCTCCTAATAAGAAACCTCTTGCTTCAGGTGCAACTATATAATCTAATTGTTTGTTTTCTAATTCTTGTACAAATCTTTCTATTATTTCATTTAATGTTTCTTTTTGTAAGAATAGAGGCATAATGTCTATAAATTCTATTCCTTTTATAGGATAGTCTTTTTCTGTTCTGATATTCAATTCATTTTTTAGTTCATTCTTTAATATTTTCACTTATATATTCCTCCTTATATTTATCAATACCACATTGCTTAATAACTCTTTTACCTATTAAATTTATTGCTTTTTTTATTTAGTCTTGTCTTTTTCTAACTTGAACATTATATGCTATTTTTGCCAGTAAAGTATCTGAAGTTAGTTTTGCTAACAATCTGACAGCTTTTATTTGTAACCCAGGTATTATATAAAACTTCTTTTTAAGAATTCTGTCTACTGTATATCTTGCAACATATTCGCTCGATAAAGATTTCATTTTAAATTTTACACCTGCAACATTATTAAAGTTTGTATCTACTGGTCCTGGACATAATACACCGACTTTTACATTAGATTTTTCTCTTCTTAATTCTTCTCTTATTGATTGTGTTAATCGTACTACATATGCTTTTGAAGAATAATATGCTGACATTAGAGGACCTGGCATAAATCCTGCTATTGATGCTACATTTAGAATATATCCAGAATTTTCTTTTTTCATTTTTTGTAGAAATAGCTTTGTTAATATATGCATAGCGACTATATTTGTTTTTAGCATATTTATTTCTTTTTCTAGTTGTGTTTCTGAAAATTCACCAAATGTTCCAAATCCTGCGTTATTTATTACTATATCGATTTTTTGTCCTTTTACTTGTTCGTATAAATCTATGCAGTTTTGCTCAATACTTAAGTCTTTTGATATTATTTCTACATTAACATTTTTTATTTGATCTTTGACTTGTTTTAATTTATCCAAGTCTCTTGAAACTAAAATTAAATCAATATTTCTTTTTGCTAATTCCTTTGCAATGTCTCTGCCTATTCCTGATGATGCACCTGTAACCAATGCTTTTAACATTACACTTCCTCCTTTAAATCAAAAAATATTTAAAAATAGTTATGATTAATTGTATTTCATCATATTTTTCTATTGAATATCTATATATTTATCAATACCACATTGTTCAATAACTCTTTTACCTATTAAAGTTATTGCTTTTTTAGGACAACTATTTACACATCTATAACAACTTGTACATTTACCTAATGGAATTACTTTATTATTCTCTTTTTGTATATTTTTCATAGGACATATATTAGCACATTTGCCGCAACCAATACATTTTGTATAATCAATTTTTAGTTTATTTTGTAACTTATAGTTTCTGTTGTGTAAATATATTCTTTGTCCAAAGAAACCCGCTAAGCGACTAGCAAAAGATAGTCCTTGTTTTCTATAATGACCTCGTTTTATATTTGCAACTGTTTTTTTAATTTTTATATCTGCATTCTTAACTATTTTTTTATTCTTTTTGATAGTTCTTTTTAAGATTCTAACATCTCCTATGCAATCAGGCATTTCTACATGTAATCCACCTGTTATATTAGCACCATAATTTTTTAATAATCTTGCTGAACAACCTGTTCCGTCTCCACTGAATAGTGCCATAGTAACTATAATGAATATATTTTTGTTTCTAAATATATCTTTATTGTTTTCTATAAAATTTCTAACGATAATTGGCATATCACTATGATATATTGGATATGCAAAAACAATATCATTATTATCTTTTATCTTACTGATACAATCCTTATCTTCAATAGAATATATGTTATTCTCTTTATTATCATTGTAATACTCTACAAATTTATTCACACAATATTTTGTATTTCCTGTTCCGCTGAAATATATTCCTATCATTTTATTCCTCACTCTCACATTGCAATATTTTATTTACAACGTTTCCTACTCCACCTATTTTGTAGAACGATACTAACTTACTTCCTAGTGGATTTTTTACTTATTATAATTACTTAAAAATCTTTCTAATTCATCTTCATTCGCAAATATTTCCTCAAAAATATTATATAAAGTATCGGTTGCTTCATATTCGCCAATTGCATAGCATTTCTTACCCAATCCATAAGCAATTCCAGATTCTATATGTGCTGCTTTTCCAGCAGGTAAGACAAGCAATAAATTTTTAGAATTCTTTTCACCTTCTAAATCATCATGAAATAGTTTTAGTACAATATCACTTTTTAATCCAAATGATTCAAATTCTTTTTGCCTTTCTTCTGGGGTTTGATTTTCGTTTCCATATCCCCAATCTGCTTCATTTTTTATAAAGCAGTAATATGTAATATTATGTTTATCAAACATATCACATATTCTTAATATATTTTCCTTGTTTCTTGCTCTACCAGCTATAAAAAATTCATATTTGTTATCCATGGCATATCTTCCTTTCTAATTATACTATTCATATTAGTTGGTTACATTATATCATAATCTATTTATATATCAATAATCGGAAAAGAAAAAAACACCGCATGTGCAGTGTTTTTTTCTAATTAGATTTACGGTGTTAGTTTGTTGCTTTTGCCATTTTGATCTGCTGTTCCAGAAAGCGCTGCAAATCATACTTAAAATCTGAGATATCAAATGCCTTAAAAACATCTGTATAATTCGTCAGATTGCACTGTCCGGTTTGGTGGTTACCTCCCCAATTGCAGCAGCAAGTGAAAGTCCCGTCGCTCTTGCATGTTCCCCAAGAATGATATTCGCCTGCAGTATCCCAGTAGGAATAACATTCGACCTCATCAGATCCTAAAGGAAAACGTATTGTTTTCTTACATGCCTCGATTCCTTCAGTAACCAGCTTAGCTCTTTCGATAAGTTCGGTTGCACCTACAAGTTCTTCGATGGAAATTTCTCCGTTTGCGACCATAGTTGCCAGTTTTCCCATAAGTATTCTCCTTTGTAAATAAAATTTTTATGACATATAGCTTTTGCTATGTCATATATAATTATACACCATTTTATGTAAATTTGCAAATTCTTGTTCTTTATGACTGACTTAACCTATATAAATAAATTCTGTTTAATTATTACTAATCCTTCCATACTTTATCTATACTGGAAGTCCAAATATGCAAAATCTAATAAAATCAACCACTCCATGTGCAATCATAGCAGATGTAATATCTCTTTTCTTTTGTAATACTGCAAATACTAAACCAAATACTAACACATATAGCATGGTGATTATAATCCAAGATATCAATCCATTCAAAATACCATTACTAAAACATTCTGTTGTGTGTGGTAATATGTGAGGTATCATCATCATAAACCAAAATGTGAATTTTTGCCACTTTGTTGTAAATTTCCCATGCACTAATGATAAGCAAAATGCATAAAACACAGTTCTACATGATATTTCCTCTATTGTAGCAGGGCTTAATGAAAGTAGAAATGCTTGCAAAACATTTGCACTTTTTATTTCGTTACTTCCTTTCATTAGTAAATAGTTTATTCCTCCCCATACTATTCCAAATATTAACCCTAATAATATAGTTATTAAAATATCTTTTTTTCGAGTTGATTTAATCCAACAAAGTGCATCTTCTTTTTCTTTATTGAAAACAGATGTTACAGCACAAGTTGATAAGAAAACTAGTAACATATGAATAACTGACATAGGATTAAATCTTGTTATTTCAGATAAGATATAAATACCACTAAGACCAACTGCAAGTAATATGTTTTTCTTTTTAGGAAATTTATATTTTATTAATAATATTATATCTAATATCAAACTATACAAATTTAAAAACAGCCATGTATATTGCTTGTTTTCAAATGTAGCGCATCCAAATAAAAATAAACCCAGATATATTATAAATGAAATCCATACAATATAAATCTTTGATTTTCCTTTCGCTTTAATAACATCAACTTTTTCTTCTTTTTCCATTTCATCATAACCTTTCTTTTGATTTGCTACATTCCCCTTTATTCATAATGATAAAATTTTATCATTACTATGTATGGTTGTCAATAAAGAAGAGCTTCTTTATAGAAGCTCTTCTAAATCATCTATTCACCTTTTAATAAATTATATGCCTCTATTTTTCTGATTTTTAATGATAATAGAACAGCGAATATAAATGATATAATTACAAACCCTACTCCTGTCATAGCAACTAAATAATACGGTATATCAAATGTTAATTTCATTATTCCAAATGAATTTGTACATAATGTAAGTGCTGGGTTAGCTATAAGGCATGATACTATACTTGATATAATAACAGCTAAGATAATTGAAGGCATAAAACTTATAGCATTTTGTTTTATTACATCTTTTGATGTATATCCTATTGCTTTTAAAATACCGTAATCTTTCATTTTATTATTTATAAGAGTTTTTATTAATAAATATAAAACTAATAAGATTATAAGAGCATCTATAATAACAATTCCAATTGCCATAGCATTTGCAATTGTTCTAAATGATGTCATAGATCCTTCTATTGTTTCTTGGAAATTAACTGTTCCTGAAACTTTTTTTCCTAAATCATTTTCAACCTTCTTTAGACATTCATTTATATCTGTACCATCTTTTACTTCGAAATAGTACCATCTTTCATAGTTGCCGTTTAATAATTTGTCTACTCCTGTTGTTAGCATTACGGCTTCTTTACCGCTGTTATTAAATGTTTGAATAAAACCAGTGATTAAGTATTTTTCTTTTTTTTCTGCATTTCTCATTTCTATTTCATCGCCTATTTTATATCCATAGTTGCTAGCAAATTTACCTGATATAGCAATTTCATTATCATATTTTGGCAATCTTCCTGTATAGCATAAATCTTGATTATGTAATGATTCTGGACTTTCAATAATAGTAGTCCACAATTTAGTATCTTCAGTTTCAAGCCCTTCATCTGATACTAATCTTATATCATAAATTTCATCAATTGATTTTAATCGTTCTAATACTTCATTCTCTGAACCAATTGATGCTGCAACTACACCATCACACGTCTCTGTTCCAAATAAACTTATTTTTAAATTAACAGAAAAGTTTTGATACATTGTTAATCCTATAACAGCAGAGAATATTAAGAAAAATGTGATAATGAAAGTTGTGATGTTTTGTTTAATGTTTGTTATCATAGTTTTTAATGCAAGACTCATATTTATTGGTAATTTTGTCTTTTCTAATTGAATTCTATTTTTCTTAAAGTTATGTGTTTTTAGTCCGTCTCTTAATGCTGTTATTGGTTGTATTTTCTTTATTTTTCTTACAAAAAACATTACTGTTATTGCAACAGAAGTTATTATGCACGCTGTTGTTATTACTGCACAAGATGGATTAAATGCAGCTTTGTAAACAAGTCCTGATTGACTGTTTATCATCTCTGTTACAGTAGGAATCATTAGATAAGATAATACTATTCCTAAAATGTTTCCTATTATTGTTAACAATAAGAATTGAATTAAGAAAGATAATTTAATATTCTTACTTGTATATCCTATAGCTTTTATTACTCCTAATGTTTTTATATTTTCTTTTATATAATTTGAAATATTGTTTGATAACATTAAAAATACTACAACTAGAATTATGATACTTACAGATAGACATGCAATTACTAGAATATTAGGTATAAACATTTTCATCTCCATACCATCTTCTATTGTACGTTCTTCTGTTTTTACTAAAGGATTTTCTTTTGAAATTTTGCTTGAAAAGTCATTTATAAATCTATCGTTGTTTATCTCATCTTTTAAATCGAATTTTATATAGGCTACCTCTGCTTCTGTGTCATATATTTTGTTATATGTATTATTATCAACAACAACAAGTACTTGACCATTATTTGTTTGGCCTAACATAAATGTGTTTAAAAATCCTTTTATAGTAAGATTATATTTTGTATCTGATATTTGAAATTCGTATTTGTCTCCAACTTTATAGCCACCACCTGTACGATATTGGTTAGGCAAATATATAAAGTTTTCTTTAGCAGATGCATCTTCATCAAGTATTTCAGTTTTTCCTAATCTTGACTTTAATACCTCATCTTTTGTGCTAAATACAACTGTTGATACTATATTTCCATTAGCATATGGCATTGCTACCATATAACTAATAGTTCTATAAATTTCATAGTCGTTAACTTTACTATAATCAATTTTTGATTTTATGTATGAGTCTGTTATGCTGGAAATATCACCTTGAATAAGAATATCTGCATCTTCGCAATTTAATCTTTCAGCAGTTTTTTTGGCATTAGTGTTAACATCTCCAGTTATGAATAACACTAGGTTTAAAAAACATGCTGCTAATGTAATAAGTAATATTAAACCTGCAGTAAGTCCTCTTCTTTTTCTTATATTAGCTTTGGCTAGTAACATTTCTTTTTTCATATTACCACCCCATTCTTACTAAGAAATCAGAAAGAACTTTATGTCTTTTCTCATCATCTTTTCCGTATTTTCCTAAATTACATTCTCCTGCAATTTCACCGTCTTTTATGTAGATTACTCTGTTTCCTCTTCTTGCTGAATTAATATCATGTGTAACCATTACAATTGATTGACCTAACTCATTAAATTCTGTAAATAAATCTAATACGTCTTTTCCAGTTTTAGAGTTTAATGCACCTGTTGGCTCATCTGCAAATAATACATCTGGGTTGTTTATAAGAGCTCTTGCTATACCAACACGTTGTGCTTCACCACCAGATATTTGTGTAGGAAATTTCTTTGACATATTTTTGTTAATGTCTACTTTATTTAATAAATCATAAGCTTTTGATACAACTTCTTTTTTATTTTTCTTTGTTAAAAGGCCACTTGAAAGAATGTTGTCCATTATGCTCATAGAATCTACTAAATATATTTGTTGAAACACAAATCCACAATTTTTTCTTCTAAATAATGCTAATTTATCTTGATTAAGTTTTGTAATATTTTGCCCATTGAAATAAATATCTCCTAAAGTTGGAGTATCCATTCCAGATAGTGCATATAATAATGTTGATTTTCCTGCACCACTAGGCCCCATAATTACTGTAAAGTCTCCATCATAAATTTCTAAGTCAATGTTTTTTAATATATGCTGCATTACTCCGTTGTTAGAGAATGTCTTGCATAATTTTTCTGTTTTTATTAGAGTTTTTTCTCCCATTTTTTATTCCTCCTTAAAGTTTCATTATATTTATTATAGTTTATTAAATATTAAATGACTTT
Source organism: Clostridia bacterium (assembly GCA_017475185.1). The sequence continues at coordinate 24,512 of JAFVGB010000009.1, forward strand.
AAGAAATTCTTAAATAATTCTTAAATATATTATTGTTTTAAACCCTGGCTTACAATTTTCGATTTCTAAATCCCCATTCATTTTTCTTAGTAATTCTTTTGAAATATACAATCCTAATCCAACACCATCTATGTTTTCTGTATTTGAACCTCTTTTGAACTTTTCGGTTAAAAGTGGTACTTCCTCATCCTTTATTGTATCTCCGAAGTCTTTTATAGAAATAATTAAAAATTCATTTTTTATATCCGCTTCTGTTTCTATTTTTGTATTTGCATATTTATAAGAATTGGCGAATATGTTATCAAATATTTGTTGTAAACGTATTCTATCTGCATATATGTTGCAATTAGGTAAACTCATTATTTTATTTTTATTTAAATAATCTGCATTATTAATCAATTCTGCAATAATACTACTTTTCATTTTAGTTGGATTGATATTTAATTCTTCCAATTCTTCTAATGTAGAGTTAAAAAGATTGTTTATTAATGTATTTACCTGATCTGATTTATTATTAATAGATTGAAAGCAGTTAGTTATTTTCTCATCACTTGAAATCGCTATTCCTAATTCTGATGAAGATTTTATTGATGCTATTGGTGTTTTTATATCATGACTTAATTTAGCTACTAATTCTTTCTTACTTTCAATTGCTGCTTTTTCAGCTTCTCTTGATTTTTTAATTTCTTGTCTCATTATGTCAAAAGCTTCAGTAAAAGCACCAAAATTATTATTTCTATCCATGTTTAATGGTATGTCTAAATTACCACTTGAAACCCTTGATGCGAATCTTTCCATGTTCTTGAATGGTTTTGTATAGTTAAAATATATATGCATATAATAAATAATAAATGCTAATAACTGAATCGTAGAAATGCTCATTATAAATATGATGTATGTTTTTTTGTTTTGACTTAAAATCCTATCAAAATTATTATTAATAATTATCTTCCCTTGTATTTGATTGTTAATTTTTAAATCTATTATTGTATCTCTGTTTTTATATGCCGCATTTAGTGATTCACTTAATCCGTTGTTCGTTTTATATATTAGTTTATCATTATTATCTATTATTACATAATCATAGGTATTGGGATATTCAGACTCATTTCCAAATTTATGTTCGATTTCTGTAACTAGTTCATTTATTTGTATTACATCATTATTATATTTGTAATTTTCATTAAAGTAAAAATATGTAAGTATTAATTCTATGATAAATGTTATTACTAAAAATATAAATAAAAACTTCTTCTTCATTTTTAATTACCGTTGAATCGGTATCCTCCTTTCCAAACTGTAATTATATATTTTGGATCATTTGGATCATCTTCAATTTGCATTCTTAGTTTTCTAATATGAACATTTAATGTACCGTCTTGCGTAAATTTATCATTCCATACATTTTCAAATAGCTCATCCTTAGTTATTAATCTATTTTTATTGTCTATTAAATAAGTTAGTAATCTAAACTCCATAGCTGTCAATTTACATTCAGTTCCTTTTACAAATGCTTTTTGCTCGTTGTAATCTACTACGAGATTTCCATCATCATATTTTTCTCTTTTTTCAAGATTTCCTGAATTATCTTTTACATATCTTTTTAGAAATACTTTTACTTTAGCTAATAATACACCTAAGGAATATGGCTTTTCTATATAATCATCTCCACCTATATTTAATGCTATTATTTTGTCGTCGTCTGTATTTCTGGCTGATATAAATAGGATAGGAATATCTGTATTTTCTCTTAGGTTTTTGCATAATTCAAATCCTGAACCATCAGATAGATTTATATCTAATAGAATTATTGAAGTTTCGTTTTCTTCTAAAAATTTTTCACATTCTTTTTTGTTGTAACATGTATACGTCTTTACCCCAAACATATTTAAATATTCACATGTGTTATTTGCTAGTTCTATTTCGTCATCTACTATTAAACAATCATATTTCATTTAATTCACCTCTGGTTTTATTATATATTATATTTTATTATAATTCATTAAATTTTTCTTAATTTTTCTTTTTCTGTTCAATAAAAAGAAAAATTGCTCATTCCCTAATATGAGCAATTTTTAATCTATTTCATGGTCTTCATTGTAATAGCAGACCTTTTTGCGTAAGAATCAAAGAGTTCATTTCTGTGTTCTTTGACAGCACGTTCCTTTTCGCAATCCTGAAAAACGATTTTTGATCTTTCTTTTTTCGAATTGCTGTTATCTTTGGTCATGCTTATTATTTCATCAATAATTGCATATATAAAGATAACTACACAAAAGGCTATAGTGCCCAGTAAAACCTGTTCAAACGTGCTTTTGCTGATATCTGCATAGGAACAATATTCTCCTACGCTAAAACCTATTGCAATTGCAATAATAAATAATTTTTCTTTCATTTGTTCTACTCCTTTGTTGTAAAATAAAAATTATCGCGGTTCATATATATAAAACTTCAACCACATATAGGGATTAGTGATTGAGAGTTGACAAATTTAACATACTTTATTATAGCATATTTTTGTTAAATTAGCAAATTTTACTTAAATCTATTTAAATAACTGTCCATTTTTTCAATAAATTCTTTGTTGTTTTTAGTTTGTACCATTTGAGATAAAACTTGTTCAGTAACATCTGCAACTGGCATTGCATTTAATGCTTTTCTTAATGCATAAACTGTTTCAAGTTCTTTTGGTGTTAATAATAAATCTTCTCTTCTTGTTCCTGATTTGTTTATATCTAATGCTGGGAATATACGTTTTTCTGACAACTTTCTGTCTAAAACAACTTCCATATTTCCAGTACCCTTAAATTCTTCAAAAATAACTTCATCCATTCTACTTCCTGTTTCTACTAAAGATGTAGCCAAAATAGTTAAACTTCCACCATTTTCTATGTTTCTTGCGGCACCAAAGAATTTTTTAGGCTTATGTAATGCAGCTGGATCAAATCCTCCAGATAATGTTCTTCCTGATGATGGTATTACTAAATTATATGCACGTGCTAATCTTGTTATGCTATCTAATAATATTACAACATCCTTTTTTTGTTCAGTAAGTCTTTTGGCTCTTTCTAGAACCATTTCAGCTACCTTGACATGGTGTTCTGGTAATTCATCAAAAGTAGAGTAAATTACATCTCCACTAATTGAACGAGTCATATCTGTTACTTCTTCTGGTCTTTCATCTATTAATAGAACTATTAGCTCAACTTCTGGATTATTAGCTGAAATACTATTTGCAATTTTCTTTAATAATGTTGTTTTACCAACTTTTGGAGGAGCTACTATCATTCCCCTTTGACCTTTTCCAATTGGTGAGATAAGGTCTATAATTCTCATAGCATATTCATTAGAACGTGTTTCTAGGCGTAATTTTTCGTTTGGATATATAGGTGTTAGGTCATCAAATTTAACTCTTCTATAAGCTTTTTCAGGAGCTTCTCCATTTACTTCTCCTACAAAGATAAGTGCCGGGAATTTTTCTCCTTCTTTTGGAGTTCTAGCTATTCCTTTAATTTTATCACCTTTATCTAATCTAAATCTTTTTATTTGAACTGGTGATATATATACATCTTTTGGACTTGATAAATAATTTTTTCCTCTTAAAAATCCATAACCATCTGGTAATACTTCTAAGATTCCTTCAACAATGAAATCATCTTCATTTGTTAGCTTGTAGTTAGTATTACTTGAACTGTTTTCATAAATTGCATTATCTTCATTAAATTGATTTTCTTCTTTTTTATTATCTTTTTCTAATTCTTGTAAAATGTCAATTAACTCATCTTTCTTTAGTTTAGATACATTTTTAGTTCCTTTTTCTTTTGCTAGTTGACGCAATTCAACTAATGTAAATTTTTCGTAATTCATTACATTTTCCCCTTTCAAATTTTAAATATTAATTTTATTTTTTATCTTTTTTTGGATTTTTTTTAGAATAAAATGATTGAAAAAAATTTTACAATAAGAGGACACAGAAAGTCCTCTTATTATTTACTAATATCTATATATACTCTTTCGTTTGGTAAATACATTCCTAATTTGTCTCTTGCAATTTCTTCTATAAATTCTGTTGAATTAATATTACTTTTCTCTTCTAGCAATTCAGCATTACGTTGCTGTTCTTGTGCTATTAAATTTAAATAATTCTTTTCTTCTTTTTTATATGTACTTAATACTTGCTGTCTGGATATTATAACATATAAAACATATATAATAATTCCAATTATTATAATTCGATTCAATTTAAATTTCTTTTTCATACGTTTCTCCATTTTAAATTTTTCTACAATCTATATATCTATTTCTACATTATAACACAAAATCCTTCATTTGCCACTATTTTTTATAAATTTTTTTAAATTTATAAAATTAATTACAATTTTTATTGGTTTTAGTAAAAACAAGATAAACGATTTTATATAATTTAGCATCTTTGAGCTAAGAAATATAAAATATTTGCTAATAGTCGCAAAGTAACTAAACGCTCCGGGTTATAAGCATTATAATCATGTATAATCTAATTTCTCCAGTAGTAAAAGTAAATATAGTATATAAGACCATTATTCCTGCTAAAATCCAAAATAATATGTCTTCTATATATATCAAAATATTCGGTGTTTTTATATTTTTTCTTAACACTCTGAAAATATCAAATAATACACCTATAAGCAGTCCAGTTGTAAAAAAGGCCAATAATATGTATATATCACTTTTCATAATGAAATTAATCACATCCATCTTTTAGTAACTTTTATTTTAATAGCTTTTAATAAGTAGATATACTTTACTTAAAGATTTTTCCTAAAAACGAAGCATTGTTTTTTCTTTCCATTTCTTTTTCGCTATAATTTAATGTGTTTATCTCTCCTTCAACTATAACTTCTTCACTATCTAGGCTTAATTTATTGATTCTTAAGTTTTCCCCTTTTACTGTTAATAGCCCTAATCCGCGTTTCTAGAATTACAATTTGATCATCAAAACTAAGTACATCATTTACTCCAGAAATTGTTAGTTTTTCTCTATTTTCTAAAATTAAGTTTTGCATAATAGTTGAATTAATACTGTTTTTTCTATCTTCTATCATCATAAGTTTTCTCCTTCCCTATTTATTTAATTATATGCTGGTTGTACCTAAAATATGTCTTTGAAAATTTGAAACGTTTCAATTTTTCAAATTAACAATTTTCGACAATTTTAATATAATGTTATAGAGGGATTTATTTAGGTCATTATTCCCTTAATTTTAGATAAAAGAAGGTGTGCCAAGATGGACACAATTGTTATGAAGTTTGGTGGAAGTTCAGTTGCTGATGATGTTAAGTTGAATATTGTGGCAAATAAAATTATCGATATATATAATAAAGGAAATAATGTTGTGGTTGTGGTTTCAGCTCAACGGAAAAACTACTGATAGACTTATTAAAGAAGCTCATTCTTTGGCTAAAGTTCCAGATAATAGAGAGCTTGATGTTTTATTAAGTTCTGGGGAACAAGTTTCTATTTCAAAATTAAGTATTCTACTTAATGAATTAGGCTATAAAGCAATTTCCTTAACAGGTTGGCAGGCTGGCATATATACTAATAATACAAACCAAAATGCAATAATTGAAAATATTGATATTTCAAGAATTTCAAAAGAATTAAGTGAAAAGAAAATAGTTGTTATTGCAGGATTTCAAGGATTTAATGATAAACTAGACATTACTACCTTAGGAAGAGGCGGTTCTGATACAACAGCAGTGGCAATCGCAGCTGCAATAAATGCAAAACACTGCTATATTTTTTCTGATGTAGATGGAGTGTATTCTACTGATCCTAATAAGCTACCTGATGCAAAAAAACTTGAAACATTATCTTATGTTGAAATGTTAGACATTGCAAATGAAGGAGCAAGAGTATTGCATAATAGATGCATAGAAATAGGTGAAAAATTTAAAATTCCTATTATAACCAAATCAACTTTTAATAATAAATCTGGAAGTATTATTAATGAAAAAATTGAAGAAAAGACAGTTAAAAGCATTGTTCAAAATGATGATATTATCCTTGTAAATTTAAAATATAGTTCATATTCTGTTAAATTATTTTATCAGGTTTATGATTTTTTGATAAATCAAAATATTTTACCTATACAATTTGTTAATAATAGTTTATCATCATTTGATGTGGATTTTTTTATAAAATCAAATGATATTAACAAATTTCAAAAAGCTTTAGAAACAGAATTAAAAATGTTTGATTCCTCTTTTAAAACCATCAGCCGCATTTCTATTATAGGATATGGAATTACATCTGATAGTGATATTGTTAAAAAAGTTTTAGATATTATAAAGAAATTTAACATTAATATTTTTAGTATTGATATAACTAACGCCAAAATTATTTTTACTTTTTCAGAAAAGATTGAAAGTAATTTGTTAGAATTATTACATCATGAATTGTTTGAGAGCTGATTGCTAAATGCAATCAGCTCCGCTTCTTTTTTCATCTTTTTATTATGATATTTTTATTCCTTTAATATTTTATCTTCCATAAACTAACAGTCCTATAACAAATAATACAAATATAATAAATAGTAATGATTTACCTATTAATTTTAAAAGCTTAAATCTTTCATAATTTGTATTTCCATTTGGTTCTGTTTCTTTTATTTCAAAATTATTTAAGAATTCTTCAGTTTCTTTTGTGCTTAGGAAATAATTAGGAAAAGATAATTCTTTTGTTTTTCCAAAATTATCTACATATCTTATTACTATACTATATACTCTTTTAACTGGTATAAAGAAATTGGAATCACTATATTTTGATAAATAAACATATTTTAATTTATCATAAGTAAATAAGCCTTCTTGTAATCCAAATCTTATATATAAACCTTCCTTTTGGCATTTGAATTTAAAATAGTTAAATACAAAAAATCCTAAACATGTAAAAATAGTAAACGCTATAACCATTAGTAAGATTTTTATATCTCCTCTAAATGTATATATTAAAAGTGCTAGTATCAAAAGGATTACAACAATAGATAAATACTTATGTTCTTTTAAAATTCTAAATGAATTAGATTCAATTTCGACATTTTCTTTTTTTATTCCAGTTACTTCACTATAACTTCTTTGTTTATTGTTATTATATACATCCTTCCATTTTAATTTCTTTTGTTCCATACTTTATACCTCTTCTCTATTATTTTTTAAATATTCTTTCATAAAGCCATTTAAATCTCCATCCATAACACTTTGCACATTTCCTGTTTCAAAATTTGTTCTATGGTCTTTTACAAGTGTATATGGACAAAATACATATGATCTTATTTGACTTCCCCAGGCTATGTCTTTTTGCTCTCCTTTTAAGTCTTCTATTTTTTCTTTATGTTCTCTTTCTTTTAAGTCTAGTAATTTTGATTTCAGCATTTTCATTGCCGTCTCTTTGTTTTGTATTTGAGATCTTTCTGTTTGACATGCAACTACAATATTTGTTGGTATGTGAGTAATTCTTATTGCAGATGATGTTTTGTTTATGTGTTGTCCGCCCGCTCCTGATGCTCTATAAGTATCGATTCTTAAATCGTCTGGATTAATGTCTATTTCTATATCTTCTGTTATTTCAGGTAATACTTCAACTGATGCAAATGATGTATGTCTTCTTCCTCCACTGTCAAATGGAGATATTCTGACTAATCTATGTACCCCCTTTTCTGATTTCATATATCCATATGCATAATCTCCTGATATCAAGAATGTAACACTTTTTAAACCTGCTTCATCTCCATCTAAATAATCTAATTCTTGAACTGCAAAGTTGTTAGCATTTGCCCAACGTGTATACATTCTATACAACATTTCAGCCCAATCTTGTGATTCTGTACCTCCTGCACCTGGGTGAATTGTTACTATAGCATTATTTATGTCGTACTTGCCTGATAACAAAGTTTCCACTTCTAGGTTATCTAATTCTGTTTGCAACGTTTTTGTACCATCTAATATATCTTTTACTAAACTATTATCTTGCTCTGATTCATGACTGTTTAAATTGCTAGTAGAAGCGACATCATTAGATTCATTTTCTAACATAATTAGTTCAGACATTTCTATTAGATTGTTTAGTTCTATATTTAATTTTTTAAATCTTTCTATTTTATTCTTTATTGTTTTTATTTTTTGTAAAACTATACTAGATTTTTTTGAATCATCCCAAAATCCATTTTGTAAAGTTTTTTCTTCTAATTCAGATAGCTCTTTTTCTAGATTAGAGATGTCAAAGAGATTCACCTATTTCTGTTAATTTTTGTTTTAGACTATTTAAGACATGATTGTTATCTTCTAGTTCTAATATCATTGTTTCACACTCCTTTATTTCTATATAAGTATTTTAGCATATTATATTTTAAATTGATATAGTTTTTTGCGAATTTATTTATAAATGAAAAATCACATCTAAATAAATTAATCACTTGTACGTGATAATTTATTTAAATGTGACTTGCATTATAAGCAGCACTTGTGCGTACTACTTATTTTTGTCACTTGTACGTGACTTAAAAAAGAAGGAAGGATTTTTTTAATTCTTAATCCGTTAATAACTCTTTTATATCTTCTTCTGTTATCTTCGGATTACGTAATAAAGCATCAACGTATTCTTCAAAGTAAGGTACATTTGATACTTTCTTCAAGAAATTTTTTATTCTGCCTAAGTTCTCTCTGATATTTATTTTTTGACAGCAGATTATTTTTATTTCTTTGTTGTCAGTTTTTTCAGGAGATCTAAGCAAAAGAAGCAAAACTCCCTGATTGGTAGTCTTATCCGCAAGAGATCTACGAACCGGTATGCTTCTATCATAAGCAATTATAGTTTCAGTTTCTGAATCCAACTTTTGATACAATTCATTAACTATTTGATACCGAATTGTTTCGTTGTTGCATTTAAAAACAGCTATCTTTACTTCATGATCACAATTTCTGTTAGAAAAAATTGCTTTTATTGTTTGCAAATCGTGATATTCGGCTGCTTTTAGCATTAAATTTTCTTTAGATGCATTATAGCGCAAATCATGACGCATTTGCTTTATTGGATCAGTGTAAAGCCTGTCCCATGTGAAATCCTTGTAATTGTTCCGATACTTTGCCATTTTATGGCACACCTTCTTTTTCTTTATTTGTCATCTGGTAGATAAAATCATTAATTTCATCAAAAATAATCTAAATGTAATCGCATTAGATATTATACCAAAGACATATGTATATTATAAAGCATTATGTAAATTTTGTCAATTATTTTAGTATTCTAGTTTTATTGAAAGAGTCATAATGTTTTCTTTACCACATCCGCTTAGCTTTACTTATTCCCACATACCTTTACATTTAACACCTGAAGCTAAAGCTAGTTCTTCTAATTTTTTTATTTCTTCATCTGTTAGTGATATAGATATTCCTTGTTTTAATGATTTAGCATGTTTTGATTTTGTAACTCCAACAATTGGAAAAACACCTTTTGAAATAGTCCATGCAATTGGAATTTGAGATGGATCAACATCATATTTTACGCCAAGTTCTTTAATGTAATTTAGCAAATACTTGATTTTTTTAAATTTTCCTTTTCCGAAAGATAAACCTCTCATAGAAAATAATGAAAAATGATTTTTTTCATCATAATGACCAGATAATGCACCTTGCTCTAAAGTCATATACCCGAAAAATATAATATTGTTGTTTTTGCAATATTCTAATATTTCAGCCTCTCTTTCCATGGCTAAAAGGCTATAATGATTTTGAATTGCGTATAATTTTGTTCCATTTTGTTTTAAAACTTCATTTGCTTCTTTTATTTGTTCTACATTACAATTAGATAGACCTATATTTTTTATTAGTCCTTTTTTTAAGCATTCTGCAAGTTCTTTCATATTTTCTTTTAAAGCTCTAGGTGAGTGTAGCCAATATAAATCAATATATTTAATGTTTAATCTTTCTAAACTTCCTTTTATCGCATTTTCATTTTCACCATTTTTATATTTTTTACCAGGTGCATGTTTTGTGGAAATAGCAATGTCGTCTTTTCCTTCTATAAATTTTCCAAGTAATTTTTCAGAAGTTCCCATTCCATAAACTTCAGCTGTATCCCAAAAATTTAATCCATTTGCATAAGCTGTTTCAAATGTTTCTTTTAATTGCTCTTCTGAATTAGTTTCTCCAAAAACCATTTTTGATCCATTATAGCCTGGTCCCCAAGCCCAAGTTCCTATCATACATGGTGTTACTGTTTTATTATTTAATATAAGTTCCATATTAATTCCTCCTTATTATTTGTACTAATTTATACTACGTTTTATTATTTATTATCACTTATCATTTTCTTTCTAAAAACAATAATTGAAATTGTAAATGTGATAATTGTATAAACTAAAAATACTATTATATTTCTTATTGTTATGTTTTCTAAATTAGCATTCATTATACATTTAATAATAGTTACACAAGATTCAAAAGGTAAATATTCGCATATCTTTGAAAATACATCTCCTAATAATTCTCTTGGAAAATACATTCCACTTGTAAAGCAAACAAGTTGAATTACAATGCTTGATATTCCTGATGATGCCTTTTCTGAAAATAGACTTCCCAATATTATACCTATTGCTATAAATAAAACAGCAACAACTATTGAAATAAGTATAGCCCAAATAATATTTATACTGAAACTTAATCCTAAAATAATTGCAAGTATAAAAAACAACACATTTTGAATTATTATAAGTGGAATAATTGATAACATATAACCTAATATATATTCTATTGGTTTCATAGGACTTATACCTAATCTAATAAGTAATGATGATGTTCTATCTTTACTTACGAGCATCGCTGTAAACAATGTTATGAATGAAAATCCAAAAACTATAATTCCTGGTGTAAAGTTGTGTAATTCATAACTTTCATTCGGAATATTTATTTGTTTAAATATAAATAATAAAAATAGTGGTAGTAATACAGAAAATATTATACTTAATGGATCTCTAATTATTTCTTTAAAATTTCTTCTTGCAAAATTTAGTGTTCTCATTATAGCTCACCTCCTGTTGCAATTTTTACAAATGCATCTTCAAAGTTTTTAGCTCCTGCTTTTTTTATAAGTTCTTCAGATGTTCCTACGTCTACTAAATTTCCTTTTGCCATAATTCCAATTCTGTCTGATAAGTTTTCTGCTTCTTCCATATAATGAGTTGTTAAAATTATTGTTATTTTTCCTTTTAGTTTTTCTATAATCTTCCATAATTCTTTTCTTGCAATTACATCAAGTCCTAGTGTTGGCTCATCTAAAAAAAGTATTTTGGGTTCATTTATTAAAGCTATTGCAATAGATACTTTTCTTTGCCAACCTCCAGATAAAGTTTTTGCTTTTTGTTTTAAAACTTCTTCTAATTTAAACAATTTTACAAGTTCATCTATTTTTTCTTCTTTTTTAGGTATTTGATATACTCCTGCCATAAACTCTAAATTCTCTTTTACTGAAAGATTTGGTGCAATGGCGGTTTCTTGTGGCGATACATTTAAGATTTCTTTTATTTTTTGTCTATCTTTTAGTATGTCTAATCCTAATATTTTGATTTCTCCTTCTGTTGGTAATATTAATGTTGAAAGCATTTTTATTGTTGTTGTTTTTCCTGCACCATTTGTACCAAGTAAAGCAAATAGTTCTCCTTCATTTATTTTTAAGTTAATTCCATTAACTGCTGTTTTTTCTTTAAACTTTTTAGTTAATTTATTGGTTTCTATCGCTAACATTTTTACATTCCTCCTTTTGGAAATACTTTATCTGTTAAATCTTCTATTGCATCTGCTTTTAGTAAAGCTATTCCTCTTTCTTTATCGCAAAGTACAATAATAGAATCTCCTGATTTTATACCAAACATATCTCTTGCTTCTTTTGGTATTACAATTTGACCTTTTTCTCCAACTTTGCTTATTCCTACAAACTTGTCTTTATCCATTTTTTAACCTCCTAATTATATTTGTTATACTTTTCATACTTATTATACTTTTTAAAAACAAAAAAAGCAATAGAATTTTTGAATTTCTATTACTTTTTTGCTTGGAATATTCTTAAGATACCCTCTTATTTTTCCTTTATTTTTGATTGCACCTTCCACACCATTTACAACCATTACAACTATTTTTTCTTTTACAAGTTCGACATCTAGGCTGAATTTTTATATCTGCCTCTCTATATATTAAAGGATTTTGAAGTTCTGATTTTAAAGCCATCACTCTTTGATAGGCTTTAGGTATATCATATGTTTTACCATCCTTTATAAAAACATTTCCTGTACCACAAAAATCAAACTTTATATTATATTTAACACATTCATCATATAGTCTTTTTACCCAATCAAAATGTAGTGGCCTATTTCCATCATAATTTTCTCCATCAACTAATACAATTTCAAAATTACCTGCCTTTAAGTATTTCTCTAATGTTATTTCTGAAATCATTGGAGCACACATAATTCCTTTATGCTTAAATGGTAAATCTAATAGAATTGGTAGTCTTTCATCTGCTCTTTTCTGATTTTCTGTTGTAAAAACCATAATTACATTTTCTAATCCTTCTCCCCACCATTCAGGCAAATTATTTGATACTCTTTCTGCTCTTTTAGTTTGAAGCCAAAATGTCACATCAGAACGAATTCTAATCATTTCCCATACTTCTTTTCGCCATTCATCTGCTTCTTCTAAAAAGAAATCACTTGTCATACAAACTCTTATGGTAGATCCACTCGGAATTTTATATTCTCCATTTCGGCTTTTTTTTAATGGCATATTAAAATTAGTTTTTACCTTGTAAATTTTGCTTCCGTCTTTATCTCTTTGTGAATCTAGGTAATACATATAACAATTTGCACAACCTTCACTGTATTTTTTGCATCCATGCCAAGGATTCCATATATCATTCATTTAATAATCATTCCCTCGCTTCTATGAATTTAAATCCTTACTTAATTCATCTGTAAAACATCTAGGTCCTCTTATTGCTTTTATTCGATGTTAGCCTACAACTTTTGGTTTTTTATTCCCTTTTGTTATTTCTACAGCAGACTGTGCAATTTCTTTACAATATGGATCAGTTATTTTATTTAAGCTTCTTTCAAAATATTTTGCGTCATATCCATAGGCACAAGCTTGTAATAAAAATTCCAACTGGTCAATGTTTTTTATAAACTTTGCTTCTGCAGTTTCATTCTTTTCAAACTCTTCCCAAATTTCCAAATAATCGTTATCTTCATCTAAGCTACTTAATACCTCTAATATTGCCTCTTTTTCTTTAATATGCTTTTCTTCTTTAGTTATATTATCGTAAGGTGTATAATCGCCTGCATATATTTCGCCTAATTCATGAATAATTCCCATTTTTATACATTTAAATGCATCTAATTTTAATTTATTTTTTTCTATTATTGTTAGAGCAAGAAGTGCAACAGAAAATGAGTGATCTGCTATTGATTCACATTTATTTGCGTGTTCTAAACCTATTCTAACTTTAAGCCACCCTTGTCTGTATATATTTTTTAATTGATTATATTTCATATAAAATGATAATATATTGTTATCAATACATTCAAACATTTCATATGGATTTGTATTTTTTATGTAATTTTGATTGTTTTCGTCTTTTAAAATTTCCACTACCAAAAATCTCCTCTCTAATAAAACTTTTTTACTTATTTATCAATAATTTTCAAGTTTTGCAACTTGTATCTAAATGCAGGATTGTGCATATTATGAGTTTTTCAAAATTTTTCAAACCGTTGATACTATTGGTTTCTACCGCAACAATTCTTATACTTTTTACCACTGCCACATGGTGTACTGTTCGAGTTATACTTTTTTGCACTTTTCTCCATTTAAGCCCATTTATGTGCATTTTAAACAACTAAAAAGCACTAAATACCACTCAAAAAATGATAAAATTTTCAATTTTAGTATGTAAAAACGTATATAAATTTTACCCAATAATTTGTATTTTACACTAATTTAGATAATTCTTCTTTTACTTTTTCTAAATTACTTGATGTTAACAATGGAATTAAATTATTTATTTCTTCAATACTTTTATCCCACCATTTTAATTTTTGCATAATATTTATTAACTCATCATCAAATCTTTTTCTAATTGGTCTTGCAGGATTTCCTACAACTATTGTATAAGGATCTACATTACTTCCCACAACACTATTGGCTCCAATTATTGCTCCATCTCCAATATGAACTCCTGGAAGTATAGTTGCATTCTGTCCTATCCATACATCATTACCAATTATTGTATCACCTTTTATAGGTAAATCATTTTGTGATGGAGGTACTTGTTCCCATCCTTCCAATGTATAAAAAGGAAATGTTGAAACTGCATTCATTTGATGATTAGCTCCATTCATGACAAATTCAACTCCTGAAGCTATCTGGCAAAACTTTCCGATTATTAATTTATCATTGTTCCATTCATAATGATGTGTAACATGACTTTCAAAATCTGAATCTGCAATATATGAAAAATCTCCCACTATTATATTTTTATTTTTTATTGTTGGTTTTATATATATTTCTTTATCATATCCTACTATAGGATTTATTGTATTTGGATTAGGTATTTTTCCATCTTTCATTATATCTACCTCCACTTTTCTATTCGAATTTAATTATACTATAAAAACAAAAGATTATCCAGATATCTGGATAATCTTTCAAAATCATTCATAAAAACGTATGTAAGTGTATTATATTTCACTTTTTAGATTTATTCAAATCCCTGCAAAACCTTTATTTTACTGGTTTTTATCGCAACGTACCTTATACTTCTTCCCACTGCCACATGGCTTTTCGATTTTGGTCATTTGGCTGCACTCGGCTGTATTTTACCCCACTTTTTCCTGCATTTTTGCATTCAGCTACACTCTGCTCCACTCGGCTTTAGCACTTATTTGTATCTAAATTTGTATCTAAAAATCTATGTATTTCAAATCAATAGTTGTTTGTTTTTATATTTTTAATGCTTTTTTAGGGCATTCCTTAATACATTTAAAACACAGTATACATTCTGTGCCATTTTTTCTTTTTCTTGAGTCATTTAACATATCTACGTTCATTGGACAATTTTTTGTACATTTATTACATTTAATACATTTCTCATGATCACACTTTACTCTTAATAGCGAAAAATAGCTAGCAGGTTTTAAAAAAATTGTAATTGGACAAATATATTTACAAAATGCTCTATTATCTTTAAATAAAAAAGCTAACAATATACCTAAAACATAGTAAACAATATTTCCTATTAAGAATGACCAAAACATTATATTTTCTAAATTATCAACTTTAAAAATAAATAAAGATGACACAAACGATAAAGAAAATAGAAATGTTATATATCTAATCCATCCAATTCTTTTTCTATCAGATTCCGGTGTTTTATATGGAAGCAAATCCAATATCATCCCAGTCCAACATGCATAACCACACCATCCTCGACCAAATAATATCGGTCCAATTATTTTAGCTACTAAATAATGTATTACAGCTGCTTCAAATACACCTAAAAATAAATAATACCAAAATCCTTCAATTTGCATATTTTCTCTTGAAATAATCCCAAGATATATAAGCATGTATAACCCTACAGCAAATTGTACTACATTTCTTGCATATTTTATGTTGTGACCATATAAATAACTCCCTATTGCTATACATGTGCCTATGTATGAGAAATTTAATAAATAAAATAAATTCCTTGTTCCAATATATAATCCAATTGCAACAATTTCAAAAAATATCCATATGATAATTGATTGATAATTCTCTTTAAACCATTTTTTCATTTTATACTCCATTTAACTAAACAATATATTATTTTCTTAATTATTATATAACAAAAGTGGCAATTTTTCTATATTTGCCCCTTAAAATTTATTTAAAATATGTGTTTTCCTTTATATATCAACGTTTTCGGTTTTGCTATTTGTATCTAATTTGTATCTAAATGCAGAATTGTGCATATTTCAAGTTTTCTCTAAATCCTGCAATTTGTTGATATTATTGGTTTCTACCGCAACAGTTCTTATATTTCTTACCACTGCCACATGTTTCGGCATCTTTCGTATTTATAGTACTATCAGTATTATCTGTACTATTAGAATTTCTAAGCATTCAGGTCTTTTTCAGATTTGGTATTTATAGTATTATTAGTATTATTGTTACTATTAAATATTTATAATCTGTGTACATTTTGTGTACACTTTTTCTGACTTTTTCGTTGTGTTTTTATTATAATAGATATTAGTATATTTGTCAAAATTGTAAAAAATTTTGTAATATAAAACTATTCTGAATATCTTGATATATTGTAATTCATTGCTCTGATTTCATAAATAAAAGCTCCAAATGGAGCTTTTATTATTACTCAATTGGTTCTTTTGTTAAGTTAACATTAATGAAATATGCTAATTTACCTTTATAAGTAAATAGGATATCATATTTACCTTCTGGATAATCCATATTAACGTATCCTTCACCAACATATTTATAATTGTCAGCTTCTGGTGTTTTATAATCTAAAACAAATCCACCATTATCATTTGCTAATTCTTCTAATTTAGATAATGACATTTTTTCTAGTTCCTCTACTGTCTTATGTGGAGTAACTAAAATCTTAACATCGCTAGTAGAACCTGTATATTTTGTGTCAATATAAAACTCTATATACTCATTTAAATAGAATGATGAATTAATACCCTCTTTTTTATATCCTTTAGCAACTAATTTATTCATTAATCCTTCACTATCTGGGTCAACACCTTCATAACTATGTCTATTACCTACTAAAATAACTCCATCGATAACAAAATCAGTTTGTTTTGAATTTCCTTCTTCATCTACAATTTGTGTTAAAGTTCCGTCTTTATATGTATATTCATATTTTTTATTATTTGATGTTGTTGTGTTATTTGTATTATTAACTACTGTATTAGATGTACTCTCATTTTTTTGTGTAGTTTGACTATTATTATTTGTAACTTTATTTTCTTCTTTTTTATTACCACAACCTGTTAGAACAAATAGTCCTATTGCTAATACTAATATTAGACAAATTACTAAAATTACTTTCTTTTTCATATTTACCTCCAATTTTTAATTTTCGTTTGGCTTATCCACTTCAGAGCCAATATAATAATCTCTTAAATGATATCCTTCTTCAACTTTGTTAATATTTGAGAACGATACTGTTACACCATATTTTTTACTTACTTCCCAAGCTTTTTCTCCAAAGCCAAAAACATAATGAAGGAATATATCATATTCTTTGTCAATCTCTGTTGGTTTTTTGTTTCCGATCCTATCTTGATAATAGTAAGCTCTTTCAACAATTTTATTTATCGTAGTTTCTGGTTCAACTATGCTACTTTCAATTATTTTTTTATTCTTTGCAATATAATGTTTATCTGACCATACACCATTTTCGTATGTACCAACATAATATTCAGAGTCTTTTCCTTTCAGCCACAGAAACCAGTATTTATTTCCTACACCACCAATATAATAATCTAAATCGTCTCTATATCCAATAACAAATTCAAAGCCATCATTATCATTTACAAGCTTCATAAAGGCATTTTTATCCATACAAACACCTCCTATCTCTTTAAAATTATAAAATTCAAAACTATAATATCATAAATATCATATTTTGTAAATTTTAGCAACTTGTATACAATATTACTTATTTTGTAAACAAGTTTATTCTCATTTAATATTATATAATATTATTAAATATATTTAAACTATTTTCAAAAGATTTTGCAACTTGTATTTTATCTTTTTCTGTACTTGAAATATAATATTTTTCCGTCGTTTCTATTCTTCTATGTCCTAATACTTCTGCTATATCTTTTATTTCACAACCATTTCGTAAACTTGTTGTTGCAAAAGTACCTCTTAAATCATAGAACCTTGTTTTAATACCTAATTCATTTCTGATTATTTTGAAAGGATATTTAATTACATCTGTTCCTGAATATAATCCATTTCTTTTAGTAAACACCATTTCTACTCTATTTTTTTTAGATTTACTTTCTACAATTGCATATTCAATCACTTTACCATACTTATTTTTAATTTCTTTTAATGTATAGTATTTATACTTCTTATCAAATTCTTTTTTATTTCTATATTGTTGTTCTTTATAATTAACTAGTATTGAATACAAAGTATCGCATATATAGACTTCTCTTTCACTTCCTTCAGTTTTAGTAGAACCAATATACCATCTTCCTATTTTGCTTTTATCTTTTGCATATACGGTCTTTGTTATCTTTATAGTTCTATTTTCTAAATCAATATCATCCCATGTTAAAGCAAATACCTCTCCTGTTCTCATCCCAGTATAACAAGCAGTTAAAAAAGCACAGATAAACGTTTTGTTTTTCTTAAACCTTGATAAAATCTTTTTAATTTCATCTATTGTATACACATGTTTGGCATTGTTTTTTTTGACTCAAATGATAGAATTTTTGGAATTTGTAAACTTCCTGCTGGATCACCTTCAATAAATCCAAAATAATATGTAGCATCTCTTAAAGAGCTCTTTATAACTTTTTGATAATTTCTTAATGTTTCTTTAGTTTGTGTTTTTTGATATAGTCCTAATAATGTTTTATTTAATAAATATGGTGTTATATCACATAATTTATATTTTCCTAATTCCTTTTTTATTGTTTCAAATGACTCCTTATTCATAAGCTTCAGCTTTAGTCTTAAATCCTGATTTTGAAATTCTTGTTCTTTTATTATTAACTTTTGCTCCTTCAAAAAAATATTCATATACATTTTCCATTTTTCTAACATTGATTCTTCCCATATGAGAATCACCATCCTTTCTTTTTAATTATTTTATTATATAAAAAAAGAAGTGTCACCCAATTTTTATTGGATACACTCCTTATTTTTCAATGCTTTTCAGCTATATTTTTTTATTTTGAGTGACAAGTTGATTTCTGACACCCATTTTTCATTTTCTTAAAATGCTTGTATTTAGCTAGTTATGCGTTCTTTTCGCAGCAGTTCTTGTATTTCTTGCCCGAACCACATGTTCTGACACCTCGAATATTATTAGTATTTATAATATTTCTCTACGGATGTCAAATCGCTGTCATTGACATCTTACTAATATATCAAAATATAACTATTTTTTAACATTTTATATATTCAATCTTTTTACTTACATTCATATTATATATTTATTCTAATTAAACTTCAACTAAATCCTTTAAAGATTAGTTGTTACTTTTATAATTCAGTATACTATCGTAACCCATTATCATTATCATGATCCGGTTCTTTCCTTACATTCGGTGTTTTTATTTCTGTTTGTGTAGTTTTTTCACCTATTACATTTGACTTTGATGTATCAGCGGAAATTTTAATTCTATCTATAAAATCACTTCTTTTTTCCTCATGATTAACTGTTAAACTTGGAAGTTTCTCACTCTTTGAAAACATTCCTTTTATTTTTCCAAACAAACTGTATTTGCCACCTCTTTTTAATACTCGTTTATCTCGTTTCCTTACACATATTTTTTCTTTAGAATATCCATATGATTTTGCCATACGAATAATCTCTTTTTTTAATATTCCCATTAAGTCACTATTATCTTTTATTTTGCCTGGTATGTCTTTTTTGTCTATACCTAAAAAAACATTTTTAATTGCTTTTGTAACTATATTACTCATTATAACGTTATATGTGGTATTCCTTCCATTGACTCTATCTTTATAATCCGATCCTACTCCTATCCATCCTTCAGCCCTACCTGTTAAAATGGGTGGTTCTTCAAATGATAGCTCTGGATGCTCATTTTTTATTTCTTGTAAAATTTCAAAAAAACTTTGTGCATCTTTCAATGACGAGTATATGCACAACTTATCTTTTCTTCTTTCTTCTTCTTTGTATGGATTTGCAACTTTAAAACAATAATTCAAATTTCTATCTTTGCATTTTCCACTAAATAAAGCTGCAACTTTGCAAGTATCATTACCAGCATTTATATAAAACTTAATTTCATTTTTTTGGCATTCATAATTACAATCCATAACAGTATCTGCATTTACATGAAAACCCATTTTGTCATTAAATCGAGCATTAAAGTGACTTAGCAACCATTCTTGCGCCCTTAAAAAGGGAATTATTGTTCTTACTGTTTCTTTCAATTCCTTTTTGGGATATCCAGTTTCTTTTGTAAGGTTTTCTCTAGCACTTTCCCAATAATCACTTTCCCACTCTTCATCAAAATCTTCTCCATTAAATTCGTGTGCCATACTTAATATTTCATTTTGAACACTTTTACTTTTTATCGCATTACTGATTTTTTCTTGTAACTCGGCATATGTGGAACATTCATCGAATACTGCTCGCCAAACAGACGAGTCCATTGCCCCATATTTTTCACCTTCTTTTAATTGACTTCTCATATTTTTATATAATTCATCTAAAGATGGTCCTAGAATTAGCTCCTCAAAATCCCTTCTATACTTGTCGATATCAAATTCTTGTCTTTCGCTATCTTCAACAATATGTGAATATAAACTTGAATCTCCTTCATCCATTCCAGAATAAATATCAATTAGTTTTATCAATGTATTATTATCAATAAATGGACTTTTAATACTGTCGAATAAATTCATATTACTTCTCCTTTGTATAAAAAAATCATCCATTTGACATCTTGAATTTTTTTTTCGATGTCAAATGGATGTCAAAATGCCTTTTTTACATTATTTTCATTTTATCAAAATCTCTGTAGTTACTGATACTATTGGTTTTTTCCATGACAATTTTTATACTTCTTTCCACTTCCACATGGGAATAGTTCATCGCTATATTTGATACACCAATCTTTCCAAATCCTTTTAAAATGTCCTTTTCTTTACCTCTCTATCCTTCTTTTTACCTTCCTATCTCTCTGTCAGGGTATCTAAAAAGGTATCTAAATTTACATTTTTTCACTTATAAATTTTTTCTATATTCTAAAAGTTTTTGTTTTCTTAAATTATTAGATTTTTTTAATTTGGCAATTTGTTTATCATATAGATTGCATAAAGAATTAATTTGTTCTTCTGTCATATCTTCTTCTTTAATCTCTCCATTACGATATTTGTTTTGAAGTTTTATAATTAAAGTTTCTTCATCTTCTACGTTTTTAATAGATTCTATAAATGAATTTTTATTATTTTCAATTGAATCTTCTATAACGTTTTCAATGATAGTAGAATTTTCAGCAATTTTATTTTTATGAAATAAACTTCTAAAAAAACACTTTATTTTATAGAATATACTATTTTCATTAACTTCTATAAGTGACTTTTCCTGTGTATTATATCTCATATTACACTTCTCCTATATTTTGACCTTCTTTTTGTTGATTTATCAAAGCTTCTGCTTCAGAAATTATTTTAGCTTCTGCCTCTAATTTAGATAATTCTTTTTCTCTTCCGCGTCAACCTTGAATCATTTGTTTTATATTTACTTTCAGCTCTATAATCAAGTGTATAATGCATTTTCTTTCCTGTCAGTGCTGAAATATGTTCAATTTCAATAGCATAGCCTATACGTGGACTTTCAACTAATGATGTAAAAACATGCTCAGGTAATTCTGCAACTATTGGTTGTAAATTATCTTTAGTACCTTTAGGAATAGTAGAATCAAATATATAATACTTTCCATTATAAGACACTAAGTTAAATGCATGCGCTTCTCTTTTTGGTTTATCTCCTTCTCTTTGTATTTCTATTCCAGTTTCTTTAAAATAAGATTTCATTCCTGGTAACTTTTCAGAAACATTTTTTAATAAATTTTGTGATAACATAGCTCTTTCAACACACATTGCCGCATTTTTACCTTGTAAATCAGATGCTTTTCCTCTTTCTTTTGAAAACATTTCCACTTCATCTTCGTCTGGATAATTTTTCATTCTGCTACCTACATTACTATAATCCCCAAAATATTCTTGAACTGTTTCAGCAATATATCTCATAACATCTTCAAATTCAATATTTTTTTCTGATAATTTACCTTCTAATATGTCATATGCATCTTTCACATCTCCTAATTGAACATATCTTAAATCCATCAAACCTGATTCTAATAATGCAACTTCATCTTTAAATATCCCTCCAAATGTTGATTTTGGATTATAAACCCAATTCATAGTATATCCTGCGGCTCCAAAAGAATTTGTATTATCCAACTTTAAATTACCCATAATTTTTCTCCATACTTAATAATATTTATCATAAATCTATTTTTATTATTACATAAATAAGGTCTTATTTCAAGTATTTGTTTTAATTTAATTATTTATAAGTGATCTCTGTCACCTGGGATCAGATCACTAATCTTTAAATCCTTGCTACTCTACGTTTTTGAGATTTAATTTTATTTTTAGATACCTTTTAGATACCCTCACGGAAGGTATTTAAGAAGGTATCTAAAAAAAATGGGTATAAAAAAAGCCCTTGATTTAAGGGCTTTACACGTTTTTACCACAGCAATTTTTGTATTTTTTACCACTTCCACATGTAGTGTGACTTTTTATATAATAAGCATTTATAGTATTTATAGAATTATTGTTATTTCAAGCAATATCTCAATTTCTGTTTTTTGTATTTATAGTATTATTGTTATTATGCTTACTATCGTTTTTTTATAATTTGGCAACAAATTGGCAACAAAGTCGCCAACATTTTTATCTACCTATGATATATTTTACATATACAATATATCATTACTTAATTAAAAAGTAAAATGTGTAAAAATCAGATTTTACTTATGCATAATATACAAAATATTCTGCTCACCTTTATAAATTGTAATTTATCTTTCTAATACTTGTTTACAATACCAAAATCTTACGAACAAGTTGAAGTTCATATTTCTAATTTAGTTTATCCTTAATTGTTCTTAATTTTTATCCGTATATCTATGTATTTTGTTTTTTCTCTCTTTCTGTACTCCTCTTGCATATTTTATTTCTGGATATCCAAAGCCAACTATTAACTTTGTATAATGATCTTTTGGTATATTAAGCATTTCTCTTGCTTTTGGAGATAATTCATTTAATACTTCAGCAGGATAACTCATAATAATTGTTCCTAGCCCATAGCTATTTGCAATTAGTTCAAAATATGTAGTTGCTACATCACAATTTACTCTCGAATCATCTGCCCATTTCCCAACACATCTTTCGTGTGCTATAAATAAATGTGGAGCTCCACAAAATAATAAATCTCCATTTCTAACTGTCTTTTCTGATTCTTTCATTTTCTTATAATAAAAATCACTAAAACTTGAAGTATAAATATGTTTTTTAGCCTGTTCTTCCATATCTTGATATGCAATATCTCTTATAGCTTTTACTCTGTCTTTATCATCAATTATTGTATATTCAACATTACAAGAGTTACCACCTGTTGGAGCAGATTCCAATGCTTTTAATATTTTGTCTATTATTTGTGACTCAACATTTTTATCTAAATATCTTCTGCAAGATCTACGATTTACAAGTAGTCTTGACATTTGCTCTCCCATATCATCATTTGGTGGTGGAAGTGAATCTTCAGGTTTCTTTCCAAATATTGATATAGCACCTTCAGGACATACTGCTAAACAATGTTCACATCTCCAACATCCTCTCCAACCAAATCTTTCAAAGTCTTTCATTTCTGGATAACCATCTTTTCCAAATTGTAATACCATTCCAGAGCAAACATTTATACATTTGCCACATTTTATACATTTAGATTTATCTACTACAAATTTACATCTATCTTTTATACTTTCCATCTTAATTCCTCAAATCTTCAATAATTTTATTTGTATCCTCATTAAAAGCAATTAAGTCATCTCCTAAATCGTTCCAACTCTCTGGGTGTTCTTTATTTATTCTAATCAATGAGTAGTTTTCATTTTCTTTTACTAATTGTTCAAATGGAAATCTAATAATTCCAGGTGTATTGAAACCTACACCAATTTCTATTAAAACTACTTTCTTGCCTTTAATCTTATTAAGAAATTCACTGTATTTATCACTTTGCTTATACCAATAATCATCTTCTACAAAGTAGGCATCTTTTCTTAAATTAACATCCATTTCTTCATTACATACAGGACAATACATTACTTCATCACTTGGAACTTTACAATCTTTCGTATCTTTTAACCATTTTACAACTAATTCTTTATTAGAATATAGTTTGTTATGACAAGCCTTTGAACATTGTAACATCCCATAATCTCCTTGTGTAGCGAAGATATTTTCTTTATTAAATCCTGCTATTTCAAATTGTGCATCTACATTTGTTGTAAGTACAAAATATTCTTTATTTTTCACTAAATTAAATATTTCACTATATAATTTTAATGGCTCTTTATTGTATCTGTTTAAGTTAATAAGTTTAGCCCAAAATGCCCATTTTTCTTCTTGCGACCTAAAATCGTAAAAAGTTGCAGTATATAAATCTGTAAAATGATATTTTTCTATAAAATCTCCAAAGTTATTTTTGAATTTATCTCCACTATATTCTAATCCTGCTGCTGTTGATAGTCCTGCTCCTGCACCTATTAAAATATAATCAGCTTCTTTTATAACTTTTTTAGCATATTCAATTCTTGCCTCATAATTAAACATTTCTATCAACTCCTTAAAATAATGTTACTTGTTCAAGTTTATTTTCTATCTTCCAACTTTTTTGTTTAGCCTCTGTCACTTTATCTTCTGATGTACTTTCTCCAATTAAAAATGGAGAATTAGGATTATGAAGTTTATAATTTTCTTGTACTAATGTTTTATTGAAATTAGCATAACAATATTTGCAAAGGTGCATACAACTATTATAAGCTCCTATATCATTTCCCATCAAACAATTACAAATAGGCTTTCCTTTATCAGATAAAGTAATATCTTTTGTAACTTCTTTATTACCATTTGTTACTATTCTTTTTGATTGACCACTTGGTGCTTTTAGATTAAAACTTATTGCCTTTTCTACTATTTCTTGACTCATACAACCTGTTATATCAATTCCAACTTCCTTTAAATTTGGATTTTCACAACAGCCATGTATTACCATATTGTTTTCTTTACCAATTCTAACAAATGCTTTTGCAATTTGATTTTGTTCCTCATTTGTTGGTGGTCTAATATCAGGTGCATTTCTTTTTACTTTTTCATATAAATCTAAAAAGCTAATAGTAACATCTTCAGTATAACCTTTTAAAGTTTTAGCAAATAACTCAAACATTTCTATATGCTTTTCTACTGAATATTCCTCATTCATAAGTATTGGATCATAACGAAGTGCTACTGCATTTTTGCCTATTTTATTTGATAAAGTTTTAAAATCTTCAATTACTTTTTCAAAAGGCGGTACATTTGGCTCTAAATCTTTTCCGTATGGTGTTATTGTTACAAACCAAAACATATTATATTTTTCTTTAAGCTCATCTATATATTTAAGCATTGGATATGGATTTTTAGTACAAAATGCAAGACAATCAACTACATCAGGAGATAGACTATATTTACTTACTTGCAATCTATAATATGGATTTCTAACATAAACAAAACCTTCATGGACTCTATTCATTAACCACTCTGAATAAAATGCAGGTATATCTGTTCTCATTCCAGTATTTATAATCAATCTCCTCATCTCCTTACTTTAATTCGTTTTTATAAATCTCTAAATCTTCATCTGAATATACATTAAATACAACTTTTTCTATTTTGTCATTTTCTTTTAAGAAATCTTTTACTGATTCTATCGCTATCTTACAAGCCCTATCTTTTGGAAATCTAAATACTCCTGTTGATATACAAGGAAATGCTATTGTTTTTATTCCATTATGGGCTGCTAATTGTAAAGAATTTATATAGCAATTTTTAAGTTCTTTTTCTTTTTGTTCTGTTACTTCATTTTCTATTATCGGTCCGACAGTCTGTATTACATATTTGCAAGGTAAATTATATCCTTTAGTAATTATCGCTTTTCCTGTTTCTAGATTGTAGTTTAAATCTTTCATAATCTCATTACAAGCTAAACGAAGTCTAACACCTGCAAAAGTATTTATTTGATTATCTATACAATTATGGTTTGGAAGAAAGCATCCTAATCCTTGAGAATTTCCAGCATTTACAATAGCATTTATTTTAAGTTTTGTAATATCTCCTTGCCATAAAGCAATTTTGTTATTAGCCTTAATATCATCAACATTAGTTATATTTTGCTTTTGTAATTCTTCTTGTAAATACTCATCTTCAACTTTCAAAAAATCTTCTGAAATAGGATTTGCTTGTCTTACATTAACTAAAGCTCTATATAATGATTTTTTATCTCTATTATTATAATCAAAATTTTCTCTACCAGATTCTTTTAATAAATATTCTATTAAATAATCTATTTTTTCCATGTTATCACTTCCTTATAGGGTTTTCTTTAATTCTTCATCTACAACAACTACTGCTTTTCCGTTTGTTCTTCCAAATTCTAAATCTTCACTTGCCTTTATTATATCATCAAAGCTATAAACATTACCAAGCTCTGGCTGTATGCTATATGTGTTTATGAAATCTATCATTTCATCTATTATATTCTGTGTTGGATAATTACTATAAAAACCTGTTAAATATGTTCCGTTTGGAATATCTTTAATTGGATCAAAGTGATTTAATTCAAATACTCCTCCTAAAAGTCCAGTATGACAACATATTCCACCTTCGTTTAAAAAGTTCATTGATTCTAATAATGTTCTTGCTCCAACAAGTTCTAGTATTTTATCAACTTTTTCATTCATTTGTTCTTTGAAATTGTTTTTATCTACTATAACTTTATCTACTCCTAAATATTGCAAATAATCTATTTTACTTTCATCTGTTGTTGTAGCAATAACTCTTGAGCCTAAATTTTTAGCCATAATAATTGAAGCTATACCTAATGCTGATGTTCCACCTCTTACTAATAGA
>JAFVGB010000010.1 GCA_017475185.1 Clostridia bacterium
AATATATACCTGTAAGCCGCCTGAGTCGGGTACCTAAATGTTAAAGTTTTGAATATCAAAATTTTAGCTACCTAGTATTTTATGCTTAGCGAGTATACATATAAAGGGAGGTGTACTTAAATGTACGCAATAATCGAAAGTTGTGGAAGACAATACAAAGTTTCAGAAGGAGATGTAGTATTCTTCGAAAAATTAGACGCTGAAGAAGGTAAAGCAGTTAAATTTGATAATGTTGTTTTAGTTTCTAATGACGGTAAAGTAGAAGTAGGAGCTCCTTATGTAAAAGGTGTAAAGGTTGAAGGTAAAGTAGTTGCACATGGTAAAGCTAAGAAAATCTTAGTTTACAAATACAAAGCAAAGAAAAACTACAGAAGAACACAAGGACACAGACAACCATACACAAAAGTTGAAATAACAAAAATTACAGTTGCTTAATTGTAGGTTGTTTCAATAAATAGGAAACTATTGTATGAAATTATAAAAAGATTTATAAATAGCTGTAAGCTATAAAAGAGAAATTAAAATCCAAAAACTGAAAGGAGTGAAAAAACATGGCTCATAAAAAAGGTCAAGGTAGTGTTAAGAACGGTAGAGACAGTGAGTCTAAGCGTCTTGGTTTAAAAAGAGCTGATGGACAAATAGTTCCAGCAGGAAATATCCTAGTAAGACAAAGAGGAACAAAAATTCATCCAGGAACAAACGTAGGTATCGGTAGTGATGATACATTATACGCAAAAGTAACTGGTAGAGTTAAATTTGAAAGATTAGGAAAAGATAAGAAAAAAGTTAGTGTTTATCCAGTAGAGGAAGTAAACAACTAATTTGTTTAAAGAAGAGGCGAAAACAATTATTGTTTCGCCTTTTTTTATTGAAACATTAAGGGGACGGTCTTAAAAACAAAACAAGAAAAGTCTGATCTTAAATGTTTCAATAAAACTCTTGTAAAGTTGTTAAAAATCTTATATAATATTGTATAAATATTAGCGATGAGAGGAATGTGAAACATATGAAAATAAATATAGATAATATGGTAGGAAAACGATGGCAAAAATAATATAACTGTATGAACATACCAATTTTTATATGAAAGGAAGATTATTATGGAAAAGAAAGTTATATTAAGTGGAATTCAAGCCACAGGAGACCTACATTTAGGACATTATATTGGAGTTTTAAAAAGATTTGTAGAAATGCAAGAAAAATATAATTGCTATTATATGATAGCAAATTTACATGCATTAACCGTTAGGAGAGATCCAAAAGAATTAAAGGAAAATGTATATAAATTATTAGCTTCATATATTGCAGCTGGGCTTGATCCAGAAAAAAGCACAATATTTTTGCAATCACAAGTTCATGAACATGCAGAACTTGGATGGGTTTTAGATTGTTATACATATATGGGAGAATTGTCAAGAATGACTCAATATAAGGATAAATCAGCAAAACATGCAGATAATATCAATGCGGGGTTATTTACATATCCAAGTTTAATGGCAGGGGATATTTTATTATATCAAGCAGATTTAGTTCCAACAGGAGAAGATCAAAAACAACATGTTGAATTAACAAGAGATTTAGCTGAAAGATTTAACAAATTGTATGGAGACACTTTCAAGATTCCAGAACCATATATTGAAAAAGTAGGGGCAAGAATAATGGGGTTACAAGACCCAACAAGTAAAATGAGCAAAAGTAGCACACTTCCAAATGACACAATTTTACTTATTGATACACCAGAAGAAATAATGAAAAAAGTAAAAAAAGCTGTTACAGATTCTGAAGGAGTTGTAAAATATGATGAAAAAAACAAGCCAGGAATCAGTAATTTAATGGAAATCTATGGAATAATAACAAATAAATCTATGGAAGAAATTGAAAAAGAATTTGAAGGGCAAGGGTATGGAACTTTTAAAGTTGCAGTTGCAGAAGCAATAATAAAAGAATTGGAACCATTCCGCAACAAATATAATGAGCTTATGGCGAATCCTACACTTTTAGAAGAAATCTACAACAAAGGAGCAAAAAAAGCTTCAGAAGTTGCTAGCAAAACTTTGAAAGATGTTTACGAAAAAGTTGGAATTATAAGATAAATTTTTAAAATTGGGGAAGGAGAAAATTTTAAAAATTTTAAATTTTCTCCTTCCCTAATTTAAAAAGAAAGGAAAGAAAAATAATGTTTACAGATTACGTTAAAATAATAGTAAAATCAGGTGATGGCGGCGATGGAGCTATTTCATTTAGAAGAGAAAAATACGTTGCTGCAGGTGGACCAGATGGTGGAGATGGTGGAAAAGGCGGAGATGTTTATTTCACTGTTGATCCAGATTCAAACACTCTTGTCGATTTTAGATATAAGAAAAAATTTAAAGCTGAAAATGGAAAAAATGGAGAAGGTGCTCGTAGATATGGAAGAGGAGGAGAAGACCTTTATATAAAAGTACCTCAAGGTACCTTAATAAAAGATGCTGAAACTGGAAAAGTTTTAGCAGATTTATGTGAGCAAGGACAAACAGAACTTGTATTTCCAGGAGGCAGAGGAGGAAAAGGAAATTCTCATTTTGCCACATCAACAAGACAAGCTCCAAACTTCTCACAAGGAGGAGAAAAAGGAATTGAAAAGGAAATAATCCTTGAACTTAAACTACTTGCAGATGTGGGGTTAATAGGATTTCCAAATGTAGGAAAATCAACATTTTTATCAACTGTAACATCAGCTACACCTAAAATTGCAGATTATCATTTTACAACATTAGAGCCAAATTTAGGAGTTGTGAAAAGTGAATATGGAGATAGTTTTGTAATTGCAGATATTCCTGGAATTATTGAAGGTGCAAGCCAAGGAACAGGATTAGGACTACAGTTTTTAAGACATATTGAAAGAACGAGACTATTACTACATGTTATAGATGTATCTGGAATTGAAGGAAGAAATCCAGTAGAAGATTTTAATGTTATTAATAATGAATTAAAAACATATAGTGAAAAATTAAGTACAAGAATGCAAATAATAGTAGCAAGTAAAGCTGATTTAATTCAAGATGAAGAACAGTTCAATGAATTATCTAAATTAGCACAAGAAAAGAATATGAAAATATTTAAAATTTCTTCTGTAACAGGACAAGGTGTAAAAGAATTATTAGATTATGTTTCTAAAACTTTAAAAACATTACCAAAAGAGGATTTAGTAGAAGTAGAAGAAATGAAGAAAGTATACACGTTAGAAGAAAAAGAAGAATTCACAATCAACAGAGCAGATGGAATGTGGATTGTTGAAGGTCCTGGTGTGGAAAGAATTATGAGAAGAGTTAATTTAGATGACAATGAATCTATGCATTATTTCCACAAAAGTTTAGATAGATTAGGAGTAAACCAAGCGTTGAAAAAGGCTGGTGTTAAAGATGGAGATACAGTTAGTATTGATGGCTGGGAATTAGAATGGTATGATTAAAATAAGTATATAAAAAACAAAACTTATGTTTGACAACTCTCTGTTTGTATGTTATTATATTAATAAGTTATTTTGAAAGGGGTAATGTATAAATGGAGAAAAACAATAAAATTGAAAATTTGAATAATAAAAATATAGAAAAAAATACTGAAAATAAAAAAGAAAGAAAACATAGAGGAAAAGGTTCTAAAGAGCTTAATACTAGAGAAAGAGATATATTAAAATTTATAGAAAAACAAGTAGCTGAAGTAGGATATGCACCATCAGTTAGAGAAATTGGAAAAGCTGTTGGTTTAAGTTCAACAGCAACAGTTCATGCATATTTAGCTAAATTGGAAGAAAAGGGATTTATAAAAAAAGAAACTCAAAAAGGTAGAACTTTAAGATTGTTAAAAGGAATGAATAAAAAAACAGAATCAGGAGAATCAAATGAAAAACAATTTTATAGTGGAAGAGAATTAGTTGATGTTCCAGTAGTAGGAAAAATAACAGCAGGTGCACCTATCTTAGCAGTCGAAAATATAACAGATAATTTCTTGATTCCGATAGATTTTGTTGGTAATTCTGAAAGTTTCATGCTTACAGTAAGTGGAGAAAGTATGATTGAAGCTGGAATTTTAGACGGAGACTATATTTTAGTTAAAAGACAAAATGTAGCTAGAAATGGTGAGATAGTAGTTGCTATGATAGGAGATGAAGCAACAGTAAAAACATTCTATATGGAAAATGGACATATAAGATTACAACCAGAAAATAGTACAATGGATCCTATTATTGTTCCAGACTGCCAAGTTTTAGGTAGAGTAGTTGGAGTTTTTAGAAAACTATAATAAAACATAGAAAGAAAAGAGGAAGTAGAATATGAGTAGAATGAAAACCTTTTTTAAATATTTTTTGATTGTAGTATTGTTTTATGTGTTTAGTAATATTATGATAAATGCATTCTTAAAAGTATCATATAAAGATTTACATGGATATCAAATAAATGTTGATAATGCATTTGTTGATGTAACAGAGGCTAAAGCTTCTAAAAGAAATGGGTATATTAATGGAATTATAAAAAACAATACAGATAAGACAATAGAAAACAAATATTTAAAAGTTAGTATGTTGTCAAAAAATAATAATGTACTTGGTGAAAAATATATAAAAATAGACAAATTAGAACCAGAACAATTGCGTAAATTCGAAGTAAAATTTGATTATGATAATGTAAAAAACTTTAAGATAGAAATGACAGATACAAAGCCTGAAGAAGTTGATTTTATTGAATTAGTCAAAACAAATGCTAAAGATTTAGTATCAAATTCTTTTAATAAATAGTTTTAATATAAATAGTAAAAAATAATATAATTAAATGTAATAAAAAATATATTAGTGATATGTAAAAATGTTGCTAATATATTTTTTTCTTTTAAATCATTGATATTTTAAATAAAATGTAATATAATCGTAAAGTATATGAAACATTAATGTAATATTTTAAAGAAAGGATAGATAGGCATGTTTAATTGGGGGCAAGATATTGGAATTGATTTAGGAACTGCTACTGTTATAGCATATGTGAAAGGAAAAGGAATTGTACTTAGAGAACCTTCTGTTGTTGCTGTTGATAGTAACACAGGTGAAGTATTGGCAGTAGGTAAAGAAGCAAGGAGAATGCTTGGTAGAACACCAGGAAATATTGTCGCAACAAGGCCTTTACGCGAAGGTGTTATATCTAATTATACAGTTACTGAAAAAATGCTAAAATACTTTATAAATAAAGTATGTGGAAGATTCGTGTTTGCACCAAGAATAATGATATGTATTCCATCTAGAGTAACAGAAGTAGAAAAAAAAGCAGTAATTGATGCTGCAACTCAAGCTGGAGCAAGAAAAGTCTATTTGATAGAAGAACCAATAGCTGCTGCTATTGGGGCAGGAATTGATATTTCAAAACCATGTGGAAACATGGTAGTGGATATTGGAGGAGGTACAACAGATATTGCTGTAATTTCTTTGGGTGGATCTGTTACAAGTACTTCTTTAAAAGTTGCAGGAGATAAATTTGATGAATATATTATTAAATATATAAAGAAAAAACATAATATAATAATCGGAGAAAGAACAGCAGAAGATTTAAAAGTAAATATTGGTTGTGTATATCCAAAAATGCAAGATGTGGAAATGGACATAAGAGGTAGAGATTTGATTGATGGATTACCAAAAACAATAACAATTCATTCTAGTGAAATGTTGGAAGCTATGATTGAACCAGCATTAATGATTGTTGATGCTGTTCATTCTGTTTTAGAAAGAACACCACCAGAACTAGCAGCTGATATAAGTGATAGAGGTATTTATATGACAGGTGGAGGTAGTTTAGTAGATGGACTAGATAAATTGTTGCAAGAAAAAACAGGGATAAATGTAATGATAGCACAGGATACAGTATCATGTGTAGCTTTGGGCACAGGAAAAGCACTTGACAATTTGGATTCATTAAAATAAACAACTAGAGGGTCAAAAGTAAAAAAATGTTGCATAATAATTTTGAAAGATATATAATTATTTGTGGTAAAAAATAAAAAAACGGAGGAATAAAAATGAGAATATTAAGAGATTTTAAAATTCCAGATTTCAAATTTCCAAAATTTAAAATGGATGGATTATCAAACATAGAAGAAATGAAAGTTGATTATGACTCAATTCAAGAACAACAGAACAATAAAGGTAAGAAAAATTCAAAATTATATGAAGTAACTAATTTCAAAACGATAAAAGAAACTTTTATAAATTCAACAACAAAATATGCTGAAAACACATTATTTTTAGAAAAATTTAATAGCAAGGAACCTTTTAAAGAAATTAAATACAACGAATTTAGAAGTGATGTAATATCATTAGGAACAGCTTTGAATGACTTTTTAAAAATAAAAGATACTAGAATTATTATAATAGGTGAAAACACATATCATTGGTATGTATCATATATGGCACTTTTATGTGGAAGCGGAATTGCTGTACCTGTGGATAAGGAACTACCAGAAAATGAAATAATAAATGTAATAAATAGATCAAAAGCAACAGCGGTTATTTATTCTACAAAGAAAAAAGATGTTATAAATAAAATAATAGAATCAAATGTAACTAATGTAAAATATTTTATTCAAATGAATTCAGATGATGAATTAAAAGAGAATAAAGTTGGTTTAAATTACTTGATAAAAAAAGGAAATGTTTTATTAAATAATGGTAATAATTCTTATATGGATATAGAAATAGATCCAGATGAATTTAAGGTTTTATTGTTTACTTCAGGAACAACCTCAAATTCAAAAGGTGTAATGTTATGTAATAGAAATTTGGCACAAAACATAAATGCTGTAACTGCTTACGTAAAAATATATCCTTCAGATAGATTAATGTCAATCTTACCATTACATCATACTTATGAATCTACAATAGGATTTTTATATCCATTTGCTATGGGGGCTTCTATAAGCGTATGTCAAGGGTTAAGATACATAGTTTCAGATTTACAAGAAACAAAACCAACTGCAATATTAACAGTTCCATTATTGGTAGAAAATCTATACAAAAAAATCAATGCAAATATAAAGAAAAGTAAAAAAGATGGAATAGTTAATTCTATGATTCATATTACAAATGCATTAAAGAGTGTTAATATAGATATTAAGAGAAAAGTGTTTAATGAAATATATGAAAACTTGGGTGGAAACTTAAGAATTATAGTATCAGCAGCAGCACCAATAGATAAAAAAATTGGTGAATGGCTAGAAGATATAGGAATTACATTTTTACAAGGATATGGGCTTACAGAAACTGCACCAATTTCAGCTTTAACACCAGAATATAAAACTAAAGTTGGTTCAGCAGGTAAACCAGTTATATGTGCTGATATAAAAATAGATAATCCAAATGAAAATGGCGAAGGAGAAATATTAATTAAAAGCGAAACTTTAATGTTAGGCTATTATGAAGATGAAGAAACTACTAATGAAGCAATTGTAGATGGATATTTTCATTCTGGTGATATAGGATATTTAGATGATGAAGGATATTTATATATTACAGGTAGATGTAAAAACGTAATAGTTACACAAAATGGAAAAAATATTTATCCTGAGGAAATAGAATTAATGTTAGGAGATATACCAGAAATCAAGGAATCAATGGTTTATGGTAAGCAAGATAAAGAAAAGAAAAATGACAAGGAACTAATAATTACAGCAAAAGTAATACCTAATTATGAAGAAATTGAAAAAAATCACGGAAAAGACTTAACAGATGAACAAGTATATGATATCATTTGGGAGAAAGTTAAAGAAGTAAATAGAAAACTGACTTCATATAAAGCTATAAAGAAGCTTGAAATAAAAAAAGACGAATTTGAAAAAACTACTACAATGAAGATTAAACGTTATGTTGAAATCAAAAAAGAAGGATAATAAGCCTTTTGTAACAAATTTGTAATAAAAATGACACAAAAAAGAAAAATAAATAATATTGTAGAAATCCGTAAAGTGATGTATAATAATATTGTTAAGAAATATACTTAGGACAAAGGAGGGAAATTTACAATGTCTAAATCTGACATGGTAAACGTGAAAATGGTAATAACTGAAGAAAAAATATTAGCAAATATAGAAAAAGTTCAAAAAATGATTAA
This sequence comes from Clostridia bacterium, assembly GCA_017475185.1. Next base: position 8,127 of record JAFVGB010000010.1, read on the forward strand.
TCCAAATAGCAAGAAACAAATCGTACAGTTAGACGAAGATAGCTATTTCAAAGATTTAATCGAATCAATCAAAACATATTTAATTGAATACCCAGAAAAAGATGATTTCCCTAAGGATGTTTATGATGCAGCATATGAACTAGTAGAATATGCAACAACTCAATTTGAAGAAAATACTAAATTAATAGAAGATTTAATTAGACAAAGAGAGAAAAATATATCATTAGCCGCTAATTTAAAAGAAGTATTACAAATTGTAGAAAATAAAGAAACTGATTGGAAAAAGAAAGTACAAGAATTATCTGCTGAGGATTATTCTGAAGAAATAATAGATACATTAGGACAAATGGGAAGAGCTAAAAGCAATAAAACACCTAATTATTTAGAATCTTTGAAAAATGTAAATACAAAAATAGCAAATCTAGAATCTAATTTGCATATTGAAATAGATATGGAGAGAATTGAAGATAGATCAAAAGCATTAAGTTATATTGGAATAGAAATAGCAGATGCGCTAAAAGAAATTCCTGTTCCACAAGAAAAAATTGATCAAATCGAAAATGAAGATTGCGAAGAAAATACTATTGATGCAGAAATTATTGATAATACTGCAGAAGATACACAATATTATGAAGATACAAGAATCGATGTAAAACCTTCTATTTGGGAAAGAATCAAAAATCTGAAATTTATCAGAACTTTAAGATATTTAATGAAGATAAAAGTTGTATTAGAATTGCCAGCATTACCAGAAGGAAAAATGGAAGAACAACATCAACATTAATTATAAGAACAGCTCTTTTTAGGAAAAGAGCTGTTTTTTTATTAAAAAAATAAAAAAGTTAAAAAAATGTCTTGACAAGATATTCAGTTTAGTATATACTTACTATTGTTGAAACAAACGCGCCCTTAGCTCAGTTGGTCAGAGCAACCGGCTCATAACCGGTGGGTCCTAGGTTCGAATCCTAGAGGGCGCACCATTTAAGAGTGAATAGTGAAGAATATACAATTAAATAACTAGTGCAAAATATGTTTTTCACTATTCACTCTTAACAATTTAATATTTGGGTAGGTGGCCGAGTGGCTAAAGGCGGCAGACTGTGGTCTTTGGTTTATCAAAAACCTAAAATTGCAGCTCATACAAGTGATTGTGTGATGAACACCGGGCTAATTCGGGGAACTCTTAACAGATAATGCTGATGACAATCCCGAGCTAGAAAAGAAATTTTCGAGTGTAGAGACTTTATACCTGGTATCTAGAAATAGATAAAGAGAAAGTCCAGACTACAAACATGTAAATGGTAGTGAAAACTATAGTAGTAAGAAATCTGTTCTCATATGAGTACGATGGTTCGAATCCATCCCTGCCCACCATAAAAAGCTTTGTAACGTAGTAATGTTGCAAAGTTTTTTTGAAGGAGCTGGTTTGTTATTATGTTATTTGATACGAATAAAGAAAAAGGTAATGCTGGACTTGGAATAGCCATTGCATATTTTTCATGTAATGGCTATACGGTGTCTATTCCATTGAATGATACACAAGATTATGATATTATTGTTGATAAAGATGGAATGATACAAACAGTACAGGTAAAATCAACAGGATGTAAGAGAAAAAATGGTAGTTATCAAGTTGCACTGAAGAGTTGTGGAGGTACAACTGGTAAAACGTACAAAACAATTATTGAAACTAATGTAGATATTGTTTTTATAGTGACAAAAGATATGGAAATGTATAAAATTCCAAAACAAGTTATAAAAAATAAAAGTACATTAAATATTTGTGATAAGTATAGTAAATATAAAGTATCTATATAAGCAAACCCAGCACTTAATATAGTGCTGGGTTTATTTCCTTATTTCCAATAATCATCATTTCTATCTAATATAGTTAGTTCGCAGAGTGTATTAGGTATTACATATTCAATTCTTACTATAGGAATATATTTGCGGCAAATAAAATATGTGTGTGGCGTAGTTGTCTCATGAATCTCTAGCCCTTTAGGAAGACTGTACTCAAAGATATCACCGCGATAAAATGAAGAGTCTATTTTTCTGGTTTTCTTAAGCTTAAAGCCTTTTTTCTCGATGAGCTTTTTGTCTTCTGGGCTAAGTGTTTTTCCGTAAACGTCAATCATAATAACCTCCATAATGTGGATTAGGTGGATAACGAATGAAGAATAACGCATTACATTATTCTTTAAGAAAAGTATAATAATTACGTATATATTATTATACACCATATATGCCAAAAAGTCAAAAAATAAGAAAATATCATAATAATTATTATTGTATAATAAAGCACATTGTGATAATATTTAGCTATATAGTAAAAAATGACACAAGGAGGTAAAACTATGCCAGACCAAGCAAATAAGTGGAATATTATCGTAAATAAATTAATAAAAAATAAATTAACAATATCAACAATGGAAAGTTGTACTGGAGGAGGAATTGCAAATGCAATAACTAATATTTCTGGAGCATCATCAGTAATTAAAGAAAGTTTTATAACATATTGTAATGAAGCAAAAATTAAACATGGTGTCCCTGAAATTCTTATTAAGCAATATACAGTGTATAGTCCAGAGGTTGCAATAGCAATGGCAAAAGCCACAAAAGAACAAACTGGCTCTGATATAGGAATTGGTATTACAGGGCAGTTAGGAAGAATTGATCCAGTAAATCCAGTTGATAAACTAAATACGGTATGGTATTCTATAATAGATGAAGAAAATAATGTAATAGTAAAAGAAATAAAAGCACCAGATTCTGAAAGAAAAGAACAAAAGGATTTTATTATTCAAGAAATAGCAAACAGTTTATTAGAAGAAGGAGAATAAAAAATATGAAAATTATATCATGGAATGTGGCTGGATTTAGAGCGTGCTTAAAAAAAGGATTTGACGATTTCTTTAAGAAAATAGATGCAGATGTATTTTGCATTCAAGAATCAAAGGTTTTACCAGAACAATTTGATTATAATCCAGAAGGATATTATCAATATTTAAATCCGGCAGAAAAAAAAGGATATTCAGGTACATTGGTTTATACTAAAGTCAAGCCTTTAAATGTTACATATGGAATAGGTATAGAAGAGCATGATCATGAGGGAAGAGTTATTACAATGGAATTTGATAAATTCTATTTGGTAACAGTATATGTTCCAAATGTAAAAAGAGAATTAACTCGTTTAGATTATAGAATGCAATGGGAAGATGATTTTAGAAAATATCTAAAAAAATTAGAAAAAAATAAACCAGTTGTTTTTTGTGGAGACTTAAATGTTGCTCATGAAGAAATAGATTTAAAAAATGCAAAAGCGAATAGAGGCAATGCAGGTTTTACAGATGAGGAAAGAGCTAAGTTTACAGAACTTCTAAAAAATGGTTTTGTAGATACATTTAGATATTTTAATCCGAAAAAAGAGCAGTATTCTTGGTGGAGCTATATGGGACATGCAAGAGAAAAAAATATCGGTTGGAGAATTGATTATTTTGTAGTGTCAAAAAGTATTATAGGTAATGTATCAAATGCTTTAATATATGATGATGTTATGGGAAGTGACCATTGTCCGGTAAGATTAGATGTAAATTTATAAAATAGTAAAAAGAGACATAAGAGGTGTTAATATATATGAAAAAAATAGTTAAAATCATTATTATAACCATTTTAGCTACTCTTTTGACTGTTGTTATGTATGTGTGTGCAAGTGGTTATATTTTTTATAGACAGACCGTAAAGAATGCAAGTTTGCCAGATAAAGTGTTGGAAATTCAAAATACAGATAAATTTGTATCAATAAAAGAAATACCTGATAATTATAAAAATGCTGTAATAGCAGTGGAAGATCATCGATTCGAAGAACATGGAGCAGTCGATATAATTGCAATAGGCAGAGCTTTAACTGTTAATGTTAAAAATAAAGATCTAGTTGAAGGAGGAAGTACGATAACTCAGCAAGTTGTTAAAAATCTTTATTTTATGGATGATGATACAAAAAGCGATTCTTTAGATAGAAAAATTGCTGAAGTAATTATTGGAATTGATTTGGAAAATAGATATTCAAAAGACGAAATATTTGAATTATATGCAAATAATATTTATTTTGGAGATGGATATTATTGTTTAAAAGATGCTTCTGAAGGATATTTTGGTAAAGAACCGCAAGAATTAAATCTATATGAATGTACATTGTTAGCAGGAATACCAAATGCTCCAAGTGTTTATTCACCAAATGTTAATCCAGAACTTTCAAAACAAAGACAAGCAAAGGTTCTAAGGTCTATGGTAAAATATGGATATTTAACTCAAGAAGAAGCGGATAATGTAAATTTAAATGAATATTATGAAAAATAGAATATTTGTGGAGGACGGAGATGTTTATAAATTTCTTCGTCCTTTGATTGAAAATAATAAAATTGGAAATCATAAGAAAAAATAAAGAAGGTGCAAATAAATGAATAATAAAAAAAATAATATAGTTTTAGATAATAAAACTGATAAAATTGATATAAAAAAAATGTATGGTAATGAATGTGTTTTATCACCAGAGGAATTTGTATCAAAAGTTAAGACAGATTATGAAAAAGGCTTAAATGAAAAACAAGTATTTGACAACATTGAAAAATACGGAAAAAATGAACTCAATAGTACTAAGCCTAAAAAATGGTATCAATTTTTTTTATCAAGCTTAATGACACCATTTAATATGATTTTAATTGGAATAATAGTTGTACTCATATATACAGATATATATTTAACTACTCCTCCAAGCTATGCCAATATTATAGTGATTGTTGCATTAATTTTATTAAGTACTTTTTTAGAGTTTTTCATTGTGTATAAATCTAATATTGATGCGGCAAATCTAAAAAAATTAATTCAAACAACAGCAACTGTAATACGAGATGGAAAGCAAGTAAAATTACCTATTTCAGATTTAACTGTTGGAGATGTTGTATTATTATCTGCAGGAGATTTAATTCCAGGGGATTTGCGTTTAATTGAATCAAATAATTTACATGTTAGTCAATCATCTTTAACTGGAGAATCTGAAGCAATAGAAAAATTTGCTGAATCAGAAATAAAAACTATAGATGAGATTGAAAACATTGCTGATTTAGATGACATATGTTTTATGGGTACAAATGTTACAAGTGGAAGTGGTAAAGGTGTAATTTTTAAAATTGCAAATGACACTTATTTTGGTAAGATTTCTGCTGCTATTAATACAGGTAAGCCAAAAACTAATTTTCAAAAAGGCACAGAAAATCTTAGTAGATTATTAATAAAGTTTATGTTAGTAATGATTCCTATTACGTTTTTGCTAAATGCTAATAAACACAGCGTTTTAATCGCTTTTACTTTCTCTGTTGCAATTGCAATTGGAATAACACCATTATTATTACCAGTAATTTTATCATCTAGCTTAGGCAAAGGTGCAATTAGAATGTCAAAAAAGAAGACAATTGTTAAGAGATTAGATAGTATTCAAAGTTTTGGTGCAATGAATATATTATGTACTGATAAAACAGGAACAATAACTGAAGATAATATTGTACTAGAAAAATATTTAGACGTGTATGGAAAAGAAAATATAAAAGTATTAAATTACGTATATTTAAATGCTGTATTTCAAACAGGAATAAAGGGAAGCATTGATGAAGCAATTTTAAAAAGAGCTGAGAAGGAAAATATAGTTTCTTTAAAAAAGCAATATACTAAAATTAATGAAATTCCATTTGATTTTGTAAGAAGATGTTTATCTGTAATTATATCGAGTGATGAAGGATTAAGAATTATTACTAAAGGAGCAATAGAGGAAATTTTAAGCATGTGTAACAATGCTGAAGATAATGGTAAAATTATTCCAATAACAAATGAATTAAAAAATAATATAACAAACATATCAAAGAAGTTAAATGAAAATGGAATGAGAGTAATAGGTGTTTGTAGTAAAATGCTAGATACTGCTACAGCTGAATTTTCAGTTAAAGATGAATCAAATATGACATTTTTAGGTTTTATTGGTTTCTTAGATCCGCCAAAGGAATCAGCAAAGGAAGCAATAAAAAGATTAAATAGTGCAGGAATAAGAGTTATAGTTTTAACAGGTGACAACGAGTTTGTTACGAAAGCAATATGTGAAAAGGTAAATATAAATACTAAAAGAATAGTATTAGGAAACGAAATTGATAATATGGAAGATACTGCAGTAAAGAGAATTTTGAGAAATACAAATGTTTTCGCAAAATTATCACCAATTCAAAAAGCTAGAATAATAAGATTATTAAAAGAAAGTGGCAATGTTGTAGGTTACATGGGGGATGGAATTAATGATAGTCCGTCTCTTACAAATGCAGAAGTAGGAATTTCAGTAGATACAGCAGTTGATATAGCAAAAGAAACTGCAGATATTATTTTACTAGAAAAAGATTTAAATGTATTAACAGATGGTGTTTTTGAAGGTAGAAAAACATTTGGTAATTTAATGAAATATATAAAAATGGCTGTTAGTTTCAATTTTGGCGAAGTGTTATCAGTTGTTATTGCAAGTATGTTTTTGCCTTTTTTTCCAATTACACCTATTCAATTATTGGTTCAAAGTTTACTATATGATTGTGGACAATTAACAGTTCCTTTAGATAATGTTGATAAGGAATATTTAGCTAAGCCTAAGGTTTGGGATATAAAAAGCATAAAGAGATTTATGCTTTTTATGGGACCAACTAGTTCGATTTTTGATTTATTAGTTTTCGCAATATTATGGTTTGGATTTAATTTACGTGTTGAAGACAGTTCTTTATTTCAAACTATATGGTTTTCTTATGGTGTAGTATCTAATTTAATAGGTCTGCATATTATTAGAACCGGTAAAATTCCTATAATACAAAGTAATGCTTCTAAATATGTATATTTTTCATCAATTATTTTAAGTGTGGTTGCTATTGTTATACCATTCACTTTTATTGGAAAATTCTTAGGTTTAGTGGAATTACCACTTAAATATTTGATAGTAATTATTGGTGTACCAATTTTATATTGTTTTATTGCTTCAATCGTAAAGAAAGTGTATATAAAAAGATTTGGAGACTGGATATAAATTATTATGCGAATTTTAAAAAAATGGTTGACAAGAATTATAAAACTATTTATAATAAAAACATAAGTTTGCCAAAAGGAGGTTCGCATATGATTAGCATAATGCATATAAAAAATATAGGTATAATACAAGATTTAACAGTTCAATTTAACAATGGGTTTAATGTATTAACAGGAGAAACTGGAGCTGGAAAAACATTAATTATTGATTCTCTTGGAATTATTTCTGGGGATAGATTTTCAAAAGAAATGATAAGAAAAGGTGAAGATCATTCTTTTGTAGAATTAAATTTGTTTTTGGCTAATTGCGAAAATTCTGTTGATGGTAATATTGTTGTATCAAGGGAAATATATGAAAATGGCAGAAATGTATGTAAAATAAATGGACGTTTAGTTACTGTAAATGAATTAAAAGAATTTATGAACAATATTATTGATATTCATGGTCAAAATGATAATCAGATTTTAATGAAAAAACAAAAACATATAAAATATCTAGACAACTTTATAGGTAAAGAAATTTTAAATATTAAAGAAGAATATACAAAATTGTACGAAAAATACAACGAAATAAAAATAGAGTTAAAAAATAATTATGGAGATGAAAAAGAAAAGCAACGTAAAATTGCGTTATTAAAATATCAGTTATCTGAAATTGTTGAAGCCAATTTAAAAAACGGAGAAGAAGAACAATTAAATGAAATTCATAATATTATGAAAAACTCTGAAAAAATATATACAAATTTATCAGAAATAGAAGAAAATTTAAAAAGTAATGCGATAGAAGCAATTAATAATTCTATCAGATGCTTTGAAAAAATAGAATGTTTGGGAGAAAATTATCAAGAAAAATTATCTGAATTAAAGAATATATATTATGAAATACAAGAACTTTCTAGAGATGTGTCATACATGAATGATGATGTGATATTTGATGAAGAAAAAAGAAATAATGTAGAACAAAGGCTAGATTTAATATATTCATTAAAAAGAAAATATGGAAATAGTATAGACGAAATTTTGGAATACAAGAAAAATATTGAAGAAGAAATGTATAATTTAGAAAATTGCGAAGAGCATAATAATGAATTAAAAAAACAATTGAATATATTAGAAAAAAATATGTGTCAAATTTGTTCAAAAATGACAAGTTATAGAAAACAATATATAAAATTGTTAAATGAAAAAGTAAATAAAGAATTAGCCGATTTAGAAATGCCAAATGCAAAATTTTCTGTATTTTTAAATTCAAATTCAGAAAACAAATTTACAGAAGATGGATTAGATGAAGTCGAATTTTTAATTTCAACAAATATAGGAGAAGATGCAAAACCTCTTATTAAAATTGCATCAGGTGGTGAAATTTCTAGAATTATGCTTGCAATAAAAACTGTTTTAGCTGATTCTGATCAAGTGCCTGTTTTAGTATTTGATGAAATAGATACAGGAATAAGTGGAAAGGCAGCAAAAGCAGTGGGGGAAAAAATAAAAATTATTTCAAGAAAGCACCAAGTATTATGTGTAACACATCAAGCAAGCATTGCAGCAAAAGGGGATTATAATTATTTTATAAGTAAAAAAATAAAAGAGGATAAAACTGTAACTAATATTAAATTATTAAGTGAACAAGAGGTTATAAATGAAATTGCAAGGATTTCTAGTGGGGATATAACAATTGGTTCATTAAATCATGCAAAAGAACTAAGAAAAGCAAGCTAAAAAATATAAGATATTTAGCAAAAAAATGTTGACTGAAAAATAGAAAACAATTATAATGTAATTAGTGCAGAAGCATAAGAAAAAATAAAGGAGAGATACGTATGAAAAAAAGTAAAAGTTTAATAGTATTGTTCTTAGCTATTATATTGTTTATAAGTAGCTGCTTAATAAGTTTTAATAAAAGTGTATATGCAGCTAAATATGTAAGTGGAAATGAAAATTTAGATTATTCCAAAATATATGGAATAGCATCTAATGAATTTGAATTTAACCCTACGCAAATGTTATGTTTATATGCAGAAAATGGAACTGGTGGAAACTATGTTTTAAAATATAGACATAATACAAATACAGGAAAACTTATTCCTATAATAGGTTATAATGAATATGGAAATGTTTCAGTAGGTAGCTTTAATGATGGTATTATAGATGGTTCTGATTCATCAACATTTTTAGCATTATCAGCAAGTGGAAAGGTTTCAACTAAAGAAGAAAAAATAAAACATGAAGAAGTTTGGACAGAAACAACAAATAGATTAGTATGGTCTTTAGCTGATGGATTAGGTATTTCAAGAAATGATGTAGTTGTAACTGTAACAATTACAATGCCAGAAGTAAGTAAATATGATGTAAAAGGAACTACATTTACAATAAACACAAAGGATAAATATACGGAAGAAGTATTAGCCAAAAAATTAGAAATTGAACAAAAAAATGAGATAATTAATAAAGCAGAAAAAATAGATGATTTAAATTGGGCACATCAAATTGTAAAAATATCTGCAACTACTAAAAATAATGGTGAATGGAAAGTGGTTTTAGGAACAGATAATAATTTTTATTTCTTGTCAACTGAGAATGAAAAAAATAATGAACCAGAAAATAATACTACAAAACCAACAGAAGGAACACCTACAAAAGATGATACAGAATTTGAAACAACATTAGAATATGAAGCAACAGTAGAAGATGTCAAAGGAAAAAAAGATGGAGATACTTTCTTACCACCTTACTTTGATAATGATAATACAAAAAAAGATTCTGATGCGATAGCTATAATAAAATCAAAAACAAAAGAAGAAATAAAATCAACAAATGGTGTTGATCTAAGAAATGATGGAAAAGCTAATAGCGAAGGTTGGTACTATCCAGATGTAAATGATAAAACAGTAATAGAGAAAAAGTATGAATTTGATGATTATGATAATACAACAGATAATGGAAAAGTTAAAGAAACTGTAAAATTAACTGGAGCTGAAGGTGGAGAAGATACTAAAACACCATCAATTAAATGGACATTTAGAAGAGTATCAAAAACTGAAACTGAAAAAGAAGATGGAAGTGTAGAAATTGTAATAACATACAACTTACCAGTTGACAAACAAAGTATTCCAGAAGGTTGGGCACCTATATATGATAAAGATGGAAAAACAATTCATAAAATAACAAAAACAATAAAAAAAGGTGAATATTATAATAAAGATATTACTGTAAAACAAAATGGAACAGATTCAAAAGTTACAACACATGTAGAAAAATCATGGCCAAAAGGAAAATCAGAAGCTGATAATTTAGGACCACAAGCAGGAGCATTTTCTGTAGTATTTGTTGCATTAATTGCAGGTGTAGCTATATTTGCTATAACAAGATATCGTAAGATAAATAAATAATAAAACTAAATATAAATTAAAACTACTTATTAAATGAAAATCTTTAATAAGTAGTTTTTTCATTCAAAACTATTTACTTTCTGGGCAATTTAAGATATAATATTGAAAGTTTATAAGTATAGAGGAGGAACGGATTATGAGCGAAAATGAAACAAATAATACACAAGAACAAGAATTAGATTTAAATCAATTAATGATGGTTAGAAGAGAAAAATTAGCAGAATTACAAGAACAAGGAAAAGATCCATATCAAATAACAAAATTTAATAGAACTAATACAGCAGGAGAAATAAAATCAAATTATGAGAAATTTGAAGAAAAAGATGTAACTGTTGCTGGAAGAATAATAGCAAAAAGAATAATGGGAAAAGCTTCTTTTTGTACAATACAAGATTGTGATGAAAGAATTCAAAGTTATGTAAGTATAAATGATTTAGGGGAAGAAAGTTATAAAGCATTTAAAACTTTTGATATTGGAGATTTCATTGGAATTACTGGTTTTGTGTTCAAGACAAGAACAGAAGAAATTTCTGTTCATGCTAAAGAAGTAACATTACTATCAAAATCATTACGTCCATTACCAGAAAAATTTCATGGTTTAAAAGATCCAGATTTACGTTATAGACAAAGATATGTTGATTTAATAGTAAATCCAGAGGTTAAGAAAAGTTTTGAAATTAGAAGCAAAATTATAAAAGAAATTCGTAAAATATTAGATGAAAAGGGATATTTGGAAGTTGAAACACCAATATTAAACACAATAGCTGGTGGAGCAACAGCAAAACCATTTATTACACATCATAATTCTTTAGATATTGATATGTACCTAAGAATTGCTCTAGAATTAAACTTAAAAAGATTAATAGTTGGTGGAATAGATAAAGTATACGAAATGGGAAGAGTATTCAGAAATGAAGGTATGGATATAAGACATAATCCAGAGTTTACTGAATTAGAGTTATATGCAGCATATCAAGATTACAATGATATGATGGATATAACTGAAGAAATCTTTTCAAGATGTGCTAATGAGGTACTTGGAACAACAAAAATTACATATCAAGGACAAGAAATTGATTTAACACCATCATGGAAAAGAATTACAATGGTTGATGCAATTAAAGAGGTTACAGGAATTGATTTTAACACAATCAACACAGATGAAGAAGCTGTAGCTTTAGCAAAAGAAAGAAATATCATTATTCCAGATCCTACAAAAGAAACAAGAGGAGATGTAATTAGTTTATTCTTTGATGAATATGTTGAAGAAACATTAATTCAGCCAACATTTATATATGAATATCCAGTTGAAATTTCACCACTTGCTAAAAGAAAAGTATCAGATCCTAGAATGACAGAAAGATTTGAAGTATTTATAGGTGGTAGAGAATATGGAAATGCATTCTCAGAATTAAATGATCCAATTGATCAATATGAAAGATTTAAAAAACAAGTTGAAGCAAGAGAAGCAGGTGATGAAGAAGCTGGAATGATGGATGAAGACTATGTTCAAGCTTTGGAATATGGTATGCCTCCAACAGGTGGATTAGGAATTGGAATTGATAGATTAATAATGTTGCTTACAGATTCTGCATCAATTAGAGATGTATTATTATTCCCAACGATGAAACCACTTAATTAATATATAATATAAGAGAATCACTTCAAGAAATACAAAAGTTCTTGAAGTGATTAACATTGAATAAGTGTTAATGTATAATTTATACATTAAGAAAGGATAAATATGTTTAGTTTTGACAAAAGAATTTTATATATTGTTTTAGGAATATTTGTATTTATTAATATAGCAAATAGATTGACAAATACAGATAGTTTACTAATATTATTAATAACTTTACCAGCTGTTTTGATAGCAATAACATTTCATGAATTTGCACATGCTTTTGCAGCAGATAAATTAGGAGATAATACCCCACGCAATCAAGGCAGATTAACTTTAAATCCACTGAAACACATAGACATAATTGGATTTGCATTATTAATTGTTGCAGGGTTTGGATGGGGAAAACCAGTAGAAATTAATCCTAGAAATTTTAAAAGAAACATTTCAATGACAAAAGCAGAAGCAATAGTTGCATTTGCTGGACCATTAATGAATTTTTTATTAGCAATTTTTTCTACAATAATTTTAACATTACTTATAAAATACGACGTTTTGGTTAATATGCCATCTAGAACTGTGTGGCTAATATTTGTCTTTATTGTAGAATTAATTTTAATAAATATAGGATTGGGATTGTTTAATTTAATTCCATTACCTCCATTAGATGGTTCAAAAATATTAAATCATTTCTTACCAAGTAATGCTAGACACTGGTTTGAAAGTAATCAACAAATTTTATATATAATTTTTATTGCAATATGGATAACTGGAATTGCTGGCATGGTAATAACACCATGTATAGAAAATATTGTAAAATGGTTATTCATATTAATAGGTAATATTTTTAACACAAATATAAAAATAATTTTGCAAATATTCGGAATATTCTAAAAGATTAAATAAAGAAAGGAGAGCAAAATATAAAAACTATTTATAGTTAAAATTATTTTGCGTAGAGTAAATGAACGATATATTAACTTTAGGAATTGAATCAAGTTGTGATGAAACTTCTGTATCTGTAGTAAAAAATGGTAGAGAAGTGCTTTCTAATGTTATAAATTCACAAATTAAAATACATGAACAATATGGTGGAGTTGTCCCTGAAATTGCATCAAGAAATCATGTAGAAGCAATTTCAGAAGTAACAAAACAAGCCTTAAAAGAGGCAAATGTTACTTTTGAAGACATAGATCATATTGCATGTACATATGGTCCTGGATTAGTAGGAGCATTACTTGTGGGTGTTTCATATGCTAAAGCATTGAGTTATACTTTAAATATTCCTTTAGTTGGAACAAATCATATTCAAGGACATATTGCGGCAAATTATATAACTCATAAAGATTTAGAACCACCATTTTTATGTATGATAATTTCAGGAGGACATACTCATTTAGTACATATAAAAAGTTATGAAGATTTTGAAATATTAGGAAAAACAAGAGATGACGCTATTGGCGAAGCTTTTGATAAAGTAGCAAGAGTAGTTGGACTTGGTTATCCAGGTGGACCTAAAATAGACAAGATGGCAAAAGAAGGTACTCCAAATATTGATTTACCAAAAACACATTTTGATAATTTGGATTTTAGTTTTAGTGGAATAAAAACTGCAATCATAAATTTACATCACAAAAATCCTGATATTAATAAGGCAGATTTATGTGCAAGCTTTGAAAAAAATGTTACAGAAGTTTTATTGGATAATGTATTAAAAGCTGCAAAAAATCTTGGAATTAATAAAATTGCGTTGGCAGGAGGAGTATCAGCTAATTCTTATATCAGAGAAAAGTTTATGGAATTAGAGAAAACTCAAGGATTTAAAGTTTTTTATCCTGAACCTATTTTGTGTACAGATAATGCAGCAATGATTGCTAGTGCGGGTTATTATAATTATATAAATGGAAAAAGGTCTGATTTATATTTGAACGCGGTACCTAATTTGAAACTTGGACAAGAATAGAAGTTTGTAGGAAGTAATCGAAATGTTGAAAAATATCAATTAGCAAAATGTATTAACACTCCGTTCGTTTACTGGCGTTGGAGTTTGAGAGGAAGACGTTAGGTTGGAGCACCAATATAATTCGCTGTGCTCATTAGCATAAGTTATCTCTACGTCACTGCGTTCCAAGAGCTAACTTAACTGCGCACTTCACTGCGTGTTAATGATTTTGCTAATTGACATTTTTCGACATTTCGACTACTCTACCAAAAAAGAAAGGAGTGATTGTAGTGTCGATATATGTGATTGCAGATTTGCATTTGTCCTTTGGGGTAGATAAACCTATGGATATATTTGGAGATAATTGGGGAAATCATCCGGAGAAGATTAGGCAAGATTGGCTAAGTAAAGTTAAGCCTGAAGATACTGTTATTCTTCCAGGAGATTTTTCTTGGGCTACATATATAGAAGATGCTAAACTTGATTTTCAGTATTTGAATGATTTACCTGGTAAAAAGATTTTACTAAAAGGAAATCATGATTATTGGTGGACAACACTTTCCAAAATGAGAGAATTTGTTGCAGAAAATAATTTCGAAAATATAGATTTTTTATATAATAATTCATATCTTGTTGAAAATAAGATTATCGTTGGTTCAAGAGGTTGGGCGTTGCAAGATGGTGAAGAAAATAAAAAAATGATTAACAGAGAAAATGAGAGACTTAAACTGTCTTTTAAAGATGGTATTCAGAAATATGGTAATGATAAAGAAATTATAGTATTTATGCACTATCCGCCAATTGCTAGTAAAAATTTAATAGGAAGTAGCTATTTAGATTTTTATAAAACAATGATGGAACATGGAGTAAAAGAATGCTATTATGGACATTTACATGGAAATTCACATAAAGATGCAATAGAAGGTGAAGTTGGCGGTATCAATTTTCATTTAATAAGTGCGGATTATTTAGATTTTAAATTAGTGAAAATTAATTAAAAATATTTTGTAGACTTGAAAAGTAATAAAAAAGTATTGCAAAATTGGAAAAATGTGGTATAATAATAAAGCTTGTTACTGTTGAACAAAGTAACATAAATGAGAAAACAGATATATTTGAAAGGATGTATGTAAAAAATGAGTATTAAAGTAGAGAAAACAGAAAATACAAATGAATTAAAATTAACATTTAATGTACCAGCAGAAACATTTGATGAAGGAATGAAAAAAGTTTATAGCAAAACAGCTAAATATTTCAATATACCAGGATTCAGAAAAGGTAAAGCACCAATGTCTTTAGTTGAAAGAACATATGGTTCTGAAATCTTTTATGAAGATACTTTTAATGAAATAGTTCCAGAAATCTTCGAAAAAGAAATTGAAGAAAATAAATTAGAAGTAGTTAGCAAACCTGAAATAGATATAGTACAAATTGGAAAAGGTAAAGAATTAATATTTACTGCAATTGTACAAACTAAACCAGAAGTTAAATTAGGAAAATATAAAGGAATCGAATTAGAAAAAACAGAACACAAAATAATGGCAAAAGATGTTAACGCTGAATTAGACCGTATGGCAGAAAAAAATGCTAGATTAATAAGCGTTGAAGGTGAAGCTGTTAAAGAAAAAGATATAGCTGTTATTGATTTTGAAGGATTTGTTGATGGAGTAGCTTTTGAAGGTGGAAAAGCTGAAAATCATGAATTAGAAATAGGAAGCAAAACATTTATACCAGGATTTGAAGACCAAATTATAGGAATGAAAGTTGATGAAGAAAAAGACATCAATGTAAAATTCCCAGATGAATATTTTTCAGCAGAATTAGCTGGAAAAGATGCTACATTCAAAGTTAAATTACATGAAATTAAAAGAAAAGAATTACCAAAAATAGATGATGAATTTGCTAAAGATGTTAGTGAATTTGATACATTAAAAGAATTAAAAGATAGTATCAAAGAAAAATTACAAACAGAAAGCGATAACAAAGCTAAATACGAAACAGAAGAGAATGCTATAAAAGCTGTTTGTGATGCAACAGATATAGAAATTCCATCAGGAATGATTGAAACAGAAATAGATAATATGTTAAAAGACATTGAAACAAGATTATCTTATCAAGGATTAAATTTAAAACAATATCTTCAAATGGTTGGAAAAACTGAAGAAGAAATGAGAAAAGAATATGAAGAACAAGCTAAAACTTCAGTTAAAAGTAGATTAGTTTTAGAAGCTATTGTAAAAGCTGAAAAATTAGAAGCTTCTGAAGAAGAAATTGTTGAAAAAGTTAAAGAAATGGCTGAAAATTATGGTAAAAAAGCAGAAGACTTACAAGGAAATGAACATTTAACAAATTACATTAAAGAAAATATGGCAGCAGAAAAAGCAATAAAATTTGTTGTTGATAATGCAAAAATAAAATAAGTAATTAAATGTAAAAGTTAGGGGTTGAAAAATCCCTAACTTTTTGTGACTTAGGTATTGAAAAAAAGCCAATTATATTATAAAATGCAGTTAAAGTTTTAAATAATAGTCACTAAAAAAATAATTATTTATAAAATATATAAGGTTTATAAATTCGGTATTTGTAAATAATTACTATAATAAAGAAATTAGGAGGATAAAAATGTTAGAAAAAAATAGTTTAGTTCCATATGTAGTTGAACAAACATCAAAAGGAGAAAGATCTTATGATATTTTCTCAAGATTGTTGAAAGATAGAATTATATTTTTAGGAGAAGATGTTAATCCAACTTCTGCAAGTTTAGTTATAGCACAAATGTTATTTCTAGAATCAGAAGATCCAGATAAAGAAATATCTTTATATATCAATAGCCCTGGTGGTTCTATAACAGATGGTATGGGAATTGTAGATACTATGAATTATATTAAATGCCCTGTTACAACAATTTGTATTGGTATGGCTGCAAGTATGGGAGCAGTGTTATTAGCATCTGGAGAAAAAGGAAAACGTTTTGCAACACCAAATGCAGAAATATTAATTCACCAACCTTTAATAGGTGGTGGTGGACTTTCTGGCCAAACTACAGAAATTAAAATTCATGCAGATCACATGGTTAAAACAAGAGAAAAACTAAATAAATTATTAAGTGAAAGAACAGGTCAACCATTAGATGTAATTAATAGAGATACTGAAAGAGATAATTATATGACAGCTCAAGAAGCACTAGAATACGGTTTAATTGATGGAATTATGGAAAAAAGAGCTTAAAAACGCACAAAAGAAAATAAAATAAATGAAGAAAGGAGTGTATGGTGTATTTGAATTAAATACCATACAATATTAAAATGCCAAGTAAAGAACAAAATAGAACAATAAGATGCTCTTTTTGTGGTAAAACACAAGAAGCTGTGCAAAGAATTATTGCTGGGCCTGGTGTATATATTTGTAATGAGTGTATAGATGTTTGTAATAATATCATTGAAGATGATTTATATGAAGATCCAGATGCAACATATACAGTAAATGAAGGTGATACTTTACCAACACCAGCTCAAATAAAAAGCGTATTAGATGAGTATGTAATTGGACAGGAAGATGCAAAGAAAACCCTTTCTGTTGCAGTATATAATCATTATAAAAGAATTAATAACAATGAATACATTCTTGAACAAAGTAATAATGCTAATAGTATTGAAATTCAAAAAAGCAATATTTTACTATTAGGACCTACTGGTTGTGGAAAAACTTTATTAGCACAAACATTAGCTAAAATCTTAAATGTACCTTTTGCGATTGCTGATGCAACAACACTTACAGAAGCAGGATATGTTGGAGAAGATGTTGAAAACATATTATTAAAATTAATCCAAGCTGCTGATTATGATGTTGCAAAAGCTGAAAGAGGAATTATTTATATAGATGAAATAGATAAAATAACTAGAAAATCAGAAAATCCTTCAATAACAAGAGATGTAAGTGGAGAAGGTGTTCAACAAGCATTATTAAAAATTGTTGAAGGAACAGTTGCTTCAGTTCCACCACAAGGAGGAAGAAAACATCCACATCAAGAATTTATACAAATAAATACAGAAAACATATTATTTATATGTGGAGGTGCCTTTGAAGGTTTAGATAAATTAATTAATGATAGAATTGGAAAAAAATCAATTGGATTTGGTGCTAAAATAGAAAGTGCAAAGGAAATAGATAAAACAAAAGTATTTAGCGAATTATTACCACAGGATTTATTAAAATTTGGTTTAATTCCAGAGTTTGTAGGTAGATTACCGATTGTTGCAACATTACAAGATTTAGACAGAGCAGCTTTAATTGAGATAGTTACAAAACCTAAAAATGCATTAGTAAAGCAATATAAAAAATTATTTGAAATTGATGGAGTAGAATTGGAATTTCAAGATGATGCTTTAGAAGCAATTGTTGATAAAGCAATTGAAAGAAAAACAGGTGCAAGAGGATTGCGTGCAATATTAGAAGATATCATGAGAGATATTATGTTTGAAATACCATCAAATCCAAATATAGAAAAATGTGTAATTACTAAAGAAACTGTTATTAATGGTGCAGAGCCAATTATTATGGTAAATAAAGATAGAAACAAAACTGTAACAAGAATGAGAAGCAAAAGCAAGAATGGAATTGAAACAGCATAATTAAATTATAAATAATCATAAAATTATTTGCTTTTTATTAAAAGATATGCTAAAATTAAGCAAATGAAAAAAATATATGAATGGAGAGTGTAAAAATGACAGTATTGAAATATATAGCAATAGCAATTTATTTAATAATATGTATAGCTTTAATAGTAGTAGCTACAATACAAACAAAAGATTCAAATGGTGCATCAGAAGCAATAATGGGTTCTTCAACAAGTAATTTCTATGAAAAAAATAAAGGAAGAACTAAAGAAGGAAAACTAAAAAGAATTACTATTATGTTAGGTGTTGCTTTTATAGTTGCTTCAATAGCATTAGGAATAATATATGTAATGTAAGTATAGTAATTGTTAGGTGTATAAAAGTAGTAAGCTATTTAGTTTACTACTTTTGTTTTTAGAGGTGAGAAATTATATGGAGGAAAATAAGGAAATAATAATAAAATTTATGTCTAATGATAAGTATGTTCCAATGAAAGCCAAAGAAATTGCATTTATTTTAGGTGTTCCAAAGGAAAAATATGAGGAATTTCACAGCATATTAAATGAATTAGAGGCAGAGTATAAAATTCAACAAAGTAAAAAAGGTAAATATATGTTAGTTGAAGAAGGAATATATAAAACAGGAGTATTGAGGCTTAATTCAAAGGGATTTGGATTTGTTAAAATTAATGATTCTGAAGATGAGGTTTTTATAGCAGGAAATAATATGAATAAAGCACTTAGTGAAGATGAAGTACTTGTTCAAATAATTGAAAGTCAAAGCAAAACAGGAAATCATGAAGAAGGAAAAATTATAAAAATACTTAAACATAACAAAAATACATTAGTTGGAACATTTCAAAATAGTAGAAATTTTGGATTTGTTGTACCAGATGATAACAAATTTGGAACTGATATATTTATTTCTAAAAAGAACTTTGGAAATGCAAAAAACAACCAGAAGGTTGTAGTTAAAATTATAAAATTTGCAGAAAAGGGAAAGAAAGCAGAAGGTAAGGTAGTTGAAGTATTAGGCAATAGAGATGAAGCTGGAGTTGATATGCTCTCATTGGTTAAAGAATATAATTTACCATATGAATTTCCTGAACCGGTTTTAAAAGAGGCTAAAAAATTAGAAATTAATATAACAGAAAATGATTTAAAAAATAGGCTTGATTTAAGAGAAAAAGTAATGTTTACAATTGATGGAGAAGATGCAAAAGATTTAGATGATGCTGTTTATGTTGAAAAAAATAAAGAAGGAAATTATATTCTTGGGGTTCATATTGCTGATGTAAGTAACTATGTAAAAGAAAATTCACAATTAGATAAAGAAGCTATAATTAGAGGTACTAGTGTATATATGATGGATAGAGTAATACCAATGCTTCCTAAAGAATTATCTAATGGAATATGCAGTTTAAATGAAGGACAAGATAGATTTGCATTATCTGTTATTATGGAAATAAATGATAAAGGACATGTTGTTTCATCAGATATTAGGAAAAGTATAATAAAAGTAACTAAAAGAATGTCATATACTAATGTGTATAAAATCTTGAAATATCTTGAATCAGAAGGTGCTTTTAAAAAAGAAAATTCTTTAGATGAGAAAATTATTTATAACTTAAATAATGAAAACTTAAATAATGAAAAGGAATCTATACTTCAATATGAAAAATATTTTAATAATTTTAGATTGATGTCAGAATTGGCTACGATTTTAAAAGAAAAAAGAAAAAAAGAGGGTAGTCTTGATCTTGATGTTCCTGAAAGTAAGATTATACTAAATGAAAATGGTGTAGCTATTGATGTAAAAAAATACGAAATAACATTTGCAAATGAAATAATTGAGCAGTTTATGCTTATTGCAAATGAAACAGTTGCTGAAAAATTTTATTGGCTTGAAGCACCATTTATTTACAGAGTTCATCCACAACCAGATATTGATAAAATAAGAGAATTAAATTCATTTATTTGGAATTTAGGATATAAAGTAAAAGCTGGAAAAGAAAATATTCATCCCAAAGCGTTTGCTGAAGTTTTAGATGAAGTAAAAGGAAAACCAGAAGAAAGGGTTGTATCAAACTTAATTTTAAGAACTTTAAAAATTGCACAATATGAAAGTGAAAACAGAGGACATTTTGGAATTGCTAGCAAATATTATTGTCATTTTACATCTCCAATCAGAAGATATCCTGATTTGTTTATACATAGAATAATTTCAAAATATATCGAAAAAAATTACAATCTATCAAATGATGATTTAGAAAGATATTCTGAGCAAGCAACAAAATATGCTAGAACATCATCTGAAAGAGAAAAAATAGCACAAAAAGTAGAAAGAGATAGTATTGATGTAAAAAAAGCTGAATTTATGCAATCTAAAATCGGCGAAGAATATGAAGGAATTATTTCCAATATTACATCATTTGGAGTTTTCGTAGAACTTGATAATACAGTTGAAGGATTAATAAGATTCGAAAATTTAGGAGATGAATACTTTATTTATGATGAAGATAATAAACAACTTATTGGAGAAAATACAGGGATAGTATTTAATATTGGAGATAACATAAAAATTAAAGTTATAGAAGCAAATAAAGAATTAAGAAGAATTTCATTTGAAAGAGTATAAAATGGGACACTAATTAGATTATAAGGAAATCTAATTAGTGTCATTTTTAAAATTTAATAAAAAACAAAACAATATTTAAAATTGAAATACTGATTATACTTAAAGCAACAACACTAACTGCTCCAATTTTATTTTTGTTTGTGTTAAATTCATATATTGCATAAGAAAAATTTTTAATTAAAATAAAAATACTAAATAAACTTACTAAAAGTTTTAAAAACATAAATCCAAGCCTCCGATTTATAAAAATTTATTAGTTATGGTGATTTATCAAATTCTGAACCAGAAATTATGCTTATATTAATAGTTACATTAAAAAATGCATTTTTATAATTTTCATTCCAATTAGAATTTTCCCAATCCTGCCAAGTTAAATATTTTGATAATGCATATTTTCCAAAGCCTGAAATATCTGAGTTAAATTCTTTTGATGTTTTATATAAAAAATTCGTAATCAATGATTTTAAATACTTTTCTGAACTTGATTCAATTTGTTTAATATCTTTAATAGATGTATAATCAACAGTTTCATTCAATGTAAGACCATGAGCTTCTAAGAATAAATCGACAGAAATATATGGCGAACCATTTATTATTTCAACAGAAATCTTAGAGTTTTTACTTTTTTTAATTAATAAATCAATTTCAGATTCAGTTTCAAAAGGGCTTGGAACAGAAATAGTGCAGCTTTCAATTTTATCAGAAACTAATAAAAAGCATATTGTTTCTAAACCAGATAATTCACCAACCAATTTATCATCGTGAAATACAGCGGTTCCGAAAGTCTCAATATTATTTATATCATCAATTGGAGTTTGATCTGCTTTATAATTTCCATCAATTCCAACATAAGGTTTTTCTGTTAAATCTTTTTCACCTGTATTTATTCCACCTAAAATGGCACTTGCTTGAACAAATGAATTTTTTACATCACTTACAAATGTAGCCAATTCGGTCGCAGTTGTATATCCAGTATATTCACTGGATTTTAATGCAACTTCATAATATCTTGCTGTTAATGTTTCTATTGAAGGAGTTGCATTTTCTATAAAATCTTTTGCTGAACATCTTGAAATAATTATGTTACAATTTGGTCGGATTTCGATATTGTTTGAAAGGGTATCTATATACTTATTAAGTCCTTTTGAAGCAATTTTTTCGGAAAAAATAATAGCTTTACAATGTGATAAATTGATTTGTTTACTAATATAACTATTAACTAAACTAATTCCAGCATCTATACTACTACATTGTACAGTTGTATTTTCAGTTTTACTAGATTGGCTGCTACCAGATTCAGAACTTGTTCCAGGAATTGAAATTTGAAATGTTAAAGATAAAACATCATTATCTAAAATATCTATACCAAGAGCTGTAACATATGCTAAGTCTTCAATACCACGAGAATCATAGCAACCTGAGAGTGTTGTAATATTTGTTATTAAAATGAAAAAAATTAATAATTTCTTTATAAACTTATTTTTCATAATTATCCTTTCTGGTTTTATTGCTAAGTTTTAATTTTAAATTTGCGATAACTAATATTGGAATACTTATTCCAAAAAAAAGTATAAAAAATAAATATTGAACTAATTTACCAAATATATTAGTAAAAAATGCGTATTCAATTGGAATTAATGTAATTGCTAATATAAATAAATTAATTGAGTAGTTAATAGAATTTGTATTGTCAATATTGGTTAATTTTTTGAAAATATATATGCAAAGAAATATAGGTATATTAATATAAGAGATTATGGAAATTATCCAAACTAAGATAAATATGGCATCAACTCTTTGTATAAATCTTCCATATTCCAAATTTCTAGTTAATACATACAACGAAAAGGATTCATCACTATTAAGTGTAAATGAAAGTGATAAAAGTAAACATGTTACACTTAAAAATAGGTATATAGAAGAAATAATAATTGCGACAATAGACATTCTTTTGATTTTATCAGGCTTGTCTAATAAAGGTGGCAAAAATAGAAGATAAAGCATTCCGGAAAAACTAAAAATATTGCTTAAACCAGAGAGAAATGTTTTATCAATTCCATATCCTAAAATAGGAAAAATACGTTGTGGCATAAAATTTCTAATTGATGAAAATAGAATAATTATTATGCTTATAAAAGTTATAGGTGCAATTATTAAATTTGCTTTTGCAATAACTTTTAAATTAAATCTATTAGAAATAATGCTACTAATTATAAAAAATAATATAATAAATAAAATTGGCGAGGTTCTAAAATATATTATTCTTAAAGTTTCAGAAAGATTTTTGATAATAGTAATTGCAAGAAAAACAATCAAGGTCATGTAAGCGATTCCTATTATAACTTTTAGATTTTTGCCTCCAAGATAATTACTTATATCTAAGATGTCATGACCGGGAAATTGCTTTAAAAGTTTGGTTATTAAATATACAATAACAATTGAAATTATAGATATATAAATAACATTTAGCCAAGAAGACGGTCCTGTGTTTGCAATAATATCTTTAGGAGTGTTTAAAATAATTTTGTTTATCATAACAATAGTAATTAATGCGATTGCTTCAACATATCCAATTTTCTCTGTGTTCATAAATACCTCACTTTCTTAAAAATGTTAATTGCTTTTCCAAATCATACTGATTTTTCCTTGAGAGTATTTCTTTTTTGGACTAACTGTATTTGAACGATTTTCTCGCTTCCAAATAGGAGGTAAGAAATATGATGTTAAACTTCTCTTATTATTGTTAACAACAAATGGTGTAATATATGGACATCCAAAAGATTTTAAGCTGCATAACAAAAGAAGTTGTATAAACATGCCAACTGCAATTCCTAAAAAACCAGCCATATAACCTAGTAAAATGTAAATAAATCTGGCAATTCTTATTGTGAAATTCAAAGAAAAGTCTGGAATACTAAATGAGCAAATTGCTGTAATAGCTACAATAATAATAAGTATTTGACTTACTAAATTGGCACTAACAGCTGCTTCACCTAAAATAAGACCTCCAACAATTCCAATGGTAGGCCCGATAGGAGAGGGAACACGGACTCCAGCTTCTCTGATTAATTCAAAGGAAATTTCCATTAATAGTATTTCAAAAATTACTGGAAATGGAACAGTTTCTCGAGCAGCTTCAATTGTAAACAGTAATTCAGTAGGTAATAATTCGTGATGATATGATGTAACTGCAACATAAATTCCAGGGAGAAATAAAGCGAAAAACGATGCAATCAATCTTATGAATTTTAGCATGTTTGAAAACTGAAATTTATAATTTGTATCTTCAGGTGATGACATAAAATCTGATAATACACCAGGAGCAACCAAAACATATGGTGTGTCATTTACAATTATAGCAACTCTTCCTTCAAGTAAATGTATTGAAACTTTATCTGGTCTTTCTGTTGCAATTAATTGAGGATAAAGACTTGAATCACTATCTTGAATTAATTGCTCTAACTGACCAGATGAGGTTAAATAGTCTATGTCTAAATTATTTACTCTAAATTTGACTTCAGCTACTAAATCATTATTTGCAATATCCTTAAGATAGCATATAGCAACTTTGGTTTTACTAATTTTTCCAACAGAACAGTTTTCAATTACTAAATTTTCATTATTTATAATTCTTCTAAGCATAGAAGTATTTGTTCTAAGATTTTCTACAAATGCTTCTTGAGAACCACGTACAACGATTTCATTTTTGGGAGAACTTATACTTCTTTGTTTAAAACCTTTTGCATCTATATCAAAAGCTACGTTTACAGTATCGACAATTAAAATAGTATTACCCATGTTTATACTTGAAATTGCTGATTCGAAATTATCAATTATTTTTACGCTGTTTTGAGGAATTAAATTGTTGTAAATAAATTTTTTTAAATCAACTTTTTTTATTTTTCTTATTATTACATCATTATTATTATATTCAGCAATTATTTTTTTTGAATTTGATACAGTTGTATTAAGTGAATTATAGGTGTTTGAATCATTGCGAAGCATAAGCGGTTTTAATATGGCATTATTAACAATTTGAGTCTCTACCATACCATCAATAAAAATTAAAGATGCACTATATTCTTTATTATATGCAATTAAATTAAAGTTTCTAATTACAATATCACTATTAATTAAACTATTATATTTCGATTTAAGATAATCTAAATTATAATTAATTTTATTAGAAATTTTAATTGGCTCTAGTTCTTTAGACGGAGAAACAGGCTCTTTTTCTATATCTTTTATATTTTCTGTGGTTAAGAAGAAATTATTGCCTTGTGTTGGAGTATATTTTATGAATTTATTATAAAATTGTTTGAAGATATTATAGTTTTTCATTTGAAAGTATCCTTTCTTAACTGTTTTATTAGAAATATTATTTACAAAGATAATGAAAATATGTAAATAAAAAACAATTTTATAATAAAACCCTTATATTTCGAATAAATAATAAATGTAATTATTTTGAAGGAGGGTTAAAATGGGGTTATTTGAAATAGTAATAGTTGGTGTTGGTCTAGCAATGGATGCATTTGCAGTATCGATATGTAAAGGAATTTCAATGAAAAAAATGAATCTTAAAAAAGCAACAATAATAGCAGTTTATTTTGGATGTTTTCAAGCTTTGATGCCATTAATTGGTTATTTTCTAGGTTCAACATTTAGTCAATTGGTTATAAATATTGATCATTGGATTGCTTTTGTATTATTATCAATAATTGGAGCTAAAATGTTAAAAGATTCATTTAATAAAGAAATAGAAAAAAAGGATGATAGTATAAGTTTTAAAAATATGATACTATTAGCAATAGCAACAAGTATAGATGCATTAGCAATAGGAATTACATTTGCATTTTTTAAAATTGAAATAATAAAAGCTGTAAATATAATTGGAATAGAAACATTTACATTATCGATTTTTGGGGTTATAATAGGAAATAACTTTGGAAATAAATTTAAAAATAAAGCTGAGTTTATGGGGGGAGTTATTTTAATACTAATTGGTTTAAAAATATTGTTTGAACACTTAGGAGTATTAAAAATTTGAAATTAAGGAGGATATATATGGATAGAAATAAAAAAATAGTTAAAACAAGTATTTTAGGTATAATAACAAATATAGTATTGGTTGTTTTTAAAGCGACAATAGGATTAATTGTAAATTCTATTGCTATTATATTAGATGCAGTAAACAACTTAACAGATGTGTTATCTTCTGTAATTACAATTGTTGGAACTAAACTTGCAAATAAAGCTCCAGATAAAAAACATCCATATGGGCATGGAAGAATTGAATATTTTACATCAGTAATAATTGCAGTTATAGTATTAATTGCAGGTATTACAGCTATCAGAGAGTCTTTCTTGAAAATAATAAATCCAAGTGAAAGTGATTATTCAATTATTTCTTTAATAATTATTGCTGTTGCTGTATTTGTAAAATTCTTTTTAGGAAAGCATGTTAAAAAAGTTGGTAAAGATGTAAATTCACAAAGTCTTGTTGCATCAGGACAAGATGCTTTTATGGATGCTATTTTGTCATTCTCAACTTTAGTAGCGGGAATTTTAAATTATATTTGGAATTTTAGCATAGAAGGTTATTTAGGTGTTATAATATCTATTTTCATTATTAAATCAGCTATTGAAATGTTAAAGGAAGCTACTAATTCAATGCTTGGAATTAGAGCAGATAGTGAAATTTCTAATCAAATAAAGGAAAAAGTGTTGAGTTTCAAAGAGGTTCAAGGTGTTTATGATTTGAATTTGCATAATTATGGACCGTCAAAAACAGTAGGTTCACTTCATATACAAGTAAGAAATGACATGGATGCAGGGGAAATACATATTTTAACAAGGGAAATTGCTTATCAAATTTATGCTGAATTTGGTATTGCTGTAACAATAGGAATTTATGCTGCAAATGATAAAGGTGAATTTGGAATAATTAAAGATGAGTTAGAAAATATAGTAAGAGAGTATAAGGAAATATTACAAATACATGGATTTTATGTAGATAAAAAGAATTCAAATGTATTTTTTGATTTAATAATTGATTTTGAGGCAAAAGACAAAGAAAAAATTCAAAAAGAAATCACTGCTAAAATGAAAGAAAAATTCCCAGAATATAATTATAATATTATTCTAGATCCAGATATTACAGATTAGATATGTTCTAATTTTATAATAATATAAAACAAAAGAAAAGGAGGCGATAAAAATGAAAAAACAAAGTGTTAATGAAAGAACAAAAATCGTAGAACTAAATTTAAGAGAGAATAGCAAAATGAATGTAGAAAATCTTTTTAAAAAATTTGGTACATCTTATGCAGGAGTTAGTATTGTGGAGGTTGAAGATAGACTCAACGAATATGGAAAAAATACGATTGAAATAAAAAATGAAAATACACTATTACACAAACTAAGAGAAGCTTTTATTAACCCATTTAATATTGTTTTGATGCTTGTTGCAATAATAACATTTGTAACAGATGTTGTTATTGCTACTAAAAAAGATTATGCAACATTTTCACTGATTGTTGGAACTATTTTTATATCAGCAATAATTTCATTAATGCAACAGACAAAGTCTGACAATGCTGCAAAAAAATTAAAGAAAATGATAACAAATAAAATGGAAGTCATTAGAGATGAAGTACAGTCTACTGTTGATGTTGAAGACATAGTCCCAGGAGATATAGTAAAATTATCATCAGGAGATATGATTCCAGGAGATGTTAGGTTTTTAGATGTAAAAGATTTATTTATAGATCAAGCTTCACTAACTGGAGAATCAAATCCAGTTGAAAAATTTAGCAAATGCAATGAAAATGTAGATATTACAGATATTTCTAATATAGGTTTTATGGGAACAAATATAGTTAGTGGACGAGCAACTGCAATTGTTCTTACAACTGGCAATAATACTTATTTTGGTAGTATGGCAAAATCATTGTATAGTGTTAATGAAAAAAATAGTTTTGAAAAAGGAATTGACAGTATTTCAAAATTATTAATTAAATTTATGGTAATAATGCTTCCAATAATTTTAATCATAAATTTTGTTACTAAAAATGATATATGGTCGTCAATAATTTTTGCAATTACAATAGCTGTTGGATTAACCCCAGAAATGTTACCTGTAATAATGACTTCTACACTTGCAAAAGGTGCTGTTGAAATGTCAAAAAAGAAAACAATTGTAAAAAGATTAAGTGCAATTCAAACTTTTGGACAGATGAACATTTTATGTACAGACAAGACTGGAACATTAACTGAAGATGAAGTTGTTTTAGAGAAGTATATGGATGTTACAGGAAATGAGAGTATTAGAATTTTAAGACATGCATTTTTAAATAGTTATTTTCAAACAGGACTAAAAAACTTAATTGATGTTGCCATTATTTCAAGAGCTGAAAAGGAAAAACTTAATGTTTTAAAAGAAAAATATGTAAGGGAAGATGAAATTCCATTTGATTTTTCGAGAAGAATAATGAGTGTTGTTTTAAAAGATGACACAGGAAAAAGACAGTTAATTACAAAAGGTGCTGTTGATGAGATAATGTCCATTTGTTCATATATTGATATGGATGGTAAAGCTATTAAAATGTCTGATGAATTAAGGAAACAAGCTTATCAAGTTTATGAAAGACATAATCATGATGGATTAAGAGTATTAGCTGTTGCTCAAAAAAATCATATACATGGTGTAGAAACTTTTGGAGTACAAGATGAAAGTGATATGGTTTTAATTGGATTTGTAGGATTTTTAGATCCACCAAAACAGAGTGCCAAACAAGCAATTTCAGCATTAAAAGCACATGGAGTGGATACAGTCGTTTTAACAGGAGATAGCGAAGGTGTTGCTTTAAATGTATGTAAAAAAGTTGGAATTACGGTTAGAAATAGATTAACAGGAAGAGAAATAGAAGAACTAACAGATGAAGAATTAAGAGAAAAAGTAAAAGAATGTCACTTATATTCAAAATTATCGCCACTTCAAAAACAACGTATTGTTAGAATTTATCAAGAAAATGGAAATACGGTTGGATATATGGGAGATGGAATTAATGATAGTCCGCCATTAAAACAGGCAGATGTTGGAATATCAGTTGATACAGCTGTTGATATTGCAAAAGAAACAGCTGATATAATTCTATTAGAAAAAGATCTAAATGTTTTAGAAGAAGGTGTAGTAACAGGAAGAAAGACATTTACAAATTTATTAAAATATTTGAAAATGGCAACTAGCGGGAATTTCGGAAATATGATTTCAATTATAATAGCAAGTGTATTTTTACCATTTTTGCCATTACTTCCAATTCATATTTTAATTCAGAATTTATTAAACGATTTTGCACAACTTGGAATGCCTTTTGATAATGTTGACAAGGAATATATTCAAAAACCAAAAACATGGAATACAAAAGGATTAAAAAGGTTTATGTTTGTTTTTGGAACAATTAGTATGATTTTAGATATTTTATGTTTTGCAATTCTATGGTTTATACTTAAGTTTAATACTATTGAAAAAGCAGTATTATTCCAAACAGGTTGGTTTGCATTTGGAATTTTATCACAGACATTAATTATTCATATGATTAGAACAAGTAAAACACCATTCATACAAAGTAAATCTTCTAAGCAATTATTGATTTCAACAGCTGTTATTGTTATAATAACTTTGGTTATTACATTTACTGATATTGCTACAATATTTGATTTAAGTAGATTACCAATTGTTTATTTAGGTTGGATGGCAATATTATTAATAGTATATGTAGTTTTTATTCAAGTATATAAAAGATTTTATATTAAGAAAAATGGAGAGTGGTTATAAAAACCACTCTTTTGATCTTAGGAATTTTTTATTTAAAGTATAATGCAAATTAAACCGCCACTGCCTTCGTTAACAATACGTTCTAATGTTTCTTGTAATTTACTTTGTGCGTCTTCTGGCATTCTAGATAGCTTATTTTGCAATCCTTCATTAACTAATTCATGTAAGCTTTTCCCAAATATGTTTGATTCCCATATTTTTTTAGGATCACTTTCGAATTCTGAAAGTAGATAATTAACAAGTTCTTCAGATTGTTTTTCACTTCCAACAATTGGAGAAACTTCAGTTTCAATATCTGCTTTTATTAAATGAATAGAGGGAGCAGTTGCCTTTAATTTTACGCCATATCTAGAACCTTGTTTTACCATTTCAGGTTCATCCAAAATTAGTTCATCTATTGATGGAGTGACAATACCATATCCTTTAGCTTTAACTTCTTCTAAAGCATACGCTATTTTATCATACTCTTTTTTTGTTTTTGAAAAATCTGCAATTGTAGCAAATAAGTCACCTTCATTAGAAATATTAACTCCTGAAATTTCAGTTATTATTTTGTAGAATAATTCATCATGTAAATTAATTGTAATATTAACTTCACCAGTTCCTAATTTTATTTCGTTAAGAATAGTAGTATTTATAATATCTGTATTTTGAAGTTTATTAATTACTTCATCAATATGTTTTAAAATTTTAACATTATTACAAGCTTCTTTGATTTCAGTAAATAACTCTTTTTTTAACCAATGATTTTCATCTAATCTATCTGCCCATTTTGGAAAATTAATATTAATCCTTTCAACTGGAAATTCGTATAATATTTTTCCAAATATATTATTAATATCATCTAATTCTAAATTAGAACAATCAGTTGGAATAACAGTAGTTTCATATTTATCCTCTAATTTACGAGCAAGATTTTTTGTTGATTCAGAATAAGGAGAGTCACTATTAAGAAGAATTATAAATGGTTTATTTAATTCTTTTAATTCTCGTACAACTCTTTCTTCAGCATCAATATAATCTTCTCTTGGAATATCTGTAATACTACCATCGGTTGTTACTAAAATCCCAATTGTTGAATGTTCTTGAATTACTTTTTTTGTTCCAATTTCAGCAGCTTGTTCAAAAGGAATTTCTTCTGTTGACCATGGTGTTTTTACCATTCTAGGCATGTCATCTTCTAAATATCCAATTGCATTATTTACTAAGTATCCTACACAATCAACTAATCTAGTTTTTAAAGAAATGTTGTTTCCAATAGTAATTTCAACTGCTTCGTTTGGAATAAATTTTGGCTCTGTTGTCATAATTGTTCTTCCGACCAGCACTTTGAGGGAGTTCATCTCTTGCTCTTTCTTGTTTATAAGTGTTGTCAATATTTGGTATTACTAGTAAATCCATAAATCTTTTTATAAAAGTAGATTTACCAGTTCTAACAGGACCAACTACTCCAACGTAAATATCACCATCTGTGCGTTTGGCAATATCTTCATATAGTTTAAAATTATTTTCCATTTATAATTCCTCCTTAAATGTTTGTCTATTTAAACTTTATTAATTTATATTAATGTAAAAATAAGTTTATGACTAATTTTTTGAAACAATTTGGTATGGTCTTTTTTTGTTTCAATTTTATGAAAACCAATATATTGCTTTTTTTTAACATATATGCTAAGATGAGCATATTATAAGGTAAATAAACAATAAAAAAGGAAGAGGATTATGGACGAAATGGCAATTGAAATACTAAAGAAATTCGGTCAAGAACATATAATAAATTGGATGAATAAATTAAATGATGATGAAAAAAACAAATTAGTAAATCAAGTAGTAAATCTTAATATAGAACAAGTAGTAGATTTATATAATAACCTAAGTAAAACATTTGAAATAGGAAATAAGAAAATAGAAAAAATACCTGCGACAGATATAGATAAGTTATCAAAAGAAGAATTTGAAAATTATAAAAACAAAGGAATTGAAATTATAAAAAATGGACAATATGCAGTAGTAACCATGGCTGGTGGTCAAGGAACAAGACTTGGACATAAAGGACCAAAAGGAACTTTCAAAGTTAATTTAAAAGATGGAGAAAAATATTTATTTCAAATAATAGTAGAATCTTTGAAAAAAGCAAATGAAAGATACGGTGTAATTATTCCATGGTATTTAATGACGAGTGAAGAAAATAATGACCAAACATTAAGTTTCCTTGAAGAACATAATTATTTTGGATATCCAAAAGAAAATGTTAAATTGTTTAAACAAGGAAAAGCACCTTTAATTTCAACAGAAGGAAAATTATTAATAGGAAAAGATAAATTAATAAAAGAAGCTTCTGATGGAAATGGTAGTATATATAAATCTCTTAAAGTAAATGGAATGCTTGATGATATGAAAGAAAAAAATATTCAATGGATATTTGTTGGCGGTGTAGATAATATTCTGTTAAAAATAGTTGATCCATTATTAGTAGGAATTACTGTAAGCCAAAATAATAAAATTGCTTCAAAGTCTGTAATAAAAACAAATCCACGCGAGAGAGCAGGAGTTTTTTGTAAAATAGATGGAAAACCTGGAATTATAGAATATTCTGAGTTGCCAGAAGAGATGATAGAAGAAATTGACGAAAATGGAGATTTAGTCTTTGGAGATGTTAATATTTTAAGTCATTTATATAATATTGAAGCACTAGATAAAATGGCAGATAAGGTAATGCCATATCATATAGCTGAAAAAAAATCAGAATTTTTGGATGAAAATGGAAATTTAATTGTTCCAGATAATAAAAATGTTTATAAGTTTGAATCATTTATATTTGATGCTTTTTCAAACTTTGATGATATTAGTATTTTAAGAGTTAAGAGAGAGGAAGAATTTGCACCTATAAAAAATGCAGAAGGTAATGATAGCCCTGAAACAGCAATTAAATTATATAATGCAAGAATATAAATAATTTGAAAATTTAGAATAGAAAATGGAACAGTTTTGTAAATCAGAACTGTTCTATTTTCTATTCTAAATTTTTAAATTACATAGATTGTTCACCTGGTAAAAAATAATCAACTACTCCATAAACCAAAGCACCAATAATAGCAGCTATCCAAGAAATTGAATAACCAGCAACAAAATATTGTGTTACATATAAAACAACAGCAGCAAGTACGAATCCAACGAAGCCTTTACCAAATGAACTTGCATGTAAACCGGTAAATCTTGTTATTAAATAATCTATTACAGTAAGCACAATTGTTGCAGCTGCTAGTGCCCAGATATTATTAATTGTAAAACCAGGAGTAAAAAATGCAGTAATAGCAAGGACTATTGCAGCAGTAATTAATCTACCTACAATTTGCCAAACTGTATTTAGTCCGCTATTTGAACGTGTATTAACTTGATTATCTGACATATGAATAACCTCCTTTATTCAAAAGAATGACGAAACTAAATTTTTTATCAAAAATGTTAAGAAATTTTGGTTTCGTAATTTTATTATTAACCAAAAAAAAATTATTATGCTTTAATACGAATAAATAATTAATTGATTTGGCAAAATAAAAGAAATAATTAAATTTATGTGATTCATGTATAAAGGAGTAAATTATGTTGGTTTTATTTATCAGATCTATTTTAATATACATAGTTGTATTATTAGTGATGAGATTAATGGGAAAAAGAGAAATTGGACAATTGCAGCCATTTGAATTGGTAATTTCAATTATGATTGCAGATTTAGCAGCTACTCCAATTGCTAATAGTGGTATTCCTTTAACAAATGGAATTATACCAATACTTGGATTACTTGTTATGGATTTACTAATTTCTGTTGCAAATATGAAAAGTTTAAAGGTAAGGCAACTGATTTCCGGAAAACCATCGATTTTAATATATAGAGGGAAAATAGACGAAAAAATATTAAGAAAAGAAAGGTTTACAATAAATGAGCTTCAAGAAAGACTAAGAGATAACAATATTATGAATTTAGGAGATGTTGAATATGCAATTTTAGAAACTAGTGGACAAATTAATGTTATACAGAAGCCAAATAAAAGAAATGCAATTCCAGAAGATTTTGGAATAGAACCAGAATATGAAGGAATTTCTTATGATTTAGTAATAGATGGTGTAATTATGTATGATAATTTGAAAATTTTACAAAAAGATTATAATTGGTTGAAAAGTCAAATAAGAAAGTTTGGATATACTCCTGAAGAAGCATTAATAGCTACAATTGATGGAAAAGGACAGTTTTATTGCCAAAAAAAAGAAAGGTAAAAGGCAAAGAAAGGGTGGAAATATAAAATGAAAAAAGAGCTTTTTATAGTTGCAATTATAGTTATTATAATTATTTCTTTTCATGCAATTTCTCAAATTTATGTTCAAGGCTTTTTTGATAATATTTCAAAAGATTTAGATAATGTGGAAAACAAAATATTAAATGAAGATATAAAAAAAGAAGAATTAGAAAGTGAAATAAATAATATCCAAGAAAAATGGAATAAAAAATATGATTATTTTGCATGTTTTATAGAACATGATGAATTAGAAAAAGTCCAAACTCAATTTATATCAATAGAGGCAAATATTAAAGTCGAGGATTTTGATAAAAGCGTTGATGAAATTGAAAAATGTAAATTTATTATAAAACACATTGAAGAAAAAGATTCTTTGAAAATTGTTAATATTTTTTAGGGAAAAGCTTTATTTTTACATATAATTATAATATAATATTTATATGTAACAGAATTGAAAGGAGAAAAACTTTGTTAATAGAAGATAAAGAGTTTGAAGAGATAATATTAGATATTACAGAAAATCAAACTGTCCAAAAGATGAAAAATTATAATCAACATTACGATACATCATGTTTTGAACATTGTAGAAATGTTGCCTTTATAAGTTATAAATTATGCAAAAAATTAAAATTAGATTATAAAAAAACTGCAAGAGCAGCGATGCTACATGATCTTTTTTTGTATGATTGGAGAAAAAGACAAGATGGAAGAAAAGGCTTACATGCATTTACGCATCCAAAAACAGCCTTAGAAAATGCAAAAAAACTTTTTGAATTGTCTGAAAAAGAAGAAGATATAATCTTAAAACATATGTGGCCATTAACTGTTAAGTTACCTAAATATCCAGAAAGTTATATTGTAACTATTGCTGATAAATATAGTGCAATTTGTGAAAGTTGTGTACATTATAGGGAAACAATCTTTTCTAAAAAAATGCTAAGATACGCATATATTTTCTTTAGTTTATTTTTTATTAAATTTTAATAAAATCACAATTATAAATAGTCAATAAAAAAGCAAAACTTTTGTTTTGTTTTTTATTGACTATTTATACCGTTTAATGGTAAAATATATATAACGATTTTGTTGTTAAGGGGTGATAATATGCAAATGTTAGAAAAATCTAATAAAACACTTGAAAAACAAATCGAAGAAATAAATGAAATATTAAATCAACTAAAAAATAATCAAATAGAGGAAAAAGAATTACTAAATAAAAAATACAATATATGTATTAAAAAATTGGAAAAATTACAAGAATACAATAAAATTGCAGATATGACTAACCAATTATTTGAAAAAAGATTATTAGGAATAGAAATAGCAATTAAAGAAATAAGTAAAGTTTTAAGTGCTTAGAATCTAAAAATTATAACAAAAGATACGAAATAAAAGTGGTTTATATTTTAATTATAAACTACTTTTGATTTTATTACAAAAATGTGATATAAAAACAGAAAAGGAAGAGTTGAAGTATGAAAAATATAAAAGATTATGATTTAAAAGATTTGGAAAAAGAATTTGAAAACATGGGCGAAAAAAAGTATAGAGCAGGACAAGTATTTCAATGGC
The DNA here is from genome assembly GCA_017475185.1 of Clostridia bacterium. The sequence goes on from JAFVGB010000010.1 coordinate 44,145, forward strand.
TTTATGTTGAAAAAGTAAAAAGTTTTGATGAAATGACAAATTTATCATTAGATTTAAGAGAAAAATTAAAAACTAATTACACAATTTGCAATTTTAAAATTCTAAAAAAACAAGAATCATCTGATGGTACAAAAAAATATCTATTCGATGTTTTAGATGGAAATGCCATTGAGACTGTTTTAATGAAATATCATCATGGAAATACAATATGTGTATCTACACAAATAGGTTGCAAGATGGGCTGCAAATTCTGTGCATCTACTGGAATAAAATTTATAAGAAATTTAACGGCTGGAGAAATAGTAGAACAAATAATAGCAGTTGAACAAGATACAGGTGAAAGAATTTCAAATATTGTATATATGGGGATTGGAGAGCCACTAGATAATTATGATAATGTTATTAAATCAATAAGAATATTAAATAATCAAAAAGGCATTAATATTGGAGCAAGACATATAAGTGTATCAACAAGTGGATTGGTACCAAAAATATATGATTTAGCAAAAGAAAACATTCCGTGTACATTATCAATTTCTTTACATGCGACAACTGATGAAAAAAGAAGTGCAATGATGCCTGTAAATAAAGTATATAACATTTCACAGTTATTAGAAGCATGCAAAGAATATATAAAATTAACAAATAGAAGAATTTCATTTGAATATGCTTTAGCAAAAGATAATAATGATAATTTAGAAGATGCTAAACAATTAGTAAAATTATTAAAAGGAATGTTATGCCATGTTAATTTAATACCTATTAATAAAATAGAAAATGGCGCATTTGTAAAAAGCACAAACGAAAACATTATTAAATTTAGAGATTATTTAAATGATAATGGAATTGTAGCTACTATAAGAAGAGAATTAGGATCAGATATCGAAGCTGCATGTGGACAATTAAGAAGAAAAAATCTTAAATAAATCTATATTTCAAAAAAGTAAAAAAAAAGAACTTGCCCCATTGTAAAAAAAACAATTATAATATAAAATATAAATGAAAATAAAATTAAACAAATGAATGCATAAAGGAGGATATATGAGAGCTTTTGCAAAATCAGATATCGGTAAAGTACGAGATATGAATCAAGATAGTTATTACATTTCATCTCCAGATGATGAAATACAGATATTCATTGTAGCTGATGGAATGGGAGGATATAAAGGTGGAGAAATAGCAAGTAAATTAGCTGTTGAAACATCTAAAAATTATATAATAAACAATTGGAAAACAATTATGCATGACAGGGAAAGTATTTTGAATCTTGTAAAAAGTGCAATTGAATATGCAAATTTAGTAATATTTGAAAAATCAAAAGAAATTCCAGAGTTAGAAAATATGGGAACCACAATAGATATATGCTTAATAGTTTTAAATAAAGTTTATATAGGACACATAGGAGATAGCAGAGTATATAGAAAAAGAAAAGATTTTTTTAGAAAATTAACAACAGACCACAGCTATGTACAAAAATTAGTATCAGATGGTACAATAACCAAAGAAGAAGCATATAATCATCCTAAAAAAAATATGCTAATAAAAGCATTGGGATGCTCACCATATGTTGAACCAGATGTAACAGTTAAAGGATTTTTAAAAGATGATATACTATTAATGTGTTCTGATGGTTTAACAAACATGTTGAGAGATGAAGAAATTGTAAAAATAATTAATGAAAATCCAAGTGAAGCTTGTAATAGATTAGTATTTGAAGCAAATGAAAAAGGTGGACTTGATAATATTACAGCTGTAATTATTTTATAAGGAGAGAATTACATATGAATATAGAAGGTAGAATAATTGGTAATAGGTATGAAATTATAGAAAAAGTTGGTAGTGGAGGAATGGCAACAGTATACAAAGCAAGAGACACTATACTTAATAGATATGTTGCAGTTAAAGTGTTAAGAGATGAATTTACTACTGATGAAGAATTTATAAAAAGATTTAATACTGAAGCTCAATCAGCAGCCAGATTAACACATCCTAATATTGTGTCAGTATTTGATGTAGGTCAAGAATATAACATATATTATATTGTAATGGAATTAATTCAAGGAAAAACATTAAAACAAATAATTTCAGAAGAAGGAGCACTTCCATGGAAATGGACAGTAAATATTGCAATACAAATATGCTCTGCACTAGAGATGGCACATAAAAACGGAATAGTTCATAGAGACATAAAACCACATAATATAATAATTACAGAAGATGGAATAGCAAAAGTAACTGATTTTGGAATTGCAAAAGCAGTATCAAATTCAACTATAACCGCTTTTGGAACAACGATTGGTTCTGTACATTATTTTTCACCAGAACATGCAAGAGGTGGATATACAGATGCAAAATCTGATTTATATTCTTTAGGTGTTGTTATGTATGAAATGATAACTGGAAAAGTTCCTTTTGATGCGGACACACCAGTATCTGTTGCATTAAAACATATGCAAGAAGAACCAATAGAACCAATTCAATTAAATTCAAGAGTACCAGTAGCTGTAAATCAAATTATATTAAAGGCGATGAAAAAAGATACAAGTATGAGATATGAATCAGCAACTGAAATGATGAAAGATTTGAGTATGGCTTTAAAAAATCCAACAGGTAATTTTGTACAAGAAAAAAATGAAGGAGATTTTACAAAAGTAATACCAACAATTTCAGAAAATATTATTAGTGAAGATAAATATAAAGCAAATAGACCAAATAAAGAAACAGTAAGAACTGTTGAAAAAGAAAAACCTAAGTCTGGTTTAGCAAAATATTTAGATGAAAATCCAAAAATGAAACCAGTTGTATATATAGGAATTGGATTAGCTATTTTGTTAATAGCAGCGTTAATTTTTGTTGGAAGTTGGAAATTGACAACTAAATTATTAGGAATAGATTCAGATACATCTGCTCATTCTGGAATATCATTACCAAAAGTAACTTCAATAACAGTTGATGAAGCAAAACAAAAATTAGATAGCTTAGGAATTAAATATGAAATAGAAGAAGCATATAGCAAAGATGTTGAACAAGGAAAAGTAATATCACAAAAACCAGCAGAGGGAACAAATTATGATGTTCAAAAAAATAGTCCAGTAAAATTAGTTGTAAGCAAAGGAACTAAGCCTACAAAAATGCCTAAAGTTATTGGAAAATCATATGAAGAAGCGGTGGCAGAATTAGAAAAAGCTGAGCTAGAAGCTGAAAGAGTAGATGAAGTAAGTCAAACAGTACAAGAAGGTTATGTAATAAAACAAGAAAAAAATGAAGGCGAGCAACTAGATGCCGGATCAATTGTAAAAATTTATGTTAGTTCAGGAAATGGATTAGAAAAAGTTACTGTTCCATATGTAGTAGATATGGATGTTGAAGAAGCTAAAAAAGCTCTTACAGAAAAGAAAATAGAAGTTAATATTATTTATCAAGAAGACACTAATAAATCTAATGGAGCAGTATTGAAACAAAGTTTGGAAGTTGGTAGTGTTGTTGAAGAAGGTACAGCGATAACTATAACTGTTAATAAAATACAAGAATTAAAAGAAGGAACTGTTAATGTTTATATTAAATCTATAACAGGATATAAAGAAGAAAAAACAGAAAATGCCAATAAAGATAGCAAAGAAACAAAAGATTCAAAAGAAAAAAATGAAAATTCAAATACAGCAGATAATAAGAAAACATCAACAGAAACAGCTAAAATAAATAATGTAACAGTTAGAATAAATGTAGATGGAGAAGATGTTATTACAGACAAAGAAGTTCCAGAAAATACAGAATTAAAAACATATACTATTAAAGGAAAAGGAACCGTGACTATAAAAGTTTATGTTGGTGAAAATGGTTCAGAAGCAAGATATGCATATGAACAAATGGATATGAATAGTGATAATAGAGTAATAAATGTTAAAGGACAATATTAATATTCAAAAAGCAAGGAGAAATTATGCCAAAAGGATTAATAACAAGCAATATTTCTAATATGTATGAAGTAGAAGATATTGAAAACAAAAATACAATAAAATGTATTCCAAGAGGAAAATTTAAGAAAGATGATATAACTCCAGTGGTAGGAGATTATGTAGAATTCGAATATCAAAAAGACGAAACTGGAGTTATAAGTCAAATTTTAGAAAGAAAAAATTACATTAAAAGACCTAAAATGGCAAATATAACTCAATTGATTTTTGTTATTTCAATGAAAATGCCAAAACCTGATTTATTATTATTAGATAAGCAATTAGCGTTTGCAGAATACAACAAAATTAAATCAGTTATAGTTTTAAATAAAATAGATCTAGAAGATACTGAAAATATAGATGAAATTGAAAAAATATACAAAAAAATAGGTTATAAAGTTATAAAGACAAATGCGAAGACAGGGGAAGGTGTTGAAGAGTTATATAAATGTTTGAAAAATAATGTAACAGCATTTTCAGGAAATTCTGGAGTTGGAAAATCTACATTGATAAATAATATATTTGAAGATGTACTAACATCTGAGGGAGAAATAAGTAGCAAGAATAAGCGAGGAAAAAATACTACAACTTCTATAAAACTATACAAAATTAATGACAATTCATATATAGCAGATACTCCTGGATTTTCGACATTTGACATATACGAAATTGAGAAAGAAGAATTAAGTCACTATTTTATAGATTTATCAAAATATATAAAAGATTGTAAATTTGTAGGATGTACTCATATAAAGGAAGATGAATGTGGAATAAAAAAAGCTTTAGAAAATGGAAAAATTAATCTGCATAGATATGAAACATATTGCAAATTGTATAATGAATTAAAAGAAAAGGAGCAATATAAATGGTAGAAATATCAACATCTTTATTAAGTGTGGAAAAAGAAAAAATAATTAAAACTATATATAATTTAGAAACTGCAAAAACAGACTATTTTCATATTGATGTGATGGATGGAAAATTTGTGGAAGATAACACATCTGAAAAAATGATGGAATATTGTGATTATTTAAGTAATGTTACTAATGTACCATTAGATATACATTTAATGGTGTCAGATGTATATAAATATATTGATATGTTTTTACCATATAATCCTAATATAATAACTATTCATTATGAAGCTTTAAAAGAAAAAAACAAAATAATGGATGTATTAGATTATATAAAATCAAATAATTGTAAAGCAGGAATAGCTATAAAACCAAATACAGATGTTTCAGAAATCTTAGAATTACTAGAATTTACACATATTGTTTTGGTAATGACAGTTGAACCAGGAAAAGGTGGACAGGAATTAATAAAAACAACTTTAAATAAAATAGAGCAAATTTCAGAATATATAACAAAAAATAATATTGATACAGTCATTGAAGCAGATGGCGGAATTAATATTTCAAATATAGAAGATGTAAAAAAAGCTGGTGCTGAAATAATTGTTTCTGGAACAGGAATAATAAAATCAGACAATTATGATGAAACAATAAAAAAGATGAAACAATAAAAATAAAAAGACAATTAGAGAAAAGTCTCTAATTGTCTTTTTTATGTAAAAGTTCCAAAACTTTTGGATAAATTTTTTCTGCATTATTCTTCCAATTATCAACAAATTCCTTTGCTTGTTCGCGAGAGTATGCAAAAGTTTTTATTTCAAATACTGTTTCATTATTTTCCATTATCTTACAGTTTATGATATAATTATTTTCATTTTTGGGTGTATATTCAGCAACTATGGAATGTTCTTCCTCAACTGATTCCAAAGTACTTTTTAAATTAGTATCAATTTTTAGTTTAACAATACCAGGTAATATATCTAAAGTTAAATCTAAAGTATGTTTTCCCAAATCAGTTAATTCGTATACTTCTTGTGTTTCTTTTGAGTAAGAAACAATAAATTTAGTATTGATCATATCTAACAAAAATTGTTGAAAATAGAAGTAATTCATATCCACTGCTGTTAAAACTAATTTGTATAAATTATCATTAGTAATTGGTTTATGTGTTTGATCAAGAATGTATAAAATTAAAACTTTGTTTTCGGCTAATGTTTCACTGTCTGTATTGATTTTCAAGTTTTTCATCTCCCATTTATTATATTTTTAAACAACGAACATAAATCATTGGTTTAAATTTAGTTTTGATTATTAAATTATGAGAATTATAGCACAGGTTTAAGAAATTTTCAACATTTTTTTATCATCACATATAAAGTTATATAATATTGACCAAATTTGGAAAATAGTGTAAAATATAAGGAGTTAAAATAGTAAGAACAGAGTAAAGGAGAATGAAAAATGCGTATCAGATTCAAGCCTTGGGCAAGAGGAGAGCTAGAAGCAAGTGAATTTTATATAGATAATCCTGAGGATTATAAAGGAAGATGGAAAACTTTGTTTGAAAACGACAATCCAATACATTTAGAGTTGGGGTGCGGAAAAGGTGGATTTATATCAAAACTAGCTTCTCAAAATTTGAATGTAAATTATATTGCAATAGATATGGTAGATGCTATGCTAGGTTTAGCTAAAAGAAATATAGAAAATGAGTATAATGAGAAAAATATTCCTATAAAAAATGTGTATTTAACAAGATTTGATATAGAGAGAATATTATTAATATTAGATGATAATGATAAGATAAACCGAATATATATAAATTTTTGCAATCCATGGCCAAGAGGAAAACATAGAAAAAAGAGATTGACACATACAAGACAATTAGAAAAATATAGACAGTTTTTAAAAGAAAATGGTGAAATTTATTTTAAAACTGATGACGATGGATTGTTTAATGACAGTCTATTGTATTTAGAACAAACTGGATTTGAAATACTTGGAAAAACTTATGATTTGGCAAACGAAAATGATTTTTGGGATAATATAGAAACCGAACATGAAAAAATGTTCAAGGAACAAGGTATAAAAATTAAAGCTGTTAAGGCTAGAAAAAAATAAATTTTGTGAATTTTTTGTGAATTTTTTAAAAATTAGGAAAGACACAAAAACCTAGTAATTACTATATTGTGACTGTTTTTTTACTAAAAAAATAAAAAAAAGACTATTGCAAAGAAATAAGATTATTGGTATGATTAATATGTAAAACTAGAAATAAATAAAAGGAAGATAGATTATGATAGAATTTAGAAATGTAAACAAAACATACGATACAGGCACAGTAGCTGTAAATAATGCTAATTTCAAAATTGAAAAGGGAGAATTTGCATTTTTAGTTGGAAGTTCTGGTTCAGGAAAATCTACACTTATAAAATTAATATTAAAAGAGGAAGAACCTACATCTGGAAATATAATAATCAATGGAAAAGATACTACTTTTCTGAAAGCTAAAAGAGTTCCATATTTACGTAGAAGTATGGGAGTTGTTTTTCAAGATTTTAGATTGTTACCAGATAAAACTGTATATGAAAATGTTGCATTTGCGATGCATATTGTAAAAGCAACACCAAAGCACATAAGAAGACAAGTACCTATGGTATTATCTTTAGTAGGATTGAGTGATAAATCAAAAGTATATCCTAATGAATTATCAGGAGGAGAACAACAAAGAGTGGCATTAGCAAGAGCACTTGTAAACAATCCTTCAATGTTAATAGCAGATGAGCCTACTGGAAATTTAGATCCAGATACAGCATGGGAAATTATGAATCTTTTAAATGATATTAATTTAAGAGGGACAACTATAGTTGTTGCAACACATGCTAAAGACATAGTAGATAAAATGAAAAAAAGAGTTATACAAATAGATAAAGGTAACATTATTAGAGATGATAAAAAAGGTGGGTATGATAGTGAGATATAATTTAATTAGTTATTTAATTGGTGATGGAGTAAAAAACATATCAAAAAATAAAAAATCTACTTTTTCAGCAATAACAATTATGTTAGTCACAATGTTAACCGTCGGAATATGCTTTATAATAGGAGAAAATGTCAATGCAATCCTAGGAAAAATGGAAGAAGAATATCCATTAGAAGTATATTTAAAAGATGATATAACAGTGTCTGAAAAAGAAAAATTAGAAAGTGAAATACGTAATATAGAATATGTAAATCCAAGTATTACATATATTACAAAAGAAGAAGCGTATCATAAAGCATTAGAAAAGGTAGGAAATGATACAGTAATGATAGCAGGTTACAATGAAAATAACCATCCGTTTCCGCCATCTTTTATTATAACATTCACTAATTTAGAAAAAGTTGATGAAGTAGCAGCAAAAGTTGAACAATTAAACAATGTAATAGGAACAACAAGAGAAGATCAAAAAGACAATACAGAGTCATTAACTAAATTAGATAGAAATGTTAATATAGCATTAGTTGCAATAGGTGGTGCATTAATAGTTTTCTCTATTATTATAATAGGAAATACAATAAAGTTAACTGTACATGCAAGAAGAAAAGAAATTTCAATAATGAAATATGTAGGAGCAACAAACAATTTTATAAGAGCACCATTTGTGGTAGAAGGAATAATAATAGGATTAATATCATCATTTATTTCTTTATTGATTTTAGCTGGGTTGTATGTTTGGATAAAAGGAAATGTAATTGGTAATGGACTTGAAAGTTGGTTAGAAAAACTTGGAGTAAGTAGTGGAATTCAATTATTAGATTTCAGTCAAATGTTTACACAAATTTCAATTATCTTCTTAGCATTAGGAATTGGAATTGGTGTATTTGGAAGTTTGCTATCTATGAAAAAATATTTGAAGGTGTAAAAGACAAAGGAGAAGATGAAAATGAAAAATTTAAAAAGAATTTTATCAGTAGTAGTTTTAACAATTGTGGCAATTACATTAAGTACCACTGTTTTTGCTGAAAATAGTAGTACATATTATAATGGTTTGCAAAATGAAGCAATTAAAAATTCTCAAGACACTCAGGAACAATTAAACAATGTTGAAGGACAAATAGATGAGGTATTACAAGAAGTTGCAGATTTAAATAGTTCTATACTTGAATATGAAGGAGAAATAGAACAATTAACTGCAAAAGCACAAGAATTAGATAAATCAATTGCAGTAAAAGAAAAAGATTTAGCAGAAAAAAAGAAAACATTAGAAAACAGATTAGTAGCAATGTATATGAAAAAAGAAACTACTTTCTTAGATGTTGTACTTTCTGGAAAATTAATGAATTTTATTTCTAATCAAGATATTATAAAACAGGCAGCTGATTATGATAATAAATTAATAATTGAAGTTGAAGAATTAAAAACATCATTAGAAAATGAGAAAAAAGAAGTAGAAGAAGTAAAACAAGAAAAAGAACAAAAAACACAACAATTACAAAAGTTAAAAGCAGAAAAAGAAGAAAAAGCTGCTAATTTAACAGAAGAACAAAAAGCATTAGAAACAAAATTATCTGAATATAAAGCACAAGCTGAACAATATTCACAATTAGAAAGACAAGCAATTGCAAGAGAAGAAGCAGCAAGAAAAGCAGCACAAAGTCAATCAAGTTCAAGTTCATCAGGAAATACAAGTTCATCTGCAGTTGTTTCAAATCCATATACAGGAGGAAAACTAGGCTGGCCATGTCCTTCAAGTTCAAGAATAACTTCACAATATGGATATAGAATTTTATTTGGAGTTAGAGATTTCCATACAGGTATAGATATTGGGGCAGTTCATGGGTCAAATATCTGTGCAGCAGAAAGTGGAACTGTAATTTTAGCAAATTATGGATGGAATGGAGGTTATGGTAACTACATAATCTTAAACCATGGAAATGGAATAACAACAAGATATGCACATGCTAGTCAATTATATGTTTCAGCAGGGCAAACAGTTTCAAAAGGTCAAGTAATTGCGGCAATTGGAACAACAGGAAATTCAACAGGACCACATTTACACTTTGAAGTTAGAATAAATGGTTCACATACAAATCCATTAAATTACTTATAAAAATAAAGATAAAAAATTATTGAGGAGCAGACAAAACTGCTCCTTTTGAATAGTAATAAATCGATTTGCAATTACGTAAAAGGAAAATTCACATTAAAAATTTAATTCGAGAATAAAAAATAGACTATATAATATAATATTTATAGTTATGCATGAAAGGATTTAAGATGGAAGAAAATAAAAAAAATAATAATATTTTAAAAAATTTAATGATAATTATCATTACAGCGCTTATAACTTGCATTATAACAACAATTGTAATCTATAATTATTTCTTAGTAAAAACAGGAATAAAATCAGAAAATAACGTTTTTGGAGATATTTCTAATTCAATAATAATGGGGCTTACTGGAAATAAAAAAAATGTATCAATTGATGATAAATTCACTGATATAAGAAATAAATTAGAGGAATCATATATAGGAAACATAGATGATAAAAAAATGATAGAGGGAGCTTTAGAGGGATATGTTTCCTCATTAGGAGATGAATATACAGAATATTTGAGTGAAACAGAAGTAGATTCATTAATGCAGGATGTAAAAGGCTCATATGTAGGAGTTGGATTATATATAGCACAAAACACTCAAACAAATGAAATTTTAGTAGTTGGTGTAATTGAAGATTCTCCAGCCAATAAAGCAGGAATTTTAGTTGGTGATATTGTAAAAAAAGTAGATGATGTAGAATATACAGGAGAGCAATTAACACAAGCTTCTAATAATATGAAAGGAATGGATGGTTCAAAAGTAAAAGTTACCATATCAAGAAATGATCAGGAAATTGATTATGACATAACAAGAGAAACTATAAAATTTAAATGCATAAAATCAGAAAAATTAGAAAATGATATTGGTTATATAAGAATTAGTTCATTTGATGGTGGCTGTGCAGCAGATTTTAAAAAAGCATATGAAGATTTAAAATCTAAAAATATTAAATCATTGATAATAGATTTAAGAAATAATGGTGGAGGCTTAGTTGACCAATCTTTAGAGATTGCTGAAATGATAGTACCAAAAGATTCGAAAATGTTAATAACATCAGATAAAAAAGGAAATGAAGAAGTGTCTGTATCAAAGAAAAATCCTGTTGTAGATGTACCAATTGTTATTTTAGTTAATGAATATACAGCAAGTGCTTCAGAAATTTTAACAGCAGCAATAAGAGAAAATACAAATGCTAAGGTTGTTGGAACTAAAACATATGGAAAAGGAATAATTCAAGGTATTTTCTTATTTGATGATAAGAAAACAGGCTTAAAAATTACAATTCAAGAATATTTTACACCTAATCATAACAAATTGCACAAAATTGGAATAACACCAGATGAGGTTATTGAATTACCAGAAGAATGGAAAGGACATCTTAATGTTGAAAAACAATTTGACAATCAATTAAATAAAGCTATTGATATATTAAAATAAAATATTTGATAAGATTTATACAAAAGTATTGAATATCAGTAAAATAACTGCTGGTATTCAGTACTTTTATGGTATAATTTAATATAAAATTATAAAAAATTAAAAAAAATATAAAAAATTTTAAAAAAGTTATTGACAATTAATTTAAAATTTAGTATACTAAACAAGTCGAAGGAAATGGGCGCATAGCTCAGCTGGGAGAGCATCTGCCTTACAAGCAGGAGGTCATAGGTTCGAGCCCTATTGCGCCCACCATTTTCTTATAAAAGAAATTTAGGAAAACTAAATTTTTTTTATTTACGGCCTGGTAGTTCAGTTGGTTAGAACGCTAGCCTGTCACGCTAGAGGTCGACGGTTCGAGCCCGTTCCAGGTCGCCATTTTTTTATTTATAGAAAAATTAATAAAAGGCTCGATAGCTCAGTTGGTAGAGCAGGGGACTGAAAATCCCCGTGTCAGTGGTTCGATTCCACTTCGAGCCACCATAAAAAGTAGTATTTGAAAGAATACTACTTTTTTTATTTAGAAAAACTTAGAATAGATCATATAAATTTAATCCATAATTCTTACATTAAAGTTTTCAAATAAGACATTACAAATTATAATGATTTCATAAAAAATTATAATATTGACTAATACAATAAAATATTTTAAAATAAAATAGAATAATTTGTTATTAAAAATACAAATAGTATATAGTAAAGTGAAAGGGGCTAAAATGAAGAAAAAGATATATTTTATAATATCAGCTGTGTTACAAATAGTAATTTCAATCTATTTAATACTAAATGCTAATAATATAATAAATTCGCAAATTGAATCTGTAAAACAAGTATATTCAAATTATTCTGAACAGTATCAACAATCAATGATTTCTACTTTACAAAATGGCGGAAATATAATATTGATAGTACAATCTATTATCATATTAATATTAAATGCAATAACTATAAAAATAGCAATAAACAATAAAATTTCAAGAAAAAAAGGAATGCTAATAACATTTTCTGCAATATGTTTTTTTATGTCTAATAGTATTTTTCTATCAATACTAAATATTGCTAATTTTATTGTATCAATATGTATGCAAAGAAAAAATCCAGAGGATTATCCAATAAAAGAGAAAAAAGAAATACCTAAAGTAGAGTATAGTAAATCTACTTTAAAAGAAAAAATCTGGGGAGTAGTACTTGTTGCAGTATATTGTTCACAGTTTATATTAGACAAGTTAATACCTGAAAATGCAAATAAATATGTGTATTTAGGAGTTATTATAGGTTATTATTTATGTACATTTATAGTGTCTATAATTGTTTTCAGAAAAAGATTAATGAATGATATAAAGTTATTTAAAAATAATGCAAAACCATATATTTTATATGTATTACCTAGATTAGGAATTGCGTATTTATTAATGATAGTAAGTAATATAATTTGTTTAAGAATTACAAAACAGACAACATCTGTTAATCAATCGGCTATAAATTCTTTACCATTATGGTTTTCTATTCCATTAGCTGTTATATGGGCACCAATAGTAGAAGAATGCATTTATAGAGGAGTAATAAGAAGATTTATAAAAAACAATATTGCTTTTATAGTTTGCTCAGCAATTATATTTGGACTAATACATACAGTAAACGAAGTTAATTTATTAAACACATTAGTTATGGCCATTCCATACGGAGTATTAGGTGGGGCATTTGCTTATATATATGCAAAAACTGAAAATATAACTAATAATATATTATGTCATTTTTTACAAAATGTATTAGCAATGGGGTTATCTGTATTGTTAACTAATATGATAGTATAATATGCAAATAAAAAACGGTGAACATTTTTGTTCACCGTTTAATTATTTTAAAATGATATTTCTATTTGATTTATTCATCTCATTAATTTTTTCTTTTCTGTTAGAAACAATTATATATTCATTTTTATTATCAAATCTAATTTCTAAAGATTTTGTATAATTATTATTTGTAATTTCATTAATAATAAAACTTGCATTGCATGAGTGGAGAGTTTCAAATGTTGTAATAAATCCGATACCTGTACCACCATCATTTAAATGGGTGGAAGATGGCTGAATTCCAAGATTTAATAAAGTTTCAATTTCAAATTCGATACCACTATCAAAAATAGATAACTCATATGCTTCATCTTTAATTCCTAAAACAATCATAATGCTTTTGAAATTGTTTGAACTATAATTTATTGCGATTATAGCATTTCTGATTAAATCACCAAGTAGAGTTTCTAATTGACTTTTAGATATAAAATTTTCTATTATATAATTTATGTCACATTCTAGTTTAAATATGAATTCTATATTGTTTTTTACACATTCAGATTGCATGTATAATAGCATGTCATCAATTTCTACAATATTTGTTTTTGTTAGATTAGGTATTGTATATGTTTTAATATCATATTCAGCAGATAAATTGTTTATTCTATTCAGAATATTTGAATATTCTTCTGCAAATTCGGCATTTGATATTAATTGATTTTGATTTCTTAAATCATCTAATTTTTTATTCAATGCCGCTTGTCTATGATAAAATTCATGATTGGATTTTACTAATTTTTGCTTTTCTTCTAGTGCTGTGGCAAGTTTTTGTTTGGTTTCTGATAGTTCTTGTTCATAGTCTTTTAGTGCTTTTGTTTGTAGTTTTTGTTTATGGTAAATGTTAAATGACCTTTGTAGCAAAGGAATAACGATTAATACGAATAAAAATAAACCAGTAAAAAGATATGGTAATGTTATATTATTATAATTTCCAATATAAAAATAAAGAAAAATTAATATTATACTTAAAATAAGTATAAATATATCAATATAATCATTTTGAGATTTGTTACTTATAAATTGAAAACCATCTTTTAATCTTTTCATACGGAATAACATATGAATAAGAAAAAATTCTAATGCTGCTATAATAATAGAACAGATAGGACTGTCATAATATAGGACATTAAGTAGTGTTATTGTAGTAAATACGATAAAAGCAGAAATAGTAAATCCTATATAAGAGATAGCAGATGAGATTATCACAGCTGACAAGGAATTTAAATTCTTGTTTTTAGTAAATAATTTAAGTATAAAGGAGTATATAAAACAAAGAATTATTGATATTAATATATTTGATGTATATAGTTTGAAAAATGTAGCACTAAAAGCTAATACTATAGCTATAATTATTAAAAGTATCTGTTGGGTTCTCTTAATATTTGAGTATTTGAAAATTTTGAAATATACATAGCAAAGACATAGGTTTATTTGTATAAATTTTATTAACACATTTAAAGAGTTTTCTGTTAATAAATTATTTATCATATATAGTACCTCCTTATATAAATTTTGAATACATTATACAATAAAAAAAACAAGTAATCAAACGTGTTTGCCCATGTAAGGACTTAATTGTTTGATTACTTGCTTTTTAGATATGAGGTGTTAAATTAACGACCCATTGCTCTAGCGAGTGCTTCAAGAATAGCTTCCCACATACATTTCACTCCTCATAATTTATTAGCACGTTTAGTGCTTAAATTGAGGATAGCATCGAGAGGCCTCTATTTAGCTGATATCAAGGGATACAAAAAATATAGAAAAAATACAAAAAGATAACAAAATATAATAAAAAATGACAAAAACACAAAAAAATAAAGCTAAAAATTGAAAATATATCAATTTTTAGCTTTATTTTCGAATACAAGATATAAACAATTATTTTAAAATTCTTTTTATCTTATCAGAATAATAATAGATAAACTCAGTAGGAGTTGGAATACCTGTTTCATAATTAATTTTAGCTGTATAATATGTTTCTAAGTCTTCTAAACTTGAAACTCTCCAAGCATGTAGAATAGCATTTTGCATATCTCTACTTATTGTGCTACCAGAGCGTTTATATTTCGTTGTTAAAAACTGAACAGCACTAATTTTTTCTCCGTTATTACCATTAGTAATTAGGTAATAAATTGCATCGTGCAAATACTTTCTACCTTGAAGATGTAGACCTATGCCTATTAAATTTAATTCATCATTTATTAAACTTGAAATCTTTTCTTCATTTTCTTTAGAATCTTCAATTGTGATATTTCCAGTGAAAGATTTATCCTCACTATATCCACTAAGTAAAACTATTGTATTGATAAGGTGTTCAATACTGTAATTTTGTTGTCTTTTGTAAGAGATAAGATCTACGCCTTTATCACGCAAATAGTCATAAACTGTATTTGAAGAAACAACAGTATTTACAATGATTTTAGGTTTCTTAGAAAATTTTATTTTTTGTAATTCTTCAATTAGATTAAAAGAATTAGCGTTGCCAGAACCATTATGCAACTCAATATCTAATATTATTACATCTGGCATATGTTTCTTTATTAATTCTAATCCCTCTATGTCAGAATCAGTAGTGGCTATTAACTTTACATCATTTCTTGTTTTTATATATCTTTCAAATTTAAGACATTCTGCTTTGTCATCTTCAATTAATAATACATTTAATATTTTATTACTCATGGTAATCATCCCTTTCAAAATTTTCTGAATTCATAATAGCATATTCAAAATGAAAATTCTACAAAATAATTGCATTTATTGTCAAAAATTGTCAATAGAAAGAATAGTAGAATTAAAATTAATAAGTAGGTTTACTGAAAAATAATGCTCAATGTTGGTTGAATTTTAAACTTATGTCAGAAAGGATGGAGTTATTATGAATAAAGATTTAGAGCTAAGAAAACAAATGGGAGAGAGGGTTAGAAAGATTAGAAACGAAATGAAGTTAACAAAAGAGGCTTTAGGCAAGAAATTAGGAGTAACTGGGCAATTTTTAGGTGTTGTAGAAAGCGGAAAAAGTGATATATCTTATGACAAATTGAAAAAATTATGCGATATAAGTGGATATTCAGCAGATTATATTCTATTTGGAAGAAATTCAAAAAGCATAGTTGAAGCAAAATCAAAATTAGAACAATATACAGACGATCAAATTATTGAAGCTTGTGATGTTATAAAAAGAATTGCAATTTTTATGAAAAAAGATTTATAAATCCACAAAATTACATTTTATACAATTATTTGATTTAAAGTATTGTTAAATTTTAACATATTTTAAAAATTTAAATAATCTATTGACTAAAAAAACAAGTATAGATATAATAAAAATAGAGAAATGATTTGTGGAATGATACTAAAGATAAAAGCATAAGAATGAAGCAGTAAAAATTAAAATAATTTTAAAAAAATAGTATCCTCCAAAATTACAAACTTGGAGGATTTTTATTTTAAAAAAATAAAGAAGGGAGGTGTTAGAATGTCCAAAAATAAAGTGTTTGTTTTAGGAGTAGTATTTGCACTAATAATGTGTATTTCTGGAATATACGCATTTACTAATATTACTATCCTTACAGCAAAAAATGATATCAAAACAGGAGCTGTAAACATTGAGTTAAATGAATATACTTTGAATGAAGGAAAAGAAGTTTTGTATAGTGATAATTCACAAGCTATTCTACCAGGACAAATTGTTTCTCTTATTCCAAGGATATCTAACTTAGGAGATTCTAGTTATATAAGAATAAAAATAAGTTATGGGGGTACAGATAGTAGTAAATCTGTATTAACAGAGGATAATTTAAATGGAATGACTGCTGAGTGGGTAAAACGTGGTGATTACTGGTATTATAAAACATCATTAAATTCAGGCGAATCAGTGGATGTTTTTAAATCAATAACAATACCTAAAAATTTATCTAATTCATATCAAGGTAAAAAATTAGAATTAAATATTACAGCAGAAGCTGTTCAAGCTAAAAATTTTGAACCAAACTTTAATTCAAATACACCATGGAATAATATTACAGTTGAAAAAAGTTTAGTTGATTCATATCAAATAGATGGAACAAAATTAGATAGTAAATCTGAAATAAAATATGCAAATAATGCAAAAAATTACATTACTGTTCCAGATAGTTTCTTAGACAATTTAAAATATATTGTACCTGGAGATTCAGTTACTCAAGAAATAAATATAAAAAATACTTCATCAAAAGAGGCTGAATATCTTGTTTCTACTGATAAAGATGAATCAGTTTCTGGAAAAAGCGAAGAATTGTTAAAGAAAATCAATTTAAAAATTTCTGCAGATGATAAGGTTTTATATGATGGAGCTCTATATAAGTTGACAAACTGTTCTTTAGGAAAATACAATGCAGGACAATCAGGTAGATTGAATTTTACTGTAACTGTTCCTAACGATTTAGGAAATGAATATGCTGCATTAAGTACAGCTGTAAATTGGAAATTCTCTGTAAAACAACAAGAAGATGAACCAGAGCCTGAACCTGAACCAGAGCCAGAGCCAGAACCAATACCTGAACCAGAACCAGAACCAGAACCTGAACCAGAGCCTGAACCAGAGCCAACACCGGTACCAACACCAAAGCCAGAGCCAGAAAAAACTAGTCCACAAACAGGAGATGTAAAATTTGAAATAGCAATAATTACATTCTTTGTTTCAGCAATTGGTTTAATAATAGTTTTGTTTGTAGAAAAAAGATTAAATAAAAACGAAAGAAATGATTAGGGGGAAAAAATAATGAGTAAAAAAAGATTAATTGTAACAGCTATAATATTAGCTGCGGTATTAATAATAGGTGGAATTTTAGCATATTTCACTGATGTTCAAACTAAAACAAACTCATTCACAATGGGAAATGTTTCAATAATTGTTGATGAAGGTGGCTTCCCAGATGATGGAGTACCTGATGTACTTCCAGGAATGGAATTTGTAAAAGCACCAAAAGTTATAAATAATGGAACAACATCTGTATATGCGTTTGTTGAAGTAACAATTCCATATGATACAGTTAAAGTTGGGACAGCTGCAACAGCTAGTGAACAACAATTATTTGAATTATTACATATAACAGATGCTACAGCTGGAACAACAGCAGTTGGAACAAATTCAGGATGGGTATGCGTAAATGTACCAGGATCTACTCAAATTTCAGAAGGAGTATATGCAGTAAAAAAAGCTGAATCAGAAACAGATACAACAAGAGGAACATATACATATGTATATGCTTATGTAGGAGATGGAACTACTCTTCAACCATTAGAAGGTAAACCAAGTGACTCTCCACTTACTGGAGGAGAAACAACTACATTATTTGACAAAGTTAGATTTATAAATGTGACAGAAACAGATCCAGATAATTCAAGTGTTCAAGGTAAAACATTTGATGTAGTAGTTAGCGGATACGGAATTCAAACAACTGATTTAGGATTATCTAATGCAGATAGCACAAATCCTGCAAAAGTTTGGCCATTAGTTAAAAAATAATATATGATTTTTATAGTGAAAGATTAGGATGGATATATGGAAACTTTTATAAAAATTACAAAAATAGTGTTAAATACAATAACAACTGTTATAATCATATTAGGAATTCTGTTTATAGCGTTGTATGTCATTGGAATTCAACCGTATGTTGTTGAATCAGGTTCAATGGAACCAACAATAAAAACAGGAAGTGTTTGCTTTATAAATAAAAGGGCAAATTATGATGAAATGAAAGTTGGGGATATTATAGCCTTTAGACTAGAAACTGGTGCTTATGCAACACATAGAATTAACTCTATTACTAAAGATGGATTTGAAACAAAAGGTGATGCAAACAAGCCTGTTGATAGTACTCTAACAACTAAAGATAATTTCATAGGGAAAAATATTATTTCCATTCCAAAGGCAGGGTTCTTTATTAAAATTTTGCAAACTCCAAGAGGAAAAATATTATTAAGTACTATAATAATTATTCTATTTTTAGCGGCTATTTTAATTGGAGAACCATCAAAAAAATCTAAAGAGAAAAAACAAGCTAAGTCAAAACATTAAAAAAAGAAGAGTATAACAATATGTTATACTCTTCTTTATATAACGTAAAATACATTTTACAAAAATAATGAAATAATATATAATTTGATTATAAAATGATTTATAAAAGGAGGATTATAAATGGAAAATATCATCGAGATTAAAAACTTAGTAAAACAATATAAGGAAATAAAAGCAATAGATGATTTATCATTTGAAGTACATAAAGGAGAAATATTAGGTCTATTAGGACCAAATGGAAGCGGAAAATCTACAACAATAAATTGTATATTGTCATTATTGAATTATAATAAAGGTACAATAAAAATTTTTGGCAAAGAAATGAAACCAGATTCTTATAGTATTAAATCAAAAATTGGTGTTGTTTTTCAAGATGTATCAGTATTTGACGAATTAACTGTATATGAAAACATAGATTATTTCTGCGGATTATATATAAAAAATAAAGATACTAGAAAAAAATATGTTGAAGACGCTATCGAATTGGTTGGATTAAAAGATTTCAAAAAATTCTATCCAAAAAAATTATCAGGAGGTTTATTAAGAAGACTTAATATAGCATGTGGAATTGCACATAAACCAGAAC
This sequence comes from Clostridia bacterium, assembly GCA_017475185.1. The sequence continues at coordinate 63,972 of JAFVGB010000010.1, forward strand.
TTATTTTCTTTGATGAGCCAACAGTAGCAGTAGATCCACAAAGTAGAAACAACATTCTAGATGGAATAAAGAAATTAAGAGATAATGGAGCAACAATAGTATACACAACACATTATATGGAAGAAGTAGAATTACTATGTGACAGAGTAATTATCCTAGACAAAGGTGCAATTCTTGCATCAGGAACAACAGACGAGTTAAAGGAATTAGCTAGAATAGAAGAAAAAGTTACAGTAGAAGTAAATAATTTAGATAAGAAATATATAGATGACATTAAATCAAAAGGTAATGTTGATGAAGTAACTTATGATGGAAACACATTATTGGTTACATATATTGAAGGAAAAAATAATCTAGTTGATATGATAGATTATTTGAAAAAAGAGAGTATTAATTATAATAAAATATATTCAGAAAGACCTACACTTAATGATGTATTCCTTGAATTAACAGGAAAGGAGCTTAGAGACTAATGTTTATACATAATTTTAAATATTCGTTAAAAACTCTCTTCAGAAATAAAATGTTAATATTTTGGACATTTGCTTTTCCGATTATTTTAGGAACATTATTTCATTTGGCTTTTTCAAATATATCTAAATCAGAAACATTTGATGCAATAGATATTGCAATTGTGAAAAACGATGATTTTGAAAGCAATGAAGCATATAAAACGGTCTTCAAGCAATTAAGTGATGAATCAAGTGAAAATCATATGTTTAATACAAAATATGTTTCAGAAGACGAGGCTAAAAAGCTTCTTGAAGATGATAAAATAGCAGGATATATGAAACTTGAAGGAGATGAACCAAAGCTTACATTTGTTAAAAACGGAATAAATCAAACTATTTTTAAATATGTGGTTGAAGAAATTGCTCAAAAAAGTAATATGATTAATAATATTGTTGAACAAGAGATTAGAACAGAAATGCTATCAGCAAGTATTAATGAAGAAGAAAATACTGATATAAGCATAGACACACAAGCAATTATTCAAAAAGCTTATGAACAAGTACAAAATGATGAAGTAAAATTAAAAAATACTTCGAATAAAAATTTAGACTATATGATGATAGAATTTTATACATTAATAGCAATGACTTGTTTATATGGTGGAATATTAGGAATGGTAGCATTAAACCAAAACCTAGCTAATATGACAAATCAAGGAAAAAGAATATCTGTATCTCCGATAAAAAAAGCAAAGCTTTTATTAAGTAGTTTACTTGCAGGATACGTTACTCAATTAGTAGGATTAGCGCTGCTATTTGCATATACAGTATTTGTGTTAAAAGTTGACTATGGAAATAATATAGGTTTAATAATATTGCTTGCAATGGTAGGAAGTTTTACAGGTTTAACAATGGGAGTAGCTGTTGCATCACTATTTAAAGCAAGTGATAATGCTAAGACTGGAATCTTAATTGGAATAACTATGTTTGGGTGTTTCTTAGCTGGAATGATGGGTGTAACAATGAAATATGTAATAGACAAAAATGTACCTATTATTAATAAATTGAATCCAGCTAACATGATTACAGACGGATTTTATTCATTATATTATTATGATACATTAGATAGATATTACTTTAATATTGCTAGTTTGTTAATTTTTGCTTTCGCATTAATAGTAATTTCATTCTTTAGTTTAAGGAGGCAAAAATATGAGAGTATTTAAAACATTTTTAAAAATATTAAAGAAAAATAAGGGAATAGTAATATTCTATACTGCTTTATTATTACTTTTCGGTGGAATAAATATGAATGCTAATAAATCAGTAACAGAGTTTACAGCGTCAAAACCAAGTATATTAATAGTAAACCGAGATGAAGAAGTAGGTATTACAAAAGACTTTATTAAATATATAAAAGAAAATAGTACAACACCAGAAATTGCTGATAATGAAGAAGCTAGAAATGACGCATTATTTTATGATGATACAGCTTACATTATATATATTCCAGAAAATTATCATAATGATTTCATGGCTGGAAATGCACCAGAATTGGAAATAAAACGTACAGGAAATTACAGCTCAGAATATGCTGAAATGATAATAAAAAGATATATTAGTGTAGCAAACACATATCAAAAAAATATAGAATCTGAAGATGAATTAATTGAAAAAGTAAATGAGACTTTATCAAAAAAGGCAAAGGCAGAAATAACTTCAAAATTAGATACAGCAAGTTTAAGCAGAGCATCTTTTTATTTCAATTTTGCAAGTTATAGTATTTTAGCATGTTTAATTTATATAATATGTTTAATATTATCTGTATTTAATAGCACAAAAATTCGCAAGAGAACAGTAATAAGTTCTATGAATTATAAAAAACATAATAGAGAATTACTATTATCAAATTGCGTTTATGCAATAATTGTATGGGCTTTATATGTAGCTGCAGGATTTGTATTGCTAGGAAATGACATAATGCTAAGTAAACACGGAGCTGTGTTTGTAGCAAACTCATTTGTATTTACAATAAGTGCAACTGCACTAGCGTTTATGCTTGGAAGCATTGTTTCTAACAAAAATGCAGTATCAGGAATTGTTAATGTAGTTGCATTAGGATCAAGTTTCCTATGTGGAGTTTTTGTTCCAATGGAATACTTGCCAAATGTAGTTAAAACAATTGCACATGCACTTCCAACATATTATTATGTTAAAACAAATGATGCAGTAGCTGAGTTAGAAATATTTAATTTTGAAACTTTAAAACCTTTAATGGTTGATATGGGAATTATGATTGGATTTGCAGTCGTGTTTGTAATTATTGCAAATATTGTTGCTGCTAAGAAAAGAAAGATTGGATAAAATTTTTAGTATAATTAAACAGAGCGGGGTTACCTACTCTGTTTAAATTTTGTAAAATTAAAAATTGAAAAGTATTAAAATATGTAGTATAATAGCTGGGTAATATAATTTAAAAAGGATGATATAAAAAATGAATAAAGAAGAATTAATGAAAATAAAAGAAAAAGCATTAGAAGAACACATTCCAATCATAATGGATGACACACTAGAAGTAATTGCAAAAATCTTAACAGAAATAAAACCAAAAAATATTCTAGAAATAGGTGCAGCAGTGGGATATTCAGCAATGTGCTTTTCAGAATATTTACAAGATAGTGGAAAAATTGATACTATAGAAAGAGATGAAGAAAGAATTGCACAAGCAAAGGAAAACTTTGTAAAAGTAGGAGTAGAAGACAAGATCAAACTATATGAAGGAGATGCAGTTGAAATCCTACCAACACTAAACGGAAATTATGATGTAGTATTCATAGATGCAGCAAAAGGAAAATATCCATTTTTCTTAGAACAGGCATTACGAATGCTTAATGATAAAGGTGTTATAATTGCTGATAATGTGTTATATAAAGGATATGTCATGAGTGATTATAATAAACACAAACAACGTACAGCAGTTAGAAATCTAAGAGAATATATTGCAAGAGTTAACGAAGATGCTAATTTAGATACTGAGATTTTAGAAGTAGGAGATGGACTAGCAATTAGTTATAAAAAATAAAATTTTAGAACTGACTGAAATAATTAGAATAGAGGAAGTTAAATGAAAAACAAGATATACAAAATACCATTAAAATCAGAAGAAGAAACAACTATAAATGTTTTGTATAATGAAAATATATTATCAATTTATACAAATAAAGTAGGATTACAAAAACAATTAAATAAACTAATTGGTGAACCAACAAAGGAAGATATGATAAAAAGATCTATTGCTGGTAGCAGATGGGAGATTCCTTTGAGCGATAAGGTTAGAATTTCTAGGTTGGTACTTAAGGCGAATTTATTTGAATTATAGTTTCTAAAGAAAAGGAAGAGTGATATAATGTTTAATATTAAATATATGGGGAAGTATACCTCAGATGAACAATTAATAAAAAGAAAAGAAATCCCAGAAAATGCTGTTGAATTTGGTATAATTACTGATTTAAAAAAAGAATTAGGTAGAGGATTTTTAATGTTATTACCATTATTTTTAATTATGGTTATGGCAACAATTTTTAAAGTTAAAAATGTTGATTACCATATTCAAAAAGATTATAGAATTATTATTTCAATTATAATGGTAATTGCATCAGTCCGTGTTTTAACGCTAGTGCACGAATTTATTCATTGCCTATTTTATCCAAGAAAAGCCTTGAAAACTATATGGCATTCAAAAGAACAAGGAGCATATTTTGTTTATTGTGAGGAAGAAGTAAGCAAGTTAAGATTTATAATTATGTGTTTGGCTCCAATGTTTATATTGGGAATTATTCCATTTATTATATGGCTAATTTTACCTAATGTTATTTCAATGCCATATAATATAGCAGTTGCCATTATAACTTGGATTATGACTATAATAGCAATGGGAGATGTATCTAATATTTATTGGATTATTAAAGAGGTACCATCAGGAGCAAAGGTGTTTAATTATGGATTGTTGAGATCTTTTTATTTAAAAGATAAATAATGTAGATAATAAAGAATTATATCATTGCGGAGCATTACTTAAAGATTTTAGAGAGTGTACAAGAAATGCGTGGATTGTAATAGAGATATAATAAAAATATTTTAAAAAAAATATTGATTTTCAGAATTCAATATGTTATAAAATACATATGATAGATTTAAAAAAAACACCCCAAAGGGCTTTTTGTTAAATCTATCTTTTTTTATTTTAGAGATTAATAAGTTCTTAGTCCAAATAAAAAATAATAAAAATGGCTAAAAAGGGGAATTAAGAAAGGCGGAGTAATTAAATGAAAACAAAGTATATTTTTGTAACAGGTGGAGTAGTATCAGGATTAGGAAAGGGAATAACAGGAGCATCTTTAGGAAGATTGTTAAAAAATCGTGGTTACAAAGTAATTGCACAAAAATTTGATCCATATATAAATGTTGATCCAGGAACAATGAATCCTCATGAACATGGTGAAGTATTTGTAACAGATGATGGAGCTGAAACTGATTTGGATTTAGGACATTATGAAAGATTTATAGATGAAAATCTAACAAAGAATTGCAGTATAACAACAGGTAGAATTTATTCAGAGGTAATCGAAAAAGAGAGAAGAGGAGATTATTTAGGGAAAACTGTTCAAGTAATACCACATATTACTAATCAAATAAAAGAGAAGGTTTATAAATTTGCTGAAACAGATATAGATGTTGTGATTACTGAAATTGGTGGAACTGTAGGAGATATAGAAAGCCTTCCTTTCTTAGAAGCAATAAGACAAGTAGGAATTGAACAAGATGCTGAAGATGTAGCATATATTCATGTAACATTACTTCCATATATTTCAGGTTCAAATGAGTTAAAATCTAAACCAACTCAGCATTCAGTAAAAGAATTACAAAGCTTAGGAATTAAGCCGGATGTTTTAGTTTGCCGTTCAGATGATACTATTCCAGAAGGAATGAAAGAAAAAATGGCGTTATTCTGTAATGTGAAAAAACAGAATATAATTGAAAACAAAACAGTATCAGATTTATATGAGGTACCATTAATGCTAGAGGAAGAAGGTTTAGCAAAGGTGGTCTGCGAAAAACTACACCTAGATAACAAAGAACCTAAAAATTCTGAATGGGAAAAAATGATTGATAAAATAAAAAATCTTGAAGATAAAAATGTTAATATTGCAATAGTTGGAAAATATGTAGAATTAGAAGACTCATATTTATCAGTAATAGAGAGCTTAAAACATGGTGGTTTTGCTAATAACACAAAGGTTAATATTGAATTAGTAGACTCAGGAAAAATTAATTCATCTAATGTTAAAGATGTCCTTGGAAAATATAATGGTATATTGGTTCCTGGAGGCTTTGGAAATAGAGGAATAGATGGAAAGATAGAATCAATAAAATATGCAAGAGAAAACGATATTCCATTTTTAGGAATTTGTCTTGGAATGCAATTATCTGTTATAGAATTTGCGAGAAATGTTGCTAAAATCGAGGATGCAGATTCAGCTGAATTTAACCCAAATTGTAAAAATCCTGTAATACATATAATGGAAAATCAAAAAGGTGTTTCAAAAAAAGGAGGAACAATGAGATTAGGTGCATATCCATGCAAGATAGAGCAAAACACATTAGCACATAATATATACAAATCAGATTTAATATCTGAAAGACATAGACATAGATTCGAGTTCAATAATGAGTATAAGGATCTACTTGAAAAAAACGGTTTGCATTGTTCTGGAACTTCACCAGATGGAAGTTTAGTGGAAATTGTGGAAATACCAGATAATAAATTCTTCATAGCTGGACAATTTCATCCAGAGTTTAAATCTAGACCAAATAAACCAGCTCCATTGTTTGCTAAATTTATTGAAGCAATTATTAAATAATTTTTGCTTGTAATCGTTTGTATTGTAGGATATAATTTTGATAGCTTTAGCTTTAGGAGGAAGTATGTTACATACTAATTCTTTTCTAAAAATGAGAAGACTATGATTGTTATGCTCTAAAACAAAAGATATAAATAAGGAGAGATGATTGTATGAATCAAGAAAAAAATACAATGATAAAAGAGAAACTATCTAACAAGATGCAAATTCATAAATGTGTTTTATGCCATGATGCACCATGTAAAAAAATGTATAAAAATATTGACCCAGAAAGGATTATTAGAGCTGTAAAATTTAAAAATGAAAAAGGTGCTCGTAATTTAATAGGGAATGAAATAACATGTTTTGAGAAAAATACAGAGTGTAGTGAAAAATGTCCTTTAGATGTAGACATTGATATGATATTAAAAAATCTTATAGATGAAACTACTAAAATAGAAGATGTAGATAATATTGATTTAAGTACTGAAATCTGTGGGATTAAACTTGAAAATCCATTCATACTTTCATCATCAATTGTTGGAAGTAGATATGAAATGTGTAAAAAAGCTTTCGAATGTGGTTGGGCAGGAGCGGCTGTGAAAACAATATGTATGATGCCTATACAGGAATCTTCTCCAAGATTAGCAGCTTTAAAAGATTGGGATGAATCTTTTCTTGGGTTTAAAAACATTGAACAATTATCAGAATATTCAGTGGAAGAAAATGTAGAGATGATAAAAAAATTAAAGCAGGAATTCCCTTCAAAAGTTATTATTGCATCAATTATGGGAAGAGATAAAAAAGAATGGAAATATTTAGCAAAACAGGTTACAAAAGCAGGAGCGGATTTAATTGAACTTAATTTTTCATGTCCAAATATGAAATATAAAGGTACAGGTTCAGATGTAGGACAAAATCCACAATTAGTAGAAAAATATACAAAAATAGTTAGAAAATGTACTAAACTTCCAGTTATTGCTAAAATGACACCAAATATAACAGATATGCGTGTTCCAGCAATTGCAGCTAAAAATGGTGGTGCTAATGGAATAGCAGCAATTAATACAATAAAAAGTATAACTAATGTTGATATAGATTCATTTGTACCAGAACCACAAGTAAATGGAAAATCAGCTTTAGGAGGATATTCTGGTCAGGCAGTAAAACCAATTGCATTACGATTTATTGCAGAAATGACAAATTGTGAAGAGTTAAGTAATATGAATTTTAGTGGAATTGGTGGAATTTATACATGGAAAGATGCTATAGAATATATGTTGTTGGGCTGCTCTAATGTTCAAATAACAACTGCAGTGATGGAATACGGATATAGAATAATTGAGGATTTAATACTAGGATTAAAAATATACATGAAAGAAAAAAGATACAATAGAGTAAGTGATTTCATAGGATTAGCAAAATGTAATTTAGTTAGTAATGATAAATTGGAAAAAAATACAATAGAATTTCCAAAATTCAATTATGAGAAATGCATAGGATGTGGTAGATGTTATATTTCGTGTAGGGATGGAGGCCATTGTGCTATAAAATTTGGTGATGAAAGAAAGCCAATATTAGATGGTTCCAAATGTGTTGGATGCCAACTATGTAAATTAGTATGTTCACAATCTGCAATTGAACCGGCTTCAAAAAGAATCAAAAAACAAGGAGAATAATTAAAGATAATGTTTTCAAATGATATATGTTAGTATATGCAAAAAGAAAAAATAGCCCAATTAAGTTGTGCTATTTTTTTTATTATTTTAATAAATTTTTTATACATTCAACTGCTACATCAATCATAGCATCGTAATCTATTGATTCATGTTTATGATAAACAACTTCATGACAAAGATCATCAGCAAGATTAATAATTATATGAACTTTTTCTCGCATATTATCAAATTCTAATCCATTTTTTATTAAAATATCAATTATCTTATTAGTTAACTGTATTTCGGAATCTTGGAATATTTTCCCAACTTGGTCATCTGATAAAGCTAATGCCATTATTTCATTATGAGCTGAACGAGAAATAGTATGGCTCTTTATTAACGATTTAATAATCTTTTTTAGTACAACATCTAAATCACTGCTTGAAAATTCTTTGTCTAAAATTTCTATCATAGGCGATAGAATAGATATACCATATATTTGAATACTTTCAATTAAAATATCATGCTTGTCTTTAAAATATTGATATACAATTCCTGTTGAAACATTAGCAGCCTTTGCTATTTCAGCAGTATTAGTATTGTGATATCCTTTTTCACAAATCAATTCAAATCCTGCTTTCAATATTTTTTCTTTTGTTTCAATTGAACGCTTTTGAATTGGTTTTCTTATATCAGAAATTCCCATAAAATTACACCTCTCAAAAATAAAACATTTAAGAACGGTCTTAAAATGTTTCGATTAAAATATATTATACACCAAATGAGAAACAAAATCAATATCAAAATATGAAAAAAAATTCACATTACTATTGACTTTATATAAATTAGAGTTTATAATAGTGAAGAAATGTGAAACACAATTCATATTTTGAAAGATGTTTATATAAAATATAAATATAAATTAATATAAAGGAATGTTCCTAATTTCAATAATTCTAAATTTTTCTCCGTCCATAATTTTAGAATTTTGAAAAAGGGAAAGTTCATGATTTAAAGGAGGAAAAATGGAAAACATAATAGAAATTAAAGGAGTAAGTAAAATTTACAAAACAGGAGAAAAAGAATACACAGCTCTAAACAATATTGACCTAAATATAGCAAAAGGAGAATTTGTTATAATATTAGGGCCATCTGGGGCTGGTAAATCAACATTATTAAATATTATAGGAGGAATGGATAAAGTTACATCTGGAAAAATTATAGTAGATGGAAAAGATATTTCAAACTATAGTGAAGCAGAGCTTACAAATTATAGAGCTGAAAATATTGGTTTTATATTCCAATTCTATAATATTTTACCAACATTAACAGTGTTAGAAAATGTTGAATTAGTAAAAGATATAGTAAAAAATCCAATTGATGCTAAAGTAGCATTAAAAGAAGTTGGGCTTGGTAATCATATGTCAAAATTCCCAACACAATTGTCAGGTGGTGAACAACAAAGAGTTTCAATCGCAAGAGCTATTTCAAAAAATCCTGCATTATTACTATGTGATGAACCAACAGGTGCGCTAGATTCAAAAACAGGTGTTGAAGTTTTAAAATTACTTCGTAAACAATGTGATATGAATAACGGAAGCAACACAGTAATAATAGTTACTCACAATAACTTATTTGCAGAGGTTGCAGATACAGTAATTAGAGTAAAAAACGGTGGAATTGAAAGCGTAACTAAAAATGAAAATCCAAAGAAGATTGATGAGGTGAAATGGTAATATGAGTAAACTAACCAAGAAACTTTTAAGAGATATAAAACAAAATAAGATGCAATTCATCACAATCTTTTTAATGGTATTTTTAGGTGTATATGTATACGCTGGAATACATGCATATATGGACGGAATGCAAAAAAGTAGCGATGATTATTATGCAAATAATAATTTACAAGACATTTGGATATCAGGAAAGAATTTTAGTGATGAAGATTTAAACAAAATTAAATCTATTTCAAATGTAAAAGATGCAGAAAGACAATTAACAATAACAACGTTATATAAAGAGAAAAACTTTGATTTACAAACAAATTTTATTGAATCAAATAATATATCAAAATTTTATGTATTAGATGGAGAAGGATTTGATAAAAATAAAAGCGGTGTCTGGGTAGATTATTACTTAGCAAAAAATCAAGATATAAAAGTTGGAGATGAAATTACTTTAAAATATGATAATTATGAATTTAAAGAAAAAGTATTAGGATTAGTAGGAAGCCCAGATCATGTATATGTAACAAAAGATGAAACTGAAGTATTTCCTAATCATGATACTTTTGGATATGTATACTTATCAATCAATGAATTTCCAAAAGATTATATAATAAATAGTGCAATGAAAGAAGCCGGAATAGAAGATAGAGAAATGTTTGATATGTATGTACCTGATTTTAAAGCTGAAGACCATTATATATTTACATCTGTAATAGTTGATATTGATGATGTAAGTAAAATTAATGATACAAAATCAGACATAGAGAATAATATAAAATCAGCTCTAGCTGTAACAGATAGAGAAACATCAGCTTCATATAAATCATATCAAAGCGAAATTGAAGAAGGAGATACATACTCAAGTGTATTTACAGCATTATTTTTAATTATTGCGGTTTTATCTGTTGTAACAACAATGAACAGATTTGTAAAAAAACAAAGAACACAAATAGGAACATTAAAAGCCTTAGGATTTAAAAAGAGAAAAATTATAGCACATTACGTAAGTTATGGATTTTACATAAGTGTTATAGCAAGTGTTTTAGGTATATTTGCAGGAGCATATTCATTAGGATTATTTTTCTTGAATATGGAAATGGCGTATTACGAAATGCCAACATATTCAATAATAATTAAACCTGCAACTTATGTACTAGCTGGAATAGTTGTATTGTTAACTACACTTATTACATATTTATCATGCAGAAAAATTTTAAAAGAACCAGCATCTGAAGCTTTAAGAGTTCAAATGCCAAAGGTTAAGAAAGCAAAATTTAACTTAACATCAAAAGGACCATTAAAAAATGCATCAGTTTCTACAAAATGGAATTTAAGAGATATTATTAGAAATAAAAGTAGAAGTATTACTGCAATAGTAGGTGTAGTGGGTTGTACGATGCTTTTAGTATGTGCTTTTGGTATGTTTGATTCTATGAATGGATATTTAGATTGGCAATTTAATAAAATAAGTAAATTTGATTACAAAATCACATTAAAAGAAGATTATACAAAAGAAGAATTAAATGAACTAACAAGCAAATATGGTGATAATACGTCACAAACATTAGGTATTGAAATAAAAAATGGTGATAAAAAAGAAACAAATATGTTAACTGTAAATGATGCACCTGAATACTTAAAATATACAAATCACAATAGAGAATATATGGATCTAAAATCAGATGGTGTATATATAACTGAAAAATTAGCTAAGAAATTAAATCTAAAAGTTAATGATGAAATAGAATGGCATGTATTTGGAGATGAAACATGGCATAAAACAAAAATAACTGGATTGAATAGAGATCCTCAAAGTCAAAGTTTAAATATGACACGTGAGTTTTATGAATCATTAGATTTAGAATATAAGCCTGATAGTATTTATACTAACGAAAATTTGGATAATGTTAAAGAACTAAAAGGTGCAAAAGCAATTCAAAATTTAGGTGAATTAAAGGCTGGAGTTGAAAATATGTTATCAACAATGAAGTCATTAATCATAATAATGGTTGTAGTTGCAGCGATTCTTGGAATAGTTATCATTTACAACTTAGGAATTTTATCATTATCAGAAAAACAATATCAATTTGCAACATTAAAGGTATTAGGATTCAAAGAAAAGCAAGTTAAGAAAATATTTACAAAACAGAATAATTGGTTAACAATTATAGGTTTAATAATAGGATTGCCACTAGGATTTTATATGACAGACTTTATATTTAAAATGGCCTTATCAGAAGATTATGATTTTGGTGCGCAAATTAAATTAGTGACTTATCTATATGCAATTGTAGGAACATTAGTGGTTACATTTATTGTTAATAAAAGATTGGCTAAAAAAATTGACAAGATTGATATGGTTTCAAGCTTAAAAGGAAACGAATAATAAAAAGGAAATTTAAGAGGTGAAAAATGAAAGAACAAGAACATTTACCATTTATGCGGAGTAGGGCCCATTTATACGATATCTATAAGTATTATTACAGTGGTATCAATTATATTAACTAAAAATATTTCGTTATTAAATAATGAAATTTCAGCTTTAATGATACCATTAATAATAATTGGAATACTATTTATCCTATTTGGAATATATTTATGGGTTAATGCAGTTATTGTTTGCAAACTTGATGATAACATAAGAAGTAATAAATTAGTAACAACAGGAGTGTATGCATATGTTAGAAATCCAATTTACTCAGCAGTTTTATTAGTTTGCACCGGAGCTATAATTATTGCAAATAATTTATATTTGTTAGTGTTACCTGTTATATATTGGGCTTTTCTAACTGTTTTAATGAAAAATACAGAGGAAAAATGGTTATTGAATATGTATGGAGATGAATATATAAATTATTGTAAAAAAGTAAATAGATGTATACCATTTAAAAGAAAATAAAAAGATGAGGACAATTCTTCAATGAATTGCCCTCATTTTTATTTAATGACATTTCTAAAAGACTCCATCCAATAATTTCTATAACTAGTTTAAATATTTAATACAAGACAATACAAAATCAACGCAAATAGTTGAAATTAAAACGATTGCAATTATTAACTGAAGTGTTGGTTGGATTTTATCAAGTATTCTTTCTTTAAATTTTTGAATCAATGGATAGATAAATCTTGCAAATAGCACAGTTATAACTCCCCATAAAAAAGAGTTGAGTAAAGTAATTCTTCCATTTATATTATATTTTTCATCTGAATAATCCCACCATCTATCAGCAAATAAGGCATCTAATATAAATCCTACTAAATATTCAAAAAGTGAAAAAACAATAGTAAAAATAATAAAAAGCTTTAAATAATTTTTATTGTTTTTTGAATGGTCTAAATAAGTTGCTAAAAATAATGCTCCAGTGCCGATAAATAGGACAAATAGGCCCATATAAGAAACCTCTTTTAGTAAATTCACCTAAAACACAGAAACAGAATATAGTTTCGAGAATCCAGCCCAAAAACGAAAATATAAAATAACAGAAAATATATGGTAATAGTTTTATTAATTTTGAATGTATATTTGTATATTTATTATTTAATGTAGTTTCCATAAATTCCTCCAAAAAAGATTATCAATTTACGTTTTAATAAAATTGTATACATTAAGTATATATTAAATGCAAAAAAATGTAAATGAAAAAATGATATAGGTAAAAAATAAAATATTACTATGGTAATTTAAGTAAAATTATGATATAATAGGTAATATGTAAAAATAAAATAAGAAAGAGAGAGAAATTAGATGAAAAAACCAGAATTACTTGCACCAGCAGGTTCATTTGAAAAAGCAAAAATAGCTTTTCTATATGGAGCAGATGCAGTATATGCAGGAACATCATCACTATCATTAAGAACAAGAGCTGAAATGGAAGATGATGATTTAGTAAAAACAATTAAATATGCACATTCAATTGGTAAAAAAGTTTATACAGCTATAAATATATATGCATGGGATAATAGCTATGATGAAATAAAGAAACAAGCCAAAATACTTGAAGAATTAAAGGTTGATGCTGTAATAGTAGCAGACGGAGGAGTAGTAGAAGCAATTAAAGAGGTTGCTCCAAATGTTTCAATTCATATAAGCACACAAGCTAATATTGTAAGTAGTCATACAGCAAATTTTTGGCATAAAAATGGTGCAGAAAGAGTTATTTTAGGAAGAGAATTACATAAGGATCAAATTAAAGAAATAATTGATAATACACCATCAGAACTAGAAACAGAAATATTTGTACATGGTGCAATATGTTTTGGATATTCTGGAAGATGTTTCTTAAGTGATTTCTTAGCAGGAAGAAGTGCAAATCTAGGTGATTGTGCACAAAGTTGTAGATGGGCATATAATGTATATGTTGAAGAAAATAACAATCCAGGAAATTTAATGCCTGTAGAACATGATGACAAAGGAACATATATCTTCTCATCTAAAGATTTATGCTTAATTAAAGAAATACCTGAAATAATTGAAATGGGCGTAGACAGTTTAAAAATAGAAGGAAGACTAAAAACAAGTTATTATTTAGCTTCTGTTGTAAATGCATATAGAAACGCAATAGATGACTATATTGCAGATCCAGAACATTATGATTATACAAAATATATGAAGGAATTAGAAAAAACAAAAACAAGAAGTTTAACTACATTTTATTTCAATGATAGAAATAATAAAGATTTCCAAGAATATGAAGGAAAACAATATAATCCAAATTATGAATTTGGTGGAATTGTTAAGGAATATGATAATGAAAAAGCTTTAATTGAAATAAAGAACAAGTTACAAATTGGTGATGAGCTAGAGATTATAATACCTCATCAAATTGAGACTGTTAATTTCAAAATTGAACAATTATGGGATGCAGAAACAGATAAAGAAATTGATCATGTAAATCCTGGAAGAGCAGCACAATGCGTTAAAATGAAATTACCAATTAAATGTGAGAATGGTTGGATTTTAAGAAGGAGAAAGTTGTCAAATTAACATAATGATGAAATCAATGGAAGTTGGTTCTAACTTTGTCTACAAAAACGTAACCATTACCAAGTGGAGTGAAAACCTCTACAACGGACATAATGGAGACGAAAAGTAATACCACTGTCTGGAAAGAGACCGCCCTAGAATAAGGGCGGTCTTTCTTTTGAAATTATAAAATAAACGTCGAAATTTGTCGGACGATTTTTCTTGACTATACAAGGTTTTAGGTGTTATCATAAATTTAATAAAATTCTATATAGATTTTTTATACTAATCAATTAATAATAATTGAATCTAAAAAAATTAATTCAAATATTTTTATTCGAAAATTAATCAAAGATTAAAATTTCCAAAAACAAATTTAATATTTAGGAGGTGGCATTTGAAAAGAATTGGCATTATTGTTTTAATTGTTTCATTGCTATTTTGTAGTGTTTTCTTTTTAGAGAAAAATATATATCAATTAGCATGTAATAAAAACAAACAAGAATCTGAAGAAATTCTTAGAGTGGCTTACAATGTATTAGAAAATGAAAATAACAAAGAAAAAAATAACATAATCAATGAAAAATTGCAAGATATAAGAGTAAGAGATGAACAAGAATTAAATCATGAGATTATTGATAATCAAGATGATATTTTAGGTGTTCTCATAATAGAAAAATTACAAGTAGAAGCACCAATTAGGGAAGGAACATCTCAAGAAATAATGAAAACTGCAATAGGGCATTTTTCAGAAAGTGATTATTGGAATGGAAATGTTTCACTTGCATCTCATAATAGTGGAACAAGTGCACATTACTTCGAAAAAATAAAATATTTAAAAGTTAATGACACAATAAAATATATTACAAAATTAGGAACAAGAAATTATTCTGTTAAAAATATTTATAAAATTGAAAATACAGATTGGTCTATGATTGTGAAAAACGAGGGAAAAACAGAAAATACATTAACATTAATTACTTGTATAACAGGTCAGCCTAAATATAGACTATGCGTTAGAGCAATAGAAGTATAGTATAGAAAGGATGTTGAATAATGAAACAAATTTTAAAAATATTAATTGCTTTTGTAATGATATTAGTTAATTTTATAGCAATTAACAATACTGTAAAAGCTGCAAATATAGGAGATGTAAAAAAGATAGAAAGAGGAAATTTAGGATATTATTGTGTACAAAAATGGGATGGGAGTAAATGGATATATTTAACTTACAACCAAACATTTTATACAGACACAAACGGAAAAAAATATACAGCATATTGTTTAAGTCCAGGAAAGCCAGGTGTTGGTTATGTATCTGGGGAAAAAGAAACATATAATGTAAAAATAACGGATATGCTAAATAATGATGTGATTTGGAGAGTATTAAAAAATGGTTATCCAACAAAATCACCTTCAGAATTAGGAGTTGAGACACAGGATGATGCATATTTTGCTACAATGCAAGCAATAAATGCAATATTAAGAGGTTATACGTTAGATCAAGCAAAAAGTTTATATTCTCCAGGACAATTTGCAATAAACGGAGAAAATTATGATGATATACAAAGAAGAGGAAAAAAGACTTTAAATGCAATGTATAATTTAATAGATATAGGGTTAAATGGAAAAGAAACAAGAAAAGATTTATCAAATATTACAATAAATAGTTTAACAGGCTTAATTAAAGAGAATGATGTATTATATTCACAAACATTCAGTGTTCACTCTTTAGCTGAAATATCAAGTTTTAGTGTTGAAAAAATTGAAGGATTTCCACAAGGAACATATATAACAGATGAAAAAGGAAATAAAAAGAGTAGTTTCAAAAGTGGAGAGAAATTTAAAGTAAAGATACCTACTAACAAAATTTCAAATGATATAAAAGGAAAAGTATATGTTAGTGCATCAATAAAAAATTATCCTGCATATTATGGGACTTCTGAATTAGAAGGTTTTCAAAATTATGTGTTATGTTCTGATTTATATGATACAGTAAGCACAAGTTTTCAAACAAATATTGAAACAAATAAATCTAAATTAAAAATAATAAAAGTTGATGGTCAGACAAAAAAGCCAATACAAGGTGTTAATTTTAAACTAACTCTAACTGATGGCACTGTAAAAAACTACACAACAGATAAAAATGGTGAAATATTGATATCAAATCAAAGACCTGGAACAATTACAATAAATGAAATTCAAACAGTTGGAAACTATAAAATTCAAAACAATGAACAAAAGGTACAATTGAAATACAATGAAGCTAAGGAAATAAAGATAGAAAATATATTAAAAAAAGGTAATGTGAAAATAATAAAAATTGATAAAGATAATAATGAAATAAAATTAAATAATGTAGAATTTCAATTAAAAAATGAAAAAGGAGAGGTTGTAAAAGAAGGAAAAACAAATAAAAATGGAGAGTTAGAATTTAAAGATATTGAAGTTGGAAATTATAAAGTTGTTGAAACATCTACACAAAAAAATTATGTATTAAAAAATGAACCTATAAATATAAAAATACAAGATGGAAAAACAAGTGAAATAATACTACAAAATGAAAAAATGAAAGGTGGTATAAAAGTAATAAAAATAGATAAAGATAAAAATGAAATAAAATTATCTAATGTGAAATTTCAACTAAAAGATGAAAATGATAATGTTGTTAGAGAAGGAGTTACAGATAAAAATGGTGAAATATTATGGAACGATATAGTAGTTGGAAAATATAAAATTGTAGAGGTGGAAACTAATGAAAAATATAAGTTATCAGAAGAACCAATTAGCATTGAAGTTGAGAATAATGTAACAAAAGCTGTAGAATTAGAAAATGAACATATGAAAGGTGGTGTTAAGATATTAAAGGTAGATAAAGATGATAATGAAATAAAGTTGGCAAAAGTTAAATTTCAATTACAGGATGATGTAGGAAATATAGTTAAGCAAGGGGAAACAGATGAAAATGGAGAACTTGTATTTGATGAAATTATAATAGGGGAATACAAAATTATAGAAGTAGAAACTAATGAAAGATATAATTTAATAGAAGAACCAATAATAATTGAAATAGAAAATGATAAGATTAAAGAATTAAAATTAGAAAATGAATATATGAAGGGTACGATAAAAGTAATAAAAATAGATGAAGATAATAATGAAATAAAACTAAAGAATGTAAAATTTCAATTAAAAGATGAAAATGACAATGTAGTAAAAGAAGGGAAAACAGATGAAAATGGAGAATTAATTTTTGAAAATATTTTAATAGGAAAATATAAGATTGTTGAATTAGAAACTAATGAAGAATATGAAATTACAAATACAGATTTTATTGTAGATGTAATAAAAGATGAAACTACAGAGGTTATAGTTGCAAACAAGAAGAAGGAAGAACCTAAACCAGAACCAGAGCCAGAACCAGAACCAGAGCCAGAACCAGAGCCAGAACCAGAGCCAGAACCAGAACCAGAGCCAGAGCCAGAGCAAGAACCAGAACCAGAGCTAAAGCCAAAGCCAAAGCAAGAACCAGAAAGACCTAAAAAAATCCAAAAAGAATTGCCTAAAACAGGAGAAACTAATTTTAAATACATAATGAATGCTGGATTTATAACATTGGTTGTATTTAATACATCAATTTTGATAAGAAAAAGGAAAAATAATAATGTTGAATAATTAGTCGGAAATATTGATTTTTAATTTAGCTTTTTATATAATGAGTTATATAAATTACAGGAGGCATTCAAAAATGAAATTTAATAATAAAATCTATGATACTCATGAAATTAAAAATTTTAGAGAAATGATAGATGCTACATTAGAGAGATATCCTAATAATGTAGCATATAAATTCAAAAAGAATTTAGGAAAAGACGATGAATGTGTTATAGAAAAAACATATTCAAGAGTAGTAGAAGATCTAAGAGGATTATCTACATCATTATTAAATTTAGGTTTAGAAAATAAGAAAATAGCGATAATTGGTAACAATCGATATGAATGGTGTGTTAGTTATTTGGCTGTTACTACAGGAAACATGGTAATTGTTCCTTTAGATAAATTACTTCCTGAAGGTGAAATTGAAAATCTAATTGAAAGAAGTCAAGCAGAAGCGGTAATATATGAAGGAAAGTATTCAAAAATATTTAATAAAATAAAAGATTCTGGAAATTCAAGTTTAAAAATATATATTAATATGGATTTAGATAAATCTGAAAATGGTGAAAGATCGTTTAATGAATTGCTTGAAGAAGGAATTAAAATGATGAAAAATGGTGATGATAGATACAACAACATTATTACAGACAATGAAAAATTAAGTGTATTGTTATATACATCTGGAACAACATCAAAGCCAAAAGGAGTTATGCTATCCCAAAAAAATATTTGTTCTAATGTTACTGCAATAGCTAAGCTTGCAAAAATGTATCCAGATGATGTACTATTATCTTTTTTACCATTACATCACACATTTGAGTGTACAATTACATTTTTATATGGATTTTATTGCGGTGTAACTGTTGCTTTTTGTGATGGATTGAAGTATATTGCAAAAAATTTATGTGAATATAAAGTTAGTATTATAGTTGCAGTTCCATTAGTTTTAGAATCAATGTATAAAAAAATAGAAAATGGAATTGAAAAATCTGGTAAAACAAAATTAGTAAAGATAATGGGGAAAATCTCAAATTTCTTATATAAATATTTGCATATTGATATTAGAAGAAAATTGTTCAAGTCAGTTATAGATCAATTAGGTGGAAGAGTTCGTGTATTATATTTTGGAGCTGCATCTATGAACAAAGAAGTAATAGATGGTTATAATACATTTGGAATTGCAACAATTCAAGGTTATGGTTTAACAGAAACATCTCCATTGCTTGCGGCAGAAACAGACAAGCAAAAAAGACCTGGTAGTGTTGGTAGAAATCCATATAATGTTGAACTTAAAATTATAGATGAAGATGGAAAAGAAATAGGTACAGTATCTGGTAGTGATGATGCTGTTATGAATACACAAAAGGAAAATCAAATTGGCGAAATACTTGCTAAAGGGCCAAATATAATGTTAGGATACTACCAAAACGAAGAAGAAACAAATAAAGTTTTAAAAGATGGTTGGTTTTATACTGGAGATTTAGGATATTTTGATAAAGACGGATTTTTATATATAACAGGAAGAAAAAAAGAGGTAATTGTTCTAAAAAATGGTGAAAATGTATATCCTGCTGATATTGAATTTTTGATAAATAGATTACCATACGTGCAGGAAAGTATATTGTTCCCTAGAAAAAATGCAAAAAATGAAATTGCATTGGGAATAAAGGTAGTTTACGATGAAGAATTAATGGCTGAAAGATTTGGAGATAAAACAAATAAAGAATATGAAAAGCTTATTTGGGAAGATATAAAAGAAATAAATCAAACACTTCCAGTATTTAAAAGAGTTAAAGAATTAATTATAACAAACGAACCTTTAGAGAAAACTACAACACAAAAAATAAAACGTTTTATTGAAATAGATAAAATTCTAAAAAATAAAAAATAGTAATAAAAAAGTCGAAAGTATTTATAAAAGCTTTCGACTTTTTTGATTTTTACTCTTCAATTTCCTTAGATAATTTATTTATTGCTTTTGTTTCAATTCTAGAAACATATGAACGAGAGATTCCTAATAATTTTGCTATTTGATTTTGGGTTTTAGGTTTTTTTCCATCTAATCCGAAAGCGCATTTCTATAATTATTTTTTCACGCTCTATAAGAACTTCTTTCATTTTATCATATAGTCTTTTTATTTTGAATTTTAAATCTACAACATCTTCTATGCTTTTTTCATCATTTTCGATAACTTCTTGTAACGAAACAGTATTATCATCTTTATCTTTTCCAATAGTATCTTCTAAATAAACTTCTGCTCCTAATTTTTTTATGCTACGTAAATGCATTAATACTTCATTTTCTATACACCTTGAAACATATGTAGCTAATCTGACACCTTTTTTGGAATCAAAGCTTTTAATCCCTTTAATAAGTCCAATTGTTCCAATAGATATTAAGTCATCTTGTTCGATATTAGAAGTTCCATATTTTTTACATACATGAGCAACAAGCCTTAAATTACGTTCTATCAAAATATTTCTAGCTTCTTCATCACCGTTTTCATATCGTTCAATATATATTTTTTCTTCTTCAGAAGAAAGTGGTTCAGGAAAAACATTACTATTTGATATATATCCAACGACAAATATTGCACTTTTTATAAAAGCCAAAAAACTTGACATACAAATAGTTATCATATATTTACCTCCAATTAAATCTAATTAAAATATATGTTGATTTTATTTTTTTGTGCATGACCTTTAAAAAAATATAAAATACTTGTAATTGAATTAATCTTATTGTATAATAGGCAAGATTGGAGGTTTAACTAAATGATAAAGCAAAGTGAGTATGAAAGAGAGCTAAAATATTTGTGTACAAAAATAAAAAAAAGCTTTGAAAAGAAATTAAATTTGATAAATGCATCAAACATCAAACATTGTATAAATGATTTTATAAAATTAAATAAGAAAACCAAAAACCAATATATAGATGAATTAGTATATGCAATTGGTAGAACAAATATAGAATATAAAAAATATTCTCAAGAAAATGAAAGTTTTATGGATTATAGAATAGAGAAAAAAATAAAAAAGGCTTATATAAAGCTGTCTAAAATTGCAATGAATGAAAAAACTAAAAGGATAAATAAAAATAAACACGGAGAAGATATGCAAATACAATATAATTCAGACAGAGGTAGCTACATTGTTAATAGTTTTAAAGCAGGAAATATAATAAGTTCAAAAGAATACCAAATAGATAATGTAAAACATTTAGGATCTAAAAGAGCAGAAGTGTTAAAAAGATTAAAGTCTCTTAATTTTGGAATAAATATTTTTGATGAATTGGATATTGATAAAGATAATTTTTATAAGATTAATCCAGATATAGTGCATATATTACTATGTGAAGGAAAAGTAAATTATGCAAAGATGTATATAAAAGAAGTTGCAGGAGGTTATCCATTACATAAGCCATTTAAAATAAAATATGAATTAAATAAAAATTTAAAAGAAGGTAAATTTAGTAAAGAAGAAAATAAAAATATGAAAATAATGGCTAAACAAGATAGAATTTCAAATGATATAAGCTTTTTTAGACATAAAAGAAACAAGAAAATCTCAAAGTTACAATCAGCTAATGAAATAAAACATTATGTGCGTACTAACGAAATTACAAAAAATGATAATTGTGACACAACTATGGAAATAAGAAAAAAGATTAAACTAAATGTGTATAAACAAACAGGTAATATATATCCAGAAGTTTCAGTAAAAACATCACCTATAATTCAACAAACAAATAAAAGATTACGAAATCTTGTTAATGTTAATACAGGGGAAAAAGTAGCAAATGGTAATTGTAAAATTGATGAAGAAATAAATCCAAAAGTTAAAAATCTTATAAATACCAAAAGTGGTGATGTTATTGCATATGCTAAGTTAAAAGATAGAAGTAAAATAAAAAGAAAAGATACTTTTAAAAGTTTTGTTAATACAAATACAGGAAAAATTGTTGCATATGGAGAAAGATAAATTAAATAGAAAGGAGATATTTTAATAATGTTAGAATTAAAAAATATTACGAAAGATTATCTTTCAGGAGACATGAAAGTAAAAGCTTTAAAAGGAATTGATTTAGAATTTAGAAAAAGCGAATTTGTCTCAATTTTAGGTCAAAGTGGATGTGGAAAAACTACTCTTTTAAATATAATAGGAGGGTTAGATAGATATACAAGTGGAGATTTAATAATTAATGGAAAATCAACTAAACAATTTAAAGATAAAGATTGGGATGCGTACAGGAATTATTCAGTTGGTTTTGTGTTTCAAAATTACAATTTAATACCACATCAAACAGTATTGTCAAATGTAGAATTAGCGCTTACACTTTCTGGAGTTTCAAAAAAAGAGAGAAGACAAAAGGCAATTACTGCACTAGAAAAAGTAGGGCTAAAAGACCAAATACATAAAAAGCCAAATCAAATGTCAGGAGGACAAATGCAAAGAGTTGCTATTGCAAGGGCTTTAGTTAATGATCCAGATATTATTTTGGCTGATGAACCAACAGGAGCATTGGATACTGAAACAAGTGTGCAAATAATGAATATTTTAAAAGAAATATCACAAGATAAATTAATAATTATGGTAACACATAATCCAGAACTTGCAGAAAAATACTCTTCAAGAATTGTAAAAATACTAGATGGAAAAATAATGGATGATTCTAATCCATATACAGAAGAAGATAGAAAAAATGAAACAAGACAAGCAAAATCTGGAAAAACATCAATGAATTATTTTACAGCACTTTCATTAAGCTTAAATAACTTAATGACAAAAAAAGGTAGAACATTTTTAACAGCTTTTGCAGGAAGCATTGGTATAATTGGAATTGCTCTTATTTTATCACTTTCTAATGGTGTTCAAAAATATATACAAAAAGTACAAGAAGATACATTATCATCATATCCAATATCTATTCAAGAAGAAAGCATAGATATGGGCAGTATGATGACATCAATGATGGAAGAAGAAAATAATCAAGTTGATCATTCAAATGATGGAAAAGTGTATTCTAGAAATATTATGGGAAATATGTTAAGTACATTATCAACAAAAATGAAAACTAATAACTTAGAAGAGTTTAAAAAGTATATAGAAAATGATAATACAGTAATTAAAGAAAACTCAAATGCAATACAATATAAATATGACTTGAATTTGAATATGTATAAAGCAGATACAGCAAACGGAATTGTTCAAGTAAATCCAAGTACAGTAATGAGTAGTATAGGATTTTCTTCATCAACAGAAAATGAAGAAAAATCTAATACATCAATGTTTTCAATGTCTTTTGGTACAACAGATGTGTGGAGAGAATTGTTAGATAACAAGGATTTGATGAATTCTCAATATGATGTTATTGCAGGAAAAATGCCAGAAAAATATAATGAAGTGGTTTTAATAGTTGATGAAAATAATGAAATTAGTGATTATACATTATATTCTCTAGGGTTAAGAGACCAGTCAGAATTAAAAGTAACTATGAATTCTTTACAAAAAGGAATAGAAGTTGCAAAAAAAGAAATTGCAGAATACACATATGATGAATTACTAAATCTTTCATATAAATTGTTGTTAAATACAGATTATTATCAAAAAGCAAATGGAATATGGGTTGATAAATCTGGGGATGAACAATTTATGAAAAATAAATTAGAAGAAGCAGAAAGCATAAAAGTAGTAGGAATTATAAAGCCTAAAAAAGAAAGTAATATTCAAGATACAGCAGGAGAAATTGGGTATACTAAAGAATTAACAGAATATGTGATAAATAAAGTTAATGAATCTGAAATTGTAAAACAACAAAAAGAAAATTCAGATGTAAATATATTTACTGGAATGAAATTTAAAGGAGAAGATGAAATTAGTATATTAAGCTCTAATTTTGATTATAATTCTTTAAGTGCAGAACAAAAAGCGTATATGCAAAATTTAAGTCAAGAAGAATTGGCTAATATAATGGCAAATTATACTAAAAATAATGATGCAACATATGAATCAGTTTTAAAGAAATTGGGAGCAGTTGATTTAAATAAACCATCAGTGATAAATATATATCCTAAAGATTTTGCTGCAAAAGATGTTATAGCAGATGAAATCGAATTATATAACAATAAACAAAGAGATGCTGGAAAAGAAGAAAATGTAATAGAGTATTCTGATATGGTTGGCATGATGATGACTTCTGTAACAGTTATTGTAAATATGATTAGTTATGTGTTAATTGCATTTGTTTCAATTTCATTAATAGTTTCATCAATAATGATTGGAATAATAACATATATTTCTGTATTAGAAAGAACAAAAGAAATAGGAATTTTAAGAGCAATAGGTGCATCAAAGAAAGATATATCAAGAGTATTTAATGCTGAAACTTTAATAGTAGGATTAGCAGCAGGTTTAATTGGTATAGGAGTTACTCTTCTATTAAATATACCAATAAATGCAATAATTAAAGCATTAACAGGGGTATCTGGAATTGCTTCTTTACCACTTGCAGGAGGAATAGTACTTGTATTAATTAGCATTATTTTAACAGTAATTGCAGGATTAATTCCATCAAAAGTAGCTAGTAAAAAAGATCCTGTTGAGGCGTTAAGAACTGAATAGTAATATAATATTTTGAAAAACAAAAAAGACATAAGTTTTAAATTTTAACTTATGTCTTTTTAAATTTTTTTAATATAAAATTATATATAATAAAAACTAGGTTACAGAGGAAATTGCATTTCTAGCTAATTCATCACATCTATTATTATATTCATTATCACTATGACCTTTAACCTTAATAAAAGTAACTTTATGTGTTTGGGTCAAAGAATATAACTCTTCCCACAATTCTTTATTTTTAACAGGTTCATTATTAGCAGTTTTCCATCCCTTTTTAATCCAATTATAAATCCATCCTTGATTAAAACAATTAACAACATATGCACTATCACTATAAAGATTAACTTTACATGGAAATTTAAGCATTTTCAAGCCTTCAATAACTGCTGTAATTTCCATTATATTATTGGTTGTATCAGGATTACCACCTGAAATTTCTTTTTTGTTTCCTTTATACATCAATACAGCACCCCAACCACCCGGGCCTGGGTTTCCAGAACATGCACCATCTGTGTATATTGTAACTTCTTCCATGTTTTTCCTCACTTTCTATTGATTTTTTTCGTGTTTATGATATTATAACAGTAAAGTCTTTGATATACAAGATTTTTTCAGAATTTTGCAGAGATAGAGAGGAGGAAAGTTGTGAGCGAAGTTTTAGGAATAGTTGCAGAATATAATCCGTTCCATAATGGACATTTATATCATATACAAAAGACTAAAGAACTAACTGGTGCGAAATATGTCGTTTGTGTTATGAGTGGAAATTTTGTTCAAAGAGGAAACACTTCAATTGTTGATAAATGGACGAAAGCACAGATGGCTTTAGCAAATGGAGTAGATTTAGTTATAGAATTGCCAGCTATTTATAGTGTATCAAGTGCTGAAAGTTTTGCTCGGAGGAGCCATAAAAATATTAGAAAATTTAGGAATTGTTGATACAATCTCTTTCGGAACAGAAACAGATGATTTTGCAGCATTAAACAATATTGCCACAATTATTGAAGAAGAACCACGAGAATACATCAGTTTATTAAAAGAAGAATTAAAGCAAGGAGTATCTTTTCCAAAAGCAAGAGAAATGGCCTTAATAAGATATTTTAATGATGATGTTAGATATAAAAATATATTAAATTGTCCGAATAATATTTTGGGAGTTGAATATTTAAAAGCTTTAAAACAATTAAAAAGCAAAATTACTCCAATAGCAATAAAAAGGGAAAAGGTTTATTATAATGATAATTTTATTGTTGATGATTTTGCAAGTGCAACAGCTATAAGAAAATTATTAATAAACAAGGATTTTGCTGGTTTGATTAAAGTAGTACCACGAGTATGCTATGAAACATTAGCTAAAGAATATGAAGTAGGAAATATAGTTTTTGATCTTCATAGATTTGAAAAAGAGATTTTTTATACATTGAGAAGAATGTCGATAAATGAAATTGCAGATTTACCAGATGTGTCAGAAGGATTGGAAAATACAATAAAAAATGCTGCTAATTTTTGCAATAATATTAAAGATTTCGTAAACATGGTAAAAACTAAAAGGTATACTCAAACAAGAATACAAAGAATACTTGTTTTTGCACTATTAGGAATAACAAAAAAGGATATACAAGCAGCAAAGAAAGTTGTTCCATATGCGAGAGTTTTAGGGTTTAATCAAAAAGGAAAGCTCTTGTTATCAGGTATAGCACAAAATAATCCAAAAATGGAAGTAATTACTTCTGTAAAAAGGTTTATGGATCATAATACAAACAAAACATATAAAAGAATGTTAGAAATAGATATTTTTTCAACAGACGTGTACACATTAGGGTATAAAAATGATTCTATGGCTAATTTAGATTATACTAAAAATATGATAATGTTATAATAATACATTTGAAACATTTGGGGACGGTTTTATTTTGTTTCACAAAAAAGAAGAAAGGAATGAATAAACAAATGAATGAATTATTTGCAGATTTACATGTACATATAGGAAGATCAGAAAATGGAAAACCAATAAAAATAACAGCGGCAAGATCTTTAAATTTTGCTAATATTGCAAAAGAATGTGCAGAAAGAAAAGGAATTAATATTGTAGGAATAATAGATTGTGCATCACCTTATGTTATAGAAGACATAGAAAATTTCTTAAAAACAGGAGATGCTTATGAAATAGAAGACGGAGGAATAATATATAAAGATAAGGTTTGCATTATATTGGGAAGTGAAGTGGAAACATCAGAAGTAAATGAAAATGGGAAGACTGGTAGTGCTCATAACTTATGTTATTTTCCACACTTAAAAGATATAAAAGCATTCTCTAAAGAAATGAGTACACATATTAAAAATATTACTTTAAGCACTCAAAGATCAGATATATCAGGTTATGAATTAATTGATATAGTAGAGAAATATAATGGAGTTCTTATACCTGCACATGCGTTTACTCCACATAAAAGTTACTATGGAAATTGTACAAAAAGTTTAAAAAGAATTTTTAAAGAAAAATATGACAGAATACCAGCAATAGAATTGGGATTAAGTTCAGATACATTTTTAGCTGATGAAATTTCAGAATTGGAAAACAAGACATATTTAACAAATTCAGATGCACATTCTTTACCTAAAATTGCAAGAGAATATAATAAAATTTTAGTTAAAGACATTAGTTTTAAAGAATTAATGAAAGCTATAAAAATGGAAGATGGAAGAAAAATTATAGCTAACTATGGATTAGATCCAAAACTTGGAAAATATCATAGAACTTATTGCGAAAAATGTGATAAAAGAATAGAAGGAGAAGCTCCTGTATTACATTGTCCAGATTGTGATAGTTCAAACATTACAATGGGCGTTTTTGATAGAATAGAAGTTATTAAAGATAAAAAAGAAACAAAAAGTCCAGATTTTAGACCACCATATATTTATCAAATTCCATTACAATTTATTCCAGGTGTTGGACCAAAAGTAATAGATAAATTATTAGACAATTTTGAAACAGAGATGAATGTATTACACAAATTATCAAAAGACGATATTGAAGGTGTAGTAGGAGCAAAAATTGCAAATAACATTTATAATGCATGTAATGGAAATGTAAGCATTCAAGCTGGTGGTGGCGGTGTTTACGGAAAAATTAGTATTGGTTAAATAATTGGTGAAAATAAAAAGAAATTTAGGTGAAAATGTCTAAATTTCTTTTTTTGATAAAATATTATGGATTTACATAAATAAATATGCTATAATGTTAGCTGAAAATTCTTAAGAAGGGAATGAAAAGAATGAAATTATTGATGCATACATGTTGTGCACCTTGTAGTGTTTTTTGTATTGATACATTAAGAAAAGAAGGAATTGAACCAACTTTATATTGGTATAATCCAAATATTCATCCATATAAAGAATATGAGGCAAGACGTGACTGTTTAAAAGTTTATGCAGAAAAAATAAATATAGATGCAATTTTTGAAGATGAATATGGATTAGATGACTTTTGTAAAAATGTTGCTAATAACCTTAATTCAAGATGTGTAGATTATTGTTATCCAGTACGTTTAAGAAAAACTTTTGAATATGCAAAGGAACATGGATATGATACAGTAACTACAACATTGCTATATAGCATTTATCAAAAGCATAATTTTATTAAAAAGTTATGTGAGGATTATAGCAAAGAATATGGTATTGATTTTTTATATAGAGATTTTAGATATGGATTCTGGGAAGGACATGATAAAGCTGTTGAGGAAGGCTTGTATATGCAAAAATATTGTGGATGCGTCTTTAGCGAAGAAGATAGATATGTGAAGAAAAAGAAAGATGCTTTAAATTTACCTGAAGGATTTGAGTGGAAAAGAAAGGGAAAATCCAAATGTTAAAACAAGATTCAAATAATAAAGAATAAATTTGAAAAACTGTTGAAAACTGGAAAAGATTGTGATACAATAACCAAGTGATGTTAAATTATTAACAAAAATATAGGAGGTTGAAGAATAATGAAAGATTATTTAGAAATTGATGAAGTAAAAGCTTTAGAAGTTTTGGATTCAAGAGGAAATCCAACAGTTCAAGTTGAAGTTATTGCAGGAGGATATAGCGGTGTAGCTATGGTTCCATCAGGAGCGTCAACAGGAAGCTTTGAAGCAGTAGAATTAAGAGACGGAGATGCCTCAAGATACTTAGGAAAAGGTGTTTTAAAAGCTGTTAACAATGTTAATACAGTAATTAGAGATGCTGTTATAGGTATGAATGTTTATGATCAAGTTAAATTAGACAAAACAATGATTGAATTAGACGGAACAGAAAACAAAGGTAAATTAGGAGCTAACGCAATACTTGGTGTATCATTAGCAGCAGCAAGAGCAGCAGCAGCTTCTTTAGGAATAGAATTATATGAATACATTGGTGGAGTAAATGCTAAAACATTACCAACTCCAATGATGAACATTATGAATGGTGGAAAACATGCTGACAGTACATTAAGTGTACAAGAATTCATGATTATGCCAGTTGGAGCTAAAACATTCTCAGAATGTTTACAAATGAGTGCTGAAATTTACCATAACTTAAAGAAAGTTCTAAAAGAAAAAGGACTAGCTACAGGTGTTGGTGATGAAGGTGGATTTGCTCCAAACGTTAAAGATGAAGACGAAGCTCTAGCTTTAATAATGGAAGCTATTGAAAAAGCTGGATACAAACCAGGTGAAGAAGTTTGCTTAGCATTAGACGTTGCTGCTACAGAAATGTATGATGAAGCTAAGAAAATTGGTAAAGATGGACAATATCACTTCTGGAAAATCGGTGTTACAAAAACATGTGACGAAATGATTGATTTCTTAGAAGACTTAGTTAACAGATATCCAATTATCTCAATTGAAGACGGTTTAGCTGAAGAAGATTGGGACGGATGGAAAAAATTAACAGATAGATTAGGAAACAGAATCCAATTAGTTGGTGACGATTTATTTGTTACAAACATCAAGAGATTACAAAAAGGTATTGATTTAGGAGTTACAAACAGTATATTAATCAAATTAAACCAAATCGGTACATTAACAGAAACTTTAGATGCTATCGAATTAGCTAAGAAAAATGGTATGACAGCTGTTGTTTCTCACAGAAGTGGTGAAACAGAAGATACTACACTTGCTGATGTTGCTGTTGCTACAAATGCAGGACAAATCAAAACAGGTGCTCCATGTAGAACAGATAGAGTTGCTAAATACAACAGATTATTAAACATTGAAGCTGGGTTAGATGATGTTGCTATTTATGCAGGAAGAAAAGGATTAAATAGATAATTTTTAATTGCCAAGGGGACGGTTCCTTTTGGCAATTTTTTTATAAATTGAATCCAATTTATTTCACTTTTATAGTTAGGAGATTATTTATAATTAATGAAAAGAAAGCCCTCATTACTGAAGGCTTTCTTTTGGTCGTTACTTCTTATGAAAGACAGTATTTGGTGGTTATACTTAACCGAAGAGCTTAGCGGAAATGTTTTTGTAAATCTGTGAAAGCTCATCAAATACTTCCTGCGGAACATGAGGCACAGGGCCGTCTTTGAGACCGCACCAGTGAAGTTCGTTTCTGAGATAATCTCTTAAGAACTGTTTGTCCATTGATGGTTGAGTTTTTCCGATTTCATAGGTTTCTTTGTCCCAGTAACGTGATGAATCCGGAGTGAAAGCTTCATCGCAGAGTACAAGCTCGAACTCAGGAATTTCGTCAGGATTTTCAATGTCGTAATCTTTGATGATAATTCCAAATTCGAGTTTGGTATCTGCAAGGATGATTCCTCTTTTGTCAGCATACTCAGCAGCACGTGTGTAAAGGTCTAAAGAAACTTCTTTGAGCTTTGCAGCAATATTGGCAGCTAAGGTGTCAACAGGTTTAACTGCAATAGTTACGCTCTCTTCATCCTGCAGTTTTGTTCTACTAATGTGATGCATCAGAAAGTTTGAAATGTGCTGCTCAAGTTCGTCGTACTTAAGAGGTCGATCTTCTGTACCCTTTGTTGTGGGTGTAAAAATCGGCTCTGGCAGTTTTTCACTTTCTTCAAGACCAGCAGGTAACGAAATTCCCTGAATAGTGTTGTCAACCTTATACTGATCCCAGGAATGTGAAGTAGGGATATAGTATCCTCTTATTATACACTCAACAGGAAGCATAATGTGTTTGTTAACAATGACAGTACGTCCAACGAAATTAGGGTCAAATCCCAAACCCAAAATAACGATGGGGTCGGATGTTACGAGATGGTTCTTGATGATAGGACTGAACATTATCATCCAGTTGTTTGAAATTTTCTGAAGAACTTTACCCTTATCGTGAACGGTTCCATCCAGAATAGAATCAAACGCAGAGACTCTGTCGGTTGTGGTAAGTGCCAGGAAATTTAATTCATAAATATCCCGTACTTTGCCAGTTTTTGTTGGCTTAATCATAGTGCATAAGTCCTTTCATAAAAAAATATTACCTCTTACATCAGCATTCATATTAATGAATTTTGCTGTTTGAATGCAAAAATGTTTTGAGATGATGGTATTATATCATAATTAACATAATCTGTAAAGGCGATTAAGAAATATGTAAGAGGCGTTAATATTATGTGGTTAAAGAATACATTAGATGATATGCTGAAAGTGAAAAGATGTGTCAAATCGCTGAATAAAAACATTAGAAGCTGATAAAAATGTCTCAAATAAAAGAATTAAGTTCATAATTATAATAATATGCTCATAAAGTTAACTGAGGTGAATTTTATGAATAAAATAGGAATATACATAAGATCAATTTTACTGCCAGTAATTGGAGGTGCAATTGTTGGAATAATTACTTCACAATCAATAGATTATAATGCATTGAAACAACCGCCACTAGCCCCACCAAGCGCATTGTTTCCCATAGTGTGGACTATTTTATATATTTTGATGGGAGTATCATATGGTATATTAAAAAGCAAGGAACAAACAGATAAAGATGTAGATTTAATTTATTATGGGCAACTAATTGTAAATTATCTATGGTCGTTTATTTTCTTTGTATTTAAATGGAGATTTTTGGCTATATTATGGATAATACTGTTAGCTGTTTTGGTTGTTATTATGATTGCTAGATTTTATAGAAAATATAAAACAGCAGGATTACTTCAAATTCCATATTTGTTGTGGGTGTCGTTTGCAACATATCTTACAATAGGAGTTTATGTTTTAAATGTGTAACTTGAAATATTCATTTATTTATGATATACATACTATAGAGTATAAACATATTGCATGTTATAAGGTCAGGATGTCATGCAGGATTCTCAGAATAATTATTAGGGAGGAATTTTAAATGAGATTAATATTAGCATCAAGCTCAAAAAACAGACAAAACATCTTAAAAAACATAGGATGGAAATATGAAGTTGTCAAAAGCACGGTTGAAGAACATAGTGATGCAACAGATCCACGTGAGTATGTTATGGATTTATCAAGAGATAAGGCAAATTCTGTAGCTTCACAAATTGATGGACCAGCATTAATTATTTCAGCAGATTCAATCGTATATATGGACGGTAAGATTTTTGAGAAGCCAAAGAGCAAGGATGAAGCTTTTCATAATATTAAGGTAATGAGTGGAAAAGTAACTTACTTAACAACGGGAATGACGATTAAGGATTTATATCAAAATAAGGAAGTAACTTTTTCAGATGTTGTAGAAGTTCATATAAGAAAAGTTGATGACGAAGAAATCAGATGGTATGTTGAAAATGAAAAAGATGTGTTAAATGGCTGTGGATATAGATTTCCTGGCAAGACAGAACTCTTTGTTGACAAGATAGTTGGAGATTTCAATACTTTATTCGGAATTTCTATCAGTTCAGTTTATGCAAAATTGAAAGAATTAGGATATTCAATAAATGATTTTGAGATGGCTGAATAAGATGTAAAAAAGACTAAATGCGAGCAAAAGCAATTAGTCTTTTTTTGTTGCTAAAATATACTTAAATATGTTATTATGATTACAGAAATAATTGTAAATTTCTGGTTGCATTTTGCATATTTTATAAATTGCAACCAAAAATTGATAGAAAAATAAACGAAAAAATACTAAACTAATAACTAAAGGAGGAATTAGTCTAATGAAATTTGGAGAAAATTTACATGCTCTTAGAAAAAGTGCAAAAATGAGTCAAGAAGTTTTAGCAGAGAAGGTAGGTGTATCAAGACAGAGTGTTTCAAAATGGGAAAATAGTGAAGCATATCCTGAAATGGATAACATATTAAAAATATGTAAAATCTTTCACTGCAAAATTAATGATTTGATTCATGATGATATTCAAGATATTGATTCATTAGATGAAGAAATCAAAATGAAGGTAGTAAAATTAGAAAAAGAAAAACAAAAAAGATTAAAGGTTATTAGTAAAATTATTTACATAATATCTAAAATAGGAAGTGTATTCGCAAGAATTGGTGCAATATGTTTGATAGTAGGAACTATTTTAGCTGCAATATTTATAGGAGCAACAACTGTAAAAGGTGAAAATGAATTTAAAACTGAAATTGGAAACAACGTAGTAGAATATAAAAAAGTTGATGATAAACTAGAGGTAACCGGAGAATCAAAGATTCATTTAGTTAAACTGGATGATAATAGTTTTGATAAAGTTGCAAAGGTTTTAAATAACAATTCAAAAGAAAAAATAATGGTTGTAATAATCGCTTCTGCAACATTTCTTATAGCAGGATTATTCTTACTAAGTGCAGCATTAAATCATTTAGCAAAACTATTTAAAAATATTAATGAAGGAGATACACCATTTACATTAGAAAATGTACATCATATTAAAACAATGTCATATTTTATGATTGCAATAACAATATTATCAGCAATTGCAAATGCAATTAGTAGTATAATAATGGAGCAAGATTTCGACCTAGGATTTGGTTTTATATCAATTTTAGTATTTTATAGTATTGCATATATTTTTGAATATGGATATGAATTACAATTAGAGTCAAAAGGAAAAATTTATGGGGAGGATGATGAAAATGAATAAAGAAGAATTCGTAAAAAAATTGTCAGAAAAAATTGGATATGATGAAGAAAAATGTGCGGAAATTAACAGTATTATTGAAGATACTTTTATAGTAGGAAAAAATAACAAAGAAAAAATGATTACAGATTTAATTCATAAGATGGGAGTTAGTGAAGAAGAGGCAGACAAGATTTATAATTCTGCTATGGAAATAATTGCTAAAGAAGTATTAGAAAAAATGTTTAATCCATTTAGTAAAAAAGATTAATGGAAAAACAAAGTTTATGCTATATTAAAAAGGTGAAAGCGAATGATTATTGAAAATCATTCGCTTTTGTGGTATTATATAAATTATAGATAAAAAAATCTTCTTTATTTTTGTGAAAAAGAAGGTCTAAGATTAAAAAGGAGATAACGAAAAATGACATCGAAAAAAATTGGATTCACAATAGGAAAATTTGCTCCATTTCACAAAGGACATGCATATTTAATAGAAACAGCCTTAAAAGAGATGGACGAATTTTATGTTGTTGTATATGATACACCACAATTTAATATTGATATAGATACAAAAATTAATTGGATTACAAAAAAATTTCCAACTGTCAAAATTTTAAAAGCATATGATAGTCCAAAGCAGATTGGATTAGATGAAAAAAGTGTTGAAATTCAAATGAAATATTTAACAAATATAGTAAAAAATATAGATGTAGGTTATTTTTACAGTAGCGAAGATTATGGAAAATATGTAGCTGATTATATGAATATTGAGAATAGATTAGTCGATAAAGATAGGTTAGTTTTTCCGATAAGTGCTACAAAAATAAGAAATAATAAAAAGATGTGCGAAGAATGGATTGTAAATTAGAAAGAACAAATGAATATTGATATTCATTTGTTCTTTTGTTATAATCCAATTAGAATGGAAATGGAGGTAAACAAAATGGAAAAATTATTTGAAAAAGTTTCAGCAACGCCATCAAATCCAAAATGGGAAAACATGATAAAAAGAGAGAATACTCTTTATGCAAGAAGCGGGGATGTTCGTTCAGATTTTGAAAGAGATTATACAAGAATTTTACATTGTGATGCATATAAAAGAATGAAACACAAAACACAAGTATTTTTCTCACCATCAAACGATCATATTTGCACAAGAATCGAGCATGTTAATCATGTTGAATCTATTAGTCATACGATTGCAGCATATTTTGGACTAAACACAGAGTTAACAAAAGCAATTGCCATAGCTCATGATTTGGGACACAGCCCTTTTGGACATGCAGGAGAAAAAATATTAAATCAAATATCAATAAGAGATATTGGAGAATCGTTTTGGCATGAAAAAAACGGAGTTTACTTTGTTGATAATATAGAACTTTTAGAAGATGATAAAGGAAAATTACAGAATTTGAATTTAACATATGCAGTTCGTGATGGAATAATTTCGCATTGTGGTGAAATTGATGAAAATAGTTTAAGACCAAGAGAATCAGCAATAGATTTAAAAGAATATACAAAGCCAAATGAATATGCACCATACACTTGGGAAGGTTGCGTTATAAAAATATCTGATAAAATATCATATATAGGACGAGATATTGAAGATGCTTTAAGCTTGAAATTATTAGATACAAATAAGATACAAGAACTTAAGACGATTTTAGGAATGAAACCAGAGGATGCATTAAATAATACTAAAATTATTAATGACTTAGTTGTAGATATTTGTCAAAATTCATCTCCAGAAAGGGGATTGTGTTTTTCAGCAGAAAAGCTAAAATTAATAGATAATATTAAAAAATATAATTATGATAACATTTATAATAACCCACGAATGGAAGCTTCAAATGAATTTTTTAAAGTGGTTATAAATAGAATATATAATACACTAAAAAATATGTATTCAGATAGTAAAAATTCAATAGCTGAAAAATTTATTCAATATGAGAAATTTTATCCACAAATTGTTTCACAATTTAGAGAATGGCTTAACAAATATTGTATTATTAATGATAGAAAGAATAGTAATTTGGCAAATACAGTTCTTTTTGATTTAAATGAAAGAGATTACTGTAAGGCTATAATAGAGTTTATTTCTGGTATGACAGATAACTTTGCTATTGATGTATATAATGAAATAGTGAGATTTTAATCTGATTTAAACAGATATTAATATTGTAAAAAAATAATAAAAAAGGAGAAAAAGATGAAAAATAAAGGATTAATTTTAACTTTAATAGTTTTAGCTACAATTACAATAGTATTTTCAATAGCTATTTTAGCAGTTTATTTTATTGGAGGAAAAAGCTTTAACATTATATTATGGGGGTCAAAAACTGAAAACGTTGTTTTGGATAAAAGCTTTTTTACTGATGATATTCAAAGCATTGAAATAAAACAAGATGCTGGTGATGTTACAATAAAAGAATCACCAAACGATGAAATCAGAGTTATTTTATATGGAGAAAGAGAAGAAGATGCAAATGTAAATTTAAATGATAATAAATTAACTATTGATTTCAGTCACAAAAAGAAATTTAAATTTAAAGAAAAATTAAATGATATTGTAATTTATATTCCTTCTAACTATTCTGACGAAATTAAAATAGTTAATAATGCTGGAGAATGCAATATGGGAGATTTTGAAGAAACTACAATAGATTTTGAATTCAACGCTGGAAATGTTGTAATAGGTAAAATAAAAAATGCAAAAATAAAATGTGATGTTGGAAATATCGAAATAAATGAAGTTTTAAATAAGTGTAATATAGATTCAGAATGTGGAAATATTAAAATTGATACAATTTCGATTAAAGAAAATTCATCAATAAAAACTAATGTGGGAAATGTTGAAATAAATCAAGCAGATGGTGTTTATATTGATGGAAATGTAAATGCGGGAAATGCTAATATAAAAAACAATGACAGAAACGCTGCTATAACATTAAAAATTGATTGTGATTTAGGTAATATTGATGTAAGAAAATAAATAAAGAAATGAAGTAAACTTGGTGTTTACTTCATTTCTTTTTAATAATCAATAGGTAATAAAAATTATCTATTGATTAAATTTCTAATTTCTTTATATAAATAAGGCTTAAAATCTTGAATTGGTAAAGGTTCTTTATATAAAATTGAATTAAAGCATGTTGAACTCACCAATTCAATAATCATATACAAAGTAACTTCTGGATTATCTATTTTAATATTTTGTTCTTTTATACCATTTAAAAATAATTGGTAAATACTACTTTCTTCTGCTTCAGTAGTTTGATATAATTCATTGATTGTCTTAGTATAAATTCCCCAAGATAAGTTTTTAGCAATAAATTGTAATAAAATCTGATTTTGGTTAAGTATATCAATAATATAATCTATAATGAAAATTACTTGATCATCTAATTTTTTTATATCTTTTTTTTGCAATGCTGTTATTGCATCATTAAAAAGTTTGCTA
This sequence comes from Clostridia bacterium, assembly GCA_017475185.1. The sequence goes on from JAFVGB010000010.1 coordinate 101,432, forward strand.
GATTTTCTTGCGATAAGAACGTTGCGAAGTTCGAATTTATCTTTAAAATATGTATAGAAAGTTCCTTTTGCAACTTTTGCATCATCTACTATTTCTTGAATAGAAGTTTCTTTAAAACCTTTGTGTGTAAATAACTTAAATCCACTATTTAATAAACGTGACTCTTTATCTAATTCCTTTTTCATTTGGCACAACTCCTTTTAATTGGGTGTTAAAATTTTTTTACTAAAATATAAATATATTTAATTTGTTTTGAATATTAAATTTATTATTACATAAAATTGACTAAAAGTCAAGAAAATTATTAAAAGGTATTGACTAATAGTCAAAATGAGAATATAATATGGTACAGAACAAAAATGACCAATGGTCAATATTAAAATAAAAGAAAGGAGACGTAAAATGCAAAAAATTGGAGAATTTGTGGTAAAACACAGAAAAATAATACTTATAATTTCAATAATATTGTTGATTCCATCAATTATAGGTTATAAAGCAACGAGAATTAATTATGATATTTTAACATATTTGCCAGGAGATATCAAAACAATTCAAGGGCAAAATATATTATCAGAAGATTTTGATATGGGGGCATATTCAATTGTAGTGCTAAAAAATATGCCTGCTAAGGATATTTTAAAACTAGAAAATAAAATTAAAAAGGAAATTGATAATGTTCAGTTATGTGCAAGTATAGCTGATGTGACAGGAGAAGAATTTCCGATAGAAATGTTACCGGATGAGGTAACTAATAGAGTTTATAAAAATGAAGAAACTTTATTATTAGTTACATTTACTGATGCAATATCATCAGATGAAACAATGTTATCAATTCAAAAGTTGAGAGATATTACGGATGAAAGATGCATGATAAGCGGAATGTCAGCTACATTACTAGATACTAGAAATTTATCAGAATCTGAAATTACAATTTATGTTGTAATAGCTGTTATACTCTGTTTATTAATCTTAACATTATCTTTAGATTCGTTTGTAGCGCCAGTATTATTGTTATTAAATATAGGATTTGCAATTTTATATAACATGGGAACAAACATTTTTCTTGGAGAAATATCATATATAACTAAAGCTATAAGTGCAGTTCTGCAGCTTGGTGTCACAATGGATTTTGCAATATTTTTATATCATAGCTTTATTTCTGAAAAGGAACAATGTGCAGATACTAATAAGGCAATGGCAACAGCAATTGGAAAAACTCTGGTATCAGTACTTGGAAGTTCACTTACAACGTTTGCAGGTTTTATTGCATTATGTAGTATGGATTTAACACTTGGAAAAGATATTGGGATTGTTATGGCAAAGGGAATAGTATTTGGGTTAATTTGTGTAGTTACTGTATTGCCGTCTTTGATTTTAGCATGCAATAATCTAATAGAAAAAACGAAACATAAAGTTTTAATGCCGAAATTTACAAGATTATCAAATTTTATTATAAAACATCATATAATTTTTGTACTATTATTCATTGTTGTTTTACCATTTGCTTTTTATGGATATAAAAATACAGAAGTTTATTACAAACTAGATGCTTCTTTACCAGAAGATTTACCTAGTGTTTCTGCTAACACTGAAGTAAAAGATACATTTAAAATTGTTTCTCCTGAATTATTATTAGTAAATAGTAACCTAAGTAATGATGAAATAAATAAGATGATAAGTGAAATTGAAACAGTAGATGGAATTGATTGGGTATTAGGTATGTCAAAACTTGAAAATGCAGGAGTACCAGATGAAATGATTCCATCAGAAGTGACTAGTAAAGTGCAGAACGATAAATATAAAGTAATAGTTATCAACTCATTATATGAAATGGCAACACCGGAAATTAATGAACAAATTAAAGCTATAAATAACATAATACAAAAATATGACCAAAACGCAATTTTAGCTGGGGAAGGTCCACTAATGAATGATTTGGTAACAGTTTCAGATCATGATTTTAATAGTGTAAATATTGTTTCAATAGTTGTAATATTTATATTAATGTTTTTTGTTTTAAAATCAATATCTTTACCTGTAATTTTAATAGCTGTAATAGAATTTGCAATATTCATCAATATGGGAATTCCATACTACACAAAAACAGTACTACCTTTTGTATCATCAATTGTAATTGGAACAATTCAATTAGGTGCAACAATAGACTATGCAATTTTAATTACGACTAAATATATAGAAAAAAGAAAAGAAGGTATTACTAAAAAAGAAGCTGTTCAATATGCTCTGACAACATCAATAAGCTCAATTTTTGTAAGCGGATTATGCTTCTTTGCAGCTACTTTTGGCGTAGGGGTATATTCAAAAATTGAAATGATAAGCTCTTTATGTACTTTAATGGCAAGAGGGGCAATAGTAAGTATGTTTATAGTAGTATTAATATTGCCAGCATTTTTAATGCTATTAGATAAAATTGTTTGCAAAACAACAATAGGAATGAAAAGATGTAAATAGATGAAACAATTCGGAACGGATTTAAATTGTTTCAACAAATTGGGAGGTAAAAAAATGAATGAATTTGTAAAAAAAACAATAGCCAGTTTTATGGTGGGGATTGTAACATTATATACATTACCAGTTTATGCTATGGCAAGTAGTGAAAGTGTGTATTCGAAATTAAAAGCAAATGGTGAAAATTATCAAACTATTGTAACTACTAAGGAAAATGAAGAAGTTAAACAAGAAAATATAAAAAAAGAATTACCAATAGAAACAAAAATAACATATAAATTAAACGGAGGAGATATTTCAGCTGAAGATTTAGTAGGGAAAAGTGGTAAAGTATCCATAAAAATTGAATATATAAATAAATCATGTAAAACTGTATCTGTAAATGGAACTAATCAAAATATGTATACACCATTCATAGTTGCGGTTGGAACAATCATTGATAATGAAAATAATAAAAATATTGAAGTAAAAAATGGAAAAATAATTGAAAATGGTGGTAAATCTATTGTGGTAGGTGTTGTTATGCCAGGATTAAAGGATAGTTTGAGTTTAACAGGAGAATTAGAAAATATAGAAATACCAAGTAGTATAGAAATAACCATGGATTCTGAAAATTTTGAAATGAAGAATATAGTTTCATATTCATCACCAAAATTATTAGATAAAGATATAAATTGGAATAAATTTGATAATTTATTTAGTTCTGCAAATTTATTACAAAATTCTGCAAATCAATTAGAAGATGGTGCAAATGAATTGGCGAAGGGTACAAATACTTTAAAAGAAGGTGCAACAACTTTAGCAGATGGCATAGCATCAGCTTATGATGGAAGTAGTAAAATTAAAAATCAAGTTTCAAATTCAATTAAAAACATTGATAATGATAATACAAAAGCTTTAACAGAAAAAACATTAAATATAATATCTAAACAAGCATCTAATTTAGCAGTTGAAAGTGTAAAAACACAACTTAATACCATAGGAGCAAATGCTGCAAATGCTGCTTCAGATTCTATAAAAGATAATTTAAATACAATAGGAGAAAATGCTAGTACTCAAGCTGTTAAAAATATAAAAAGTAAAGAAAATATAATAGCAAGTCAAGCTGAGCAAGCAGCTAAAAATACAATGCCATCTATGGAAAAAGAATTATTTGAAAAAATAAAAAAGTATGTGCTAGCTAATCAAGCAAGTCTTATTCCAGCTGATAAAGTCAGAGAATCAGCAGAAAATGCTATAAATAATAATGCAACAAAAGTTGTGACAGATTCTGCAACAGCGGGAGTTAAGGCAGCATCAGAAATTGCTGAAAAGTCAATTAACTCAATTCAGGCAAATTCAGATGAAATCGGTGTGGATATTTCAAATATTTCAATTAATATAGATTATGAAAGTGTATTAAATAAGAACAGTAAATATGCAAATTTATCAAAAGAAGAAAAGGAATTAGTAAAATCTGTGTTAGAAGAAACTACAAAAACAGTTAAGAACGAAGCAGAAAAACAAGCAAAAACAGCTGCAAATAATGCGGCACAAAAAGCAACAAAAAAAGCAGAAACTAGTGCAAAACTATCAGCACAAAATGCAATTCAGCAAATAGCAGCAAGTGCAGCAGGTATAGCTGCTAAGACAGCTGCAACAGAAGTTACAACTAACATGATAGGAACAGCTGTAAATGCAGGAGTACAAGAATCTATGAATCAATTAATGAAAAATTTAGCAAATAATTCTTCTATTTTAGAAAATGCAATCCTACCATATGTTGGAAAAATTGCAAATCAAACAGCCAAATCAGTTGCTGAAACAGTTGCAAGTCAGACTGCACAAGCAACAGCTACACAAGTGGCTGAAAGTGTTGCAAGCAAAACGGCTCAATCTGTTGCAATTCAAGTAACAGCAAATGTTGCAGAAAATACAGCTAAAACAGTAGCAGATGAAGTAGCAGATGAAGTAAAGGCAAGTGCTATGACACAAATAAAAGCTCAAATGACTACTTTATTAAATGAAGGAATGATTCCATTAACATCAGGGTTAGAAAAAATGAATAATGGTGCAAAAGCTTTAAATACAGGAGCAAAACAGTTAGAGGAAGGAAGTAAAGCTATTGCAGAAGGAATGCACAAATTTAATAATGAAGGAATTAAAAAAATTGTCAAAATAATAAATATTGATTTTGGAAATCTAGTAGAAAGAGGAAAAAAATTAGAACAATTATCTAAAGAATATGAATCATTTTCAAGCGAAGGAAAGCAAGAAAACGTAAAATTTATATCAATAATAGATTCTGTTAGAACAAGCCAAAAGGAAGAAGATAAACAAGAAATAAATATAGATGAGAAAAAATAGAATATTTTTAAAAGCAAGTGTTGCCATGCACTTGCTTTTATGATATTATGACCTAAACAGGAAGAATAAAGACTTAAGTATAAGCTCTTATTTTCCAAAAACAAAAAGGAGATAAATTACAAATGTCAAGATTATTAGTGGTAGACGGTAACAGCATAATGAATAGGGCTTTCTATGGAATTATGGGTAGTAAAATGCTTATGACAAAAGATGGAACATATACAAATGCTGTTTATGGATTTTTAGCAATTATTTTTAAGGTAATAGATGATTTAAAACCAGATTATATGGCAGTTGCATTTGATTTAAAAGCACCAACAGCAAGACATAAAGCCTTTGAAGGATATAAAGCTAATCGACATGGCATGCCTGATGAATTAGCAGCGCAAATGCCAATTATAAAAGATGTTTTAAGAGCCATGAATATAACTATAATTGAAAAAGAAGGATATGAAGCTGATGATGTTTTAGGTACATTGGCAAAAACAGGAGAAAATGAAGGTGTTGAAGTTACAATACTTTCAGGAGATAGAGATACATTTCAATTAGCAACTGATAAAGTTACAATCAGAATACCAAGAACTAAAGCTGGTAAAACAGAAGAAGATAATTTTGATAGACAAAAAGTTATTGAAACATATGGGGTTGAACCTAAACAATTAATTGAAGTTAAAGGTTTAATGGGCGATACATCTGATAATATCCCAGGAGTTCCTGGTGTTGGAGAAAAAACAGCTTTAAATTTAATTAAAGAATATAAAACTATTGATAATTTATATAAATGCTTAGATGATGGAACTGCTATATCTGTAAAAGGAAAAATGAAAGAAAAGATTACAGAAAATAAGGAATTAGCAGAACTTTCAAGATTTTTAGGTACTATTAATGTTGAGGTTCCAATTGAAGAAAAAATTGAAGACTTAAAAATTAAAGAATGGAATAATGAAGAAGTTTTAAATATATTTAAAGAATTAAATTTTAATAGATTTATAGATAGATTTAATTTAAACGATTTTCAAGATAAAAAAGAAACAGAAAGTTTATTTAATATAGTAGATGTTAATAATATAAATGAAGTAATAAATATTGTAAAAAATCAGAAAAAGCTTATTTATTATTTTGGAAAAAAATTGGAAAAACAGAGTAAAAATATTATAAAAAAGCAAATAAAATCAATAAATGTTTTTAATATAGAATCTAAAGAAGTATATTACATAAAAATTAATGATTTGGAAATGTTTATAAATCAATTTAGAGAAATATTTGAAGACATTGATATTGATAAAATAGGTTTTTCAATGAATGAAGATTATGTTTTATTAAAAGAAAATAATGTAAAACTTAGCAATATAGTATATGATGCAGAAATTGCAGGATATGTACTAAATCCAACTGGTAAACCAACAATGCAAAATTTAGCATCTGAATATTTAAATATCGATATAGAAGAATTTGTTGCTAATAATAGTGATTCAACTAAAGAAGAAAAGCAAAATGAACAAATAAATTTATTTGATAACATGTCAGGTTCGAATACAACAGAAGAAATTGATTTAGATAAATATCAAAATGCTTTGTATTCATATTGTATAGGACAATTGCAAGAACCAACTTTGAAAAAATTACAAGAAATAAATAGCTTAGAATTATTTAATAATATAGAAATGCCATTGGTAGAAGTATTAGCACAAATGCAAGTTAATGGAATGTATGTAGATAGAAATGAATTAATTGAAATTGGCGATAAATTAAAAAGCGATTTAGATGTTTTAACTAAAGAAATACACGAGTTAGCAGATGAAGATTTTAATATTAATTCAACACAGCAACTTGGTAAAATACTTTTTGAAAAATTGAATTTACCAGTTATAAAAAAGACAAAAACTGGATATTCAACAGATGTAGATATATTGGAAAAATTAAAAAAACATCATCCTATTATTGAAAAAATATTAGAATATAGAAGTTTAATGAAATTGAATTCAACTTATGTAGAAGGATTGCTACCATATATAAACGAAAAAGATAATAGAATACACTCATTTTTCCATCAAACAATAACTGCAACAGGAAGAATAAGTTCAACAGAACCTAATCTACAAAACATTCCAACAAGAATAGAGCTTGGAAAAACATTAAGAAAGGTATTTAAACCTAAAGAAGGATATATATATATTGATGCAGATTATTCACAAGTTGAATTAAGGGTGTTAGCTCATATTTCTAAAGATGAAAATATGATGCATGCTTTCTTGAATGATGAAGATGTACATAAACAAGCAGCTTCAAAGGTCTTAGGAATTCCAATTGAAGAAGTAACAAAGGAACAGCGTTCGTCAGCCAAAGCAGTTAATTTTGGAATTGTATATGGAATTAGTGATTTTGGATTGTCTGAACAACTTGGAATTAGCAGAAAAGAAGCCAAAAATTATATTGAACAATATTTAGAAAAATACAGTGGAATTAAAAAGTTTATGGATGATATTGTTGAAGAAGCTAAGAAAAATGGTTATGTAGAAACATTATTCCATAGAAGAAGATACATTCCAGAACTTGCTTCAAATAATTATATGGTAAGACAATTTGGGGCGAGAGCTGCTATGAATACTCCAATTCAAGGAACAGCAGCAGATATTATGAAAATAGCAATGATTAATGTATTCAATAAATTAAAAGCAGAAAAATATGATGCAGACTTAGTTTTACAAGTACATGATGAACTTATTATAGAATGTAAAATAGAACAAAAAGATGAGGTATCTAAATTGTTAAAAGAAAATATGGAAGATGCTATTTGTATGAATGTCCCATTAAAAGTTGAAACTTCAGAGGCTTATAATTGGTATGAAGCAAAATAACAAAAGATTTTGATAAAGGAGAGATTTATGCGAACAAGGTTTACAGTTAAATTAATAATATCAATTGCTATAATTTTATTAGTGATATTATTATTTAAAATATTCAATGTTTATAATTTAATACAAAAGCAATTTTATAGGCAAGAATATTCAGAATATGTAAATAAATATGCAGTAATGAATGAAATTGATCCTATGTGGATATATGCTATAATAAAAGTCGAAAGCAATTTTAATTCTAATGCAACTTCAGCAAGCGGAGCAAAAGGGCTAATGCAACTTATGGATAGCACAGCAGCTGATATAGCTAAAGAATTAAACATAGAAAATTATAATCCAAATATGTTATATGACCCAGAACTAAATATTATGTTAGGAGCTAAATATTTTGATAAATTACTGGCTAAATATAATGAAAATTATTATTTGGCAATTGCAGCATATAATGGTGGAATTGGTAATGTTGATGATTGGATAAATAAAGGAATTATAAGTAAAGATGGTTCAAATATAGAAAATATTCCATATAAAGAAACGAATATGTATGTAAGAAAAACTGTTAATGCACATAGGGTTTATGTAGAACTTTATGTTTAATAAAAATAAAAAGGAGGAAAAAATATGTCAGTATTAGTAACAGGTGGTGCTGGTTACATAGGAAGCCACACAGTAGTTGAATTATTAGAAAGAGGAGAAAAAATAATTATTGTTGATAATTTCAGTAATAGTAAACCAGAAATGTTAGACAAAATTAAAGAGATTACAAATAAGGATTTTAAATTTTATGAAGTTGATTTATTAGATAAAGAAAATTTAGATAAAGTATTTGAAGAAAATCCTGATATAGACTCAGTAATTCATTTCGCTGGATTAAAAGCAGTAGGTGAGTCTGTTGCAAAACCTATTGAATATTATCATAACAATATTACAGGAACTTTAGTTTTACTAGATATTATGAAAAAGCATAATTGTAAAAAAATAGTGTTTAGTTCATCAGCAACTGTATATGGAAACCCTAAAACAGTTCCTATAAGAGAAGATTTTCCATTATCAACTACAAATCCATATGGAAGTACAAAATTAATGATAGAACAAATTTTAAATGATGTATATATATCAGATAATGAGTGGAGTGTAATTTTACTTAGATATTTTAACCCAATAGGAGCACATGAAAGCGGATTAATAGGAGAAAGCCCAAATGGAATACCAAATAATTTAATGCCATATATAAATCAAGTTGCATGTGGAAAATTGGAATATTTAAGAGTATTTGGAAATGATTACGATACTGTTGACGGAACAGGTGTAAGAGATTACATACATGTTGTTGATTTGGCACAAGGTCATTTAAAAGCACTAGATAAAGCTAGAAAATTTACAGGTGTTGAAGCATACAATTTAGGAACTGGAACAGGATATTCAGTTTTACAAATTGTTAAAGCTTTTGAGGATGCAACAGGAGTAGAAGTAAAATATAAAATTGTTGAAAGAAGACCAGGAGATATTGCAACATGTTATGCAGATCCAAGCAAAGCAAAAAGAGATTTAGATTGGGAAGCTAAAAAAGGAATAGAAGATATGTGTAAAGATTCATGGAGATTTACTTCAAGTAATTAAGATAAAAAAGATAATAAAAAAGCTCTTCATTTATGAAGAGCTTTTTTATTGTTATTAATAATTATGCAGCGTCATCTTTTTTAGTTTCAGTTTTTGCATCTGTTTTTGTTTCGTCAGTATTTTTTTCTTCAGTTACTTCTGTTTTTGTTTCTTTATAGATATCTTCAGCTTTTACTGTAACACCAATAGATTTTAATCTGTTTGGTAAAATTTCAGAAGCTTTTTTCAATATTTTTTGCAATTCTGTTTCAATTTCTTTATTAGATAATTTTAAAACATCAACTGAATTTTTAGATGTTAATTCAGGGATTGAAACATCTCCATATTCAACTTTTCCATCAAATTTGATTTCAACAGATTCTTTTCCATATTTTCCAGAAATTGTTCCATTGATTTCAACAGGTTCTTTTTTATAGTTACCTTTTGTAGAAATATCAATTGTAGCACTTACGCTTGCTAGAGGAACATTAGCTTTTACAAGAATTTTTGATTCATCATCTTTATTAATTAATTCATAATCTATTGTTCCTAAAGATGTTCCTGATACTTTTATAGTAACTGTTCCAGCTCTTTCTTCTTTTGAATTTTTAGTATATTCATCAACAGCTGTCATGTATGCTTTACCATTATTATATAATGTGTAAATGTTTTTAGATTTTGCATATTCGATAGAGAATAAAGTTTCTTTATCATCTTTTTTCTCAACATCTTCAATTAAATTTACATCAATTCTAACTGGTTCATTTTTTTCAGAGTAAACAGCGATTTGAACAGCTGAGTCTTTTTCATCTTTAATGCTTTCTAATTCAGATAATAAACTATCTAAAATTTGATTAATATAATCTTTTACATCACTTTCACTAATTTTCTTTTGACCAGCGTTTTCTAATACTAGGTTTATTTTATCAGTAATTATTCTAGAAATAACAGAATCATCTTTAACTGTTTTTGATAAATCTTCAGCAAATTTATAAGCATCTGCTCCTGTTAAAGTTAAGTAATATCCAGTTGTTTTTGTTTTAGAATCATCAACAGAAACTTCTACGTTTTTCTCTGATGAATAACAATCTTTAGATATTAATTTTGATAAAATATTTCCATATGTATCATCAAAGTGTTTTAAATCTTCATCTGAAACATATAGTAATTCATATGGATCAACATTTGAACCAGATAAAGCTTTTTCAAGTAATTCTAAATCTGAACTACTGAATTCTTTTGAATTGCTTTTCTTTAAGTATTCTACTAAATCTTCAGCAGATACAGAAAGATACTTATCATATAAATCTTTACATCCTACACCAAATTTTGAGTCATTAGAAACTAAATCTAAAGTTAAAATTTCTGAATTATTTGTTGAATATAATCCAACTTTGTTTTGTGTTTTCTTTCCAGATATATCAGCACTTGATTCTAATTTTATTTTACTTTTGTTAATTGTGTTTTGAATGTTAGAATCTAATTCAGATATATTTAATTTAGCTGTCATATTAATATCACTCTTGTATGATTTACCAGACATTTCTTTGTAATCTTTTAGGAAATCTGAATAGTCAGAAAATTTTGCTCCGTCTAAGTTTAATGCTTTTTCGATTTGATTTTCCCAAACATCACCTGCTGGTTTCATGAAATTAAATAAATCTGTTTTAAACCATAAAAATGCAAATATACCTCCTAATAATGCTAATACAATTAGTACAATGACTATTGGTATTATAATTTTTTTTGCTTTCATTAAAAAATCCTCCTTTAAAAATATTTCATTTATAATTATTACATATTTAAAAATAAAATACAAGTGAATTATAAAAAAAATAATTGTAAAAATATTGAAAAATGGCGAAATTTGTATTGACATATAAATTTTTTAATGATAATAATTAATTGACTAGTAAATATTAGCAATCTGGAGGATTAGAGTTTATGGCTGATACGAATTTATGGCAATATACAAATGAAAAATATGAACATCTGCAGGATGAAAAAATAATTGAAATGATAAATTCAGGAGACAAAAATGCACTTGATTATATAATAAATAAATATAAAGATGTTGTTAATATAAAAGTAAGCAAATATTTTATAATTGGTGCTGAAAAAGAAGATATTTTTCAAGAAGGGTTAATAGGACTATATAAAGCAATAAAAAGCTTTGATCCACAAAAAGAAAATTCTTTCAAAACTTTTGCAAACTTATGTATTGAAAGACAGCTAATTACTGCTATTAAAACTTCTAATAGACAAAAACATATGCCACTTAATTCATATTTGTCCTTAAATATGGCAGCATATGAAGATGAAGAATCAGATTCTGTTATGGATGTATTTGATTCTAATATGATAGAAGATCCATTAGATACAATTACTAAAAAAGAATATTATATAGAAATTGAAAATGCCATAGATAAATCATTAAGTGATTTTGAAAAAAAAGTTTTAAACAGATTTGCAAAAGGAGAATCATACATTCAGATAGCAGATAAACTGAATACTCCAGTAAAATCAGTTGATAATGCAATTCAAAGAATAAGAAAAAAAGCAATAAGAAATATTATTGATTAATTAATAAAAGTCAATATATGAATAATCATATATTGACTTTTTGTTAATGTTATAGTAAATTAAAATAGGGATTGTAATGTAAAAAATATGCTTCCATAGCTCAGGAGGTAGAGCACTACCTTGGTAAGGTAGAGGTCACCGGTTCAAATCCGGTTGGAAGCTCCAAACAAATGAAGAAACATATAAATAAATTTATTAAATTAAAGAGGTATTATATGAAAGATGATTTAAAAAAGAAAAAAATAAAGGAAGCCGGGATAGCTGCTGCAATTTGCACAGGTGTCTTGTGTTGTTTAATAGGATTATCATTTGGATTATATAATGCATTTTATAATCAAAATGTTGAGTCTACAAATGCATTAATTAATAGAAAAGATGAAATTGAAAAATCTAAAATAGAAGATGAAGAAGAAATAAAAGTAGAATTAACAGAAGAAGAACTACATGAAGCTGATGAACAATTAAATCAAGTTGAAGAAGAAAATGCTGAAGAGGAAAATACAGAAGAAAACAAAGAAAGTGATGAAGACAAACAAAAGCAAGAAGAAAAGGAAAAGGAAGAAGAAGAAAGAAAAAAGAAACAAGAAGAACAAAAAAAGCAAATATCAAATTATCCATATTGGATTAAAGTAAATTATTCAGCAAATACTGTAACTATATATTCAAAAGATGCAAATGGTAATTTCACTGTACCAGTAAGAGCAATGGTATGTTCAACAGGTGCAGCAACACCAAGGTCTGGGGTATATAGAACTCCACAAAAAGCTAGATGGGGAGTTCTAATTGGTCCTGTTTGGGGACAATACTGTACAAGAATTACAGGACAAATATTATTTCATTCAGTACCATATTTAAAAAATTGTGATCCTTCATCATTGGAATATTGGGAATATGATAGATTAGGAACTGCAAGGTCAATGGGATGTATTCGTTTAACTGTAAAAGATGCAAAATGGATTTTTGACAATTGTCCTTTAGGAACATCTGTTGAATTTTATTCAGATCCATATAATCCGGGACCTCTAGGAAAACCAGGAGTAAAGAAAATTTCAGGATATGATGAAACATTAAGAGGTTGGGACCCAACAGACCCTAATCCTAATAATCCATGGATAAACCAATCTAAAAAGGAAGAAGCAGAGAAAAAGGCAAAAGAAGAGGCAGAAAAGAAAGCTAAGGAAGAAGCAGAGAAAAAAGCAAAAGAAGAGGCAGAAAAGAAAGCTAAGGAAGAAGCGGAGAAAAAAGCAAAAGAGGAAGCAGAGAAAAAAGCAAAGGAAGAGGCAGAAAAGAAAGCAAAAGAAGAAGCAAATAAAATTACAGTACCTAATGTGGTTGGAAAAACAGAATTAGAAGCAAAAAAACAATTACAAGACTTGAAAATAACAGTTGTATATATGTCAAACAACAATAAGAAAAACGGAGTAGTATTGGAACAAAGTTTGTTGGCTGGTAGTAAAGTTGAAAAAGGAACTTCAGTAACTATAACAGTAAATAAAATAGAAAGCAAAAATAATGACAATAACAAGAATAACAATAGTACGTCAACTAGTAATTCAAAAACGAAAACAAACGGTACTACGAAAAATGCAGATACAAAAGCTGAAAATAACAAATAACTAACTTAAGAAGAATTTTTAATTGAATTTAATAAAAATAGCAATGAATTAGGTGAATTCAAAGTATGAATAGTTTTAATATTAATAATAAAGTATATAAAACTTTGATAAATATTTGTAAATATATATTATGCCTATTAATAATTGAAATAGGCATAATATCAATAAATGTAATTATGTATCAAAGAAAAAATAATGAAGTAATTGAATTTGTTGATATATCAGATTTAAACAGTAATAATGTAACAAGTGAAGAATCTGTGAACAACTTTAAAATAGAAATGGCAAACACAGATGAATTTTCTTATTATATAAAGGTTAATTGCAGTAAACAAATTGTTATAGTTTATGTATCTGATGAAAATGGAAATTATAATATTCCAGTAAAAAGTATGATTTGTTCAACAGGAATTTCAACTCCAAATGAAGGTATTTATCAAATATCAGATAAATATGAATGGGCATATTTAGTTGGAGGAGTTTATGGACAATATGCAACAAGAATAACAGGACCAATTTTGTTTCATTCTGTTCCATACACAAAACAAAGTAAATCATCACTTGAATATTGGGAATATGATAAGTTAGGACAACCTGTCTCAAAAGGATGTGTTCGTTTAACAGTTGAAGATGCAAAATGGATTTTTGATAACTGTAAACAAGGAACAAAGGTTGAGTTTTGTCAAGAAGAAAACAGTGAAAAATCTGTGAAACAAGAAAAATTATTAAAGATATCAGAATTTGATGATGAATTAAGAAATTGGGATCCAACTGATCCTGATATGAATAATCCATGGCTAAAATATAAAGAACAAGAAAAAGGAGAGATTGATTAATTATGAAAATAGGAATAGTAGGACTTCCAAATGTTGGTAAAAGTACTTTATTTAATGCAATAACAGATGCAGGAGCAGAATGTGCAAATTATCCATTTTGCACAATAGAACCAAATGTGGGAGTAGTACCAGTTCCAGATGAAAGGCTGGATAAATTAGCAGAAATGTATAATCCTGAAAAAGTGACACATGCAATAATAGAATTTGTTGATATTGCAGGTCTTGTAAAGGGTGCAAGTAAAGGTGAAGGATTAGGAAATAAATTTTTATCACATATAAGAGAAGTTGATAGTATTGTTCAAGTTGTAAGATGTTTCGAAAATCCAAATGTTGTTCATGTTGATGGTAGCATAGATCCAATAAGAGATATAGAAACAATAAATTTAGAATTAATATTTGCAGATATTGAAACTATAGAAAAAAGATTAGATAGAGCAAGAAAAGCATTAAAAGCAGATAAAAAAGCACAATTTGAAATAGATGTTTTAGAAAAAATAAAAGCAGTTTTAGAAAGTGGAAAATGTGCCAGAACTGTCGAGCTATCAGAAGAGGAAGAAACGGTTTTAAAAGATACATATTTATTAACAAGAAAACCAACACTTTATATTGCAAATGTATCAGAAGAACAACTTCAAAATGCAGATGATGATGAAAACGTAAAAAAAGTAAAAGAATATGCTAAATTAGAAGATGCACAAGTTATACCATTATGCATTAAAATTGAAGAAGAATTAGCTTCTTTAGAAAATGATGATAAAAAAGAAATGCTTGAAGCATTAGGTTTAAATGAATCAGGACTAGATAAAGTTATTAAAGCAAGTTATGATTTATTAGGATTAATGTCATTTTTAACAGCAGGAGAGCCTGAAGTAAGAGCATGGACAATAAAAAAAGGTACAAAAGCTCCACAAGCTGCTGGAAAAATTCATTCAGATATAGAAAGAGGATTTATTAGAGCTGAAATAGTCTCTTATGATGATTTAGTAAAAGAAGGTTCTATGAATGCTGCTAAAGAAAAAGGATTAGTGCGTTCTGAAGGAAAAGAGTACATTATGAAAGATGGAGATGTTGTTTTATTCAGATTTAATGTATAATTTTATTTAAAAATTATAAAAGAATAAAAATAAAAAAAATACAAAAAATATATTGACGAAAAAAATTTTTAAATGTAAAATTATATTATAAAAGATATTCAAAAGAAAAAAGGAGAAGAAAACCATGAAAAAATTAAGTAAAATTTTATTTTTAGTATTATTGTCAGTAGTGTTAATATTTGCACTTTCAGTACGTGTAAATGCTGCAGAGGAAATAGATTATAGTGATTATCCAGAATTAGAGGATTCTTCAAACGAAACAACTGAAACAAACGAGACATCTGAAGGAACACAAGAACAATTACCTGTTACAACACCAGAATCTGTTACATCAAATAATGAAAACAATAATACAACAACAGAAAATACAAATACAACAACAGAAGACACTAAAACTGAAGAAACAAAGACTGAAGAAACAAAAACAGAACCTGAAACAAAAACAGAAAATAAAGTTGATGTTGCAAATAAAGCACCAGAATCACATGTTCAAGCTGGTAGTTTCCAAAACACAACAATTTTTGCAATTGCTGGTTTAACAGTTTTAGCTATTTTGGTTGCATATATTAAATTAAAAAAATATAATTATTAATAAAAATACAATTAAAGTAATAAAAATGCACATATTTTTTGAAAATTTTTCAAAAATAGGTGCTTTTTTTTATCTTTTATGATAGAATACAAAATGTAAAAAAAATTAAAGGAGAGTGTAGAAATGTCTGAAATTAAGTACAAGAGAATTCTATTAAAATTAAGTGGAGAAGCACTTGCAGGAGAAAACAAAACAGGAATTTCACCAGATGTATTAAATGATATAACATCACAAATTAAAGACCTAAGAGATTTAGGAGTTGAAGTAGCAATAGTAGTTGGTGGAGGAAATTTCTGGAGAGGAAAATATGGACACACAATGGAAAGAACTACTTCAGACTATATGGGAATGCTTGCAACAACAATTAATGCATTAGCTTTGCAAGATGCATTAGAAGCAAAAGGAATGTTTACAAGAGTTCAAACAGCAATAGAAATGAGAGAAATTGCAGAACCATATATTAAAAGAAAGGCAACAAAACATTTAGAAAAAGGAAGAATTGTAATATTTGCAGCTGGAACAGGAAATCCTTTCTTTACAACAGATACATGTGCTGCATTAAGAGCTGCAGAAATAGATGCAGAAGTTATATTAGTTGCTAAAACAATAGATGGAGTATATTCAGCTGACCCTAAAATAGATCCAAATGCTGTAAAATATGACGAAATTACTTATTTAGACATATTAAATAAAGATTTAAAAGTAATGGATTCAACAGCTACATCTTTATGTAAAGACAATAATATACCATTAATAGTATTTGCTATGAGTGAAAATGGCAATATGGTTAAAGCGGTAAAAGGTGAAAAAGTTGGAACATTAGTAAAATAATTTAAGCCGATATTAGGTGGAAAGAGGAGAGAATTATGGATTATAGCGAAATCAAAGAAAAGATGAATAAAACAATTAGCGTATTTTCTGAAAATTTATCAGAAATAAGAGCAGGACGTGCAAATCCTGCAATATTAAATAAAATTAAAGTAGATTATTATGGAGTTCCTACTCCAATAAGTCAAGTGGCAGGAATTTCAGTTCCTGAAGCAAGATTAATAGTTATTCAACCATGGGATGCAAATATTTTAAAAGAAATAGAAAAAGAAATATTAAAATCTGATATAGGAATTAATCCAAATAATGATGGAAAAGTTATTAGATTAGCATTCCCAGAATTAAATGAAGAAAGAAGAAAAGAAATAGTTAAAGATATTAAAAAATTAGCAGAAGATGCTAAAGTTGCTGTAAGATCTATTAGAAGAGATGCAATAGATGGATTTAGAAAACAACAAAAAGATTCTGAAATTACAGAAGATGAATTGAAAATAGCAGAAGATGAAGTTCAAAAAATTACAGATAGCAAAATAGAAGAAATTGATGCGATTTTAGCAAATAAAGAAAAAGAAGTTATGAGCGTTTAGCTTTTTTAGAAGAAGCCTAATTTTTAATTCGATAAAATATAGGCTTCTTTATAATACTTAATTTGGAGTGAAATAAAATATGGATTTTAAAAATGAATTAATAAATAAAGCAACGCTTATTAATACAGAGTTAGAAAAATATGTTAGAAAAAATGAATGCCCTGAGGAAATTTTAAATCAGTCAATGGAATATAGTTTATTGGCTGGAGGAAAAAGGATTAGACCTGTTCTAATAATGGCTACATATGAATTATTTAAGAATGATTTTGACAAAACATTTCCTTTTGCTGTTGCGATGGAAATGATTCATACATTTTCATTAATTCATGATGATTTACCTGGTATTGATAATGATGATTATAGAAGAGGAAAACTTACAAATCATAAAAAATTTAATGAGGCTACCGCAATACTTGCTGGAGATAGCTTATTAAATTATGCATATAATTTAATAATTAATGATATTATTAATAGTAGTGAAGAAAAAGATAAGAAGTTAATTGCTTTAAAAGAATTATCTTATGGTATAGATAGAATGATTGCTGGTGAATATGTAGATACAGAATTTGAAGGTAAAGAAATTTCTAGCCAATATTTAGAATATATGCATGAAAACAAAACAGGAGCATTAATAAAAGCTAGTGTTAGAATTGGAGCAATTTTAGCAGATGCTGATACTGAATCTATTGCCAAGTTAACAACTTATGCTGAAAAAATAGGATTAGCATTTCAAGTTAAAGATGATATATTATCTGAAATTGGAGATAGCAAAGAGCTTGGAAAACCAGTTGGAAATGACAAAGAAAGAGGAAAATGTACATATACGACTAAATATGGTTTAGAACAAGCACAAAAAATGTTAAATGACATAACTAATGAAGCTGTTGAAATCATAAGTTCATTTGAAAATGGAGAATTTTTAAAAGAATTAGCTTTATATATAGCAAATAGAAATAAATAAAACAATAGAATAAAGTTTTAAATTATGAATCAATTAAATAAAGGAGTTATATATGGACAATATTACAAATATCCCACAACACATTGCAATTATAATGGATGGTAATAGGCGATGGGCAAGAGAAAAAGGAATTGATACAAAAGAAGGTCATAAAGCAGGTGCTGAAAACTTAGAAAAAATAGCTTATTATTGTAATGATTTAGGTGTAAAATATTTAACAGTATATGCTTTTTCAACAGAAAATTGGAAGAGAAGTAAAGAAGAAGTTTCAGCTTTAATGATATTATTAAAAAATTATTTAAAGAAATTTTCTAAAAATGCAAATAAAGAAAATGTTAGAATTAAAATTTTAGGTAATATCAGTAATTTAGAAGAAGGCTTAAAAAAGAGTATAAATGAAGCTGTTGAAAGAACAAAAGACTGTACAGGACTTACTTTAAATGTAGCATTTAATTACGGAGGAAGAGACGAAATAACAAATGCTGCAAAACAAATTGCAAA
The DNA here is from genome assembly GCA_017475185.1 of Clostridia bacterium. The sequence goes on from JAFVGB010000010.1 coordinate 120,302, forward strand.
AAAAGTTGCAGAAAAAGAAATAAGTTTAGATGATATAAATGAAAGTATGTTTCAACAATATTTATATACAAAAGGTGAACCTGATCCAGATTTATTAATAAGACCAGGTGGAGAATTGCGTATAAGTAATTTTTTACCATGGCAACTTGTATATTCAGAGTTTTATTTTACGGATAAATACTGGCCAGATTTTAGTAGTGAAGACTTACTAAAGGCAATAGAAGTTTTTAACAAAAGAAATAGAAAGTTTGGAGGAAAATAGTATGAATATAAAACGTCTTGCAACAGGATTAATTGGATTTCCTATTGTAGCATGTGCTTTAATTTTTGGAAATAAATATGTGATAGATGCTTTATTTGCAGTTGTTTCAGCATTTGCATTATATGAATATAATAATGCTTTAAAGTTGAAAACAAAACCAGTTTTATGGTTAGGTTATTTGGCTTGTATAATCATTGCATTCATACATATTATTCCAACACAATACTTAATTAATATTATAGGAGCACTTATTCCAATAACTATTTTAATACTGTTTTTGCATGTTATAGTAACAAACATGAAAACTAATATTGTAGATATTGCATTAACTTTTTTTGGAATATGTTATATAGTTTTATTTATAATGTTTATACCAGTTTTAATGGGACATGAAAATGGAAAATTAATGGTTTGGTATATTATATTTGCGGCATGGGGCACAGATGTTTTTGCATATTGTGTTGGAGTTAAATTTGGAAAACATAAATTCAGTCCAGTTAGCCCTAAAAAATCTATTGAAGGTTGCATAGGTGGAGTTGTAGGTGCATTAATTTTCTTTATGGCATATACATTTTTCCTAAACAATTACTTTAATATGAATATAAATTATTTTATAATAGGAATAATAGGAATAATTTTAAGTATTATAGGACAAATAGGTGATTTCTCTGCATCAACAATAAAAAGATATGTTGGAATAAAAGATTTTAGTAATTTATTTCCTGGGCATGGAGGAATGCTTGATAGAATTGATAGTGTAATATTTATTGCACCTTTTGCATATTTTTTATTAATGTTGGTACAATAAAAAATTATAAGAAATAGGTGTAATTATTAAATTTTTATGGAGGTATGGTTTTGGTAATAATCATAAATGCAATAAAAATAATCTTTTTATTAGGTTTCCTTGTATTGATACATGAAAGCGGACATTTCTTTATTGCAAAATTATGCAAGGTAAGAGTAAATGAATTTGCAATTGGTTTTGGACCAACAATTTGGAGCAGACAAGGAAAAATTACAAAATATGCATTACGTTTAATTCCATTAGGTGGATTTGTTAGCATGGAGGGTGAAGAAGAACGTTCAACTAAAGAAGGTTCTTTCAGTGAAGCAAGTATATTAAAAAGAATTGCAATAGTTTCAGCGGGTGGATTAGTAAATATAGTATTTGCAATAATAGTTTTTTGGTGTTTGTCAGCATGTTTTGTTGGAATTCAAAATGCATTTTATAACGTTGGATTTTTTATAAAATCAATGTTTGAAAGTATAGTTCAATTATTTACAGGAAAAGTAACAATAGACCAAATGATGGGACCTGTTGGAATATCAAATGTTGTTTCACAAACTTCTGGATTAGCGGATTTCATCTACATTTTATCAGTTGTTTCATTATCACTAGGAGTAACTAATTTATTGCCATTTCCACCACTTGACGGAGGAAAGATAGTATTATTAATAATAGAAGGAATACGCAGAAAACCATTAAGTCAAAAGTTTGAAATAGCATTACAATCAGCGGGATTTTTGATATTAATTACTTTATCTATATTTGTTACTTATAATGATATATTAAAATTAAAATAAGGAAGAATAAAAGATTTAAAGAGCAAATAATGATTGATAATTATTTGCTCTTTTGTTATAATTTGAACAAAAGAAATATAGTTGATCTAGTAAGATAAAAAATAATAAGAATTAATTTAACGAACAAAGAAAGGAAATACAAATGAAAAGTAACAGAGAATTAAGAAAAATAAAGCGAAAAAATGCGAAACTGTATCCAATATATAAAATGTTTTCATGGGATTTGTTATTTTTTTATTCAATAGAATTTTTATTTTATACAATTACTAAAAAGATAACGGTTTCAGAGGTTTTAATTATAAATGGATGTTTCTTAATATTCAAGATTTTAGGACAGTTTCCAGCTGTCGTAATTACAGATTACTTTGGAAAAAGAAGAAGTATAATACTTGGAAACATAATGTTAATTATTTACATATTAATATTAATGTTTATGCCAGGAGTATTAAGCGTAATATTGGCTGATTTGATATTTGCAATAGGATATGATATAAAAACTATTGCAGAATCAAACTTGTTATATGATTCAGTATCTACTAAGGGAGGAGAGGGACTATACTCAAAAATTGATACTAAAGGTGGTAGTTGGTATTACATATTAGATGGCATTGCATCCTTAACATCTGGATATTTATTTGTTATAAATAATTATTTGCCAATATATATATGTCTAGGATTTATAATAATTTCTACTATTCTATCATTTAAATTTAGAGATGTATATGATATGGAATATGAGAAAAAGAAAGCTGGTGGATTAAGTACTAGTCTAAAAGAATATAGTAAAGATCTAAAATTATCATTTAAATTCATGCTAAAATCAAGAAGAATGAAAGCATTTTTGTTATTTGGAATTGCATTTTATGGATTAATATCAATAGTTGAAACATATAATAGTGATTTATTAATAGAAATAGGAATACCTGAGGAACAATTTTCAATGGTTTTTGCAATATTAACATTAATTGGTGGTATATCTTTATATTTAAAGAGACCTATAGAAAAGAAATTCAAAAATAGAACATTGACGTTTATATCATTGATGCATATTGGCGCATGTATAATTATAGGGATAATTACAAGCTTATATACAAAGCAAATAATCATTCCAATTATTCTTATATTATGTGCAATACAAAAAATATGTACGTCTATATGGTACATATTTGAATCTAAATATTCAAAAAATTTTACTACTGAGGATACAAGAAATAGATTGTCTTTTGCATATGGATTTATAGTATGCATTGCTGCAAGTATTTATTCTGTGCTGGGGGGGATTTTGCTAAAAGTAATAAACGTAAAAAATGCAATTTTAATTGTAGGAGTGGTTTCCTTAATAAGTATGCTTATAGTTTTAAATTATATGAAAACCAGATTTGGACTAAAGCCAAATGAATATAGAAAAGAGGATATTGAAATATAAGTAATTGATAAAAGCCTATTGTGTCGCTTTACAATAGGCTTTTATTTTTTTAAGAATTGCATTATGAATATAATTTCATGTTTTTTAATAAAGTACTATGTATTTTTTATAAAAAACTCTTTAAAAATCATAAGAAATGTTATACAATATGATAAAATATGTAATTTTAAGGAGAAAAAGGATGAATAAGAAATGGGAGTTTTTTGAAAGTGATGAACAAACAGTAAAAAAGATACAAGAAGAATTTGGCTTAAGCAGATTATTATCAACAATAATTGCAAATAAAGGACTAGAAACAAAACAAGATATAGAAGTGTTTTTAAATCCAACAAGAAAAGATTTTCATGATCCATATTTAATGCCTGACATGGAAATAGCAGTAAACAGAATTGTAAAAGCAATAGAAAATCAAGAAAAAGTTATAATTTATGGCGATTATGATGTAGATGGAATAACAAGTATAACAGTATTAAAAAAATTCTTGGCAGATAGAGGTTTACAAGTAGATAGCTATATTCCAAACAGATTAGATGAGGGGTATGGGTTAAACAAAGCTGCAATAGATAAAATTGTAGAAGAAAAATATCAATTAATGATAACTGTTGACTGTGGTATTTCAGGAATAGAAGAAATTGATTATGCAAATAGTTTGGGATTAGAAACTATTGTAACAGACCATCATGAACCAGCTGAAACATTACCAAAAGCATTGGCAGTAGTTGACGCAAAAAGAAAAGACAACCAATATCCATTCAACCAATTAGCAGGTGTTGGAGTTGTTTTTAAGCTTACACAAGCGATTAGTAAAGTATATAATTTAGATGAAAAAGAATATTTAAAATATTTGGATATTGTATGTGTAGGAACAATATCTGATATTGTTCCACTTGTAGATGAAAATAGAGTAATAACAAAATTAGGATTGAAACTAGTTGAGGTTACAAAAAATGTTGGATTAAAAGCTTTGCTTTCATCAATTGGATATAAAAAAATAGATTCTTCTGCTATTTCATTTGGGGTAGCTCCAAGAATTAATGCTTGTGGAAGAATGGGTCATGAACAAGATGCTTTAAAACTATTTTTAACAGATAACATTGTTGAAGCAACAGAAATTTCACGCAAATTAAATGATTATAATAGACAAAGGCAAGAAATAGAAAAAAGAATTTTTGAAGAAGTATTGAAAAAAATTGAACATGATGAAAAAGAAAAATCATGTATAATTTTAGCAGATGAAAATTGGCATCACGGTGTTATAGGTATTGTTTCATCAAAAGTAACAGAAATGTACTACAAACCAAGCATATTAATATGTTTTGAAAATGGAGAAGGTAAAGGTTCAGGAAGAAGTATTCCTGGTTTTGATTTACATGATGCATTATCAAAATGCGATAAAAACATAGAAAGATTTGGTGGACATTCTATGGCAATTGGAATTAGTGTAAAGAAGAACAATTTTGATGAGTTTAAAAAGGATTTTGAGCAATATGTTAATAATACAAATATAAAAGAATTAATACCTATTATAAAAGTTGATGAAGAATTAAATGCAAAAGATATGTCAATAGAAGTTGTAAATGAACTAAATATGCTAGAACCATTCGGGGAAGCTAACAAAATGCCTATATTTATGTATAAAAACCTTAAAATTAATTCTATAAGAACACTATCAGAAGGAAAACATCTAAAATTAACATTAAAAGATGAAAATATGCTATTTGATGCAATAGGATTTAATTTAGGATATTTGGCAGATGATTATTTACTAGGAGATAAAATAGATGTACTTGGAAACCTTGAAATTAATAGTTTCAATGGTAGAGAAAATGTACAAATTAATTTAAAAGATATTAGAAAATCTTATTAATGCGGAAATAGGAACGGTTCTGATTGGTATTTGGGACGGTTTCGATTTCAAAACATAAAAAAATGTCGAAAATCTTTATAATATGGAGTGTGATTATATGTCAGAAGTAAAGGATGTAACAATAGAAGATGTCCTTGAAAAAATGAAAAAGAATAATAAAAAAAGTGATTTGAAACTTATAAGAAGAGCATATGATTTTGCAAAAGAAAAACATGGAGACCAATTAAGAAAATCAGGTGAACCATATATTATTCACCCTATTCAAGTTGCTTATATATTAGCAAATTTGGAATTAGATGATGCAACAATCTGTGCTGCATTGTTACATGATGTTGCTGAAGACACAGATGTAACAATTAAAGATTTAAAGGAAGAATTTTCTGAAGAAATTGCTGAAATGGTTGATGGTGTTACTAAACTAGGTAATTTAAAATATACAAGTGCTGAAGAGCAACAAGTTGAAAATTACAGAAAAATGTTTTTAGCAATGGGAAAAGATATTAGGGTAATCTTGATAAAACTTGCAGATAGATTGCATAATATGAGAACTTTAAAATATTTAAAAAGAGATAGACAAATTGCAATTTCAAAAGAAACTCAAGATTTATATGCCCCACTTGCAAACAGATTAGGTATGTATTCTCTAAAATGGGAATTAGAGGACCTATCATTTAAATATTTGAATCCAGATGAATATAGAGAAATTGTTGAAGGAATTGATAAAAAAAGAGAAGAAAGATTACAATTTATAAATCAAATTGTAGAGCAAATAAATGATGAACTAAAAAAGCAAAAAATAAAAGCAGAGATTACAGGAAGAGCAAAACACTTATACAGTATTTATAGAAAAATGCAAAGAGATAATAAATCATTAGATCAAATTTATGATTTATTTGCTTTACGTATTTTAGTTGATAATGTAAAAGATTGCTATGCAGCTTTAGGTGTTGTTCATGAATTGTATAATCCTATGCCTGGAAGATTTAAAGACTACATTTCTGTTCCTAAACCTAATATGTACCAATCACTACATACAACACTAATTGGACCAAAAGGAACACCTTTTGAAGTTCAAATACGTACATATGAAATGCATAGAATTGCTGAATTTGGTATTGCTGCACACTGGGCTTATAAGGAAGCAAACAAATTTAAGAAAACTTCAGTAGTTGTTCAAGAAGATAAATTAGCATGGCTACGTGAAACATTGGAATGGCAAAAAGATATGCAAGATCCGCAAGAGTTTTTAAATACATTAAAAACTGAACTTTTTATTGATGAAGTATATGTTTTTACTCCAAAGGGTCAAATTAAGGTGTTACCGAGAGGAGCAACACCAATAGATTTTGCATATTCAATACATGCTGAAATTGGTCATCATATGACAGGCTGTAAAATAAATAGTAAAATGATGCCAATTATTACAGCATTAAAAAATGGTGATATAGTAGAAATAATTACTTCTGATCAATCAAAAGGCCCAAGTCGTGATTGGTTAAAATTTGTTAAAAGCACAAGTGCAAAAAACAAAATTCAAAGCTGGTTCAAGAAAACTCAAAGAGCTGAAAACATTGAAAAAGGTAAAGATTTAGTAGAAAAAGAAATAAAAAGAATAGGTGTATCTTATAGTAAACTTTTCAAAAACGAGTATGTACAAATTGCACTAGACAGATACAAATTTAATTCTACTGATGATATGTATTCAGCAGTTGGATTTGGCGCAATTTCAGCAACTAAAATTATTGCTAAAATGCTAGAAGCATACAAAAAAGACAACCAAGATGAATTGATTGAACAAACATTAGAAGATTTAATAAATGAAAGAGCTAAAAAAACAAAACCATCAAATGTTGGAATTGTTGTAAAAGGAATAGACAATTGTTTAGTTAGACTTTCTAAATGCTGTAATCCTGTACCAGGCGATGAAATACTAGGCTTTATTACAAGAGGAAGAGGAGTTTCAGTACATAGAAAAGATTGCGTAAATGTTAAAGATTTAATATCACAAGAAGATAGAATGATAGATGTGTATTGGTATAATGATTCAAACAGTTCATATAATGTTGATATAGAGATTTTAGCAAATGATAGAAATGGTTTATTATCTGATATTATTAAACAAATTGCATCTGTAAAAACAAGATTAATTGCAGTTAATTCAAAAGTTAATAAAGATAAAATAGTAAGTACAGAAGTAACAGTAGAAGTTGAAAATTTAGAGGATTTAAATAATATTCTTAAAGCATTAAGAAAAATTGATAACGTTTATGAAGTAAATAGAAAGAAATAAAAAGGAATGATCAAAATGATACTAAAGAGAATAAGAGTATTAACACCTTATGAGATGTATACTAATGTCTATATAATTCAAGATGAAAAAACAAAAGAAACAATGGTAGTTGATCCTGGTGCAGAAGTAGATAAAATTGTAGAAATGCTAGATATTCTTAAGGCTGATTTAAAGTACATCTATTTAACTCATTGCCATGGAGATCATATTGGGGGAGTTAGTGAACTTCAAAGTAGAAAAGGTGGAAAAATTTTAATTCACAGGTTTGACGCAGAAGGACTAACTAATCCAGATGTTAGTTTAACTAACTATCTCGGAATTGATGCAAGTTTTGAGCCAGATTCTAGATTAAATGATGGTGATTTATTACATTTAGGTAATTTAGAATTTAAAGTAATACATACACCAGGACACACTAAAGGTGGAACATCATTATATTGTGCAAAAGAAGGATTTTTAATTAGTGGTGATACTTTATTTAGAGGAACATGGGGAAGAACAGATTTACCAACTGGAAGCATAGAAGATATTATGGATTCTATAACAAATAAATTAATGAAGTTACCAAATAAAACAATAGTATATCCAGGTCACGGAAAATCAACAATGATTAGAGAAGAAAAACCGATTTATTTGGAATTAAAACCAAGAATAGATTAATAGTACTTTAGTTATAATTTGTTTTAACCAAGCATATAATAATTATAAGATGATTATGTGCAAAGGAGAAAACATAGGTGAAAATCAAAGTACTTACAATAAAAGATATAATAAAATATTTAGCAAAAATGAGTATAGTATTTTGTGTTATAACTATTTTTGCTAAATTTTTTTATGGAAAAAGAAATGTAAACAGTTATTTTGAATTTAATAGTGTGGAATTTATATCCACAATAAATAAAGAGATTCGATTATTAAAAAATGATACAAATTATAATGTTGAAAATATCAAAAAAAATTACATAAAGAATACTATCAATAGTGAATTTAGTATGTTTCAAACAGTAGCGGTAACTAATATAAATAACTTGATTAATTCAAATGAACAAGAAACAAATAAAGAAATACTAGATAACAATACAAAAGAAAATCAAGTAAATAATGATGAAAATAATGTGAATGAAGAAATTGAAGATGCTAAAACAGGTGTTAATGTTGAAGTTTTACCATCTAATATACCAGATAAAAGCACATATGAGATATTTGGGGTTAAATTAAGAAATGAATCAGATTATAATTTAGAAAATGAAATAACTGATTTAAATGCAGATTTTAATAAACAGGATATTTTAATTTTTCATACACATACATGTGAAAGTTATACTCCAACAGAACAGTATACTTATGAATCAACAGGAAATTACAGAACAACTGATTTAAATTATACTGTTGCAAAAGTTGGAGATGAATTAGAAAAATACTTATCTAATTATGGATTTACAGTAGTACATGATAAATCCTATCATGATTATCCATCATATAATGGTTCATATAATCGTTCATTGGTAACAGTTCAAAATTTATTGGAAAGTCACACAAATACAGATGTTGTAATAGATCTACATAGAGATGCAATAGGTGATAATACATATGCACCTACAGTAAAAATTGGAGAAGATTATTGTGCAAGGGTCATGCTAGTTATTGGAACCGATGGAGGGGGGTTAACACATAAAAATTGGAGAAATAATTTAAAATTTGCAATTAAATTAGCCCAAAAAGGAAATGAATTATATCCAGGTTTTTTTAAACCAATTATAGTAAGAAATTCAAGATATAATCATCATGTATCAAATGCAGCATGTATTATAGAAGTTGGAGCAACTGGAAATACATTAGAACAATGCTTAAATAGCATGAAGTATTTAGCTAAGGTTTATAATGAAATGTAAAAAATCTGATTTCGGTCTTGAAATTATTTGTCACATAAGATAGAATTATGTCATATACTAAAGAAGGAGTGATTATGATGTCAAATATTAACGTGGATTTTGAAAATAGTAAAATTACAGGAAAAGAGATTATGGTCTACTCAGAAAACGTTGAAAAAATACATATGATGATGAATAAAAAGGCTAATAATAAAGATGAATTTTTAGGATGGCTTACCTGGCCAACTAAATATGGAAAAAGAGAATTTGAAAAAATAAAAAAATGTGCAAAAAGAATTCAAGAAAATTCAGATGTACTAGTAGTTATAGGCATAGGGGGATCATATTTAGGAGCAAGAGCGGTCATTGAATCTTTAACAAATACATTCTATAATATTCAATCAAAAGAGGATAGAAAATTTCCACAAATATTTTATGTTGGAAATAATTTAAGTAGCACATATATAAACGATTTAATTGAATTAATACAAGATAAAGATATTTCAATAAATGTAATTTCTAAATCAGGTACAACAACTGAGCCAGCAATTGCATTTAGAATATTTAGAAATTTATTAGAAGATAAATATGGTATAAAAGAAGCACAAAAAAGAATATATGTTACAACTGATAAACAAAATGGAGCATTAAGAGAATTAGCTGATGAAGAAGGATATGAAAGCTTTGTAATTCCTAATAATATCGGAGGAAGATATTCAGTATTAACACCAGTTGGCCTGCTGCCTATTGCAGTAGCTGGAATAGATATTGACAAATTGATGAATGGTGCTCGTTTTGCACAAGAAAAATACAATGATTCTAATTTAAAATATAATGACTGTTATAAGTATGCAGTTGCAAGAAATATATTATATAAACAAGAAAAAAACATCGAGATTTTAGCATGTTATAATCCAAAACTTCATTATATGGTTGAATGGTGGAAACAATTATATGGGGAAAGTGAAGGTAAAGAATTAAAAGGAATTTTTCCAGCTGGTGTAGAATTCACAACAGATTTACATTCTTTGGGACAATATATACAAGAAGGAAAAAGAAATTTATTTGAAACGGTGCTTAGTGTTGAAGATGAAGAATCAGATATCGTGATTAATTATGAAGATGATAACTTAGATGGATTGAATTATTTAGCAGATAAAACTTTAAACTATATAAATAAAAAAGCCATGGAAGGAACAGTTGAAGCACATGTAGATGGTGGTGTTCCAAATATTATTATCAAAACGGAAAAATTAGAAGAAGATACAATTGGACATTTAATATACTTTTTTGAGAAAGCATGTGCAATGTCAGGATTGTTATTAGAAGTGAATCCGTTTAATCAACCAGGTGTTGAAAAATATAAAAGAAACATGTTTAGATTACTTGAAAAACCAGGCTACACAACAAATAAATAAAAGAAAGGAACTTAAGAAAAATGGAAAGAAGAGTAATAAAATTTAATTTAATGGGAGCAATCTTTGTGCTATTACTTATTATAGCAGCAATAGTTGGAATAATAGTATTTGCAATAAATGCAAGTAATGGAAAAATAAGAGATAAAAAGATTAAGGAAGATATTCAAGAACAACAGGAAGCACAAAAAAATGATCAGATGGAAGTTAAAGAAAAAATAATTGTTGGAAATGAACAAAAAGAAATTACAATGAGAACACATATAAGTAAATTAAAGTATAGAATGAATTATGATGTTGATAGTTTTTATATAATTGATGATGATTCTTCAATAGATAGATATAGTTCTCAATATACAGATGCAATTTACTTAAATGTAACAAAAAGTACAGATCCATTTGTAAACAAAGTTAATGAATTAATCACAATAAGTGGAAAAAATAAAACAGAAGATCCATCATATAAATTAAGTGAATTAAACATTAATGGAAAATTATGCTATGTAGAGCGTGCACCTAAAGATAAAGAAATATTTATAAATTATTATATAGAAGCAAATGAAGGATTTTATATTATAGAAACACATTGTGGAGAAGAGTTGCAAGAAGTAACACTAGCAACAATAGAAAAAATGATAATGTCATTTGAAGAAATGTAATTTAAAAGCTTGTAAGATATTATTTTACATAAAAATATTGACTTTTATAAAATATGTGATAGAATATATGCAATTAAAAAGAGCTATGAAAAAGAAAAAGTATTTATTTTATTTGCAGAGAGCTAATGGATGGTGTAAATTAGCAATAAAAAAATATGGGGAGCTTTGGAGCTTATAAAAAATATAAAGAGGATAATTAATAAAATTAATTATCAATTAGGGTGGAACCGCGGAATTTAACTTTCGTCCCTAGCTAAATTTATAGCTAGTTGGACGAAATTTTTTTTGAAACAAAAAAAGACCGTCCACAAACGTTTCAAAAATTTAAAAGGAGGAATTATTATGTTAGAAAACATGGACAAATTAGTAGCGTTATGTAAAGGTAGAGGGTATGTTTATCCTGGTTCAGAAATTTATGGAGGTTTAGCAAATTCATGGGATTATGGTCCTTTAGGTGTTGAATTAAAAAATAACATTAAAAATGCATGGAGAAAGAAGTTTATTCAAGAAAATAAATATAATGTTGGACTTGATGCAGCAATTTTGATGAATCCACAAACATGGGTTGCATCTGGACACGTTGGAGGTTTTAGTGATCCACTTATAGATTGTAGAGAATGTAAAACAAGACATAGAGCAGATAAATTAATAGAAGAATGGATGCATGAACATAATTGTGAAGAAATTGTTGATGGTTGGTCAGATGATAAAATGATTAACTATATGAAAGAGAATCATATTGCATGTCCAAATTGTGGAAAAGAAAATTTTACATCAATAAGAAAATTTAACTTGATGTTCAAAACTTTCCAAGGAGTAACAGAAGATGCTAAATCAGAAATTTACTTAAGACCAGAAACAGCACAAGGTATATTTGTTAACTTTAAAAATGTTCAAAGAACAACAAGAAGAAAATTACCAATGGGTATTGCACAAATAGGTAAATCATTTAGAAATGAAATTACACCAGGAAACTTTATTTTTAGAATTCGTGAATTTGAACAAATGGAGCTTGAATTTTTCTGCAAGCCAGGAACTGAATTAGAATGGCATAAATATTGGAAAGAATTTTGTGAAAATTGGTTATTAAGTTTAGGTATTAAAAAAGAAAATATCAGATTAAGAGATCACAGCAAAGAAGAATTATCACATTATAGTAATGCAACAACAGACATAGAATTTACATTCCCATTTGGATGGGGAGAATTATGGGGAATTGCATCAAGAACAGACTTTGACCTAAGCAGACATATGGAGCATTCTAAACAAGATTTATCTTACTTAGATCCAGAGACAAATGAGAAATACATACCATATGTAATTGAACCATCACTTGGATGTGACAGAGTTGCATTAGCATTTTTATGCAATGCATATGAAGAAGAGGAAATTGCAGAAGGAGATGTTCGTACAGTATTACACTTACACCCAGCATTAGCACCATATAAAGTTGCAGTATTACCATTATCAAAAAAATTAAGTGATAAAGCAAGTGAAGTATATGAAATGCTATCAAAAAAATTCATGTGTGATTATGATGAAGCAGGAAGCATTGGAAAACGTTACAGAAGAGAAGATGAAATTGGAACACCATATTGTGTAACAGTTGATTTTGATACATTAGAAGATAATCAAGTTACAGTTAGAGATAGAGATACAATGGAACAAATTAGAATTTCAATTGATGAATTATCTAACTGGATTGAGAAAAAATTAGAATTCTAAGTAATAACAAAATTTGTTCATTTAAAAGTGAGGTGAAAAAATGGAGTTAAGTAATGAGCAACTTGATAGCATAAGAAATATAATTAGAAATGGTAAGCTTCGAAATAGAAATGAAATTTTAGCTGCTTTTTTCAAAGATAAAAAAATATTTAAAGATGATAAAACTTTTAAAGTATTTGAATTATATAAGAATGCAATGAGGACTGCTCAATATACAGATCAAGGAAGTCTTGAATTAGATATATCTAAAAAACTATATATTTCAAAAGAAAATGTTAATTCAATAATACAATATATTGATTTTATTAGTAAAAAAGTAGAATATGAAATTAGATATAAATATATGGGAAGTTACTATAAAACTCATATAAAAAAACTAAAGAATGAGCAGAATGAAGTAAGAAAAATGAATGAGTGTAAAACAGCTTATATAAAAAAAGAAGAAGTTCAAAGAAGGCAATTGGATACAATATTTAAAAATTATGAAGAAGCATCAAAAACTGGAAAATTATCTATAAAAAAATTAAAAAACAATATAGATGGTATAGAAAACAGAATAAAATTACTAGGTAATTTAACATTAGATAGATTGTTTTTAGCAGCTATGTATGCAGATATAGGGGAAGTTGATAAATGTAATGCTATTTTATATAAATTCGAATTTGACAAGTTATCCAGGGACGAAAAAGAAAGATATAAAAAAGCTAAAGTAAAGGAAATTCGTGTAACTAATATTAATTATATTTCCAGTTTATATGCAAAAGGATATAGTTATGAGCAAATAAAAGAAGAATGTGAAAAACAGGCAACCAGTTATAGAGCAGGGATTACCGCAAAAGGTGAACAAAAAGTAGAAGCAATAGGATTAACTCCAGATTTTATAAAAAAAGTTTATAATAAATTACTAAATGGTCAAATTAAAGTTAGTGTAAATAAAAATGAAAAAGAACTATAAAAACAAGCTAGAATTATTTATAATTCTAGCTTGTTTTTTTAAAATATATGTTATAATAATTTTATAAAAAAATATAGTACGATAAAATTAAAAATATACAAAGGAGGAAATACAAATATGGATAAAAAATATGTGTATTTATTTAGTGAAGGAAATAGCAACATGAGAGAATTACTAGGTGGAAAAGGTGCAAATTTAGCAGAAATGACAAATTTAGGATTGCCTGTTCCAGGAGGTTTTACAATTACAACAGAAGCATGTAACAATTACTATGATAATAATGAAGTTATATCAGAAGAAATTCAAAAACAAATTTATGATGGATTAGAAAAAATAGAAAAAACATCAGGTAAAGAATTAGGAAATAAAGATAATCCATTGCTTTTATCAGTTCGTTCAGGAGCTAGAGCTTCAATGCCAGGAATGATGGACACAATTTTGAATTTAGGAATAAATGATGAGGTTGTTCAAACTTTAGCAGCCAAGAACAGAAGATTTGCATTTGACAGTTACAGAAGATTTATTCAAATGTATAGTGATGTTGTAAAAGAAATTCCTAAGAAATTATTTGAAGATGCAATAGATACAAAGAAATATCAAAGAGGATTAAAACTTGATACAGACATGGATGCAAATGATTTAGAAGATTTGGTAAAAGTGTTTAAAGGAATTTATAAGGAACAAACTGGAGAAGACTTTCCTCAAAATTCAAGAGAACAATTACTAGATTCAGTAAAAGCAGTTTTTAAATCATGGAATAATCCAAGAGCTATAACATACAGAAGACTAAATGACATTCCATCAAATTGGGGAACAGCTGTAAATGTTCAAACAATGGTCTTTGGAAACATGGGAGACGATTGCGGTACAGGAGTTGCATTTTCACGTAATCCAGCAACAGGTGAAAATAAAGTCTTTGGAGAATTTTTAATGAATGCGCAGGGTGAAGATGTTGTTGCAGGTGTAAGAACTCCATCTGAAATTGCGACATTAAAAGATGTTGATGAAAAATCATACAATGAATTTATTGGATATGCAAAAAAACTAGAAGAACATTATAAAGATATGCAAGATATGGAATTTACAATAGAACATGGAAAATTATACATTCTTCAAACTAGAAATGGAAAAAGAACAGCAAATGCTGCGTTAAAAATTGCGGTTGACATGGAAGCAGAAGGATTAATTACAAAAGAAGAGGCTATTTTAAAAGTAGAACCAAAACAACTAGAACAATTATTACATCCAAATTTTGATGCGAATAAACTAAAAAAAGCAAAAGTTATTGCAAAAGGCTTACCAGCATCACCAGGAGCTGGAACAGGAAAAATTGTTTTTTCAGCAGCTAAAGCACAAGAATTAGCAGCAGCAGGAGAAAAAGAATTAGTATTGGTTAGATTAGAAACTTCACCAGAAGATATAGAAGGAATGATAGTTTGTAATGGAGTTCTAACAATAAGAGGTGGAATGACATCACATGCAGCAGTTGTAGCGCGTGGAATGGGAACATGCTGTATAGCAGGATGTGGAGAATTAACAATAAATGAAAGTGATAACAGTTTTGTAACTGCAAATGGTGAAGTGTTTCATGAAGGAGATTACATATCTCTAGATGGAAGTACAGGAATAGTTTATGGAGAAAAGGTAGAAACAGTAAATGCATCAGTATCGGGAGATTTTGCTAAGTTTATGGGATGGGCTGATTCTATAAGAAAATTAGAAGTACGTGCTAATGCTGATAATGCAAGAGATGCAAAACAAGCATATGAATTTGGAGCACAAGGAATAGGTTTATGTAGAACTGAGCACATGTTTTTTGAAGGAGAAAGAATTGCAGCAATAAGAGAAATGATAGTTTCAAAAACACCAGAGCAAAGAGCATCAGCTTTAGAAAAAATATTACCAATGCAAAGAGGCGATTTTGAAGAATTATATAGAACTATGAAAGGATATCCTGTAACAATAAGACTTTTAGACCCACCATTACATGAATTTTTACCACATGAAGATTCTGAAATAAGAGATTTAGCGAAAGATATGAATATGACATTTGAAGAATTAAAGGAAATAGTAGTAAACTTACATGAATTCAATCCAATGATGGGACATAGAGGATGTAGATTAGATGTAACATATCCTGAAATTGCTGTTATGCAAACAAAAGCAATTATAGAAGCTGCAATCAATGTTAAAAAAGATGGAATTGATGTTCATCCTGAAATAATGATTCCACTAATCGGAGATATTAAAGAAATTAAATATGTAAAAGATTTAATTACTCAAACAGCAGATAAAATTATAAATGCATATGAAGTTGAATTAAAATATATGGTTGGAACAATGATTGAAATTCCACGTGCATGTATAATAGCTGATGAAATTGCAAAAGAAGCGGAATTTTTCTCATTTGGAACTAATGATTTAACACAATTAACATATGGATTTAGCCGTGATGATGCTGGAAAATTCTTAAAATCATATTATGAAAAGAAAATATTCGATTTTGATCCATTCCAAAGGATTGATGAAGAAGGTGTAGGAAAACTTGTTGAAACAGCTGTAAAACTAGGAAAGTCAGCAAGACCAAATATAGAACTTGGAATTTGCGGTGAACATGGAGGAGATCCGAAATCAGTTGAATTCTGTCATAGAGTAGGATTAGATTATGTTTCTTGCTCTCCATTTAGAGTTCCAATTGCAAGATTAGCGGCAGCACAAGCTGCAGTAAGATAATTAAATTATTTCGCAAATATTACATCAATATTACAATTTCGTAAAATATTCTAATAACATTGACTACTTTTTTCAACAATGATATACTAAATTTGTAAAAATATGTTGCAAAAGAGGAGGTTGGAAAAAAGTGTCAACAAAAGGCTTTTTACCAAATGTAAACACAGGGGAAGTTATAAAAAAATTTTTAGTTTTGAATATAATAATATACATATGCATAGGATTCATATTACCAGGTTATGTTTTTGCAGCACAATCAAAATATCCATATTCTAAAGGAAAATTAAATAATTATCCAGGATATGAAAAACTAATTCAAGATATGCAAAAAAAACATCCTAATTGGAATTTTACTATATTAGATACTGGTTTAGATTGGAATGATGTAATAAAAAATGAAACAGTAGCATCACATGGAAGAAACTTAGTTTATTATACAGATTCAGGCAATTGGGTATGTTCAATATGTGGTAACAGAACATATGACACCGGATTATGGAAATGTGCATCAGAAGCAACAGTTTCATATTATATGGATCCAAGAAACTGGATGAATGAAAGTAATATATTTCAATTCGAAAATCTAGCATATAATGGAGATATTCAAAACATTGACGGAGTAAATAAGATTTTAAGCTCAGTAAAATGGGCAAGTGGTGATACAATCACATATATAAAAACAGACGGAAAAACAGGCACAATAAAAAAGACATATGCTCAAGTAATAATGGAAGCAGCAAAAGAGGCAGGAATTAGTCCATATCATTTAGCTGCTAGAATAAAACAAGAACAAGGAGCTGGAACTACATTAAGTTCTACTGGAAGAGGAGATCATGCTACATATAAAGGATATTACAATCTACTTAATATAAAAGCTACAGGCGCTGATGTAATAGGAAATGCTTTAAAACATGCCAAAGAGCAAGGATGGGATAACCCAGAAAAAGCAATTATAGGTGGAGCAAAATTTATAGCATCTTCATATATTTCAAGAGGACAATCAACATTATATTTGCAAAAATTCGATGTAGATAATTCAGATGGAAGTTTATTTTATCATCAATATATGCAAAATGTTTCAGCTGCATATTCAGAAGGAAACATGGTTAGATCATCTTACGAAAGTATGGGATTACTAGATAGCAGTATTAATTTTGTTATACCAGTATATAATAATATGCCAGCAGAAGCTAGTCCATCACCAGCAGGAACAACTTTAGTTACACAAAATGTTGAAGTAAAAGGAACTAATGTTATTGTTAGAGATGGAAGAGGAACATCAGCTAAAGAAATTGCAAAGGTAAATAAAGGTGATAAATTACTTAGAATAGAAACGACTGGAAGCCAAGCTAACGGACATTACTGGGATAAAGTTGTATTACCAGATGGACGTAAAGGATACATAGCAAGAGATTATTTAAATAAAATAGATGATATTACAAATGCTAAAATATCAGCAATAGCAAATACAAGTGTAAATTTAAGAAACGGACCAGGAACTAATGATACAAGAGTAATAACAACTTTAACATCAGGACAATCACTTACAATTATTGAAGTAGGAAAATACAACGGACTTGATGGATATGACTGGTCAAGGGTAAAATTGTCAAATGGAACTCAAGGATATTTAGCAAGTATTTATTTAACAGAAGTTAAAGAAACAGAATATAAAATAGCCTATGTAAATTGTAGTGATACAGGTACTGTTAATATAAGAAAAGGCGTAGGAACTGATACTGCAATAATTACATCTTTAAGAAAAGATGCGAAAGTTACAGTATTACAAAAATCAGCAGGAGAAGCTAACGGATATGTTTGGGATAAAATAGTTACTGCTGATGGTTTGGAAGGGTATATTGCTAATAATTATTTGAGGTATGAGGAAGAGAAAAACAATAAACCAGAAGAAAATAAAGATAATAATCAAACCAATAATAAAGCATCAACCAACTTATGTGATGTTGATGGAAATAATGAAGTAAACTCAACTGATTTGTTTTATGTAATAAAATTTTTGAAAGAAAATCCAAATGGATATAACGAAGCTTACGATGTTAATAAAGATAAAGAAGTAAATTCAACAGATTTATATCAGATTATAGTTTACTTAAAACAACATTAAATTTTAAACGGAGGATAAAAATGAAAAAAATACATTATAAAGTAATATTAATAATGCTTTTTGCAATAATACTTTTATTTATAAATAAATCGGAGAGTAATGCTGCAACAGCAAGAATTACAGCAAGTAATACAAATGTTAATGTTGGGGACAGTGTTAATATAAATGTTTCAGTAACAGGAGCTGCATGGAATGTTAAAGTAAATGGCTCAGGAATTTCTGATTCTATTGTTGGTGTCAATATGAATGTAGAAAACGAGACAACTAATAAATCATATAAATTAAATACATCAAAAGCTGGTAAGTATACAGTTTCAATCTCAGGTGATGCAACAGATGCTAATGGAACAAGAGCAAATGCATCTGGCTCAGTTACAGTTACAGTAAATGAAAAAGTTACTCAACCTGCTAATGAAGGAAATACAAATACAAATACAAATACTGATACAAACACAAATACAAACACAAATACAAACACACCAGCACCAGAGCCACAAAAACCAGCAGAACCAAATTTCACAAATACAAATCAAACAATGTATACAACAGGAAATATAAATTTACGTTCAAGTTGGTCAACAAGTTCAGCTGCAACATCAGTTCCAGCAGGAACAGAAGTAACTGTTACAGCTACATCAAACAATAGTGTAAATGGATATGTATGGTACAGAGTATCATATAATGGTCAAACAAAATATGTTGCAAGTGGTTTATTAACTTCAACAAAACCTGCAACAGAAGAACCAAAAGAAGAACAACAAGAGCAAAAAGAAGACCAAAAAGAAGAACAAAATGAACAACAAACAGCTGATCAAATAAGTAATAAAGCATTAAAAGATTTAGTGGTTGAAGATTATAAATTAGTTCCTGATTTTAATCCTGAAACAACTAAATATAGTTTAACTTTAAAAAATGATGATGAAAAACTAACAATTAAAGCAACTCCAGAAAATGAAAAAGCAACAGTAAATATTACAGGAAATGAAAATTTTAAAATTGGAAATAATATAGTAAGAGTTACAGTTACAGCACAAGATGGAACTACAAGAATGTACACAATTACAGTTTCAAAAACAAATGAAGAGGGAAATGCAGAAGTATTGAAATTAAAACAATTATTAGTTTCTAATGCTTCATTAGATCCAAGTTTCGATCCTGATGTTACAAATTATGTAATTACAGTAGATGATCCATCATCAATTAAAGCAAGTGACATAGTTGCTACTGCTGAAGATAGTGATGTTGAAGTAACTGTTGCTGAAAACACACAATCAGATAATAAAGAAAAAGTTATTACAATAATGTTGGAAAATAAAGATGGTACAAAAACTGGAGTATACCAAATTACAGTTAAGAAACAACAAGCTATTTCAATTTCATCATTAACTGAAAAAGCTAAAGACAATACAATTTATTACATTTTAGGTGGAATAATTGCAGTATTATTAATTTTCATAATTATAATTATTATTCTATTAAAGAAAACTTCAAATGATGAATATGATGAAGATTATGGAGATGCAGATGAATTATCAGATGATTATGACTATTCACTAAAAAATGCAATTGATGAAGTTAATGAAAACATAGATACAGAAGAAACATCTGAAAAGAAGTTTGATGAAATGGTTGAAAATAGTAGTGTTAAATCACAAATATTAGCAACTGACTACAATGTATTCAGAGATCAAGGTGATGAAGTAGGTAACGATGACGATTATGAACCAGATATTAAGTCTAAGAAAAAAGGTAAACATTTCTAAAAATTAATTAGATGACTAATTTGACAAAATTAAGATAATGTGTTAAAATTTCAAATGGTGCAAATTTAGATATTTACACTATAAACAATTAAATAAATAGGCGATTTGAACCTTAAAATCATTTGGAAACGCACATTATTTTTATAATAATGATTAACGAACAACACTAGTAAAATAGTGTTGTTTTTGTATTTTAATATACGCATGTTTCAATATTTTATAAACAATTATTATAATTAAAGAAGAAAAGGAGTATTAAATGGAAAAAGAAGAAAATATTTTAGGAACTGAGAAAATAGGAAAATTAATTAGAAAATTTTCAATCCCATGCATAATTTCATTATTGGTTAATTCACTATATAACATAGTTGACCAAATATTTATAGGATGGGGAGTAGGATATTTAGGAAATGGTGCAACAAACGTAGTATTTCCATTAACAATGATATGTTTGGCATTTGCATTGATGTTTGGAGATGGAACTTCAGCATATTTAAGTTTAAAGTTAGGTGAAAAAAGAAAAGAAGAAGCTGAGAAAGGTGTGGCGAATGGAATATTAATTTCCGTTATTATAGCGATTTTGTTATGTGCTATATCATTAATTTTCTTACCACAATTATTAAACTTGTTTGGATGTACAGATGCATTAAGACCATATGCTTTAAAATATGGAGGAATAATAGCAATTGGGTTACCATTTATGATGATTGGAACAACATTAAATTCAATTATTAGAGCAGATGGTTCACCTCAATACGCAATGTTATCAATGGTTTTAGGTGCTGTATTAAATACTATATTAGATCCAGTATTTGTTTTTGTTTTAAAAATGGGAGTTGAAGGAGCAGCTGTTGCAACTGTATTAAGCCAAATTGCAACTTTTTTAATTAATATTGCTTACTTAAGAAAATTTAAATCAATTCACTTAACTAAGAAAAATTTTAAAATGGCAGGAAAAACAGTAAGAAAAGTAACAATGCTAGGAATTAGTAGTTTTATAACAGAAATGAGCATAGTTTTCGTAATTGCAACAGAAAACAATATGCTTGCTAAATGTGGAGCTGAATCAAAATTTGGTCCTGATATTCCAATTACAGTACTTGGAATTGTAATGAAAATAAGCCAAATTTTAAATAGCATTATTATAGGAATTGCAGCTGGTTCACAACCAATTTTAGGATATAACTACGGTGCTGGTAAAACAGATAGAGTAAAAGAAACTTTGAAAAGAGTCTTAGGAATAAGCGTAATTATAAGTACAATAGCGTTTATACTATTCCAAACAATTCCAGATAAGCTAATTTTAATGTTTGGTAGTGGTGATGAAAATTACAAAGAGTTTGCATGCCTTGGATTTAGAATTTACTTAATGCTTTGCATTTGTAATGGAATTCAAATTCCATCAGGAATATTCTTCCAAGCAATTGGAAAAAGTGTTAAAAGTGCAATATTATCAATATCAAGACAAATTGCAGTATTAATACCTGCTATGATTATTTTAGGAAATTTATTTGGAATTAAAGGAGTTCTTTATTCAGGACCATTTGCTGATGGTGTTGCGTTTATTATATCTGTTATATTGCTTATTTCTGAAGTTAGACATTTTAATACTAAAAAAGCAGAAAGCAAAGTTTCAAAAGAAAGTCTTGAAAGTAATTTATCATCTAACTCAGAATCAAATTTTGTAATTACAATTTCAAGAGAGTATGGTTCAGGTGGAAGATATATTGGAAAATTAATTGCTGACAAACTAGGAATTAAGCTGTATGACAAAGAATTTATAGAAAAAGTAGCAGCTGAAACAGGATTGTCAGAGGAATATATTGAAAGCAATGAACAAAAAAGAGATGCTTTAGCTGGACTAAATAATGGATATTATTTCGGATTAGACAATAGTGATGATTTGTTTTTAAAGGAATCTGAATTAATTAAGAATATAGCTAATAATGAATCATGCGTTATAGTAGGAAGATGTGCCAACTTTATATTATCAGAAAATAAGAATGCACTAAAAGTGTTTGTATACAGTGACACTGATAGCAAAATAAAAAGAGCTACTGAATTTTACGGATTATCTAAATTAAATGCAGAAAAAGAGATAAAACGCATTGACAAATTAAGAGCAAATCATTACAAGTATTATACTGAAAAAGAATGGAAAGATGTTGATAATTATGATATTTGCATCAACAGTGATGTTTTTGGTGTTGAGAAGGCAGCTGAGATGATTTGTGGTTTGCTTGAAACTAGAAAAGTGAAAAATTAAAATTAAAATTGGGGACGGAGATAATTTTAAATTTTTAAAATTATCTCCGTCCCTAGTTTTAAAAACTCTTGACTTTTTTACAAGATAAAAATATAATTAGTTTGTCATGCCACTATAGCTCAGTTGGTAGAGCAACGGATTCGTAACCCGTAGGTCTGCAGTTCGATTCTGCATGGTGGCACCAATGTAAAATTTATATATAAGTTATTAAAAATGTATTGACAGATGTATAACTAAATGTTAAAGTACAAGGATTTATCAATTTTGCCACCAGCGGTGGCAAAATTGCCTTGGACGCATAATTGTATATTATTAGATAAAATAATGGTTGAAATTGGTCAAAAGGAGGAATATCCGTATGCCAAAATATGTACGTGTAATGGATGGAACCAAAAGTAACGCAGGAGGATTTGAATATAAGCTAGATGAAATAAACTATTCTGATAATTGGAATCCTAATGAAACTGAACCAGAGAAAATGGGAGGTTTTAATTTCGGTTCTGAAGATAAAATATTAAGATGGCTACATAGAGGCGACACAATATATGATGTAATTGTTCCAGAGGATTCAGAAGTAGTTTTATGCGATGAAGAAAAAGGAGTTTGGAGGGCTAATAAAATAATAGTAACAAATCCTAGAATATTAACTGATGAAGTTGTAATGGAATTATACAAAAAAACAACATTATCTAATAAGATATTAGCTCAATGCTTACAGACGCTTTTATGGAAGAATAGATTAGAAATAAGTAAATACATAGTAAAAGATAAAGTAAATAAAGAAAATGTAGATGAATTTATTAAGGAATTTGAAGAATATAATAAAAAAACTGAAGAATTCAATTATGATGAATTAGGACAAGATAGCAAGATAATTTATGATATGTTAAATGAAATTAGAGGCGAGTGAAATAGGTTATGCCAAGGTTGATAATATTGACGGTTACATAAAATTGTGATATAATAAAAAAACAAATTGTTATAAGGAGGAATACATAATGAACAATAGCAACAACCGGAATAACCTCAAGGTAGGCTCTGTGTTTACAGAACTGAATCTCATACTGATGGATGTAACATCAGTAGAAGGTCAAGACATAGGTCAGGACATTAGATTAATTGTCTTAGTATGTGGCTATGACAAAGAACTTAATGTGTTTGGATGGCTATCAAAAGATGGAACTTTCTATTTTCATCGTTGCGTAGCTACAGACATTATATCCCGTATTGAAAAAGAACTGATAGATATGGGGTACCACGTAAAACCGAGGGTATTTAATCAGTAAAAAACAAGAGCTTGTTCGCATTAAGGCGGATGGGCTCTTTTTTTGTTTCAAATATAAACACTAATGCGGATTTTTCCATGTTTGTTTTGCAATCTTATTTTGAATATTACTAAGTGACAATATGGTAATTATGATTTAAATATTTTTATAAATATGTAGAAAATAATTTTTGCATATGTTAGAATTATTATAAAGATATATGTAATGCAAAAGAAAATAAAGAAAGCTTACCGTAAACACAGGAGGTAGTTTATGAATGAATTAACAGAAGAAGATATGACCAATTTTAAAAGCTGGTCAGAAGGAAATAAATATCTATTTGAGCTATTGTGTAGTTGTAAACAAAATGGAATAAAAACATTTGCATCATGTGGAGGTCATGAAAATGGAAAAAATAATCCCTATCTAGGGATAATTATAGATAATAATTCTATGCCTTTCATTAAAAGTATGTTGGCTCAAGTACAAGATATGGAAAATATTACAGTGAATTCTGGAGCGAGACATTCTGGTGATGGACAATTATATAAAGATGAAGAATTAAAAAGTCTTACGTTCTATGCGCAAAAACATAATTGCTGTGAGTTATTTTATAAAATGAAGAAAGGCATTGAAAATAAGGATAATGAAGTTGAATTGAATGCTAAAGCAAATGGGTTTTACAGTAAAATAAAAAAATTAAATGAAATGAGTCGAGAAAGTTTGCAGGAGTGTATTGATAAAAAAATGAGTGTGAGTAGTGCTTTGTCAACCAAAACGAGTGAATTTATTAAATATGAGTCTAGTAATATGCTAGTGAAAAGCAGTGCAATAAGAAGATTTTTAAGTAAAATTCTACCTTTTAGAAGGCATAAATTTAAAGAGTATGAAGATTTACAAGATAAGTATGATCATTTGCAAAAAGGATACTATGAAGACAAAGGTTCAAAAATGGAACAGTACAGAGTTGATGTTTCTAATTTGGAAACAGAAAACAAACAATTGGAAAACAAAATATTGGAAAACCAACAATTAGAAAGTTCACAACCTGAACTAGGTGACAGGTAAAAATATGATATAAAATTTAAAAAATGTGTGAGTACTACTTACACATTTTTTTATATTTTAAGCTAATTTTAAGATTCACATCGTAAAATAATGCTAAACAAATATTAATGAGGTGAAGAAAATGATAAAAAGACATCTTTTTGCAATTATTTATGGAGCTGTTTTGCTTATTTTTACAATTTACATAATATTAGACACTTTTCTTATATCTGAAAGTTATTCTAAAATTGTAAAACCAACAATTGATACAAGTACTTTGGATACTGGAGAAGTAACATGTACAAATAATTCATATCAAGATGAAAATATTAAAATAGAACTAAAAGAATATAAGGAAAACAATACAACAATCTATGTAGCAGATATTCAAATTGAAAATCCTGCACTTTTAAAAACTGCATTTGCAAATAATTCATACGGAAAAAACATTACAAGTAAAACATCAACAATAGCAGAAAATGTAAATGCAATTTTAGCTATAAACGGAGATTATTATGGTGTTCAAGAAAAAGGATATGTTCTAAAAAATGGAACTATTTATAGAAACATAGCATCAAAGAATCAAGAAGATTTAGTAATATATGAAAATGGTTCATTTGAAATAATAAATGAGTCGGAGGTAGATGTAAACACTTTACTAGAAAAGGGTGCATATAACATTTTATCATTTGGTCCAGCTTTAATTGAAAATGAAAAAGTAATGGTAAGTCAGAATGAAGAAGTTGGCAAAGCAATGGCTAGTAACCCGCGTACAGCAATAGGAATAATTGACGATTTACATTATGTTTTTGTGGTTTCAGATGGAAGAACAAATGAAAGTGAAGGTTTAAGTTTATATGAACTAGCTGAATTTATGCAGACTATAGGTACCAAAACAGCATATAATCTTGATGGTGGAGGATCGTCTACAATATATTTTAATGGAAAAGTTATAAATAATCCGACTACAAATGGTAATAAAATTTCAGAAAGGGGTGTGAGTGACATTGTTTATATTGGATATTAATTATTATAAAAAACAAGGAATTACTTATATTGTTTTTAGTATCTTAACACTGATTTTTGGTATAGTTTATGAGTGCTTTAGTCACAATGTTTTTTCATACTTTATGATGTATGCTTTTTTAATTCCATTAATTTGTGGAGGATTTCTTTCTTTTATAATATATACAGGTATATTAAAATGTGGAATAAGAATTTCTAATAATTTATATAATGCTGGAATTGCAACATTAACTATTGGAAGTATAATTAAAGGTGTGCTTGAAATTTATGGAACAACAAATGTGAAAGTGTATTTGTATGTTATTGTAGGATTTGGATTGCTTTTGTTAAGTGGAGGTTTATATATTTCTAAGAAGTTATTTATAAATGAATAAGTGATAATTTAAGAAAATTTGAATAGAAAAGTAGGCCTTTTAAATGCCTGCTTTTTTATGTCTTTACTTACAAAAACACTCTTGCATAAAAAAACATATTATAGTATAATTTCAATATATAAATACAACAAAAATGGAGGACACAAAATGGGATTTTTTGACAAATTAAAAAATGGTTTAAGTAAAACAAAAACATCTATAAATGAAAAGATAAACAATGTATTTAGTACATTTAGAAAAGTAGATGAGGATTTATTAGAAGAACTTGAAGAAGCTTTAATAATGTCAGATGTGGGAATGGAAACATCTGAAAAAATAATAGCTCAATTAAGAGAAAAAATAAAAAGAGAAAAAATAGAGGATAGCGAAGAAGTTAAAAAAGCATTAAAAGAAATTATAAAAGAAATTTTAGATTCAGTAGATTCATCACTACATCTTGAAACAAAGCCAGCAGTGATTTTAATTGTTGGTGTAAATGGTGTAGGTAAAACAACATCAATTGGGAAAATTGCAAACAGATTAAAATTAGATGGAAAAAAAGTTGTAATAGCAGCAGCAGATACATTTAGAGCAGCAGCGGTTGAACAACTTGAAATTTGGGCAAATAGAGCAGGATGTGAAATGGTAAAAAGAAATGAAGGTTCTGATCCTGCATCAGTTGTATATGATGCTATAAAGATAACAAAAGAAAGAAATGCAGATGTATTAATTTGTGATACAGCAGGAAGATTACACAATAAAAAATATTTAATGGATGAGTTAATAAAAATCAAAAAAATAATAGATAGAGAATTACCTGAAAGCTCACAAGAAGTATTAATGGTTTTAGATGCAACAACTGGACAAAACGCAATATTGCAAGTAAAAGCATTTAAAGAAACTGTTGATATAAATGGACTTATTTTAACAAAACTAGATGGAACGGCAAAAGGTGGTGCTGTTATAGGAATTGTTTCAGAAAATGAAATGCCAATTAAATTTATTGGTGTTGGAGAGCAAATTGATGACATGGAGAAATTTAACAGCAATGATTTTGTAGAGGCATTAATTTAATACATAATAGAGAAGTAAATTAGAAATGTTTGTACTTTAACGAAAGGTTAGTGGTAAAAAATGAAAAAAAGTAAGAAAAGGATGTTTATAGTTATACTATTTTTAGTAGTAATTACAATTGCCTTAACTGTGATGTTCAGAGGTGCATATCTAGAAAAATTAGAACTTGGCGAACAGTATGTTTCTGTTTTTTGGAAAAACTTTGAATATAAAACTATTTCAATAGTCACTACATTTATATTTATATTTGTTGCGTTATATGTAACAAATAAAAGAATTTCATCAGGCTTGAAACAGTTTTTCGAAGATGAGAAAAAAACAATGCCAAAACTTCCAAATAAATCAATTTCATTAATTGTGGCAGCAGTGGTTAGTTTAGCAACTTCTGGCTTAACAATGAATAAATTAATTTTATTTGTAAATAGTACCTCATTTGAAATTCAAGATCCTATTTTTCATCACGACATAGGATATTATATGTTTCAAAAACCATTTTTAGAATATATATTATGGTTCGGAATAATTACACTTGTAGCAATAACTGCATATGCTGGAATTTACTACATAATAGCATTAAATACACAGTTTGATGGAGTTAGAAGTGAAACTTTAAAAAATAGTAAAATTGTTAAACAAATCTTGAATAATGCGAAAATACTATCAGTTTTAATTGCAATTATAACATTCCTTAAAACACAAGATTTAAGTGCAAGTAAGTTTTTAACAATTGGAGATAAAACAACTTATTCATTATATGGTGCAGGTCTTGCCGATATAAGTATAAAATTGTGGGGGTATAGATTATTATCAGTGATAATAATTATTTCTGTTTTTCTTGCAGTATCTGCTTATAACAAAGGAAAAACTAAAAAGGTTATAGGTTCAATACTTACAGTGCCAGTTTATTTATGCTTATTAGTATTTACATTAATTGGTTATAATGCAATGTTTGTTAATTCAAATGAATTAGATAAGCAGAAAAACTATATAAATTACAATATTGTAAATACACGAAAGAGTTATAATATAGATATTGATGAAGTAAGTGTGCAAAATGAGGGTGCTCTAGAAAATGATGATATAATAAAAAATACAAAATTATTAAGTAATATTTCAATTTTAAATAAAGATATTGTATTGCAAAACTTAAATAGTACATTAACTAATAAAGGATATTATACATATAATTCAAGTAAAATTGGTGAATATGTTATAGATGGAGAACAATCACTAGTATATATATCTCCTAGAGAAATTATAAATAAGGACAATTCATATGTTAATTCAACTTACGAATATACGCATGGATATGGTTTGATTGCAACTTCTGCATCTTCAACTAATTCAACAGGAAATTTAGAAAATTATCAAAAGAACTTTAATGAAAACGATATAAAAATTAGTGAACCAAGAATTTATTTTGGATTACAAACAAATGAAACAATTGTAACAAATAGTAAAACTAAAAAAGAGTTTGATTATCCAATATCAGAAGGAAAAAATGCAACGAATCAATATAAAGGTAAAGCTGGTTTAGAACTAGGATTTGTAGATAGAATAATTTTAGCTTTATCACATGGAGATGCTAAACTTGCTTTTTCATCTGATGTACAAGCAAATAGCAAAATACTAATAAATAGAAATATAATAAAAAGAGCGAAAAATTTAATGCCATATCTAATTTATGATGAAAATCCATATTTGGTTGTTTCAGATGAAGGAAAAATGATATGGGTATTAGATGCATATACTACTTCAAATTATTATCCATATGCACAAAAAACAACTGTTAATAATAAAGAGTTAAATTATATTAGAAATTCAGTAAAAGTTTTAGTTGATGCATATGATGGAACCATTAAGTTCTATATAACAGATAGAACAGATCCAATTATAATGGCTTATTGGAAAGCTTATGATAATTTATTTGTAGATTTAGATGAAAAAATTCCAGAAGATATAAGCAAACATTTTATATATCCACAATATTTATATAATATACAAGCTAATATTTTAAAAAGATATCATAATGTTCAAGCTGATGTCTTATATAGAACAGATGATGTATGGGATTTCTCAACATATAGTCTTGCAGGATCATCACAATCTACTGTTTCACCAATTGATAGTTATTATACAGCTGTAAAAACGATAGATAATGATAAAAATACATTAGGATTAGTAATACCTTATACAATAAGTGGAAAACAAAACATTACATCATATCTAGTTGGTAGTTATGAAAATGGAAATGCAAGTTTAAAAATGTATACATATCCAGAGGATAGCAATGTTTTAGGGCTATTACAATTAGATACTCAAATTGAGCAAAATGAAGAAATATATAGACAAATTTCTAATTTAAATGTATCTGGAACTAAACTTACAAAAAATATGGTGGTTGTGCCTGTTGATGGTAAATTACTATATGTAGAAGCGATATATCAGCAATATATTAATGAAGAAGATGCTGTTCCAACATTAAAGAAGATTGTAGTTGCATCAGGAAATAAAGTTGCAATAGGTGATAATCTAGTATCAGCTCTTACAAATCTTGTTTCACAAAATGCTATTGGTATTGAAATTGAAAATACAGATGATGTTAATGGATTAATTGAATTGATTATAAAAGCTAATAAAAACCTTGAGCAATCAACAGCAAATGGAGATTGGGAAATGGTTGGAAAAGATATGGAAAAATTGCAAAAATTAATAAATCAATTGGAAAAAGTATATGGCGAAGAAAAAAGCAAAAAACAATCTGAACCAGAAAAAAGCACAAAAATTGAATTAATTCCAAAAGAAAGTATTTTAAGTTTAGATAAAGATAATCAAAATAGTGAGGAAAAATCTGATACTGATGTTCAAAAAGAAAATGAAAAAGAGAATAACACTGAAATGGTAAATGAAGATAGAAATTTATAAATTAATATGAAACTCAAGGAGGATATATGAATTTACCGAACAAATTAACAATATTTAGAATATTATTAGTACCAATAATGGTAATTATACCTTTTTTAGGATTAGATAAAATATATACTAATTCAATAATTCCGATAACATGGATAGTAATAGAAGTGATTTTTATAATTGCTTCTATTACAGATAAATTAGATGGATATTTAGCACGTTCAAAAAATCAAGTAACTACATTTGGAAAGTTTCTTGATCCAATAGCTGATAAGATTTTAGTTTTAGCTGCTATGATGATGCTTGTTGAAGCAGATAGATTACCTGCATGGATTCCAATTATAGTTTTATTTAGGGAATTTATAGTATCAGGATACAGATTAGTTGCTGTTGAAAATGACGGAAATGTAATTGCTGCTTCAATATGGGGAAAACTGAAAACAGTAACTCAAATGTGTGCTTTAATAGCAGCGTTGGTTGATATGAATAGCTATGGTGCATTTATTGCAGGAAATTTGAATGGATTCCCATTAGTACTTAATATATGTGGTAGTGTGCTTATGACGATTTCGGTTATTGCAACTATTTTCTCTGGATGGGATTATGTAAAAAACGGGAAGGATTTATTGAAAAATAAATAGACGTAAAAAATGTTGACTTATGTGAATGTAATAGGCTTTATCTAGTATTTTCTGCATAAGTCAACATTTTTGTTATTCTATTTATAAGTTATTTTGGATTGACAGATGCTGTATTTGTGGAATTTCAATATGTGACTTTTTTCGACTTAGAAAATGTGGAAAAACTTTAAATATTGGATTATAAGTGGTTGATAATTGTTGGAGGTTGTGATAATATTCTCTTAGACTAAATTGTTGAGAAATATAGAATATTTTAATGTTGTTATTCTATTTTCTTAAAAGGAGAAAATAATATGGATAAACAAAAGGCAAAAGCTAGAATTGAAGAATTACGTGGAATTATCGAATATCATAATAAAAGATATTATGATGATGATAATCCAGAAATTTCAGATTTTGAATATGATATGTTAAATAATGAACTTAAAAATTTAGAAAAACAATTTCCTGAATTAATTACAGCAGACTCAAATACGCAAAAAGTTGGAGGACATGTAAAAGAAGGATTTAAAGAGGTTACTCATGAAGTTCCACTTCAAAGTTTACAAGATGTTTTTTCAATTGAGGAACTTGTAGAATTTGATAAAAGAGTAAAAAAACAATTAAAATTAGATGAAAGTATTACAGAAACTATTGAAAAAGATGTTGAAAATAATCAAATTTCAATTGAAACACATGCTACAGAAAGAAGCG
Source organism: Clostridia bacterium (assembly GCA_017475185.1). Next base: position 152,258 of record JAFVGB010000010.1, read on the forward strand.
GATTAAATTATGTTGTAGAAACCAAAATAGATGGATTATCTGTTGCACTTGAATATGTCAATGGAGAATTTGTAAGAGGAGCAACAAGAGGTAATGGATTAATCGGAGAAGATGTAACAGAAAACTTAAAAACAATAAAAAACATTCCTAAAAAATTAACTGAAAATGTAAATATTATTGTTAGAGGAGAAGTATTTATTGGTTCAGCTGAATTTGAGAAAATGAACGAAGAAAGAGAAATTATGGGAGAGAGCTTGTTTGCAAATGCAAGAAATGCAGCAGCAGGTTCACTTCGTCAGCTTGATTCAAAAATAACAGCTTCAAGACCTTTGGATATTTTTATTTTTAATGTTCAAAGATTAGAAGGAAATCCTTTTAATTCTCACAATGAACAATTAAATTATTTGAAAAAATTAGGATTTAATGTAAATCCTGTACATGATTATTGTACAAGTATTGAAGATGCAGTTGAGGCTGTAAAAAGAATTGGAGAAAACAGAGACAAGCTTACATTTGGAATAGATGGTGCAGTTATAAAAGTAGATGAGCTTGATTTAAGAGAAAAATTAGGAGTAACTGCGAAAACTCCAAGATGGGCTATTGCATATAAATATCCACCTGAACAAAAACAAACAATTTTAAAAGATATTATTTGCCAAGTAGGAAGAACAGGTGCAATTACTCCAATGGCAATATTAGAGCCTGTTAGAGTTGCAGGTTCAACTATTTCGAAAACAACACTTCATAATGAAGATTTTGTAATTGAAAAAGATTTAAGAATAGGAGATACTGTAATTATTCAAAAAGCAGGTGATGTTATTCCAGAAGTCGTTTCAGTTGTAAAAGAAAAAAGAACAGGAACTGAAAAATTATTTACAATGCCAAAGGTATGTCCTGTATGTGGTGCACCAGCAGTAAGAGAAGATGGCGAAGCTGTTACAAGATGTACAGGTATCGAATGTAGTGCAAAGGCTCTAAGAAGCATTGTTCATTTTTCTTCAAAAGTTGGAATGGATATTGATGGACTAGGGTATAGCATAATAGAACAATTAATAGATAAAAATCTTATAAGAGGAATTGCAGACATTTATACATTAAAATTAGAAGATATTGCGTCACTAAAAAAGAACGGGAAAAAGTTTGCTCAAAACTTAGTAGATAGTATAAATGAGAGTAAAAATAATGATGTATCAAAATTAATAACAGCTCTTGGAATTCGCCATGTTGGCTCAAGACTTGCAAGACAACTTGCAAAAAAATATAGAAACATAGATAATTTAATGAATGCAGATTTAGATGAACTAAGTATGCAAGATGATGTAGGAGAAAAAACAGCTGCAAGTATATATGAATTTTTCAAACAAGAACAAACAATTGACTTGATAAATAAACTAAAAGCTTCAGGAGTAAATATGGAAAGTCTTGAAGAAGAAAGTACAGATACAAGATTTCAAGGAATGATTTTTGTTTTAACAGGAGCATTAGAGGAATTCACAAGAGATCAAGCATCTGAAATAATAGAAAAACTTGGTGGTAAAACATCTAGTTCAGTTTCAAAGAAGACAACATATGTATTAGCAGGAGAAGATGCAGGAAGTAAGCTAACCAAAGCACAAAGTCTAGGGGTTACAGTTATTTCCGAATCTGATTTTAAAGAAATGATTAGTTAAATTGAAAGGAAAACAAACCATGGATGGAAAATACACATTTAAACAATTCGAGAAAAATCTTGATGATGGATATCAAATATATTTTACATATGTAAGAAATAGATATTTATTATTTAAAACCGCTGAAAACTGTTACACACAAAAGTTATTAGAGGCTGACGAAAAAAATCCACAGCCAAGACATGCTATAATAACTCATAAAAGAGTTAAAGAAATGTTTCCGTTTATGGAAAATATTGAATATAAGGTAGGAATTAACGAATGACATATAATTTAGAGATATATTTTATGATGTTTATAATCTATTCAATTGGAGGATGGATTATGGAATGTACATTAGGTGTTATTCAAAAACACAAATTTGTTAATAGAGGTTTTTTAATTGGACCATATTGTCCTATATATGGAGTTGGAGTAGTATGTGGTACTATTTTATTAACAAGATTCTCCAATAATATATTTTTACTATTTATTTTAGCAACAGTAGTATGTGGAACTTTAGAATATTTAACAAGTTATTTAATGGAAAAGATTTTTAAAGCAAGATGGTGGGATTATAGTAATAATAAATTTAACATAAATGGAAGAGTTTGTTTGGAAACATTAATCCCATTTGGAGTTATAAGTGTTTTAATAATATGCTATGCTAATCCTTGGCTATTAGATAAACTATATATGATACCTCAAAATGTTTTAAATTGGATTGTTATAGTGTTATTACTTATATATATAATAGATTCTTCAATATCATTTAATATAATATTGAAATTTAAAAATTTTACAAAGCAAGAAAAAGATAATACAGAAGAAATAACTAAAAAGGTTAGAGAAACAGCAGAAGCAGCTATTGAAAAATTAAAATTAGAAAAAGAAGTTTTAATGAAGAAAGTTAATATTAAAAACTTTACTTTAGCTCCATTAGTAAATTATACTAGAAAAAAATATACACGTACTATAAAAAATACTCAGTTAACTCTAGTAGGAAGCTTCAAATCACGAATTCAAGGAATTGATGATAAAATTAAAGATATTGCAAAAGATGTAACAGAAAAAATAGCAAGTATAAAAGAAAATCAATTAAGTATATTTAATAAAGATGTAAAAGAAAAGTTTGTTACACAATCAAAATTAAACAAAAGATTAATTAGTGCTTTCCCTGATGTAAGACAAAGAGAGTACACTAGAAAGAAAAAGAAATGAAACATTTGGGTACGGTCTTAAGTGTTGGAAAAATGGAGGCGTGTTTTAATGGATGTGGAAGAGTTGAAAAAAAACTCACAAAATAGAGAAATATTTTCAAAAGCTTTGCAAGAGTCAGGTTTATTTTTAGAATGGGCAAGTCCTGAATTACAAGATGATAAAGAATTAGTCATGACAGCTGTTAAGCAAAATCCTGGTGCTCTAGAATTTGCAAGCAAAAGATTAAAAGATGATAAAGATATTTTAATGGAATCAGTTCAAAATGTAGGTTGGGTAATGTGTTATGCAAGTGATAAATTAAGGGCTGATAAAGAGGTAATGTTAAAAGCAGTAAAAAATGATGGACAAGCCTTATATTATGCTTCTAAAGAATTACGTAATGATAAAGAAGTAGTGTTAGAAGCGGTTAAAAATAAAGGTATAATAATTAAATATGCTAGCTTAGATGCAAGATCTGATATAGAAATTGCATCAGCTGCTTTAAAACAAAATGCTAAAAATATGTCATATGTAAAAGGCTGCTTAAATCCTGAAATATTAAATAATGAAGAAATTCAAAATATTATAAATCCACCTACTGAAGCAAGTTAATATAAAATAATGCCAGTTCTAAACGCTAGAACTGGCATTATTTTGTGCTTTTTAGAAGCATACTAAAAACTATTCTTTTGGATTTACATTTATTGTAGAATTATTTGTGTATATAACAAATCCTGGCTTACTGCCAGAAGGTTTCTTAACATATTTGCCAAATGTGTAATCAACTGGTACGTTAGAAGATAGTTTTGCTTTACTGTAATATGCAACAATTTGAGCACATCTTATGATGATATCAATGTTAGGTGTAGAATTATTTGTTAGCAATATTCCGTGACTTCCATGAATATCTTTTGTATGAAACCAAATATCATGTGCTTTTAAAATTTTAGTTGAAAGATAATCATTTTGAATATTGTTTTTTCCAACTAAAAACGTGTAATTTTCAATTTTATATTCGATAGGAACATATTCCTTATCTAATTTTTTATTTTTATTTTTTCGCTTTTCAGATTTGATATTTGAATATGGTTTGTTTTTCTTACTAAAAAATAATTCGTTTTCCTTTAATTCACTATAAATTTCTTCAATATCTAGTAAAGTTTTTGCATTTTCTAAAGAATAAATTATAGTTTCTATATAATCTATTTCTTCAATAGTTTCAGATTTTTGTTTATTAACAATTTGCATAGCATTTTTTAATTTATTGTATTTTTTATAATAATTTTTAGCATTAACAGAAGGCGAAACATTTTTGTTAACAGGAATTTTAATCAAATTATTGTTATCATAATAATTTTCAACCTCAATAAAATCTGTTTCAAATTCTTTATATTTATACATATTTGCAGTAATAAGTTCACCATACAACTGAAATTTATCTTTATCTTCGCATTCCTTAAGTTTTGCATTTATATTTTTAAGCTTTTTTGTAATTTTTTTCAAAGTGGCATCTACCAATTTTAGAACAGTATTTCTATAATTAATAAAATCAGAATTTTGTTCTTTTTCTATATAAAAATCATCAATAAAGAAATTTAAATATGGAATAGATGAATCAACTTCACTATTTTCTAAAGTTAGTGTATAATCATTATTATATTTTTTTAAATAAACATTCTGTTGTAGGCAATCATTGATATAGTTGTATACTATTTCCAAGTTTTCCTTGCTAACAATATTTTGAAGATTTTTTTCATCTAAAATATATTGAATAAACATTTTACTTATACCATTAAAAGTATTTGAAATGCCGTTATCCAAGTCTTTTAAATTAGATGTGTAATTATAGAATTCTTCAAAATTATTAATTTCCAAAAAGTTTAATTTAGTAATTTCAGGAAATTCATAAGGATGTGCAGGTAATATATCTCTATTTGAATGACTTGAAGAATCAAGATGCCTTAAGCTATCAATTATAATATCTTTATCATTTAATAAAATAATATTGCTATGTTTTCCCATTAATTCAACTACCAATTTTTTTATAGTTAAATCATTTAATTCATTGTAACATTCAAGTTCAATAACAACTATTCTTTCCAATCCTAGCATAGAAATATTTTTAATTTTTCCGCCAATTAAATGCTTTCGTAAAAGCATACAAAAGTTAGGAGCATTAAAAGGATTTGGTTTAGATGATGTAGTTAAATTGATTCTATAATTATCAACATTAATGGAACAATTTAATGCATAATTTTTTCCTTTATTGTAAATACCTAATATTATTTCGTTTTTATTTGGTTCGAAAATCTTATTAATTTTTCCACCTATAATAAAACGTTTTAGTTCAGATACAATTGATTTTGTGACTATTCCGTCAAAAGCCATGAACAGTACCTCCTTTGCGGATTTAATTATATATCATATTTATTGATTACGCAACTTAAATTTGAATAATATAACTAATTATGAATACACTTAAAATATAAAAATATAAAATAAGAAGGAAAAAATGAAAGTAACAATTTTGTTAATTACAACTATTTTAATATTTACTAATGCATTAACCGATGCACCAAATGCGATTGCAACGTTAGTAGGAACGAAGACTATGAAATTTAAAAAAGCTGCAAGATTAAGTGCCACATTTAATTTGGCTGGAATTGTTGTTATGAGTTTTATTAATTTTTCTGTTGCTAATTGTTTAAGTTCTATGGTTAATTTAAATGATGGAGAATTAAGCTATATTGTATTAATTTCAGCAATTATATCAGTAATTTTATTTGCTCTTATTGCCTTATCTTTTGGAATTCCAACTAGTGAAACACATGCTTTAATTGCAGGTCTAACTGGAGCCGCAATTGCGATTTATGGTATCGGTTCTGTAAATATTAATGAATGGAAAAATGTTATTATTGGACTAGTTTGGTCAATTGTTGGAACATATTTTTTAAGTATAATTACTTCGAGGTTATTTAAAAATCTTTTATGCAAAATAAGTGATGATAAAATAAAGAAAGCTCAAATTATAAATACATGTGGAATGTCATTTATGCATGGTGCACAAGATGGACAGAAATTTATTGGGATTTTAATTATATTTATATGTTTATTAAGAAATACGAAAATTCCGGAAACAGCAGATCCTGCTCAGTATATAGAAATAATATTATTTACCGCAACTATAATGGCAATTGGTTGTTCTTTTGGTGGAAAGAAAATAGTGGAAAATATAGGAAATGATATGGCGTCACTAGATATCAGAGGGGGATTTTATAGCGATTTTGCAACAATAATTACTTTATTAATTGCAAGTATAACTCGGTCTTCCTGTTAGCACAACTCATGCAAAAACTATGTCTATTATAGGAGTGGCGAAAGTAACAAAGAAAAAATATGATATAACAAAATTTTTAGATATTTGTAAAGCATGGATTTTTACTTTTCCGGTTTGCGGAATTATTTCTTATTTGTTAGCAATAGTTATAAAAACATTATGTATGTAAGATAAATTAAATCTGAAATTTCGAGAATCTTGAATAAATAAAAATACTTGAAATTTAAATTTAATAATGTATAATATATACAGAATTGAAGAAATTAATAAAAGATAAATGCATAAGAAAGGAGAGAATCTAATGTATGATGTAATTATATTAGGTGGAGGTCCTGCTGGAGTATCTGCTAGCTTGTATTGTAAAAGAGCTAATAAAAATGTATTAATGATATATAGTGAAGATTCAGGTCTGTTAAAAGCACATAAAATAGATAACTATTATGGCTTTGAAAATGGAATATCAGGTGAAAACTTATATAAAACCGGAATAAAACAAGCCAAAAATATTGGTGTGGATACAATTAAAGAAGAGGTAATCAAAATTGAACCTGAAAATGAGCAATTTAAAGTTGTTACAGACAAAAAAACATATACAACAAAAGCAATTATTTTAGCAATCGGAGCCAAAAAGAATACTATAAAAATTAATGGAATTAAGGAATTAGAAGGAAAAGGCGTAAGTTATTGTGCTATATGTGATGGATTCTTTTACAGAAATAAAGACGTGGTAGTAATTGGAAGTGGTAATTACGCAATTTCTGAAACTAATGATTTAATAAATATAGCCAAAAAGATTACAATACTTACAAATGGAGAGAAGGCACCAGAATTCAGAAGTGAAAATGTAGATATTATAACTAAGAATATCAAAGAAATTTCAGGAGAAAATAAAGTCGAACAAGTTCTTTTTGATGATGATACAACTATAAAGACTGATGGTGTATTTGTAGCACAAGGAACAGCTGGTGCAACAGAGTTTGCAAAAAAACTAGGCATACTAACTAAAAATGATAAAATAGCTGTTGATGAAAATATGCAGACTAATATTAAAGGAATTTTTGCATGTGGAGATTGTACCGGAGGATTACTACAAGTTTCAAAAGCAGTATATGAAGGAACAAAGGCAGGATTAGCAGTTATTGAATATCTAAAATAAAAATGAAACAAAAAAAGACCGTCCAAAAATGTTTCAGAAAGGAAGAGGAATATGGAAATTATTAAATTAAATAATGAGAATTTTATAAGTGAGGTTAAAGAATCTAATCAAGTTGTTTTGGTTGATTTTTATGCAGATTGGTGTGGACCTTGCAAAATGATGTCACCAATAGTTGATAAAATAGCAGAAGAAATAGGTGGGCAGGCAAAAATTTGTAAATTAAATGTAGATGAAGCACAAGATATTGCTTTTGAATATAATGTTATGAGTATACCAACTTTAATTATATTTAAAAATGGTTCAGTGGTACAGACTCTTGTAGGATTGCAAGATAAAGAAACTTTATTAAACAGCATAAAACAAGCATTATAGGAAAATGTGCAATATATCACGGAGGAAATAATGAATACTAAAGAAAATGTAGTTTTAGACAAAAAAGAAAATAGTAAAAATAATGAAGACATAAATAATAATAGTGATGAGATAGTTAAAAACTCTAAAAGAATGAGAATATTTGGAATTACAATATGGAGAATTCTGGCTTATTTTATAATTTATAGTATTTTAGGATTTTTCATAGAAACATTATATGGAACTATTACAAAAGGTTTGGTAGAGAGCAGACAAAGCTTTTTATACGGTCCTTTTTGTTCAATTTATGGATTAGGTGCATGCACTATGATTGTATGTTTACAAAAAGTAAAAAAAAGCCATAATTATTTGTTCTTTGGTGGATTTTTCCTAGGGGCTATAATTGAATATTCTGTTAGTTTTTTAGGGGAAATGATTTTACATGTAAAATGGTGGGATTATTCAAATCTTCCATTTAATATAAATGGAAGAATTTGTGTCGGATTCTCAGTTTTCTGGGGAATTCTAGCTATGTATTTGCTAGGATCGCTTAATCCGAAAATAGACAAATTAATAAATTATACAAAACGCAAAATAAAAAATGAAAAAATACTAAAAAACATTGTAATCATTACAATTATATTAATGATGATTGATTGCATTATTTCAGGAATTGCAATAAAATTATTTGAAATTAGAAAAATAGAACAATATAATTTGAATGTTGAAAACAGAGATATCATCACAAAACAATATAATGATATTTATGGGAATGAAAACTTATCAAAATTTATTTATAAATTTTGGAGTGATAAAAAAATGATAATAACATTCCCTAATCTAAAAATAAAAGATAAAGATGGAAATATGATTTATTTTGATTCACTTTGTCCGGGTGAAAAAACTTATTATTTAAAGGTATATGAAAAATATAACAAATAAAAATATACATAATTGGAGGATTAACAAATGTCAAATATATTTGATTATATTGATTGGAGGGGAGATTTAAGTTTTAATCAATCTCCTTTTAATGAAATAGATAATTTAATACTGTCAAGAATTTCATATTTTCCATTTGATGGATTAATTTCGGAAAATGAAACAATTACAATAAAAGAAGCTTATTCTAGATTTCAAAAATTAGATTTAAATCATATTCATATGTTACAAAAAGAAGATATAGAACTATTTCCAGCTGTTGCATATAGTGAACGATTTGGAAATTTATATATAAAAGGTTATATAAATAAACGTGATATTCAGGCAGAAAAACAATTTTCAGCAATTACATTTATATTGCCAGATGGAACAGTATATGTAGCTTATAGAGGAACAGACAACACACTAATTGGATGGAAAGAAGACTTTAACATGAGCTTTATGGAATCTATTCCATCACAAGAAGAAGCAAAAAACTATTTAAACAAAGTAGCATTAGAAAGTAGCGAAAATATAAGAATTGGAGGACATTCAAAAGGTGGAAATTTAGCTGTATTTGCTGCTGCATTTTGCAATGATGAAATAAAATCAAGAATTCTTGAAATATATAATAATGATGGACCAGGATTTTTTGATTCAATTATAAATACTGCAGAATATCAAGCAATTTCTAACAAAATACATACATATATTCCACAAACTTCAATAATAGGCAGAATGCTTAAAAATGAAGGAAAGTGTACAGTTGTTGAAAGTACAGAATTTGGAATATATCAACATAGTTTATATAGTTGGCAAGTCTTAGGTACAAAATTTATTAATAAAGAACAAGTTACCAAAGAAAGCGAATTTATTGACAAATCTTTAAAAAAATGGCTTATGACTGTTGACAGTGAGCAAAGAGAAAAATTTTGGGTAGCATTGTATGAAATAATGTCTTCTACAAATCAATCTACGCTATTTCAAATGAAAAACAATTTGCTAGACAGCTCAAAGAAAATGATAGCTACATATAAAGGATTAGATGAAGAAACAAGAAAAATAGTTAATGAAACAGTAAAATGTTTTTTTAATATAATGAAGGAAAACGTTAAAGAAAGAGAAACAAGATTTAGTTTAAGGAAAGAGAGATATAATGAAGGATAATAAAAAAATATACAGGCATATTGCATTCTTTATAGTACTAATTGGAATAACATTTTTTGTGTTATTAAAAGATCAAGATTTATTTCAAATTTTTAATATATTATCATCTGTAAAAATACAATATGTTCTAATAGGAATACTAGGAATGTCGATATATGTCGTTTGTGAAGCAATAAATATAGGAAGAACATTAAGAAGTCTTAATGAAAAATCTACATTTTTACGAAATTTAAAATATGCGTTAATAGGTTTCTTTTTTAGCAGCGTAACACCCGCAGCAAGCGGAGGACAGCCTATGCAGATTTATTACATGCACAAAGATAAAATTTCAGTTTCAAATTCTACAATTGCTCTACTGATGAATTTAAGTAGTATGCAAGTAATAACTATAACTTTTGCTTTAGTCAGTTTAGTGTTTAATTATGAGTATCTAAATGGTGTATTAATTACATTTTTTATAATAGGAATTTTGCTTAATTTAAGTGCATTAATATTACTTTTAATAGGAATTTTTTCGAAAAGAATGACAAAAGGATTGATTAATTTAGCATTAAAAGTAATGAAGTTCTTTAGAATAAAAAATATTGAAGGCAAAAGAGAAAAGATGGAAAAAGAACTTACAAAATATCAAGATAATGCTGATTATGTCAAGAATAACAAGTTGTTAATCATAAGAACGTTACTAACTACACTTGTTCAATTCACAGCTTATTACAGTATAACTTATTGGACTTATAGAGCCCTTGGTTTCTCAGAACATAATATTTTAGAGATTATTACAATGCAATCTGTTTTATTTGCAACGGTATCTGGAATTCCATCACCAGGAGCAGTTGGAGTTACAGAAGGTGCTTTTATTGAGATATTTAAATCTGTGTATCCAGAAAGTGTTATGAGCAGTGCAGTTCTATTAAACAGAGGAATAAATTTCTACTTTTTGGTTATTGTTAGTGGAGTAGTTACCGTAGTTAATCATTTGAGGAGTGAAAGTAAAAAGAAATAAAAATAAAGCTACTTACGAGTAATTATTAAAATGTGTGGGTTACTGGCATATTAAATTGTCAGTAACCCATTTATATTGAAGGAAAAAATTGAATAAGTAAACATAATGTGGTATAATTATAATATGAGAGGAAAAAGTCCTGTCATACACTCGAAAGAGTATCACAGAGTTATGTCTATTATCCGAGAGGACTAGGGTTTTAGACAAGGCAATAGTCCAAATTAATTAATATTAATTGGAAAGGAAATCATTATGAATAATGAAGAAAGAATAACACTGCTTGAGAATCGGATTGAAAGTCTTGAAGAAGAATTGCAGGAACTCAAACGGCAAGTAGCAGTTTTTAAGAGAACAGGAGGTTCTGTGATTGATGCAACAAATTCTGTTTATAGCATGCCAATCGAAGAAATGGATCTTAGTGTCCGTTCTTTTAACTGCTTAAAACGTGCAGGTTTTAATACATTAGGCGATTGCTTAAAATTATCAGAAGGCAACTACCTTAATGTAAGAAATCTTGGCAGGAAATCCTTCGATGAAGTTGTAGAGAAAATTGAAGTATTTACTAATCCTGCTAAAGTAGAGGCACTTAGAAAAGAAAAGGAAAGAAAGGCAAAAGAGAAGGCAGAAGCAGAGGCTCTGAGTCTGGAGATGTCTAAAAAAATAATACCGGCATATGAAGTATATGTTAAGATGAGAGCAAAGGCAAAAGAAGAAGGTATAGGTTTTTACCATATGGGTTCAGGCCGATTTGCAAGCCTCTTTCGAAGGTCTAGAAATGATGGCGGATATGTTTATAGGCTAGTAGATAATAACACCGGAATTTTGAACTTGAGTTTTTGCAAAGCATGTATGGATGGAAAGCATCCTGAGATGTATAAACTCTTGACCTGTACTGAAAAAGAAATTGATGACCAACTGATAAAGGCTGCTATCATCGAAGATTTTACAGAAAATAATGTTATTTACAATCATAAAACGAAGACTTATGCAGACTCTTTAAGATTTATCAAGCTCATACAAGAATTCAAAGAATAATGGTTTCAAAGAAGCACCTGCTAGATAGGTGCTTCTTTCATTTCTAAATATATTGCTAATAAAATTTATGTATGTTAATATTAATAAAAATAGAAAGGTTTGTGATGGTAAAATGGCTAGTATAAAAATGTTAGGAACAGGACATGGTTTTGTTTTTGATATATATAACACATGTTTTTTGCTAAAAAATAATGATGAATTCTTGTTGGTAGATACAGGTGGTGGAGCTGAAATAGTAAGGAGATTAAAGCAAAGTAATATAGAGTTGAAAGATATTCATAATATATTTATTTCTCATTGTCATACAGACCATATTTTAGGATTAATGTGGATGTTAAAAAGAATGAGCAAATTATTTGGAACAGAAACATATAAAGGAAAACTAAACATTTATTGCAATAATGAAGTTGCTGAAGCAATACCTGCAATATATTCTCATCTATTTCCTGCATCAAGAGTTGAAGCAATTACTGATGGAATTGATATACATATATTATCAGACGGAGATAAATTTGAAACGGCAGGATTAGAATTTACTGCAATAGATGCAAAGGCGAAAAAGAATGCTTTATTAGGATTTGAGGTAGTATTAAATAATAAAAGATTATGCTTTTTAGGAGATGAAGAATGCAGTGCAGAGATTTATTCCAAAATTGAAAATGCAGACTATGTAATGCATGAAGCTTTTTGCTTAGATAGTGAAGAAAAAATATTTAAACCTTATGAACACAAACATTCAACAGTAAAATCTGTATGTGAAAAAATGAATAAGCTTAATATAAAAAATTTAATTTTATATCATACTGAAGAAACACATAAGGATAATAGAAAAGAACTATATGTAAATGAAGGAAAACAATATTTTTCAAACAATATTATTGTTCCGGATGATATGGAAGAATTTGAAATATAAAAATTGAATATTGTAAAAATAATAAATGAAGCAAGAACTAAATTTCAGATATGAAAGGAGGGGCTTGCTTTTTTACGTGCAAAAATTAAATTGGAATATTGGAGACAGAATAAAAAAAGAAGTATTGGAAAATAAAAAACCAGAATATATAAAAAAGAATAAATTACACATAAAAGCATATATTATACAAAACGAAAGTGAGGTATGAGATATGCTTTTAAAATACATAAAAAGAATTTCAAAAAAAGTTATATGTTTAACGTTATCGATATATATGATTTCATCAATTTTTATTATATCACAAGCAGAAAACTATGAATGGACTGTAATTAATAATTCTGAAACAATTGAGACAAATAGTCAAGCAGAAGGTGAAAATACAGATAAAATTGCACAAGACACACTAAATCTAGACTGCGAATCCGCGATTCTGATAGAGCAAAACAGTGGTCAAGTGCTATACGAAAAAAATGTCCACGAACAACTTCGTCCAGCAAGTGTAACAAAATTAATGACCATATTACTAACATTTGAAGCACTAGAAGCGGGCCAAATAAAATTAGAAGACAAAGTCCCATGCAGCCAAAATGCAGCCTCAATGGGAGGCTCACAAATCTGGTTAGACCCACGCGAAGAATTATCAGTAAACGAAATGCTAAAAGCAATGTGCGTCGTCTCAGCCAACGATTGCACAGTTGCAATGGCAGAATACATAGCAGGCTCAGAAAGTGCTTTTGTAGAAAAAATGAATCAAAAAGCTAAGGAATTAGGCATGAATGACACATGTTTTAAAAATTGCCATGGAATTGATGAAGATGGCCATGTTACATCAAGTTATGATATTTCATTAATGTCCAGAGAAATACTAACAAAATATCCTGATATAACGAATTATACTACAATTTATATGGACTCATTGCGTGATGGAAAATCACAATTAGTAAATACAAATAAATTGATTCGTAATTACAAAGGTGCAACAGGATTAAAAACAGGATCTACATCACTTGCATTATTTAATTTATCAGCAAGTGCAACACGAGATGATTTATCATTAATAGCTGTTGTAATGAAATCTCCAACTAGTGCAAATAGATTTGAAGATGCTAAAAAGCTATTGGATTATGGATTTAAAAATTTCGAATTTAAACAATATGCTAAATCTGGTGATGTTGTGGGAAATGTTGTAATTGAGAAAGGTGTAGAAAAAAATGTAAATGCTATTCTTTCACAGAATTGCGGAATACTTTTAAAAAAGGGAAAAGAAAATAGTGTAGTACAAAACATACAAATTGAACAAAAATTATCTGCACCAATAGCAAAAGGTCAGAAGATAGGAAGTGTTACATATTACATAGATAATAATATTTTACAAAGTGTTGATATAATTTCAGAAAAAGAAATAAAAAAAGAAACTTTAATGAATGTTGCATCATATATCTATGAAAAATGGTTTTGTTTATTAAGATGATTTGATTAAAAAATACAAATAAGAGATTATGAAGATGATTTTATCAGATTCACTATTAAAATCATCTTCATATCATTATTCATAAGTGATTTGATTAATTTTTGCATAAACATTTACATCATCACACCATGCATATAATTTAATATCATTTCCTGTATTATTAACGAATTTTAAATCTAAAGTATTATAAGAAACTGTGGCATCTTTGCCATCTTCAATATAATCAACAGGTCTACCGTTGTGTTCATGCCTTTCTGTTATTTCAAGACCAGGAACAGCTAAAACAGAATTGTATAATGTTGTACTTACTTGGCAGTTTCCACCACCTAAAGCAAATGAGATTTTTTTATTTACATATATTTCAGCTAATTTATAACCTTCTTCTGCAGTACAAGGCCCAACTATTTCATTGAATGAAAATGTTTCTCCAGGTTTTAAAACACGTTCATTAATTTTATTACAAGTTAATTTAATATTTGTAATACGATTCTGCACACCTGATTTTAGAGGAGTTGAAAATGTAGAAAGTTCTGTTTCTTTTGCAGATTTACTAGAATTTTCATCTGTTAAATCTTTTGTGATACTAGTTTTAGAAAATTCAATATTATTGTTTTCATCTTTATTATTTGATAAATTATTATTGTTGCCACATCCAGATAGGAGAAATAAAAAAGATGAAAAAATGGTAAAATATGATATGATTTTTTTCATAAAATTCCTCCTTTTTTATATATAAATTTATTTTTTCCATAATAAAAAAAGATATACTATTGTTAAATTAAAAAATATGAATTATAATAATATTAAATGAAAATTTGATTAATGAAAGATAAAAATAATCATTAATCTATAAAGGAGAGATATAAAATGAAAAAAATGGAAAAAATAACAGAAAATTACTTATGGAAAGATAGAAAAAGACCTATATTCGGTTTACCTTTATCATTTACAAAATACAAATTGACAGAAGAAAAATTATTAATTGAAACAGGTGTATTATCTATATCACAAGAAGAAATAAGATTATATAGAATAATGGATGTCAGTGTAAAATGTTCATTAATGCAAAGAATTTTTAATGTTGGAACAATACATTGCTGTTCTGCTGATAAAACAACTCCTGAATTTGATATAAAAGACGTAAAAAATCCAATTCAAGTAAAAGATTTAATTTCAAAAAATGTAGAAGAAGAAAGACAGAAAAAAAGAATTGGAACAAGAGAATATATGATTTCTGATGGAGATTCAGATGATGATTTCGATTATGATAATCATTAATAAAATAATTAAATAACATACATATATGTAGTTAAAAAAGACTTTCAAAAATTAATGAATTTTTTGAAAGTCTTTTATAGTTTTTACATTATTTTCTTAGCATGAACAACAACTCTTGATTTTCCAGTAGCATCACATGTTGAAAGTGTTAAAATGCTATCACTAGAATTTAGTGAAACACCAAAATCATGAATGCTTCTTGATTTTATGGTATTTAAAAAGTTTAGATACTCATCATCATTTGAAAAATCAGTTGTTATATAATATGATTCCATTTTTTTAGTATATACAGAAAATACTTCATAAACATTTGTGCCATTCGGAGTAGTCAAAGTAATATACTTATTTGTGTCATTATTATACCAATAGTCTTTTTGAGTATTTTTTAAAGTTGCAAACATACTAGAATCCACTCTATTATGACCATAAATTATAATGTTTTTATCTGTTCCATCAAATTTATTTCTGTAATCTGCAAAAATCCAACCAGCAGTATTTTTAGTGTTATCAAAGGAATGTGAAAGATAATAATTATTGTCATTTCCTTTTACTACAGGGTAATCTATCGATGTATTAGGAACTTTAAGCCATCCGACAGTTGATGAATTGATAGATAGCAATTTGTCAAAATCTAACTCATACACTGTTACATTAGTAGTTTCTTCTGGTAAGTCGTTGTTTTCAGTTGAAACCGGGACCTGAATAGTAATAGTATCTTTTATACTTGAATTTGCTAAATCAGCTAATATAGTTGCATTTTTCTTATTTTCTATATACCAAGATATTATATATATTAAACAATATATTATAATAATTATCAGTATAATTCTTATAAACAGAATAAATCTATATAGTATTTTTTTATCTTTAGAATTTTTTTGTTTCATAAATAATCACCAAATTAATTATAACAAAATGGTAAAAAAAAGTCTATGTTATGTATAAAATAAAATTAATAAAGTACAGTAAATTTCTTTCTGAAAAATACTTGACAGTTTACAATAATACAGATAAAATAAGAGTGTGAGTAGAAATATATATAATTCTAAATAAAAATATATTTAAACTGAACATTGAAAAATTAATAGAAAGAGGTGTTAGATTATGGGAAACGCTATAATCACAATCGTCTCTGTTCTAATCTCAGCAGTAATTTTCACATTTGTAGGTTTTTTCCTAAGAAAGAAAATTGCTGAATCTAAAATGGAAAGTGCAGAAAGAGAAGCAAAGAGAATTATTGAATCAGCATCAAGAGATGCCGAGAATAAAAAGAAAGAAGAAATTTTTAAAGCAAAAGAAGAAATAATGAATGCCAGAAAAGATTTAGATCAAGAGATTAAAGAAAGAAGAGGCGAAGTGCAATTACAAGAAAGACGTTTAGTACAAAAAGAAGAAAATCTAGAAAATAGAATATCTCAATTAGAAAGAAAAGAACAAGATTTATTAAAGAAAGATGCAGAGTTAGATCACAAAGCAAATGAACTTAATAATGAGTTAAATACAGTAATCAACGCTCAAAGAGAAGAATTACAACGTATTTCAAGAATGTCAATTGACGAAGCAAAAAAATTCTTATTATCTGAAATTGAAAAAGATTTGATAAAAGAAAAAGCAGAATTAATTAGAGAATTTGAAGAAGAAACAAAGGAAAAAGCTGATAAAAGTGCTAAGGAAATTATTAGTTATGCAGTTCAAAAATGTGCAGCAGACCATACTTCTGAAACAACAGTTTCAATTGTATCATTACCAAATGATGATATGAAAGGAAGGATTATAGGTAGAGAAGGTCGTAATATAAAAACTTTGGAAACTTTAACAGGAATAGATTTAATAATTGATGACACACCAGAAGCTGTTATAATTTCAGGATTTGATCCTTTAAGAAGAGAAGTTGCAAAATTAGCTTTGGAAAAATTAATTGATGATGGTAGAATCCATCCTGCCAAAATCGAAGAAATGGTTGAAAAAGCTAAAGAAGAAATTGCAGCAATTATCAAAGAAGAAGGAGAAAGAGCAGTTTTAGAATCTGGAGTAATAGGGCTACACCCAGATATTGTTAAATTGCTTGGAAAATTACGTTATAGAACAAGCTATGGTCAAAACGTTTTAAATCACAGTATAGAAGTGTCTAATCTAGCAAGAATTATGGCAGAAGAAATGGGACTAGATCCAAAACTTGCAAGACGTGCAGGTCTTTTACATGATATAGGTAAAGCATTAGATCATGATATGGAAGGAACACATGTACAAATTGGTGTTGATATATTGAAAAAATATAAAGAAAATCCAATTGTAATAAATGCTGTTGAAGCACATCATGGAGATGTTGAGCCACAAACATTAGAAGCAGTACTTATACAAGCAGCAGATGCTATTTCAGCATCAAGACCAGGTGCAAGAAGAGAGACTCTAGAAACATACATAAAACGTCTACAAAATTTAGAAGAAATTGCAGATTCTTTTGAAGGCGTAGATAAATCATTTGCTATACAAGCTGGTAGAGAAGTTAGGGTTATTGTAAAACCAGACAAAGTAACAGATGATGAAATGATTTTAATGTCTAGAGATATTGCAAAGAAAATAGAAGATGAAATGGAATATCCAGGACAAATTAAAGTAAATATGATTAGAGAATTTAGAGCTGTAGAATATGCCAAATAATAGAAACCACAGGTTTGAACGAAAGTTCAGACTTGTGGTTTTTTAATTGCTTTTTACATTCTCTTTAAAAATAAATAATCGACTCTTGAAAAAAGTGTTCAAAAATGCTAAGATAGTGTTGTATAAAATAGGAAGGAGTGTTGCTTTTTGAGAATATTAGCAGTAGGTGACATTGTTGGTGAAAACGGTGTCAAAAAATTAAAAAAAGAATTACCTCGCATTAGAGAGGAAAATAACATAGATTTCGTAATAGTTAATGCTGAAAATTCAGCTGGTGGTATGGGAATAACAACAAAGATTTTTGAAGATTTACTAGATTTAAATGTTGATTGCATTACAATGGGAAATCATACTTGGGGAAAGAAAGATATATTTACTTTTATTGACCATCCAAAATTACTTAGACCTGCAAATTACTCTAAAGGAGTTGTTGGTAAAGGATTGGGAATTTATGAATGTAAAGGTAAAAAAATCGCAGTTATAAATTTAATAGGAAGAACAGATATGAATGTATTGTCTGAAAATCCATTTACTGTTGCAAATGATTTAGTAAATAAAATAGCAGGTGAAGTTGATATGATTTTTATTGATTTTCATGCTGAAGCAACTGCTGAAAAAATAGCAATGGGAATATATCTTGATGGTAAGATTACAGCATTATACGGAACACATACTCATGTACAAACAGCAGATGAGCATATTTTAGAAAATGGTACAGCTTACATTTCAGATATTGGTATGACAGGACCAAAGAATTCTGTTATTGGTATGGATCCAGATGCGTCTATAAAAAGATTTGTTACATCATTACCTGAAAGATATAAATTAGCCGAAGGTGAATGTATTTTAAATGGATGTATATTTGAAACAAATGACGAAAATTGTCGAGTAGAGAAGATTAATAGAATAAACATGCGATAAATGGAAAATACTGTAAATTCTTGACGAACGATTCTTCGATTTTTCCTTAGAAACTACTGGACTTTTTACGTCTCGTATATTATAAATATATTTGTAGTTGAGAAAACAAAAAATAAAAATATAGGAGGCAAAAAATGGAAGTTTTAAAAATCTCATCAAAATCAAATCCAAATTCAGTTGCAGGAGCAATAGCTGGATTGGTAAAGGAAAATAATTATGCAGAAATGCAAGCGATAGGTGCAGGAGCTTTAAATCAAGCAGTGAAAGCAGTGGCAATAGCAAGAGGGTTTGTTGCTCCATCTGGCGTAGATTTAGTTTGTGTACCAGCATTTGCAGAGGTTCAAGTTGAAGGAGAAGAAAGAACTGGTATAAAACTTATTATTGAATCAAGAAAATAATATAAGGAATTAAATATGAGGGGACATGCAAAAATTGTATGTCCTTTTTGTGTGTAATAATCATATTATTCTATAATATAAAGAAAATCTTAATTTGATATTGAAAAAGAAAATAAAATAATATATTATAAAGAAAACTTGACGATAAACTCAAGGAAAATAAATATTCAGGATTTACAATAGGAAGGTTTTGAAATGAAATTTAAGAACGTTAAATTTATTTTTATAGGTTTTGTAATCTTAATTGTTATATTTGCTATTTTTCATATGACTTCAAAAAATGAAAAAAAGCCAAGTAATGATACGCAAGTCGCAAGCAACGTTGTTTATCAAGATAATTTAAGGCTAGGAATTTCTAATTTTGATACTATTAATCCGTTATTAACAAAAAACAAACAATTAATGGATATTGAACAATTAGTTTATGAACCTTTATTAAAATTAGATTCAAATTATAAACTAGAATTATGTCTTGCAACAGAATATGCAAAAACATCAGCAACTACATATATAATAAAAATAAATAATTCCATTAAATGGTCAAATGGTTCTAATTTAACGTCTAATGATGTTAAATATACTATTGAATTATTAAAATCAGTAAATAATATCTTTTCTGATAATGTAAAAAATATTTCAAGTGTAGAAGCAATTGATAATAATACTATTAAATTAAATTTAAGTGAAGAAACTTACATGTTTGAATACAATTTAATATTTCCAATAATGTGCAAGAATTATTATAAAGATGATGATTTTTTCAAATCTGAAAAATATGCTATTGGTACAGGACCATATAAAATTTCTTCTGTATCTTCAAACCAAATTATATTAGAAAAAAATGATAATTATAGTAATGAAGATAAAGTAAATAAAAATATTCAAAAAATATATGTAACTATATTTTCAGAAATGGGAGAAGTATATAATAGTTTTAAAATTGGTAACATAGATGTAATTAATACTACAAGCACATTATATGAAGATTATATAGGAACAATAGGTTATTATACTAAAGAATATAAAGGGAGAGAATTGGATTTTTTAAGTTTTAATTGTAATGATTATTTGATGAAAGAAAAAAGTGTAAGACAAGCTATCAATTATGCTATTGATAAAGATAACATAGTTTCTACAATTTATAACAATAAATATTATACTTCAGAATATATTTTAGATTATGGAAGTTATGCATATACTTCAAATGTTGTTAGTTCTGGTTATAATCCAGAAAAGGCAAAAGAAATTTTAAATAATAGTGGTTGGAGTTATACTAGTAATAGATGGAGAAAAAATGGAAGAATATTAACTGTAACAATCGCGGTAAGTAGCAGTAATAGCCAAAGATGTGAAGTCGCAAAATTAATAAAAGCACAATTAGAAGATATTGGAATACCAGTAAATGTTTGGGAAATATCAGACTGGCAGTATAATTCATTTTTACAAAACAAAAATTATCAAATATTATTAACAGGAGTTTATAATAGTTATAGTCCTGATTTAACATATTTTTATGGAGAAAATAATATTGCAAATTATGAAAATGAAGAATCTAAATCTATAATAAATGATATAAAAAATATCACTGATCAAAAGAAATTAGAAGAAAAATATAAAAGATTAGTTGAAATTACAAAAGATGATTGTGTATATAGTAGTTTATATAGAAATAAAAATTCTCTTTTAATTAATCAAAATGTTGTAGGTAACTTCGCTCCTAACAGTTTTGGCGTTTTTAGAAATTTTGAAAGTTGGAACAGAGAATAATTTAACAAAAGAAAAATAAAAAAAGTTATTGACAAAAGATTAAATGTAATGTTATATTATAGAAAGTGATACAAACAAATGTTTAATAAAAACGAAAAGGAGAGATTATTATGGAAAATGCAGAGAAGAAAAAAGCATTAGAGGCAGCTATCGGGCAAATCGAAAAACAATTTGGAAAAGGTTCAGTTATGAAATTAGGAGATTTCACAGCAATGAATGTTGAAGCTATACCAACAGGAGCATTAAGCTTAGATGTTGCATTAGGTATAGGAGGAATTCCTAGAGGAAGAATTATAGAGGTTTTTGGTCCAGAGTCTTCAGGTAAAACAACACTTACATTACATATGATTGCTGAAGCACAAAAATTAGGAGGAGAAGCGGCATTTATTGATGCAGAACACGCATTAGACCCTGTATATGCAAAACATTTAGGAGTAGACATCGATAACTTAATAGTTTCTCAACCAGATACTGGAGAACAAGCACTAGAAATAGCTGAAGCACTAGTTAGAAGTGGTGCATTAGATATAATTGTTGTAGACTCAGTTGCAGCTTTAGTTCCAAAAGCTGAAATAGATGGAGATATGGGTGATTCCCATATTGGTTTACAAGCTAGATTAATGTCACAAGCTCTACGTAAATTAGCAGGTGCTATAAACAAAACAAAAACTGTAATTGTATTTATAAATCAATTAAGAGAAAAAGTTGGAATTATGTTTGGAAATCCAGAAACTACTCCAGGTGGACGTGCATTAAAATTCTATTCATCAGTAAGATTAGATATCAGAAAAATTGAAAACTTAAAACAAGATGGAGAAGTTGTTGGAAATAGAGCAAGAGTAAAAGTTGTAAAAAATAAAGTAGCTCCACCATTTAGAGAAGCAGAATTTGATATTATGTATGGTAAAGGAATTTCAAAAGAAGGTAATATAGTAGACTTAGCTGTAAACCTTGATATTATTGAAAAAAGCGGCTCATGGTTTAGCTACAATGATGCAAGAATTGGGCAAGGTAGAGAAAATGTTAAGAAATTCTTAATCGAAAACCCTGACATTATGAAAGAAGTAGAAGATAAAATTAGAGATAATTTTAATAAAGCTTTTGAAAAAAGTTTAGGCGAAGAAACAGCCGAAACAGAAGATGAAGATATTGAAGAGGAAGAATAATAAATGATATATTCATTAGATGAATTTGAAAAATATGATAAAATGAAGTCTAAAGTAATAAAATATGTCTTATATAAAAAAAGAACAGAACAAGAAATTAGACAAAAATTTGCAAAAGAGTTTGACGAAAATGTTTTAGATGATATAATAGAAGAGCTAAAAGAAGATAAATATATAAATGATTATAATTATATAGAAAGAGCAGTAAATGAGTTTGTTAATTTAAAAAGCTTGTCTATAAAAGAAATAAAATATAAATTATATTCAAAAGGAATAAAAAGTAATCTAATAGATGAATATATTGCAAATAATATAGATTATTTAGAAGAATATGAGCAAAAATCTGCTAGCAAAATTATAAATAAAAAAAGAAAATCTATGGAAGAAGAAGATATAAAAATATATTTATTAAAGAAAGGCTATCAAGAAGATAGTATTAGAAACGCTTTTAAAGAAGAGTAAAATATATGCATAAGATAAGCAAAATTTAGAAAGGATTGTGTTAATAATGCCAAATGTACTTACATTAGAAACAAATAAATACGAAATAAAAATAGACAACTTTGAAGGTCCATTAGATTTATTATGTCACTTAATAGAAAAAAATAAATTAGATATTTTTCAAGTAAAAATAAGTGATATAACAGATCAGTATATAGAATATATAAATGCAATGGAACAAATGAATTTGGAAGTAACAAGTGAATTTCTAATAATGGCATCTACATTGCTATATTTAAAATCTAAGACTCTTTTGCCAAAAGAAACAGATGATGAAGAAGAATTAACAGAGGAAGAATTGCTACAAAGAATTATTGACTATAAAAAATATAAAGAAACTAGCAAAAAATTGAAAGAATTTTATGAAATCTATTCTAAACGTACTTTCAAATTACCAGATGAAATCAAACTACCAAAACAACAATTAGACAGGGATTATGATAAAGCATTAATTCCACAAATATATGAACAAATAGTAAATAACAACAAAGTACGTATTAACAAAAATGCAAAAAATATTCAAAAAATTGCAATTACCGATACTTATACAGTAGGTAGTAAAGTTAAAGATATGTATAGAGAGCTAGTTAGAAACAAAAAATTTGTTTTTAATAGATTGTTTTCTTTAAAAAAACATAATAAAAATGAGGTTGTAACTGCTTTTACAGGACTTTTAGAAATGTCTAGAAGAAGTAAAGTTATTACTGAACAAAATGAATTATTTGGAGACATTACAGTTAGTAAAAATAGAAATTCTTAAAACTTAAAATACATAAAAATAATGTCAAATGTAATAGTATAAATAGTAAATAAATGGAAAAAATAGTAATATAAAACTGTGATAAGAGGTTTGATATGTTACTATTTTTTTGTTTGATGTTACTAATTTTTACAATTCTTTTGGTAACAATGTTATTAGAACTAAAATTAACAATAACAGATTTTGAATTTTCAAGAGGTGAAAGTAAATCAGATGAAACATATAGATTAAGTGGAAGTATAGGTTTTTATTTTTTGAGAAAAATAAAACTATTTAGTATAAAAATTAATAATAAAGCTACTAATAAAATGTTAAATAATAAATTTATAAAAAATAGAATAAAAAACATAAAAATAACTGATAATTATACGAAAAAAACACAAATAAAGACAGTATATAATCTACTAAAAATGCTAAATCGACTTGTTAAAATAGATGTTTTTCAATTAAAAATATGGATTGATACTGAAAGTGTTATTTTAACATCATATTTAATAGGAATTATATCTACTATTATTCCAAATCTAATAAGAAATAATATAAAAAGTATAAATAAATATAAAAAAGAAAATAATTATATGTTTCAAATATTACCATTATACAAAAATCAAAATTATATTTATTTAAGATTTAAAAGTATAATTAGCATTAAGGTCGTACATATTATATATATGTTAATAGCGATGGGAGGAAGAAAAAATGAAAGATCATCCAATAGATGGCTTAATGCTAACTGCTATGGAAAGCATTAGAAGTATGATAGACGTAAATACTATAATTGGTGAGCCAATGGAGATTTCGGAAAACATAACAATTATACCAATTTCTAAAGTTGGATTTGGACTGGCTGCAGGTGGAAGTGAATTTAAGGATGAAACACTAGAAGCATATTTAAGAAAACAAAATTCAGAAGAAGAAATACAATATAGATTACCTTTTGGTGGAGGCGCTGGGGTAGGAGCAAGTATTTCACCAGTAGCATTTATAGTTATTAGAGATGAAACTGTAAAATTAATGCCAATAGAGCATAATAATGGAATTGATAAACTTTTAGATTATGTACCAGATATATTTGATAAAGTTAATAAGCTAATGGATAACAGAAATATTAAGATAAATGAAAAAGATAATTAAGAAATATCATAGAATTTTTGACTACTCTAATCAAAATAGTGTATAATAAAATACAAAATGTAAAAAAATAGAAAGAGATGAAATAAATGCTAGAACAATGTATATTATGTCCACATAATTGTAAAGTGAATAGAGCAAAAGGAGAAACTGGTAGATGCAAGTGCAATGATAAAATAAAAATTGCACTAGTATCATTACATAAATATGAAGAACCATGTATAAGTGGTGAAAATGGTTCCGGGACAATATTTTTTTCTAATTGTAATTTGAATTGCATGTTCTGTCAAAACTATGAAATAAGTCATTTGGGAAAAGGTTATATAGTAACAGTAGAAGAATTAGCAAATATATTTTTAGAACAACAAGAAAAAGGCGCTCATAATATTAACTTAGTAACTCCAACAATGTATGTTATTCAAATAATAGAAGCAATAAAAATTGCTAAAAATAAAGGTTTATGTATTCCAATTATATATAACACAAGTAGTTATGAAAATATAGAAACAATTAAAATGTTAGAAGGGTATATAGATGTATATTTACCAGATTTAAAATATTATTCAAATGATTTGTGCAAAAAATATTCTAAGGTAGATAATTATTTCGAAAATGCCACAAAGGCAATTAAGGAAATGTTTAGTCAAGTTGGAGCACCAAAGTTTGATGAAGATGGAATGATAAAAAAGGGTGTTATTATTAGACATTTAATGCTTCCAAATTACATACAAAACACTAAGAATATATTAAAATGGATAAAAGAAAATTTACCAGAAGATATATATGTAAGTGTAATGTCTCAATATTTTCCTTCATATAAAGCAATTAATGATTCTAAGTTAAATAGAAAACTTAATAAAAAGGAATATAAAAATGTTGAAGAGTACATATATATGTTAGATTTAAAAAATGGATATTTACAAGATTTTATAGAAAATGAAAATGAAGAACAATATGTTCCAGATTTTTAATATTAATAAAAAAGTGTTTCTTATTTATATTAAAAACAAGAAACACTTACATAAATATTAACTAAATTTTATAATTGAATGTAAAACATTACCATTATCACTTTTTATAACTACATTATTTTCATTATTTTCAAATGAATAATATAGACTTATTTTATCTTCTAATTTAATTTGATGTTTATACATAATTTCTAAATTAGTACATGAGTTAAATTCGTTTGTATCTCCTGGAAAAGCTTCAAGTGCCATATCTAGGTAGAATAAATTATTTACATGGTTGTTAACATCTATATCAGACTTACGTATCAAATAATCAGTTGTATTAGTGTAATTTTCTGGTTCTGTCATCTTATCAAGTTCGACAATATTAAATACAGATTTATTTTCAGGATTATACTTACTTATGAGATTTTCATCTAATTTTGTAATCTTTCCTTTTGAAACGTCAATTAAAACCCATTTTGAAGTAGCAATTGCAATTATATCTCCATTAGCATTTAATATTTCAAAATCTCTATAACTATATAGCTTTGTGGAATATCTTGACCAAGTTTTAATTGTAATAGTTTCTCCGTATTTTGGTCTAGAAATAATTTTAACTTTCCAATTTAGTAATGCCCAAGAAAAGTTTGTTTTATCAATATCTGTAACTCCATATCCAATACTTGCAGAATGCATTTCTGCTATATCTTGCAATATTGAAAGAAGACCTTTATTACTGATATAAGTATTTTTTCCTAACATTGATAAACTAATATTAAAATCACGTGTAAAAAACATTATAATATCCTCCTCAAGCATTGATTATATCATTTTTTTCAAAAAAAGCAAGTTGACGTTTATTAAGTGTTAGTATAAAATAATAAAAGGAAACAGGAGAAAGGAACGCAAAATGCATGAAGATTTTAATAATAGAAGATGAAAAAAATCTAGCACAAACTATAAAACAGTGTGTATGTAATTTATTTGATGTTGAATTAGCATATGATGGCTATGAAGGATATATGCTGGCACGAAATGACATATATGATGTTATAATTTTAGATTTAATGTTACCAGAAATGTCAGGATATGATGTATTGAAAAAAATAAGGGAAGAAAATGTTAATACACCAGTATTAATTTTATCAGCCAAAGATGGAATTGGTGACAAAGTGAAAGGTTTTAATTATGGAGCAGATGACTATATGGTTAAACCTTTCGAAAGAGAAGAATTACTTGCAAGATTAGAAGCTATACTTAGAAGATGCAATAAATCATATAAAAATGACATATTAAAATTTAAAGAGCTAGAATTGAACATAAAAAATCATAATGTAACAATAAATGGTGAACAGGTTTCTTTATATGGAAAGCAGTTTGATATATTAGAGTTTTTATTAAATGCTCAAAACACAATAATAACTAAGGAGCAAATTTTTGATAAAATATGGGGATTTAATTCAGATACAACAACAAATGTTGTAGAAGTATATGCGAGCAATTTAAGAAAAACACTAAAAAAATATGGATATGATAAATATATAAAAACAATAAGAGGTGTAGGTTATTTGTTAAGTGAAAGCTAATAAATAATGGGATAATTAAAAATTTTTTAGATATTGAAAGGAAAAAATATGAAAGAACAAAAAAGAATAAAAAAGCAATTATATAAGAATATGTTATATATATACATTGTTTTTATAATATTATTTTTGCTGTTTGATTTAATAATATATAACAAAATATCTAATTCGATGTATAAAAATATTGATGAACAACTCAACATACAAGTAGAAAGATATGGTAAAGAGCCACCAGATATAAGAAACAGAAATGATGAACATATGGTACATATTGAAAATGATGAAAATATATCAAATGAAGAAAATATAAATAACCAAGAGATAAGAGAAATAAAAAATCCAAGATTTCAAGATGTAGATCCTCGTTTAATATGTATTATAAGAAATGAAAATGGTGAAGTCATTAACCAAAGCAGTTTGGGAAGAATATATAACAACTATTTAACAAATATAGAATTTGATAAATCTAACATAAAAAATACATATATGTTAAAAGTTGATAATCAATATAATTACAGAGGTATAACGATTATAAACTATAATGAAAATAATGAGTTAAATTATATTCAATTTTTAGCGAATGTTGATTCTGAAATGCAAGCATTAAATAATTTGTCAATTACATTGATAATTGGAACATCAATAATAATTATAATTTCTGTTTTAGCAAGTTATTTTTTATCAAGGAGAGCATTAAATCCAATTATGGTATCATGGAGAAAACAAACAGAATTTGTTCAAAATGCATCTCACGAATTAAGAACACCATTAACTATAATACAAACAAAACAAGAATTGTTATTACAAGAACCAAATGCAAAAGTAATTGAAAAATCACAAGATATAAATATAGCTTTAAATGAAACACGTAGATTATCAAAATTAATAAAAGACTTAATGATTCTTGCAAGATCTGATTCAAATGAAGTTGTACTAGATAAGAAAAAAGTAGAAATCGATAAACTTATAGAAAATATTTCAATTCCATATACAGAATTTGCAGAAATTGAGGAAAAAAATGTAATTATGGATTTGAAATTTGGTCAAACTTTAAATGTAGATGAAAGTAAGATAAGTCAATTAATAGTGATTTTATTAGATAATGCTATAAAATACACAAGAAGCGGAGATTCTATCAAAATAAAAACATATAACAAAGATAATAAATTTGTACTTGAAGTTGTAGATACAGGAATAGGAATTTCAAAAGAAGGAATAGAACATGCTTTTGACAGATTTTATAGAGAAGACAAAGCACGTTCAAGAGAAAGAGGCGGTAGTGGTTTAGGATTATCAATAGCATATATGATAACAGAATTACATGGTGGAAGTATAAAAATAATGCAAAACCAACCAAAAGGAACAAAAATTATAGTACGATTATAATAGTTTAAATTAAGGAGGATGTTTATGGAAAATGAAATAATACCTCAAAACGAAATGATAAATGAAAATAGGATTATAAGAAATCACGGGATAACAAGTAATCAATTCGAAAAAAATAATATCTTATCTAAGGAAGAAAAAAATAGATTCATTCAGGAATTTATTAAAGAAATATTTAATAAATTAGAGAGCAAAGAAGAAACATTTGTTATAGATAGATTTGAAGAAGATATAGCTGTATGTGAAAACAGGGAAACTCGGTGAAATAATTAATATAAAAAAAGCAGAATTACCTGAAAATGTAAAAGAACAAGATGTATTAACTCTAAAAAATAATCAATATGAAATAGATACAGAAAAAAGAGAAGAAATAGAAGAAAGGATTAATAGTAAATTAGAAAATTTATTTGAAGACTAAAGAAAAAATGGGGGAATTAAACAAATGAGTAATAAAAAAGGAAACAATAGACAAGAAAAAACAACAAATAAAACGATAACAACAATAATAACAATAATTTTGCTTATAGCAATTGCAATATTTGGAGGAGACAATGTACTAAATGTCTTAACAGCAGAGAGTAGGGAAGTAAATAGCGTTCAAGTATTAGAAAATCTTACAGTGCAATCAGGAAGTGGTTGCATTTCAAAAATAGATGTAAATGAAGATGTTTTAAGAGTATACTACTTTGATGTAGGACAAGCAGATAGTATATTAATAGTAAACAATGGAGAATCAATGTTAATAGATGCCGGAAAAAATGATAGTGGAAATGTAGTAGTTAATAACTTAAATAAAATAGGAATTGAAAAATTAACATATGTTGTAGGAACTCACCCACATGAAGATCATATTGGAGGTTTAGATGATGTAATAAATAAAGTAGATGTAGGTACAATAATGATGCCTAAAACATCAACAACTACAAAAACATATGAAGATGTGATTGACGCTATCATACGTAAAAAGAAAAAAGTAAAAGTACCAAAAGTGGGAGAAACTTTTAATGTAGGAAATGCAAAATGTGAAATTATGTCAGTAGAAGACAATCCAAAAGATTTAAATGCATGTTCAATAGTAATTAGAATGGAATATAATGGAATAAGTTACTTATTTACAGGTGATGCAGAAAAAGGAAATGAATCAGCACGTTCATGGCCACAAACTGATGTGTTAAAAGCAGGACACCATGGTTCAAGTACAAGTTCATCAGCAAATTTCTTAAATCAAATAAAACCTAGTTTAATTGTAATTTCATGCGGAAAAAATAACGATTATGGACATCCTCATAAAGAAACAATGGAAAGATATAAAAAATTAGGTGCAACTATTTATAGAACAGATGAGAGTGGAGACATATTAGTAATTCAGAATAAATAATATTAGGAGATGTATTTATGGAAATAACAAGACCAGCATGGTTAGAAATTAATTTAAACAATTTACAATATAATATTGATCAAATTCAAAATAAGGTTGGAAAAGATGTTAAATTAATGCCTGTAATAAAGGCAAGTGGATATGGAACATATATTAATCAAAGGATAGATATTATAAATCAATTTGATATCGTAGCAGTTGCAAATGTAGATGAAGGCGTGTATTTAAGAAAAATAGGCTATGAAAAAGAAATATTTGTTTTAAATCAGCCTTATGAAAGTGAAATAGAAAAAATAATTAAGTATAATATTGTGGTAGGAATTAGTTCATATGGATTTGCAGAAAAACTAGCAGAAACAAACGAGAACATAACAGTTCATGTTGAAATAGGAACCGGAATGGGAAGAACAGGAGTACATCCATATAAAATAGAAAAATATTTAAATAGTTTAGCTCCTAATATTAAAGTTGAAGGTATATATACTCATTTTTCATCAGCAGATATAGATGATGAATATTCAAAAAAACAGCTAGAGTCTTTTAAATTAGCAGTATCTAAGGCAAAAGAAATATTAGGAGAGATAAAATATATTCATGCTGCTGCCTCAAATGCTTTATTAAATTATCCAGATGCAAGATTTAACTTAGTAAGACCAGGAATTATTTTATATGGTTATGCAGGAGCAGATGATACTTTTGAAAAGATAGATTTAAAACCTATTGCGGAACTAAAAGCTAAAGTAATCTTTTTGAAAGATGTTCCTGAAGGTACAAGTATAGGATATAGTAGAAGTTATATAACAACTAGAGAAACAAAAGTTGCTAATGTTCCTATTGGTTATGCAGATGGATTTAGAAGAGATTTTTCAAATGGTTGGGAAGTATTAATTAGAGGAAAGAAGGCACCAATTATTGGAAAAGTATGTATGGATAGTTTTATGGTTGATGTTACAGATATAGAAGATGTACAAGTTGGAGATGAAGTAATTATTTGGGATAATAAGAACATTACTTTAGAAGAGTTAGCAAATAAATGCAATACAATAAATTACGAAATATTATGTACGATTGGAGATAGAGTTCCAAGAAAATTTGTTAAAGAATAAGTCAAATTTAATAAAAAAGAAGCTATTGAAAAATAGCTTCTTTTTGGTGCCT
>JAFVGB010000011.1 GCA_017475185.1 Clostridia bacterium
TCCCCATACAAAATCGCTTGAACTTTCAACTGTCTGCTTTGTTGTTACATCAGCATCAACATAATCAGCTTTTGCAGTAGAATTTGAAACCATTCCTGCAAATCCGATTAATATTGCACTAAATAATGCAACAAACCTCCGTGATTTCCGTGTTCTCATCATGTTTTTTTCCTCCTTTTGATGAATTTTCAATGTACATGTGTATGTGCACTTAGCACATTAACATTATTATACCATATTTTTACTTATTTGCCAAAATTAATATTTTAATATATATATAACTCCATAAGTTAACAGTTAAAAGTAAAAAAAGAAAACAACCTTAAAAATGTTCTTAAAATAGCGTATTACATCTAAAAAAACATCTTTAAAGTTGTTTTCTTTCTAATTTAAATTAGCTTATACTTTTCTATTAGCAATTTCAATTGCTTTTTTTACAATATTACCACAATTTTTAGAAGACACATTTTGCCATCCACCATCTTGTTTTACTTGTTCATAAACTCCAAGTTCTTTTGCTATTTCTACTTTTAAATCTTCAGACATTAAACCACTATTTCTTCTAGACATAACAAAATCCTCCTTAAGTTTCAAACTCTTTTTCCACTGAAGAAATTATTCCAATGGAATATTATTATTATTTTCTTTTTATGATTTTTTACTCTGGTTATTTTTTCAAATTGAAACATTTTTGGACGGTCTTTTTGATTTCTTAGTCTAACCTGATTTTTACATTGTTAATGTTCCATTTGGAGTTTCTAAAATAACAAGCACATCTTCTTCTTTTCCATTTTCCACATTTATATATACCAAAAATTGTCTGTCCTCTACAACTCCTTTAAATTCCCAACATAATATTTCTGTTTGATATTCTGTCGGAATCATTGCTAATCCTTCGCTTGTTATTTCTAAATTTTTATTTATTTTTTCTCTAGCTTCATCTTGCGAAATTTTTGGATTTACAAATTTTCTTTCTGTGTGTGAATTTAAATACCCTGTTGTTTCCATCCCTAATATTTCACCATTATCTAACGCTATTTTTAATTTTACTAAATCTGGATATACTGTTACGTTTTCTTGCACATATGCATAATTAATTGTTACAATTCCGTTTTGTTTTAAATAATAGGTTGGTTTCATATTATATATTCCTCTTGAATCTAAGAATTTTTGTCCTATTTCATTAGCTTCTTCTTGACTTATTGATTCGCTTTTTACTTCTCTTGTACTATTTGCAAATACTATATGTCCGCCTTTTTGTGAGATTGAAATCCATACCATTTGATTATTATTTTTTTCTACTGAAAAATCAAATGACTGAATATTTGCATTTTGCGTTAATCCATTTGATTTTATTTCTTTAATATTATCTTGTCCTATAAATTCAATTACTTTTTGTTTCGCTTTTTCTTCATCAATATCTTCTCCAGTTAGTCCTTTTCTTTCAGGATTTGTAATATGTTCTGAAAATGCTCCATCATATATTAAACCAGCATATTCATGAAAATTTTCCTCCAAATTACTAAAACTATCTTTTGATATATTACTTACTTCTTGTGCAAACACTGGACTTCCTTTTTTAGTTAATTCACCCCAACTAATTCTTCCACTATTTAAATCCTCTGATAATTGATTTAATGTATTTTTTAATTCTACACTGTAATTGTGTAATTCTTTTAAATTATCTAAATCTTCTTGCGTTAATTCTTGATTATTTATATTTTTTCTAGATAATGAATAACTATAATCACTTACCTGATTTAAGAATTTAGCAGTATTTTCTAATTCTGAACTATTTATTGGAAGTCTAGCTAAATAACTTTGAGCTAAATTAGCTTCTCTCCATACATAAGTTAATGTTTCAGCCCCATGTTCTGGGCTATTTGAAACAAGAGATTTTGCAAGATATATTTCTACACTATCAACATAATCAACTAGCTCAAAAAAAGCCATATTATATGAATTTTCAGAAGCTTGTCTATAATCTCTTTGTTTTTTATAAGTATATAATCCAAGTGCTACGATTATTGAAATTAAAACAACAACTATTGTTAGCATATGTCTATCTTTTAATCTATCTTTCCAGTCATATACTTTTTCTTTTAAACTTGTCATTTTTCCTTCCTCCTTTTTTCGAAACATCTAGGGATGGTCTTTTTTAGTTTCAAAAATATTTTTCTCCATTTTAAAAAAAATATTCAAAAATATACAATATTGTGTTAAAATGTTAATATCAAAAGAAAAGAAAGAGGAAAATAATGAAAAGAATTTTAATTTTGTATGCAAAATATGGAGGAGGACATTTGTCTGCTGCTAAATCAATTCAGACATATATTGAAGAACATTATTTTTATAATGCTGAAGTTAAATGTGTTGATTGTGTCGAATATGTTAGTCCATTTATTAATAATGTTACTACTGGAGCTTACAAAAAAATGGCAAAAACAGCTCCAAAATTATGGAAAAAACTTTATTATGGTTCTCAAAAAGGCTTTATTTCTAGTTTTAGCAATAAAGCAAATGAGATAATGGCAAAACGATTGTTGAATTTATTTAAACAATTTTTACCGGATGTAGTTATTTCTACTCATCCTTTTGCATCACATATGACAAGTTATTTAAAAGAAACTAAACAATATGATTGTACTTTAGCAACTGTAATGACTGATTTTGCTCCTCATGACCAATGGTTAGTTGGAAAAGAGTATGGAGACTTTTTCTTTGTTTCAAACGAAAAAATGAAACAAACTTTAATAAACTCTTACGGAATTGATGAAAGCAAGGTGTTCGCTTCTGGTGTTCCTTTGGCTAATACTTTTTCATATCCTTTTTATGATAACGAAACTTACAAAAATTATCGATTAAAAAAAGATAAAAAATTAATTTTATTTTTTGGTGGAGGAGAATTTGGTCTTGGTCAAAAAAGAACAGTTCAGGTCTTACATAATTTATGTAATTATTTAGATAACTATCAGATTGTTGCTATTTCTGGTAGAAATAAAAAAATGAATAATGAGTTTTTGAAATTGTCCAAAATATTAAATAATGATGATTTACATGTTTTAAAATATACAAATGATGTTCCAGACTTGATGCATATTGCTTCATTAGTTGTAACAAAACCTGGAGGACTTACTTCTTCTGAAAGTTTGGCTTCTAATTTGCCTATACTTATTGTTAATCCTATTCCTGGTCAAGAAGAAGAAAATGCAGAATTTTTGGAAAGTTCGGGTGCTGCTATTTGGCTAAAAGAGAATGACAATATTGAAGAAGTTATTAATAATATTTTAAATAATGAAAACAAATTAAATGATATGAAAGAAAAAGCAAAACTTATTGCAAAGCCTAATTCTACGATGGAAATATGCCAAACAATTTTAGGAAAACCATATTAAAATAAAAAAAATTGTGATTTGTAAATCACAATTTTTTATTTTATTTATAGTTCTCTACGACCTTCTAACGCTTTGCTTAATGTGACTTCATCTGTATATTCCAAATCTCCTCCAACTGGAATTCCGTGTGCAATTCTAGTTACTTTAATTCCAAGAGGTTTGATAAGTTTCGAAAGATACATAGCCGTAGCTTCTCCTTCAACACGTGGGTTTGTTGCAAGTACTATTTCTTTTACTTGTCCATCCATCAGTCTTGCTAACAATTCCTTAACTTTTATATCATCTGGTCCAATTCCATTCATTGGAGATACTACTCCATGTAGAACATGGTAAACGCCTTTAAATTCATGTGTTCTTTCCATAGCAACAACATCTTTTACATCTTCCACTACGCATATTGTTGATTGATCTCTTCCAGCATTTGAACATATTGGGCATGGATCTGTATCTGTTATATTGTAGCATTTTGAGCAATATTTTAGTTTTTTCTTTGCATTTGTTATAGCTTCAATAAACTCATTAGTTTCTGTTTCACTTGCATTTAATATATGGAAAGCAAGTCTAGCAGCTGTTTTACTACCTATACTTGGTAATTTTTCAAAAGCTTCAATTAATTTTTCAATTGATGGTGAATAGTATCCCATAATTAGTTCTCCTTTATCTTCCCAATTTATTATTACATAAATCCTGGTATATTGAATTGTCCTAAAGATGCAGCTTGAGCACTGTCAACTTTTTTTAATGCCTCATTAACACATGTAATAATTAAATCTTGTAACATTTCAACATCTTCTGGATCAACAACTTCTGGTTTTATTTTTATTTCTTTTATCATTTTGTCTCCGCTTACTTTAACTTCAACTGCTCCTCCACCTGCTGATGCATCAAATTCTTTTGCTACTAATTCCTCTTGTGATTTTTCCATATCTGCTTGCATTTTTTTTGCTTCTTTCATTAATTGATTGATGTTCATTCCACCAAATCCTCCCATACCTGGGAAACCTCCTCTTTTTGACATTGTAAATTCCTCCTTTAAATTTGTTTTATATTTAGGCAATACTAATTATTCATCTATAATATTTACTGGCATACCCATTTCTTTAGTAATTTCATTTGCTATATCTTTAGATTCTTCTTGACGTTTTGCATCTATATATCTTACTTGCATTGGCTTTCCATATTCAAGTGAAATAATTTTGGTTAATTCATTTACACTTTCTGGTTTATCTAAAATGCTTCTTCCAAATGGTGTAATTCCATTTTGAAAAACTATTCCTACTGTCATATCATTTACTTCTGTGGCTGTTGTATTCATCAAATTAGTATATAACATTATTTTTCCACTTTCTTTTAGACCTGAAACTAATTTACCCCAATTTTCCATTCTTTTTCCTGTTGGAGCAACATTTTTAACAATATTTGTTGGACCATTTTGATTCACCCTTGTTGTACTTTTTCTCATATTTGTTGTTTTTTCTGATGAATTATCCACATTTGTTCCTGAATTGTGGATAACTAGTCCTGATAATTTATCTATTTTACTTTCTAGTTGTTTTATTTTATTTTCCAGTGCAGCAGTATTTGCATTTGATGCATTAACATTATTTATATTTGAGCTGTTTTGCACTACGGATTCAACATTTTCGAAGTTTTTATAAACTGTGTTAGATACATTAGAATTATTAGTAATTGTTTCCCTTGAATTAGTTGTTTCTATTGTGCATAATTTCATTATTCCAACTTCTAACATTATTGTCTTCTGAGTTGTCATTTTTAAGTCATTTGCTAATTCAGATAAATTGTATATTATTTTTAATAATCTATCTTTTTCTGTTTTATCAGATATTTCTTTTATTTTATTTAATTCATTTTCATTATATAAACTTAATGTCCCACTTGATTTAAATACTAAAATATCTTTTACATATTTAATAATTTCCCATATTAAATTATTTAAATCTTTTCCATCTGCAATTACTTCATCTATATTTTTAAGTGTTTCATCAACATTACAATCTATTACTGAATTAACTATTTTATTAATATATTCAACTTTTGGTATTCCAACTAATTCTTTTACTTTATCGTCATTAATTTCATCTTCGCCTTCTTGAACACATCTTTCCAAAATACTTAATCCGTCTCTCATTGCACCTTCGGCCAATATAGAAATAGTTTTTAATGCTTCATCTGTTATGTTTATTTTGCTTTCTTTACAAATATATTCTAATCTAAATTTGATATTTTCAGGTGATATTTTTTTATAATCAAATCTTTGACATCTAGATAAAATTGTTGCTGGTAATTTTTGTGGCTCTGTTGTTGCTAATATAAATTTTACATGTGCAGGTGGTTCTTCTAATGTTTTTAATAAAGCATTAAATGCTCCAACTGATAACATATGAACCTCATCAATTATATAAACCCTATACTTTGCAACTGTTGGCAAAAAATTTACTTCTTCTCTGATTGATCTTATGTCTTCAACACTATTATTTGATGCAGCATCCATTTCAACAATATCTGTTAAAGATCCTTGTATTGCTGATTTGCAAATTTCACATTCATTACATGGTTCGCCATCTTGTGGATTTAAGCAGTTTATTGCTCTTGCTAGAATTTTTGCTGCTGATGTTTTTCCTGTGCCACGTCCACCTGTAAGCAAATATGCATGTCCAACTCTGTTTGCTATAATTTGGTTTTTTAGAGTTCTTGTTATATGCTCTTGTCCAACTATTTCACTAAATTTCATTGGTCTAAATTTTCTATATAAAGCTGTATATGACATTATATCACCCCTCGAAATTTATAATTTTGGACGGTCTTATTTTTTTGAAAAAAGACCGTCCCATAGTTCAAATTTCAAAAAAAATGGTACGAGCTATTATTAATTCCTCTAACCTTTCTGTGGAAGTATTTTTCACATAAAAATTACTACTTATTGCTGCTTCCTTCCGGACCTGACAAGATTCATAGCTTTTTATTGAAAAATATCCTCCACACAAAGGTTAGAGTTATCTCATACCATTGACATTATATAATGTTTTTTTATTTTTAGCAATAGTTTTTATTAATCTTAATAAAAATTTTCAGTAATAATATTTTATTGTCTTTTGTAGATTAATTTATTCAAATCAGTTATTTCTTTTCCTTTTTCATTTTCACCATCTAAGTCTTCGATTGGTAAATCCATAACTATATTAGTTTTATATGTTTTATCCTGTGCTTCTATAACTAGGTCAAATGAAACTTTAAATTTTAAATCTTCATTTGATACATTCATTTTTTTAAGAATTGATGCACCTTGTATAATTTCCTGATCATCATTTGATTTATATTCACCAATTCCAACATTTGCAAAACTTATAAAAATACATCCACCTTTGTTTCCAATTTCTAAGTTCTTTTTATTGTCACTTGATGCTCCAGTATAAGTTAATGTTGCTCCAACTAGATAGTCATTTGTATATTTATATAAACCATCATCTAAGCTATTTGGCATATATACTTGTATTTTACCTAGTTTTACATTTTCTAATATTTCAATATTTTCAATTTTTACATTTTTTATATATTGTTCACTTTTATAATTTTTATTTTCATCTAAAACAATGCATATATCATTAGTTTGTATTACTTTTTCGTTCCATATATAATTATCTTCTTTTTCTTGTTCAGCTTGTTGCACTTGTTGTTCTGCTGTTTGATTTTCTTGGCTTTCTGTTGGTTGTTGTGGCTGTTCTTGTTGAGTTTCAGTTTGTTCTGCAGAATCCTTTTGTTCCGTAGTTTTTTCTTGTGTTTCTGTTGTAGCTGAACTTATTACAATTATCTTTCCAACTTTAAATGGAACTTCTTTTTCTCCTTCAACTTCATATTTCATAACTGTAAATATTGCAAACGCAATAATTATAATTAATACAAATAAAACTGAGAAAAATTTTATTCTTTTTTTTGAATTTTCACTAATAAAAATTCTTTTAAATTTATCTTTAATCACAATTAATTCCTTTCTAAAAAAGACTTTTGATATAATTATTTTAGAAAATTATTTATTATCTTTTTTCTTTTTTATATTTCTTAATTCTTTAAAAAAATCTTTTAAAATTGCTTCACATTCTTCTTTTAAAATTCCTGTTTCAATTTCTACTTTATGATTAAATTTATAGTCTTGTAATAAATTCAAAACTGTACCACATGCACCTGTTTTTTCATCTATAGCCCCTATATAAATCTTTCTTATTCTAGATTGTATTAATGCACCTGCACACATACTACATGGTTCAAGTGTAACGTACATATCGCAATCCGTAAGTCTCCAACTGTCTAATTTCTTACTTGCTTTTTTTATTGCTAAAATTTCCGCATGATTTGTTGTATCTTTTTTTTCTTCTTTTTGATTATATGCTCTTGCAATTATTTTACCATCTTTTACAATAACTGCACCAACTGGTACTTCTAATTTATCATATGCTTTTTTCGCCTGTTTTAGGGCTTCTTTCATAAATTTTTCTTCCAATGTTTTCCTCCTTTTTGGATAGAAATATTTTTTAAGTGGTGTGCCCAAGGGGACTCGAACCTCTATCGGTCGCTTAGGAGGCGACTGCTCTATCCTGTTGAGCTATGAACACATATGTTATTAGTATATATCATTTACTCTTTTTTTTCAAGTAAATTTGTGTTATACTATATAAAAATTTAAATTGAAATGTGTGATATTTTAGTTTTCGACTTTTTTCTTATATGAAATCGGAAATTAGAACCGTCCCCATTTCCGGAAAGAGGTTATATAATGCAAAAAATATTAGGTTACATGAGAAAAGCAATTGATAATTATAATATGATAGAAGATGGTGACAAAATTGCTGTTGCTTTATCTGGAGGTAAAGATTCTATTTCTATGTTAATGGGATTTAAAAATTTACAAAGATTTTATCCAAAAAAGTTTGAAATTATTGCGGTAACAATTAATCCTGGTTTCGAAGGATTTGATGTTGATTTACTAAAAAATTTATGTGATAATCTTGATGTACCATTAATTGTTGAAAATGGACATATGCAAGAAATTGTTTTTGATATAAGAAATGAAAAAAATCCATGCTCTCTTTGTGCTAATATCCGTAGGGGTATGCTTAATAGTATTGCAATTCGTGAAGGATGTAATAAAATTGCTGTTGGTCATAATGAAGATGATGTTTTAGAAACTTTTTTAATGAATTTATTTTATGCGGGTAGTATTAATACTTTTGCACCTATTAGCTATATGGATAGATCTAAAATCACACTTATTCGTCCTTTAATATATGCGCCTGAAAAATATATTCGTAGTTTTATTAAAAGAAATAATATTCAAGTTATGCCAAAAGCTTGTCCAATGGATGGATATTCAACAAGAGAAGATATGAAAAAATTCTTATTTGAAATGCAACAAAACATTCCACATATAAGAGCAAATTTATATGGAGCAATTAAACGTGGAAACATAAATGGTTTTCGCGAGTTTAAATAATAAGTTTTATATATTTTTTTATACATAAGAAAGAAGGTTGTAAAATGAATAGTAACAATAGAAGTCGAAAAAAATCAAGTTCACATTTAAAAAATAATTCTTCTAATAAAGTTTCAAGAAAAAGAAAACGTAAAAATAAAAGACTAAATTATAAAAGAATTTTTCTTTTTTTAGTAATTGTTTTTTTAATTATATATCTTATATCACTAGGGATATCTAAATTATCTTCTAAAAATAAATCTACTGATGTTTCTGCTACTTCTTCTGAAGCAGAAAAACCAAAAGATATTACTGTTAATGTCGTTTCTTTAGGAGATATTATGTGCCATAGTTCGAATTTTCAAGATGCATATAATAAAGAAACCGATAGTTATGATTTCTCATACGTATTTACTGATATAAAAAATTACATACAAAATGCTGATTTGGCTGTTGGAAATTTAGAAACTACTTTTGCTGGAAAAGAAGCAATATATTCAGGATATCCTAATTTTAACACTCCAGAAATTTTGGCTAAAAATCTAAAAGACCTTGGTATTGATGTTGTTTCTACTGCAAATAACCATAGTCTAGACAAAAGATATTCCGGACTTGTAAGTACTTTAGATGAGCTAGATAAAGTTGGAATTAGCCAT
Organism: Clostridia bacterium; assembly: GCA_017475185.1. Next base: position 9,537 of record JAFVGB010000011.1, read on the forward strand.
ACAGGAACATATAGAAGTTTAGACGAACAAAACACTATTACAACAAAAAATGTTAATGGTATTACTTTTGCATTTTTATCATTTACTTACGGAACTAATGGAATTCCTGTTCCATCTGGAAAAGAATACTGTATTAATCTTATTGATGAAAATCTTATTCAAGATCAAATTGCCAAAGCTAAAGAATTGAATCCAGATGTATTATGTGTTTGCATGCATTGGGGTGAAGAATATCACTTAAAACAAAATTCTACTCAAGAAAAATTAGCTGACTTTTTATTTAAAAATGGTGTAGATATTATTTTTGGTAATCATCCTCATGTACTTCAACCAATGGAAAAACGTTCTATTACTTTAGAAGATGGCACAACAAAAGATGGATTTGTTATTTACTCACACGGTAATTTTATGTCAGGTCAAGTTGCTGAAAACACAACAAATTCTATAATTTTGCAATTGCAAATAACTAAACATACTAATGGTACTATTACTATAGATTCTTATAATTATATTCCTACCTTTATGTACCACGAAGGTTCAGGTCAAAATATTAATTACAAAATTATAGATATAAATAAATCAATAAAAGATTATGAAAATGGGAATTCAAAAATTTCTGAAAACTTATATAATACGTTATTAAACGCAAAAAAGAAAATTGATAGTATATTAAAAGAAGAACCTAAATCAGGTTCTTCTTCTATTTTAGTTTATTTTTCTTTATTATTTTTATCTTGTTAATTATGATAATAAATCTTTAAATTTTAACCATGCAATTGTTATTCCTGTAATTATAATACTTGCTCCAATTAAAATTGGAAATCCGTAGGCATTATCTTGTAATGGTACTGGAACATTCATTCCCCACAAACTTGCTATTAACGTTGGAATTGCAAGTATTATTGTTATTGAAGTTAACATTTTCATTACTCCATTTAAATTATTTGAAATTATTGAAGCATATGCATCCATTGTTCCATTTAAAATATCACTGTATATTTTACTCATTTCAATTGCTTGTTTATTTTCGACAATGGCATCTTCTAGTAAATCTTCATCTTCTTCATATAATTTTATTGTTTTACCTCTTAATGTCTTTTCCATTACTACTTCATTTGATTTTAATGATGTTGTAAAATACACCAAACTTTTTTCTAAGTTTAATAATTTAAGTAATTCCCTATTTTTTAATGTTTTTTTCAATATATTTTCAGCTACTTCAGTTTCCTTATTTATTTGTTTTAATAATCTTAAAAATACTGATGCATTTTCATAGAAAAATTGAAAAATAAATCTACTTTTTTTGTATGTAATAATTTTTTTATTTATTGAACGCTCAAGACCAGCAATTATTTTATTCTTTTTTAAAGATACTGTTATAAAAAAATCATCTCTAACAATTATAAGACCAACTGGCATTGTTACATATATTTCTGCATCTTCTTCTTTTTCTGTTACAGGAACATCTACTATAAATAGTGTTGTTCCATCATCTTCTTTATCAATTCTGGCTTTTTCTTCATAATCAAGCGCATATCTAATAAAATCATCTGATATGTTTGTTTTTTCACATACTAATTTAATTTCTTTTTCCGATGGGGAGACCATGTTTATCCAACAACCTTTTTTTATTTCTTCTTGTTCTGATGTTACATTTGTTTCTACATCTGTATTATAAATTTTTATCATTTATCTCCCTCCTTTATTTCATACTTTTTTATTATAACACATGATTTTTTTATGTGCAAGATATTATGTATATTTATTTTACATAAAAATAACGGCATTTATCTGCCGTTATTTTCTGATTTTTTTAATAATTTATTTATAAAAATACATAAACTAATTGTTATTGCGAAAAAATTTCTATATGTGAAGAAGTAATGATAATATGAATGTTCTTTTAAAACTACATACCACACAATTGGTATAATAGTTATTATCAAATATGGTAACGAAACACTTATTCTGTCTCTTAAATTATATTGAGTTTGCTCTTTATTATTTACTTTCTTCATTTCAGATATTTCAGTAAATATTAACGTTCCCAAAATTGCAAAAACAAACGGAATTCTAATAACATATAATATCTGTTTAAGTAAAGTAACATAGCTAATATTTGTATCTGCTATACTTCTGTAAATAAATTGTCTAAACCCTAAATAAATCATATTTTTATTATAAATTATATCTACAATTATCCATTTTGCAAACCATGTTCCAAAATATGCTATTGCCCATATTATAATTAATTCAGTTATTAATAAATATAATTTCTTATTATTTAATTCTTTATTTTTTTGTATAAATAAAATATAAATTGTTAAAGGAATGCAAAGTGAAATAATAGGCACTGTTAAAAAATCAAAAAAACATGCTAATATTCCTGATAGAAAAAAAATATATTTTTTTTCTTTTATTTTTTTACTGAACAGCATCAGTGTGGCTACTGTGGTTATCAAAAATATGAAAACTCCTTGTAAAGATAATCCTACATAATAATAATCACACACTATCATTCCAGATATGAAAATTAATGCCATAGATATCCCAAACTCTTTATATATTTTATATAATAAAATTATTCCTAAAATAATAAGTAAAATAGTAAATAGGATTCTTATTTGGTTAAGATTTAATATTATTAATAATGGTCTAACTATTATTAGATAACCATGCCAATATCTGGCATATTCAAAGCTTTCTGTAATATCATTGTTTACTGTATCTCTTAATTCTAGAATAGGATCGTATTCTTTATATTTTGATGAAGATAACAATTCTCCTGTTTTATCAGGTATTATTTTCTTTGTTTTTTCGCTTAAATAATTTCTTCTAACCATCATTGCTGAATAAAATGGATGATTGGTATCAATAGAAATTGAGTTGTTAATCATTACTGCATCTGCATCATTATCAAATATTAACCTTTTCAATTTTAAATATATTGTTCTTCTAAAAAAACCATCGTCTTCACGTTCGTCTAATAATATATTTGAAGATATTTTAATATTTTTTTCAATAGCTTTCTTTGGTATTAATGATGCTAAAGTTAAAGAAATGCAAAATGTAAACACAAGAACAAAAAAAGTTATACTATATTTAATAATTTTTTGTTTCATTTTAACTCCTTTTTTCATTATATTTAATATGTTCATTTTTTTAATATAATGTACTATTTAATTATACAAAAAAAATCTATATAAAACTTGATTTTATATAGATTTAAAAATTATTAACTTTTTGTTTAATTCATAAATGTTTATATTTTATCATATTTGGTGGGCAATCGGGGTCTCGAACCCCGGACCTTCTGATTAAGAGTCAGCTGCTCTACCAACTGAGCTAATCACCCATAAATACAATAATTTTGTTAATAACATTTAACATTGACTATTATACATCTTTTGGTATATAAAAGTCAAGTATAATTCTTTATAAAAATTTATTAATTTTTATGATTTTTTGTAGAAAATACTTGAATTAATAATTTTTTAATAATATAATGTTGTTAATCAAAAGATAAAACAAAGGGAGAGGTTTTTATGGAATTAGTAAAGGATATTTATTTTAATACAGATAAACTAATTGAAAATACTAAAGTTAAAGTTTCATACACAGGAAAATTTTACCAAGGAAATAATGATAAAGTTTTTATTCATTATGGATATGGCGAAAATTGGAACAATGTTAATGATATAGAAATGCAAAAAACTGATTTAGGTTATCAAGCAGAATTAACATTATCTGGAGGAAACACATTAAATTTCTGTTTCAAAAATCAAAATAATGAATGGGATAATAACTGCGGAAAAAACTATATTTTTGACATAGAAAAAAATACTGTAAATGAAGCTCAATCTGGTATTGAAACAAAACAAAACAATTTAGTATATTGGGGTAAAACTTTTGGAAAAAAAGAAAATACAGAATCTTCTGATAACGTATTTTGGACTTCTGAAAACCCTGAACAATTTGGTAACATAACTAATGTATCAAATGAAAATACAACTGGTATTATAGAAGATATACAAAATATAGCCCCAACAAGTGTTGATGCAGTCATTTCAAACAAAGCTAATTCAATTTCAGATGATAATTGTTTTAAAATTATTTCAACTAACAGTGAAAATAATCAAGCATTAAATAATAGTGAAAATATCGCAACAAAAATTGTTACTCCACTTAAATCAGAGACTTCAATTGCTCTTGCACCAACAGGATTCAATTATTGGACACAAAAAATAAAAAATACTGTTTGTGATTTTTTCTCAAAAGTACCAAAATTAATATCAGGAAATTATAAAAGATTAATAGATAAAAATAAATAAAAAAAGAACCTAGCATAAGCTAGGTTTTTTTATATTATCCAACCACCATTAATTGAAATAATTTGACCTGTTGTATAATCATCTTCTATTAACCATTTTACACATTTTGTTATAGATTGTGGATAACCTATTCTTTGTAGTGGAATTTCTTCTGTTATATTTTTTATATCATCATCAGATAGTTCAGAATTCATATCTGTTTTTATTATACCAGGTGCTATACTATTAACTCTGATATTAGATGGACCTAATTCTTTAGCCAAAGCTTTAGTCATTCCATCTAATCCTGCTTTTGCAGCCGAATAATGCACTTCACAAGATGCTCCAGTAGAACCCCAAATTGATGAAATATTTATTATACATCCTTCTTTTTGATTAATCATATATTTTGCAGCTTCTTGTGTAGTATAAAAACATGATGTTAAATTGGTTTGAATCATATTGTTCCAATCTTCATCTGTTAAATCTGTAAATAATTTTATTTGCGAAATACCTGCATTATTTATGAGTACATCTACTTTCCCATATTTACCTATACAAAATTGAATTAAATTTCTTGCCTCATCACTTTTTGATACATCTGCTTTGAATATGTCAATTATGATGTTTCTTTGCTCTAATTTTTCTTTTATTTGCATTGCTAATTTTTCTGATTTATTATAGTTCAAAATTACTTTATAGCCTACGGATGCTAATTCTTCAACAATATTAGCACCTATTCCTCTCGATGATCCAGTAACTATCACAACTTTATTTTGATTCATATATATTCTCCTTTTTACTTAATACTTCTATTTTACTATTAATATAGAAAATTGTCAAAAATGGACTTGTGGTTTTAACATATGTTAATCAAATTATATTATTACAAAAAGATCTTACAACATAAAAAAGCCAGTAATTAAGATTTAATCAAAACTACTGACAATTTATAATGGAGCCACTTCTCAGATTCGAACTGAGGACCCCCGCATTACAAGTGCGGTGCTCTGGCCAACTGAGCTAAAGTGGCAATATTGGTGACCCGTACGGGAATCGAACCCATGTCTCCGCCGTGAAAGGGCGATGTCTTAACCGCTTGACCAACGGGCCATATTTTTAAATATTTGTTCTAGGATTTAAGATAAAACTTAAATCCTAGATTTGGTGAGCCATCGCGGATTCGAACCGCGGACAACTTGATTAAAAGTCAAGTGCTCTACCACCTGAGCTAATGACCCAAGTCTGTGCTTTTGCACTTTCACGTTATACACTCATTGGTTAACGCAGTTATTATTTTAATATATTTGTTGTTATTTGTCAATACTTTTTCAAAGTTTTTTTAAAAAATTTTATGTGAGAAGATTTTTTATACTTCTCACACATTTTTTGTCGAACTTTGACACACGATTTTTCGTGACAAATCAAGCCTTTTATGCTATATTGATTACATGTTCATCAAATGTATTTATTAGTTCAGTTTTTTAATTTTTTCTAAAAAAATATCTTAAGCATTTAATTTTTCTACTAATTCATCAACATTTATTCCATGAACATCACATGCTTCTTCTAATGTTTCAGCTTGTGAAGCAGGACAACCTAAACAATGCATACCAGCTTCTAATAATATTTCTGCTTTTTCTGGTGCTACTTCTAGTAATTCACCAATTCTCATATTTTTGGTTATTTCCATGTTATTCACCTTTCCTTTATATTATTGCTAAAATTCATTTTTTTATCACAAAATAGATTTAACTATTATAAGAATTATAGCATTATAAAATATTTTAACATAAAATTTCTTAAAAGTATAGTATTTTATAAAATTCTATATATTATTTTATAAAATTAGAAACATTGTTGTAAGCAATCACTTTACGGCTACTCGGCAGAAAGGAGGATTCTATAAAAACTTTAGATTTATTTTTCATATTTTTATTTTTAAATTTATTAATCAATTTCTATTTTATTTACACCTTTATAGATTTAAAAATTCTAAACAATAAACAAGGTGCAAAATTAAAACTAAAAGGAGATTTATGAAAAAAAGATTTTTATTTAATTTAATATTTTTACTAATATTTTTTATTATTGGATATTTCATCTTTTCACCAGTTTACAAATTAAACTCTGTTTATATTAATTATGGACTATTTCCGTATGATATTTGTCAAAAACAACCACAATTATGGTCTGCGATAAAGTATATTTTTATTATTTCTTGTAGTATTAATCTTATAATTATATCTAACTTTATTTTTCCGAAATTTAATAACTTATATTCAAAAAAAGATAATAACCTTTCTTTTGAGAAAATTGATAAAAATAAACTAGCTTTATTAATAGGAAAAAACGAAAAAAATAATTCTATAATAATTCCAGAAAAAGGATTATATCAAAATATGATAATTACTGGAACTATTGGTTCTGGCAAAACAAGTAGTGCAATGTATCCTTTTACAAAACAATTAATCTATTATAAAAATGATAATTCTGTTGAAAAAATAGGTATGCTAATTTTAGATGTTAAAGGAAATTATTATTTTCAAGTTGAAAAATTTTGTGAATCATTTAATAGAACAGAAGATTTAATTATTATCGAACTAGGTGGCAAATATAAATATAATCCATTAAATAAACCTAATTTAAAAGCATCTGTATTGGCTAATAGATTAAAAACTATTTTATTATTATTTTCAGAAAATAATTCAGAATCATATTGGCTTGATAAAGCAGAGCAAATTTTAGAACACTCTATTAAATTATGCAGATTATATAATAACAACTATGTCAATTTTAGTGAAATTCATAAATTAATAACAGACACTTCTTATTATTACGAAAAAATAAATTTATTAAAAGATAAATTTCAAAATAATTATTTTAATAATAATGATTGTTATGATTTATTAACTTCAATTACTTTTTTTGAAAATGAATTTCTAAAATTAGATCAACGCACTATGTCAATTTTAAAATCTGAAATTACAAGAATAACCAATTGTTTTATCTCAGATTATGATGTATTGCACACATTTAATCCAGAAAAAAATGAAGAAAATTTTTATGGATTAAATGATATTTTAGATAAAGGAAAAATTGTTGTTTTAAATATGAATATTTCAGAATATAAAAATTTATCAAAAATAATTGCAGCATATTTAAAATTAGATTTTCAAACAGAGGTATTATCAAATTTAGCAAAAAACAAGATTTCAAGAACAGTTGCTTTTATTTCTGATGAATATCATGAATATGTAACATCAACAGATGCCGATTTTTTTGCTCAAAGTAGAGAGGCAAAATGCATCAATATAGTTGCAACACAAAGCTATACCTCATTATTAAAAACATTAAATAACGAATCCACGGTTAAAGTAATAATTCAAAATTTAATTAATAAAATCTGGCTTCGCACTGATGATTCATTTACAATCGAAGAAGCCCAAAAACAAATTGGAAAAGAAGATAAAGAAAAAATTTCTAGAAGTATCTCAGAAAACGCTAAAGAAACAGTTTATAATTATTTTACAAAATCACTTAATTCAAAAAATTCCAGCATAACAGAAAGCATTAATTCCGTAATACAACATGACTTTATTTTCGATACAAATTATTTCACTCAAAATTTAGACACTTTTAATTGTATTGCATTTTTATCAACTGGAAACTCTATTCTACCTCCACAAAAAATTGAATTAATTCCTTATTTTAAAAATGATGAATTATATTTATAATTATGGTTTATAGGTTTATCCTTAAAACCTAAATCTATTATATAAGGACTGATTATATGACTTCAAAAAACAAATATAATAAAATGAACAAAAATTATTTAATTATTTTTTTATCATTAATTATTATTTTTATTTTTTTATTCTCAAATATTTCATTTGCAGCATATCCAAAATTAATTTCAACTTTAAATTCCGCATTTGAAAAAATAGAATCTTGGATGGTAAGTCTCGCAACTCCTGCGGCTGCAGTTGCTGTGGCTAGTGGCGTATTTATGAAAAAGTTTAGTTTTGGTGATGATGAAAGAATGCGAATTGGTAAAAAATTAATTCGTACTTCACTTATTTCGTATGCACTAATTCTTGTTATAGATTTAGTATTATCTACTATACAAAATTTACTATCTTCTAATGTACAATAAAGAAAGGAATTAATTAAATCATGCAACAAACTCAAACATCAATTATACAAACAATAACCAATACTATTAATACTTTATTTTCTTCTCTTTTTTCATCAATTGATAACAATGTTTATTCTATTTTAGATGATTTAATATTTATTAATACAGATATATTAAATGATAAATTTATGAATTCTTTTTTTGGAACTTCATCAACAACTGGATTATTAATATTAGCAAATTCACTATTAGTTGGTTTTGCAATTTTTTATATAGTAAGATATGCATATTCACATTATACCTCATCTGAAACTGAACAACCTTTTCAATTTATTTTTAAATTATTTATTTATGCTATTTTAGCAAATTCTTCTTATTTTTTAATAGAGCAATTATTAAATATAAATTCTTTAATTTCTCTTGCAATACGAGAAATTGGAGAAACCATTTTTAATTGTAATATTAGTTTTTCTGAATTAATTTCAAAACTGGATAACGTAGTAACCACAGACATCAGTAATTTAAATGTTTTTTCATTAGACGGATTATTAAAAAGTTTTATTTCAATTAATTTGTTAAATCTATTATTTACATATTCTTTAAGATATATAATTTTAAAAGTTTTTATTTTAATTACCCCTTTTGCAATTTTAACTTTAATTAATACCTCAACATCTTGGTTTTTTAAATCCTGGTTTAAAGCCCTTCTTTCCTTATTGCTTCTGCAGTCTTTTGTAGCTTTGATATTATTAATTACTTTTTCAATAGATTTTTCATCAACAGATATTTTATCAAAAGTATTTTTAGTTGGATCTATATATGCATTAACCAAAGCAAATTCGTATATACGTGAACTAATAGGTGGCATTTCAACCGATGTTTCTACAAATATCAGTTCTTTACGTTATTTATTAAAATAATTATTTTTTATAAATTAATATGTTAGGAGTGTTTACAATGAACTTTATTATCCCACAAAATTATAAATTTAAAAATAAAATATTTGGATTAATTGATTATCCAACTGCAATATTTAATATAGTTTGGAATGTTATTCTTTATTTTATATTGAAAAATATCAATATTGATGTTACAAAAAAAATATTTATATTTTCTTCTATATCTTTTCCTATATTTTTACTTACTATAATTGGGTTTAATAATGAATCTCCAATTTATGCATTTCGATATTTAATTAATTATTTTATTAAACCTAAGATTTATCTCTTTAAAAAATAGGTTCACTATAAATAATTTGATATTTTTTATATTAAATAAAAATTTCTTAATTTATCTAAAAATAACTATATAATTTTATTTTATTATTATAATAAAAAAAGAAGAATTCTTACGAATTCTTCAAAACTGGTCGAGGCGACAGGGATCGAACCTGCGACCTCATGGTCCCAAACCACGCGCGCTACCAACTGCGCTACGCCTCGATTAATTTTTTTGTCTAATTAAGACTAATATAATATAACACAATCCAATACATTTTTCAAGTGTTTTTTAAAAATTTTTTATAAAAAATCATTTTACTCTTGAAATTATATAAAAAAGAAGTTATAATAATATATAGTTTTGCAACTGTAGCTTAGCTGGATAGAGCGTTCGGCTACGAACCGGAAGGTCGGGGGTTCGAATCCCTCCAGTTGCACCAAGAAAATTCTGCATAAATTTGCAGTATAACTAAAAAAAATCATTCAGCAATGAATGATTTTTTTAGTTATCTATTTATTTAAATCACTCTTTTCCAATCCTTTAACCGTTGGTTCCGTAATAATATTCCCCTTGTAATCATATCTAGAACCATGACAAGGGCAATCCCATGTTTTTTCTAAATTATTCCATGTCACCAAACATCCTAAATGACCACAATATGGTTTTACTGCGTATATTTCTCCATTCTCTTTTTTATATACGCCTACTTTGTCTCCATCTATTTCAATAATTCCACCATCTCCAAGAGGAATTGCATCAAATTCGTCTTTTGCAGGTTTAATTTTATTTATTAACAGTGAATACGTACTTTCTTTTATCATATTTCCAAACTCTTTAATATTTTTTATTGGTTCTAACCTTGTTGCTTCATAAATATCTGCATATTTATTTTCATTTTCTGAAATCATATCAGATATTATCATACCAGCCACATGGGATGTACTCATTCCCCACTTTTTAAAACCTGTTGCAACATATATGTTTGGTAATATATTTGAAAACTCTCCAATATATGGAACTTTATCTAAAGTAACACAATCCTCTGTCGTCCATTTAAATTTTACTTCAGCATTTGGATAATAACTTTTTATATAGTTTTCCAAATTCGTGTAACTATCTTCAATTTTTCCATCAGCTTGTCCTGTTCTATGCCCCGAACCTGCAATAATTAATAATTCCCTATCTTCATATTTTGCAGTTCTAAAAGATATAACAGGATTACAAGATTGAATATACATTCCATCTATAATTTTATTTTTATTTAAATCAACTGCAATAGCATATGATTTATCTTGATACATTTTACTAAAATACATTCCTGGAAAATTTTTAATTGGATAATGTGTACATATTACAACTTTATTTGCTCTAACATAATTACTTTCCGTAGATACTTTATAAAAATCGCCCTTATTTTCTATATCAATAACCTTACTGTTTTCATAAATTCTGCATCCCATTTTTTTCAATATTTTAAATAATCCAAGCGTATATTTTCTTGAATTAAATTGTGCTTGATTTTTAAATTTTATTGCACCTGTTATTTTCTCTACAGGGATATTTACATTTTCCACAAATTCTGCATCATATCCTATTCGATTTAAAGTATCCAATTCTTCCATTATCTTTTCTTTTTCACTTTCATTAGTAGAAAAAACATAAGCATCTTTTTTTTCGTAATCACAATTTATTTTTTCTTCCTTTATTATCTGCTCTGCTAACTTTATTCCTTCCTCATTTGATTCTAAATATTTTCTTGCAAATTCTATACCATTTTCATTTTCTAAATATCTGTAAAATAGACCATGTTGACTAGTTAATTTTGCAGTAGAATTTGCAGTAACTCCCATACAAACCTTGTCTTTTTCTAGAACAACTACATCATATCCTTTCTTAGTTAGTAAATATGCTGTTACGGCCCCTGTAATTCCACCTCCTATCACACATATATCTGCCTTTTCATTATCTTCTAATTTTTTATAATTAGTTTTCTCGCTATTCTCTATCCATAATGATCTCTCCATTTTATTTCCTCCTTGTTAATTTAACTTCAATATTTTTTTCTCTATTATTTCTCAAAACGCTCAAAACTACTGTATCCCCAACATTTTTTGAATATATATATTCTCTTAAATCACACATCTTTTTTAGACTTATTTCGTCTATTTTTGTTATAATATCTCCTATTTCTAATCCACTATTAAATACCGGTGAATCAAGTGATATTTGAGCAACATATATTCCATTATCAAATTTTATATTAGAATCTAAATACGGAATAACATTTTTATCATATGCAAAAATTCCAATAGTAGCTTCTTCGAATTTTCCTTCTGTTTCTAATTTTTGGATTATTGGTTTTATTACATTAATTGGTACAGCAAATCCAATCCCATCTGCTGAAGTAATTTTAACTGTGTTAATTCCTATAATTTCTCCTTTATTATTAATTAATGGTCCTCCACTATTTCCAGGATTTATCGTCGCATCAGTTTGTATTAAATTGGACATATATATTTCCTTCTCATCATTTAAATCATTTAAAATGTCTGATTTCCCTAAGGATTGTTCGTTTTCTTTAAAAATAATTGTCCTATTTAATGCACTTACTATTCCAGATGTTACTGTTTTTTGAAATTCAAATCCTATAGGATTTCCTATTGCATATACAGTTTCTCCTACATTAATATTATTTGAATCCCCAAGTTTTGCATAATTAACACACTTCATGTTTATTTTTATTATTGACAAATCCAAATTTGTATCTGACCAAACAACATTAGCATTATAATTCTTACCATCTTCCATAGTAATATAGCAACTACTATTTTTACTTCCAGAAACATGTTCATTTGTCAAAATATATCCTTTTTCAGATACGATAACTCCACTTCCAATTCCTATTTTTGATATCCCATCAGTAGTAAAAATTGTATTTCCTTTATCTTTAATTTTGGATACACCTACAACACAATTAGTGGCATTTTCTAACATTTGCGTTATTGTTAAATCTTCTTTATTTTTTTCTGATATTGTTTCTGAAAGACGTTCAGCTCTTACATTATTATAATTCGAAATATCTATTCTTGAGTATATTTGATACAATCTAAATAATATTAAAATGAGAATTAATATTACCACTGATATAAAAGTATTTCTTTTTAATTTTCTTTTTTGTTTTGAATAGATATACAAAATAATCACTCCTAATACAATTAATTCACTCATATGAACCATATATATATCATTTTTTCCTTTTCTAGAAAATTTATACAAATAATATACGCAAACTAATTCACAAATTTCTGTTTCAGTATTGTAGATTTTGTAGTTTAATGATATAATTTGACAAAATTCACAATGGAGGGAGTAATATGAAACTAGAACAAAATGACGCACCTTTTATTTTTTCATCAACATCACTACCAGATGTATTCTTTACTGAATACTTGTCATATGCTGATGGTAATTACATAAAAATATATTTATATTTAGTATTTCTTGCAAAATATGGCAAAGATATTAAAGTAAATGACTTAGCTAAAAAATTACAACTTCCATTAAAAACAATTCAGGACGGAATGAAATTTTGGGAAGAACAAAAAATTATTACTAAAAAAAATACAGGTTACGTATTAAATAACTTACAAGAAATTGAATTACACAAACTATATAACCCTAAAATCACATCATCTCCTGAAGAACTTGAAAAAACAGCAAAAAATCAATATCGTTCAAAAGCAATTGAAAACATTAACAATGAATTTTTCCAAGGTATAATGTCTCCTTCATGGTATAGTGATATCGATTTATGGTTTAAAAAATATAGTTTTGATGAAGAAGTTATGATTGCCTTATTTAGATACTGTTTCAACCGTTCAGCATTGCACAGAAATTATATTCAAACTGTTGCTGAAGCATGGGCGCAAAACAATATAAAAACTTTTAATGATTTGGAATTATACTCTGAAAAACAGGAAAAAATAAAATCTTTATCAAGTATTATTTCTAAAAAATTAAATTTAAATAGACAGTTGTCACAGTATGAAGAAGGTTATGTAACAAGATGGAATATTGAATATGGATATAATTTTGATATAATTGAAATGGCTTTGAAAAAAACTACATCTAAAACAAATTTTAATTTTGACTACTTGGACAAAATCTTAACAGATTGGCATGATAGAAAACTTAAAACTACATCTGATGTAAATACATATTTAGTGCAATCAAAGGCCAAAAGTCAAAACATAAAAAAATTAGAAAAGCAAACCGGATATACAAATTATGAGCAAAGGGAACGCTCAAATTGGGATGATTTTTATGCTAATACTTTAAATAACACAAATTTAGATAATAACATTTCTAATACTAACAACTTTAATAATTTATAAAAATTTCAAAAAAGTAAAGCTTTATAAATTTAATTTATAAAGCTTTACTTATAAGATAGGATGTGAATAAAATGAATTCAACTATATTATCAAATCTATTAAAAGATTACGAGAGGAAAAGACTTTTTGCTGAAAAAGATTTGGAAAAAAGGAAAGAAAAATTGTATCTAGATAATCCACGTTTACAAGAGATTGATGATGAATTGTCAAAATTAGGAATTTCAACAGCTAAAGCATTAATTCTTTCAAATTCTAGTAAATTATTAGAAGAATTAAATTCAAATGTTGACAAATTAAAAAAAGAAAAATCTGAAATACTTAAAAATTTAAATTTACCATCTGATTACTTATTACCTAATTATTCATGCAAGATATGTAATGATACAGGGTATATTCAAGACAATTACAATTCAACAATGTGTAACTGTCTAAAACAAGAAATTTATAATATTGAATATAATAAATCAAATATTGCCAATTTAGAAACTCAAAACTTCGATAATTTTTCTTTAGAAAAATATTCTGATAAAGTTGACAAAGAAAAATATAATTCAGAAATTTCGCCAAGAGAAAATATTTCACTTATTAAAGACATTTGTTTAAAATTTATAGATAATTTTGATGATCCAAAAGAAAAGAATTTATTATTTACTGGAAATACTGGTCTTGGCAAAACATTTCTTTCAAGTTGTATTGCAAAAGAAATGATTCAAAGAGATAAAACTGTTTTATATCAAACAGCTCCAATTATGCTAGATACAATAATAGATTACAAGTTCAATAAAAACACTTCATCTGATTTAACATATAAAAATTTATTAGATGTAGATTTATTAATAATTGATGATTTGGGAACAGAATCACTTAATAATGTTAAATTTACAGAACTATTTAATATTATTAATACACGATTATTAAATCAAAATAACAAATGTTTAAAAACCATTATTTCTACAAATTTAAGTTTACCAATTTTAAACAAAACCTATGGAGAAAGAATTATTTCAAGATTAATTGGAGATTATAATATTTGCAGATTTTTCGGAGAAGATATTCGTTTTTTAAATAGATAAAAAATAAGTGAACTAATATAGTTCACTTATTTTTTTATTCACTAATTTCTTGATCTTCAGGTTTTATAATTTCAATACTTACAACTTTTCCTCCATCGTTTGTTCTCATTAATGTAACACCTTGTGTAGATCTTCCAAGAACACTAACTTCAGAAACATTTAATCTTATTATAGTTCCTGTATCAGTAATCATCATAACATCTTCATCACCATTTGCAATTCTGATTCCAACTATATTTCCAGTTTTTGGAGTAATTTTATATGTAATAACTCCTTTTCCACCTCTATTTTGTACTCTATATTCTTCAAGCTCTGTTCTCTTTCCGAATCCATTTTCAGTAATTGCTAATAATGTAGCATTTTTTCCACCTATTACTGATTCCATACCTATTACAGCATCTTCTTTATCTAATCTAATTCCTAAAACACCTTGAGCTGTTCTTCCTACTGGACGTACATCTTTTTCGTCAAATGTAATGCACATACCTTTTTTAGTAACTAAAACAACATTATCTTCACCATCTGTTAATCTTACATCAATTAACTCATCATCTTCTTTCAATGTGATAGCTAATAATCCTGTTCTTTTACTTGAACTGTATTCATTCAAAGCAGTTTTCTTAATTAAACCATTGCGAGTTGCCATTAATAAATACTTTCCTTCAGCAAAATTTTGTAATGGAATTACTGCAGATATTTTTTCTCCTGGGTCAAGGCTAAGTAAATTAACAATAGCTGTTCCCTTGGCTGTTCTACCAGCTTCTGGAATTTCATATCCTCTTAATCTATATAATTTTCCTTTATTACTAAAGAATAAAATTGTATCATGAGTTGATGCAGTAAATATTTGTTTTACAAAATCTTCTTCCCTAGTTGCAATTCCTGTAATTCCCTTTCCACCTCTTCTTTGGCTCTTATATGTGTCAATTGGCATTCTTTTAATATATCCAAAATGTGTTAGGGCTACAACAGTTTGTTCATCTTTGATCAAATCTTCAACATTAAATTCGCCTTCTGCTGCAATAATCTTTGTTAATCTTTCATCACCATATTTTTCCTTAATTTCTAATAATTCTTCTTTGATAATATCAAATACCAATTTCTCACTATTTAATATTTCTCTTAAATGAGCAATTAATTTCATTAATTCATTATATTCATCTTCGATTTTTTCACGTTGTAATCCAGATAATGTTTTTAACCTCATATCCAAAATTGCTTGTGCTTGAATGTCTGTTAATCCAAATCTTTCCATTAATCTTTCTTTTGGATCATCATATGAAGAACGAATAATATTAATAACTTCATCAATATTATCTAAAGCTATTTTCAATCCTTCTAATATGTGAGCTCTTGCTAAAGCTTTATCTAATTCGAATTGAGTTCTACGTAAAATAACATCTTTTCTATGTTCAATATAATAATCTAAGCATTGTCTTAATGTTAATATTTTTGGTTCTCCATTAACTAATGCTAATAAAATTGCTCCAAAAGTATCTTGCATTTGTGTAAATTTATATAATTGATTTAAAACAACCTGAGCATTTGCATCTCTTTTTAATTCAATTACAATTCTTACTCTATCAATTCTATCAGATTCATCTCTTAAATCAGAGATGCCTTCAATCCTTTTTTCCCTAGCTAAAGCAGCGATATTTTCAACCAATTTTGCTTTATTTACTTGATAAGGTAAAGATGTTACAACTATTCTTTGTTTATTTCCACTCATTTCTTCTATTTCAGCTTCAGCTCTAACAGTTATTTTTCCTCTACCTGTAGTATATGCCTGTTTAATTCCTTCATATCCAAGTATAACTCCACCTGTTGGAAAATCAGGTCCTTTAATTATTTTCATTAATTCTTCATCAGAAACATCATCTTCATCGATTATTTTTACAATTGCATTTATAACTTCTGTTAAGTTGTGTGGTGGAACGTTAGTTGCCATACCAACAGCTATTCCTGATGAACCATTTATTAATAACGCAGGGATTTTTGATGGTAAAACCATAGGCTCTTGTAATCTTTCGTCATAGTTAGGCATAAAATCAACTGTGTTTTTTTCTATATCAGTTAACATTAGCTCAGATATTTTAGCCATCCTTGCTTCTGTATACCTCATTGCTGCAGCGCCATCACCATCAATTGAACCAAAGTTACCATGTCCATCAATTAATGGATATCTCATTGAGAAGTCTTGCGCCATTCTAACCATAGCATCGTAAACAGATGAATCTCCATGTGGATGATAACGTCCTAAAACTGATCCAACTGTATTTGCACATTTTCTGTATGGCTTATCAGATGTAATACCATCCTCATACATTGCGTATAAGATTCTTCTGTGAACAGGTTTCAAACCATCTCTAACATCTGGTAATGCACGAGATACGATAACACTCATCGCATAATCAATATATGAAGTTCTCATCTCTGTCTCTATATCTCTTTGAATAATCTTTCCGTCATTTGATCCCATATTTTCTACCTCTTTTCTAGTTTATTCACTCCTTGTATTATACTAAAACTAAAAAAAATATGCAATAACAAAATCCAAATTTCCGTAACTTTTTTCGTCATTTTACTTAAAAAAATTTATATAATATACTACATCTTAAAGTCACTCTATAAAGAAATAAAATATTTTCGAAAAAAGTGGTTTAAAGATGAAAAAATAATAAGATTTTATACCTATAATATGAAAAAATTCTTTATAAGAATAAATTACGTTTTTTTATAGAGTAACTTTAAGATGTAGTATATTATATTAGATTTTTATAATTTTTTTGCCAACTCTAAATATACATCATCAAAATCAAAATTTTCATTATTTTTTATTAATTCATTTATATTTCTAATTTTATTAACATTATTTATAATATTTTCTAAAGGTAATATTTTTTTCATTTGTTTTTCAATTTTATTATATTCTTTTTGTAATCCTTCTAAATTTTTATTATTATAATTCTTCTCCCAATTATTTATGTATTTTTCAATTTTATTTATTGCTTTTCTTTCCTCCACAAATTCTTTATCAATATCAGCGCTAAAATTATTTAAAATAAAATCTTTTCCATTTTTTATAATATTAGTTACATTTTTAGAAATAATATTTGAACTTGATAACTTATCTAATACAAAATCTAAGCTATCAGAAATTCCATTAATTATTTCTCCTTGTTCTAAAGATTTTTCTGCTTGTTCAATATTTTTAAACTCAGCACTTTCAATTCCAATAGCTTTTTTACCTATTTCTATTGCATTTTCAATAGCTTTATTTATCCCTTCTTTTATTCCTCCAGATATTAGTGCATCTTTAACTTCAATAATCTCATTTTCAACATAATCTGGTAATAAATACCTTAAACCTAAATCAATTGCACCATTTGCTATTTGCCCAATATTAGTTTGCAAAAAATTATTTTGTAAATTATTTAAATTTAAATCATTTAATATTTTATTATCTAAATTATTAATGTTATTTAATAACTCCATAATTACCTCCTTAATATTTTATTTAATTAATTATTTTTTCTGTTTTTAAATTGTAAATTTTAAAAAATTTATTTTTTATTTCTATATTTTTATTTGTAAAAAAATTATAATTATTTTTTAATTTAATATTTCCTAAAACTTCGTAATCTGAATATAAATTATTTAATAATTTTTTATCAATACTATTTTTATTATATTTATTAAATATTATTTTTATTTTATTTTTTTCTATTTTCCATTCATTTGAATAAATATCCAACAACCTCTTACTTTTAGAAATTTCCGATAAATTTGCTTCTGTTAAAAATATACTTTTATCACTTATTTTTATTAATTCCTGTGTATATTCAAAAAAACATTCTGATGTTGTATCTATAATAATTAAATTATATTTTTCTTTTAACATAAGTAGAATATTTTTCATTTTTTCACAACTTATTTTATTTTTATAATCAAATATTAAATTAATCCCTGAAATTAAATCTATTTTTTTATTAATATTAATTATTAAATTATTTATATCTATTTTTTTATCATAATTATTTTCGTTCATTATTTTTTTTATTTCATCAGGATATTTTTTTACTCCTAAAATTGTATGTAAACTATTATTTAAAATATCAAAATCAATAATTAGTATTTTTTTATAATATTTTTTTAATATTGTTGCAATCATTACAGAAAATACACTTTTTCCTGCTCCGCTATTTCCAAGTACCGAAATTATTTCTTTATTTTTATTTAATAAAATATTTTTAATAATTTTATTATTTTTATTAATTAAAAATTTCATATTTTTTATTTTATTTATAATATTAATTTTATTTAAATAATTATCTAATTTTTTTCTCAAATAATTTTTATTAATTATTTTTTTAGAATTATTTTTTTGTATTTTATTATTTTTTATATATTCTTTTAATTCATTAATTTCTTTTCTGATTTCTTCATTATATTTTTCCATTTTATTATCTTCAGAAATAATTTTAATAATATCTTTTACATCAATTTTTTTATTTAAAAAAATTCTATATACACCTTTTTTTAATAATATATTATTTAGATTTTCATCTGATTTTTGCAATATAAAAATTATTTTAATTTTGGAATTATATTCTTTAATTTTTTCTACAATCTCATCACCCCCTAAGTTTCCAAGTATTGTTTGGCTTATGATTATATAATCTATATCTTTGTTAATTTGTAATATTTCAAAAATTCCTTCTTGATACACAACATCATTTTCAATTACTTGCATATTATTTTCCTTTTTTAATTCATTATTTAAAAAAGGATTTCCAACTGCAGTTAAAACTTTATTTATTTTCTTCACCTCCATTAATAATATTTTTTTCATAATCTGATACTTCGATTTTGGTTAATATATGCTCGTCACCGGCGAACATTAAGCATTCTCCTCTTTTTAATGATTTAATTTCTATTTTTTCTTTTTCTGAAATATTGGAATATTTTTCTAAGATATTAATATTTTCTTCTTCCATTGAAAAAAAATTTTTGATACTAGAATTATTTAAAATACTTTTTCCATAAATACCATCTTCTAGACTAA
>JAFVGB010000012.1 GCA_017475185.1 Clostridia bacterium
AGAAAATAGCCAAGTTCATTTTGGCTTCCAGACAGCCACTTAAATCCGTACTTTAATCCTTAAGTTTTCATGCCAAAATGGCAAACATTCTAGAAGTTTTCCTTAATATACTTAAATCTATTACTAGTCTCTTTTGCAATAGTAGTTTCATAACTGCTAATATGTATAATTAAAAATTGGCCACACATTAACTATAAATGTTAATCCCAGTACTATCACTCAAGACAGGCTACGCTATATATTGTGTCTTGGCACGCTATATAGGTTTTACTTGAAACATTAATGGAATTCCAAGCCTCCGCGATAATAGGGTGTGGTTATGTATGCCATTACACAACTCCCTAAAATCTTTACTCCCTGCAAACACACAAAACTGGCATTCCGCGCATAAACAAGAAACTTCATCGATGTGCCTTTTAGTGGATTTTTAGCCCCACCCTCGTAATAGTTAGTATAACTAGAATAATGCACCACCATAAATATGATAACATATGTTGGAAAAATTTGCAAATAGGGACGGTCCTTTTTTTGAAAATTTTTAAAAAAGAACCATCCCTATTTTTAATTAAACAATTTTTCCAATCAAATCATAATCCCTACTTCCAGTAATTTCAACATTAACAAATTTATCTAATAATTCATCTTCTGTTTTCTCAACAAAAATTACTCCATCAATATCTGGTACTTCATTTTTGCTTCTACCAATATAAAATTTTCCATCAAAACTTTCATCCTCAATTAAAACTTCAAATGTTTTTCCTATTTGATTTTTCATTATTTCATCAGATATTTCCTGTTGCAATTTCATTATCTTATTATATCTACTCTTTTTTGTCATTGGATGTAAATGTCCATCTAATCTTTCTGCTGGTGTTCCATCTTCTTTTGAATATGCAAATGCACCTAATCTCTCGAATTTTGCCCATTTTACAAAGTCATATAATTCTTCAAAATTTTCTTTAGTTTCCCCTGGAAAGCCTACCATTACTGTTGTTCTGATAATAACTTCTGGAATTTCTTTTCTAATTTTTGTAATAACATTTCGTATGCTTTCACCATTACTTTTTCTATTCATTCTTTTTAATACTGGATTTGAAATATGTTGAATTGGAATATCAAAATATTTACATATTTTATCATTTTCTTTAACAACTTTAATTAATTCATCTGTTATTGATTCAGGATATGTATATAAGAATCTAATCCATTTAATTCCGTCAATTTTTGATAATTTTTCTAATAATTCTGCAAGTTTTGGTTCTCCATATACATCAATACCATATTTACTTGTATCTTGCGCAATTACTATTAATTCTTTATAACCTTGTTTTGCAAGTTTTTCAGCTTCTTCTATAACATCTTCCATTTTTCTACTTACAAATTTTCCTCTAATATATGGAATTGCACAATATGTACATCTGTTGCTACAACCTTCTGCTATTCTTAAATATGCAAAGTTTTCTCCTGTTGATACAATTCTTTCAGAAAATTCAAGTCCACACATTTTAATATTTTCTTGCCTTCCTAATAAACCTTCAATTTGCTCCCAAATTGTTTCATATTCTTTGTATTTTATAAACAAATCAACTTCAGGCATTGATTTTTCTAAATCCTCTTTATATCTTTGAACTAAGCATCCCATTGCTATTAGGTATTTGCATCTTTTTTTCTTATATTCTGCCATTTCTAAAAGTGTGTTTATTGCTTCTTCTTTTGCGGGTTCAATAAATCCACACGTATTTACTACAATTATATCTGCATCTTCCGGATTACTTACTATTTTAAAATTATTTTTTCTAAACATTCCTATTGTCATTTCTGTATCTACTAAATTTTTACTACATCCTAATGAAACAAAACCTACATTCATTATTATCTTTCTCTCCTCTATTTTTATTTATAGCAAATATTTTATCATTTTTTTTGCTATTTTGCAACTGATTTAAAATTAGGGATAAAGAAAATTTCAAATTTTCTTTATCCCTAATTTAGAATTATCTTTCAAAATCCTCATTTTTCATATGACTATACTTTCTTTTAGTTGCCATTCCACCTCTAATGTGTCTTTCAGCTTTGTTTTCGTCAAGTATTTCTCTTACTTCTCCTGCTAATCCAGGGTTTATCTTAAGTAGTCTTTCACTTACATCTTTATGTACTGTGCTCTTACTAATACCAAATCTCTTTGCTGCACCTCTTACTGTATCTTTTGAATCTACTATATAATGTGCTATTCTACACGCACGTTGCTCTATTGTATAATTTTTCATAATGAAAACCCCCATGTGAATACTTTTGTTTAATTGTATTCGCTTCTGGTTTGTATTATGACCTACATTTTTTTATAATCCTATCCATAGGTACTCCAACAATAGTAACGTCATCAGGTGTTGATTTCAAAACAACCGCACCCGCACCAATTTTGACATTATTTCCAATTTTTATTGGCCCTAATATCTTTGCTCCAGCTCCAATTAAAACATTATTTCCGAACAGTTGGATGTCTTTTATTTTTATCTTTGCCAGTTCCTCCAAGTGTAACTTGATGATACATAGTGCAATCATTACCTATTTCAGCGGTTTCTCCTATCACTATTCCCATACCATGATCTATAAATAATCTTTTTCCTATTATTGCTCCTGGATGTATTTCTATTCCGTGTAAAAGCTCTTCCCAATTGTGATACAAATCTTGCTATAAAGAACAATTTAATTTTATAAAAGAAATGTGAAATTCTGTAAAAAATCAATATATGAAAACCGTGGATATAATAAAAATACTTCTATTAAATTTCTGGCTGCAGGATCTTTTTTCATAATGTTTTTGGCATCAAAAAACAATTGCTTAATTGCATTTATCATAAATCAAATCACCCTATACTATAATATGAATAATTTTTTTATATTGATATAATTTAGTCCTTTTATATAAAAAAATAAGTTAAAATCGTTTTATGATTTTAACTTATTTTACTAGTTATTATATATCGCTAATTGATTTTGAAACATTATGCTCAATTTTTTCCCAACTTGTTTCTCTTTTAAATAAGCATTTAAAATTAATTAACAGCCATGAACCTAGGAATAATGGATATAAAGCTAACCCTTTAATCATTGGTCTTATTGGTTTCTTATCTATAATCATAATCATTATTCCTGTTAATATTGGTAAGAAAAATGTTGGCACAATATATCTTAATGCATTCCATAACAAATCTGAAACACTCATTCCATTTGTTAAGAATAAAATAATGTTTAATACTAATAATACTATTGTTAGTACGAACATTGGTATACTACCAAGCATATATAGCAATCCATCAAAATTCATTACTGTTTTGTTTTCTTTTACAGCTACTGCTAATGGTTTAGTATATTCATGCAAACATTGAATATGTCCAACTGTCCATCTTGATCTTTGTGACCATGATTGTTTAAATCCAACTGGTTGCTCATCATATACTATAGCATCTGTTGCCCAACCTAACTTTTTACCAGCAATAATTCTTTTTAAGGAAAACTCAATGTCTTCTGTAAGTGTTTTTGTTTGCCATCCTTCAGGTTTTACTACATCAAATTTTACCATAAATCCTGTTCCATTTATTAGAGGTGATAAACCTAAATTATATCTAGCTAAATGATAAAATCTGTTCATTGTCCAATAGAAAATTGCATATCCTGCTGTTACCCAACTATCTGATGGGTTCTTTATATCTCTATATCCTTGAACAACATCTTCACCTTGATTTAACTTTTTATTCATAGCTTTCAAGAAATTTTTATCAACTATGTTATCTGCATCAAATATACAAAAAGCATCATATGGTGCATCTTCTTCAATTTTTTGTTGTAAAAACCATTGAAGTGCAAACCCCTTTGTTTTATGTTTTTCATCAAATCTTTCATAAACAATTGCTCCTGCTTCTTTTGCAATTTGTGCTGTTTTGTCTGTGCAGTTATCTGCAATAACATAAATATCATATAAATTTTTATTATAATCTAAATTTTGTAAACTATCAACAAGATCTTTGATAACTTTTTCCTCATTATGTGCTGGAATAATCATCATAAATCTATGTTCTTTATCTTCAACTAATGGTTTATCTTTAACTTTTATTAAAGAACATAAACTAATTATTAATTGGTATATCCAATAAATAGTTATAATCCAAACCATAGCTTGTTGTAAAATATATAAATATTCCATTTTTCTCTCCCTTATTTTATAAATTTAATTCTACTTATAATTATACTATTATTTAGATTTTTTTCAACATATTTTGACAACTTTTTTACCTTGTTTTACTCCAGTGCCGTCACCGGCTAACGCCTATTCCTCAGCACTGCTAGTTTCAAGCTCTTTCATAGAAAGATTAATTCTACCTTGATTATCAATTTCAATTACTTTAACAGTAACTTCATCACCAATAGATAAAACATCTTCAACTTTTTCAATTCTCTTACTTGATATTTTAGAAATGTGAAGTAATCCTTCTTTACCTCCACCAATATCAACAAAAGCTCCAAATGGCATTATTCTTGTAACTACACCATCATAAATTCCATTTACTTCGATATCTTTTGCAATATCTTCAATCATTTTTAATGCTTTTTTACCACTTTCTGTATCTGTTGAATATACACAAACATATCCATTATCTTCAATGTCAATTTTTACACCTGTTTCATCAATAATCTTGTTAATCATTTTTCCACCAGGCCCAATTACATCTCTAATTTTATCTACATTAATTGTTGTTGTTAAAATTCTTGGTGCATATTTTGATATTTCAGCTCTTGGTTTGTCAATTTGTTTTAACATAATTTCATCTAAAATATAGTCTCTTGCAACTTTTGTTCTTTCAAAAGCTTGCTCAATTATATCATATGTTAAACCATCAATTTTGATGTCAACTTGAATAGCTGTAATACCATCTTTAGTTCCACCAACTTTAAAGTCCATATCTCCGAAGAAATCTTCAATTCCTTGAATATCTGTAAGCATTACCCATTCATCTGGATTTTCTGGATTTGTAACTAATCCTGTTGAAATACCAGCAACTGGCTTTTTAATTGGAACACCTGCATCCATTAAGGCTAAAGTACTTCCACATATACTTGCTTGTGATGTTGAACCATTTGAAGATAAAACTTCTGATACAACTCTTATTGCATAAGGGAATTCATCATAAGATGGAATTACTGGAACTAATGCTTTTTCAGCAAGAGCACCGTGTCCAACTTCTCTTCTTCCTGGTCCACGTGATGTACGAGCTTCACCAACACTGTATGCTGGGAAGTTATAATGATGCATATATCTTTTACTTTCTTCTTCATCAATACCATCTAAAACTTGTTCTTCACTTTTCATTCCTAATGTTGCAATTGACATTACTTGAGTTTGTCCTCTTGTGAAAATTGCACTACCATGAACTCTAGGTAAAACACCAACTTCGCAAGATAAAGGTCTAATTTCTGTTAAACTTCTTCCATCTGGACGTTTGTGTTCATTGTAAATCATTTCTCTTACACATAATTTTTCTAATTTATGAATACTTTCTAAAATATCAGCTTGCATTTCTTCTAACTTTTCTTCGCCATATTTTTCTGTGAAATATGCTATAACATCTTCTGTAAGTTTTTCAATATTTGCATCTCTTACTTCTTTGTCTTGAGCTTGTACATCTTGATACATTCTCTCTTTGAAATTTGATTCTACTTCGTTGTAGATTTCTGGATCAACAGCGAATGATTTGTATTCAAATTTTGGTTTACCAATTTCTTCTTTAATTTTAGAAATAAATTCACAAATTTTCTTAATTTCAACATGTGCTGTTTTAATAGCCTCTAACATTGTTGCATTTGGAATTTCATCAGCTCCTGCTTCAATCATTGTAATTTTTTCCATTGTTCCTGCAACTGTTAATGTTAATCTACTGTTTTCTCTTTGTTCAGTTGTTGGGTTAATTACGATTTGGTCATTTACATATCCTACGTTTACTGCAGCTGTTGGTCCACCAAATGGAATATCTGAAATTGAAAGTGCAGCAGATGCACCAATCATTGCACAAACTTCTGGTGAATTGTCTTGATCTACAGATAAAACTGTTGCAACAACTACAACATCATTTCTAAAATCTTTTGGGAATAATGGTCTTAATGGTCTGTCTATTGCTCTTGATGTTAATATTGCTTTATCAGATGGTTTTCCTTCTCTTTTTAAGAATCCACCTGGAATTTTTCCTACTGAATATAATTTTTCTTCATAATCTACTGATAATGGGAAAAAGTCAATTCCATCTTTTGGTTCTTTAGATGCTGTAACATTTACCATTACAACTGTGTCACCATATCTTACCATTACACTTCCATTTGCTAAACCAGCAATTTTTCCTGTTTCAATTGATAGCTTTCTACCAGCTAACTCTGTTTCATAAACTTTAAACATATTTTTCTCTCCTTTAAATTTTATATTTGCAATTAATTTGATAGTGTAACCTCGAAGAAGAAGATTTGGCAAATCTTCTTCTTCCAAGCTACTTCTAACAAATAATTGCTTTAATTTTAAACACCTTTTAGATAAAGAAAGGACGTTTAGCCAAAGATAAGCAAAACGTCCGATGATTATTATTTTCTTAATCCTAATTTTTCAACGATATCTCTATATCTTTGAACATCTTTTTTAGCTAAGTAGTTTAATAAGTTTCTTCTTGCACCTACCATTTTTAAAAGACCTCTTCTAGAGTGATTGTCTTTTTTGTGAACTTTAAGATGTTCAGTTAGTTCGTTAATTCTTTCTGTTAAAAGAGCTACTTGAACTTCTGGAGAACCAGTATCGTTTTCTTCTCTTTTATAAGTATTAATGATTTCTTGTTTTCTTTCCTTTGTCATTTATAGCACCTCCTATTTATTTAATTTGCCTTAAACTGAGTCATAGCGGTGTTTAACCTATAACCAAGTAAAAGGTATATTGCTTTTGCAACGTGTTTATTCTATCACATTTTCATTGATTTTGCAAGAGTTTATTAATAGTTTTTTTATTTATTTATATCTTCTATTCAAGTATATCTTCAAAAACTTTATTTATATACTCATTTTTCTTTTTCATATTTATAGGACGAAGCTCTTTATTTGTAAAACAATGTTTAGTCCATGCATCTATAACTATCTTATTAGTCTTCTCATCTATAACATCATATGATACAGTCATTCTAACTCCGTTATATTCTGTAATTTTAGGTTTTATTATAATTATATCTCCACTTGTTACATGATATTTATACTTGCAATTTACCTCCAATGTCGGAATTGTATATCCCTCCTGTTCTAATTTTTCCATAGAAATACCCAATTGTTCAAGCCATCTACATCTCGCTTCTTCTAAAAATCTAATATAATTTGAATGATGTACAATTCCCATTTTATCTGTTTCATAATAATTAATTATTCTTTTATATTCAAAATTCATATTATTTTCCTCCACATTTTGTATATTAACATATTTCTTTATTCTTTTCAACAAAAAAGTTGAAGCCAATCTCTTTGACTTCAACTTTTCATTATGCAATTGTTACTACTTTATTTTCCTTTAAACTTTCTTGCACATCAATAACTCTCTGATTAGATGAACCTCTCCATTTTAAAGTAAAATCATGTAACTCGTCTTTATATTGTCCATCTACTAAAACATCTATATAATTCATGACCTCTTTATCTTTTAAACCTTCATCAAATTTAAAACCTGACCATGCCCAAATACTTTTATCTGGGTATTTTTCTTTAAAAGCTTTTGCAAGCTTTGTTGTACCTTCAATATTATTTGGATGCATTGGCTCTCCACCTAAAATTGATAATCCTTTTATATGACCTTCTTTGCACAAATCTAATACTTCATCTATAGTATTCTGATTAAATTCTTGTCCTGCATTAAAATCCCATGTATTAGGATTAAAGCAATTCTTACAATGAAAAGCACAGCCTTGCATAAATATTGATACCCTAACTCCAGGTCCATTTGAAATATCCATTTTTCTAATTAAATTGTATCTCATATTTATCGCCGCCTTTTCTTTTTAGTATATCTAATTAAACATAATAACCTCAAATCTTCAGAGTAGCCAACCTCCGGGAATTATATAGCCGACATATATATATTGTTTTATGAGTGTAGTTAAGGTGGGGACCGACAAGCTAGTAAGAGTTAGAAGATTTCATGCAAAAAACACTCAAACCCAGACTACCTAAGTTAGTCTTGCATGAAAGATTCTTACTCTTAGTTCGCAGTTGGGGCGGAACGAATAAAACAATATATATATGTCGGCTATATAATTCCCGGAGGTTAGCGGACTCTCTCTAACTGAATCTATTTAGCTACTTTATTATCTATATGTAAAACTCTTTCCTTAATCTCTTGTGTTCTACCCTTATTCCAGAAATTGCTTCCAATATAACCACATGTTCTTCTTGCAACATTTAATGTATCATGGTTTCTATTTCCACAATTTGGACAATACCATTCTAAATTATCATCTATTAATATTTCTCCTGTGTAACCACATTGTTGACAATAATCAGATTTTGTATTCATTTCTGCATACATGATATTGTCATAGATAAATTTAATTACTCCAATAACTGCGTCTAAGTTGTCTTGTAAGTTAGCTGTTTCAACATATGAAATAGCGCCACCAGGACTTAATTTTTGGAAATCACTTTCTAATTTTAGTTTAGAGAAAGCATCAATTTCTTCAAATACAGGAACATGATATGAATTTGTAATGTATGATCTGTCTGTGATTCCTTTGATTTTTCCAAATCTTTGTTGTAAACATTTAGCAAATTTATATGTTGTAGATTCAATTGGTGTTCCATATACTGAATAATCAATATCTTCTTCTTCTTTCCATTTCTTAGTTGCATCATTCATGTGTTGCATTACTTGTAATCCGAATTCTTTTCCTTCTCCGTTATCTGTGTGTGAATGTCCTGTCATGTATTTAACACATTCATATAATCCAGCATATCCAAGTGAAATTGTTGAATATCCATGACGTAATAATTCGTGGATTGATTCACCTTTTCCTAATCTTGCTAATGCACCGTGTTGCCATAAGATTGGTGCAACATCACTTGTTACATTGCTTAATCTCTTATGTCTTATTTGAAGTGCTTTATGACAAAGCTCTAATCTTTCATCAAATATTTTCCAGAACGCATCCATATCTTTCTTAGAAGATAATGCAACATCAGGTAAGTTGATTGTAACAACACCTTGATTGAATCTTCCGTAATATTTGCCTTTTCCTTCAACATAATTTTTAGCTTTAGCAATATTTCCTAAACTCATTGTTCTATCAGGTGTTAAGAATGATCTACATCCCATACATGGATAGCAATCTCCATCTCCCATTTCATTTTTCTTTAATTCTTTCATTACTTTTTCTGAAATGTAATCTGGAACCATTCTCTTTGCTGTACATTTTGCTGCTAATTTTGTTAAATACCAATATTTACTATTTTCATGAATATTATCTTCTTCAAGCACATATAGAAGTTTTGGGAACGCTGGTGTGATATATACACCTTTTTCATTTTTAAATCCTAAAATTCTTTGATTTAAAAATTCTTCTATAATCATTGCTAATTCGTCTTTATATTCATCTGTTTCTCCTAAATACATATTAACTGATAAGAAAGGAGCTTGTCCATTTGTATTTGTCATTGAATTTACTTGATAATTAAATGTTTGAACACCATCTGCTACTTCTTTTCTAGTATCCATTTCTGCTAACTTTTTGCAATCTTCTTCTTTTAGTTTGTAATTTTTATATTTTTCATAATATTTATCATAACTTGCTCTTACAAAAGGAGCCAAGTGTGTAAGTGATATTGTAGCTCCACCATAACTTGAAGATGAAACAGCAAGTATAATTTGTGTTGCAATAGTAGCAGCAGTAATAAATCTATGTGGTTTTTCTATCATAACACCATTTATAATAGTTCCATTTTGTAGCATATCGTCTAAATTTATTAATTCACAGTTGTGCAAAGCATTTTGTGCAAAATAATCAGCATCATGGAAGTGTATAATTCCTTCATCATGAGCTTTTACTATATCTTCTGGTAACAAAAATCTTCTTGTAATATCTGTACTTGTAATACCAGCTAAATAATCTCTTTGAGTTGTTACAACAGTTGCATTTTTGTTAGAGTTTTCACTATTCCAATATTCGCTTTCACCTTCAATTAATTCTTTAATTGATTGATCTGTTGTGTTGGCTTTTCTAACCAATTCTCTTGTGTATCTGTATGTGATATATCTTTTTGCTAATTGATATTTATCGAATTCCATTAACTTTTCTTCGATTATATCTTGTATATCTTCAACCAATATACGTTTTTTATTTAAATCCTCAATATATTGGATAATTTCTTCAATTTCTTCTTTTGTAGCTTTTTCTTTA
Source organism: Clostridia bacterium (assembly GCA_017475185.1). The sequence continues at coordinate 10,461 of JAFVGB010000012.1, forward strand.
CCTCTAACTTCAGTATTTGCCTTTTGTATAGCTGTTCTAATTTTTTCTGGATCGTAGTCCACAATATGTCCATCTCTTTTTACAATTTTCATTTCTTTAGTTCCCCTTTCTTCCACACAACTTTTGTCTTTTTTTAAGAAATTTTTCTTTTTCTTTACGAGTAAATTCTACCAATAAATCATAAATATAAAAAGTTGCACTTGCAACTTTTTGAAAATTTTGTTAAAATGTTTTTGGTGATGCTTATGAATAGCCCTTTTACTGATTTATCAAGGGTTCAGACAGCCAGACTGTTTGAGTTGCTAGATGTTCACATCTACAAATATAATAAAAATGAAGAGGTTCTACCAACCATCAAAAACAGTAATATCATAGGAGTTGTGATGGAAGGTTCCATTCAAATTAGTTATATTGAATATAATGGAAATGAAATTATAATGGAAAATTTAAATAAAGATGATGTATTTGGTACAAATTTTTCGTCTATTAGTAATGACAATTGTGAAATTATTGCAAAAGAAAATACAGAAGTTTTAGTAATAGACTATGTCAAACTAATGAATCCAAAGAATTTAAAATATCCTTATTTTAATATTTTTTTCAGAAGTTTATTTGATACAATAAATAACAAATTTAGAGGTAATACAGAGCGTATGAGAATTTTGGAAAAAAAACAAATACGCGAGAGATTACTCGAATATTTTGAAATTGAACGTAAAAAAACACGTTCTAGATATATATATTTACCATTTGCCTTAAAAGATTTAGCTGACTATATATCGGTAAACAGATCTGCAATGTTTAGAGAATTAAAACATTTAAAAGAAGAAAAACTCATTGAAATTAATGACAAGAGAATAACGTTGTTGTATAAATATCTATAAATAAGGACGATAAAAAAAATTGAAAATACCACACCGAAACAGTTGAGCTATGTCGAAAAAAGGATGTAGAGGGCTAATATATTAAAATGAAGCACGGGTGCGCAGTTGGCAAGGTTTGTGAAAAGCAGTAAAAGGAACTAACTAAATAAAAACTTTTCGTTCGTTATAGTTTCTTTTACCTTTTAACAAAGCCGAGCCAGCAAACCTGCTGAATTTAATATATTAGCCCTCTACATCTTTTTTTCGACATAGTTCAACTGTTTCGGTGTGGTATTTTCAACTTTTTTATTCGTCCCAATTTCTATGATCCTAATTATTCAAAATCTATACTTCTTCCTTCTTTTTTCAAAATTCTTTGAATTGCAAATTTTCCTGATATAGCTGCAATTGGTAATCCTCCAGGACTCATAATCCATTGACCAGCAATATAGAAATTGTTTAAATTCTTAATAGTACCTTTGCATGTTAATTTTGGTGCTGTCGTTGTAGTAACAAAGCTCATATATGCACCATGATAAGCATTACAATATCTTTCATAAGTAATTGGTGTCCAACTATCTAATAATTCTATTTGACCTTCAAGTTCAGGGAATGCTTTTATAATTCTATTTGTTACCTTACGAACAAGATCTTCTTTTACTTTTTTGTATTCTTCTTCATCTAAACTTTTCCAGAACAAGAAATCATTATCTGTTTGTGGAACATTCATTTGAAGAACAGTTTTTCCTTCTGGTGCAAATGATTTATCATATGCATAATTTTTTATATAAATACGATCAACTAAACGATTTCCAATGTAAAATGGTTCACAATCAAAGAATGTAGTATCTCCTTGTGAGAAGTCTGCATTTATAGCATATGCTGCTTGGAAACCACTTGTTGTTGGATATCCCTCTGAATTTTCATACGCTCTTTTCCATTTTTTAGGCATATATGACTCATCTATTAATTTACCATACAAAAATCTTGTATCAACTGCTGAAATTATTTCATCACCTTTAATAATTTCTCCATTTTCTAATTCAATTCCAACTGCTGTTTTGTTCTCTATAATTATTTTATTTACAGGTGTATTAGTAAATAATTTCCCTCCCATTTCTTTGAATTTCTTTACAATTCTTAAAGTCATAGCTAATGAACCTCCCATTGGGATATCTCCATTTCCACTTGTCATTGTTCCATATGAAACTAAGAATGAGTATGCAGTATAATCAGCTGGAAGATAATCTGTCATTAATTTCTTTAATACTGGTGATTTAAATCTCTCAGCTAAATCTTTTAAATTTATTTTTCCATATTCTTTCATTACTTTAGGCATATTGGCCATTCTTTTTCCCATTGATATATAATCCTTTATTTTCATCATATCCATTGGTTTTTCAGCTGGAATTGTACATTCTTCAGCATATTTAACATATTCAATAAATTTGCTTATTTCAGCTTCATCTTCCGGAGATAATTCAATTAACTCTTTTTTAGTTCTTTCTAAGTCATTCCATAATGTTGCTTCTTTTCCTTCATAACAACTAGAATAAAATTTGTCAACTTTTGCATATTCTGTGTTTTCATCTAATGCTCCCATATCATTCCATACTTTCCACATTGATGTTTTTGAATCTGTTCCTGTAAGCCAGTGAATACAGTTATCTATGTGATATCCTTTACGATTCCATCCCATACATTCTCCACCTGCTAATGGATTTTTTTCGTATATTTCTGCTTCATATCCTGCTTTTAATGCATAAATTCCTGCTGATAGCCCAGCAATTCCTCCACCAATTATTATTACTTTCTTTTTCATATTTATTTTTCTCCTCTCAATATATCTAATATCCAATCAATTTCAGGAAGTTCCATTTCTGGTGATATTGCATATTTTTCCATTAATCCTTGAACACTACACCAAAATGCTATTGATAGGCTCATTGGATCACCTTTTCTTATATTTCCTGTTTTTTGTCCTTCTTCTATTATTTTACTTGACAATTCAATTTGATTAACTGATAGCGCTAATTTTCTTATTTCTTCTGGGATTCCTGGTTTCTGTGCTTGTGACATCAGCACAAACATTTGGTAAATCCATGGTTGTTCAGCTGCTGTTGCAAATAAACCTTTTAAGAAAGTTTCAAAATATTGTATAGGTTCTTTATATTCAATTTTTTGTGGAGATTTGCTTCCTTCAAGCCCCATTTGAACTAATTCATAATATAGTTGTTCTTTTGATTCGTAATAATGGAATAATAAACCAACACTAATATTTAAACTTGTTGCTATATCTGTAATTTTAGTTTCAGAATAACCTTTTATAACAAAAAGCTCTAATGCTTTATATAAAATTTGTTTTTTTCTGTTTTCCTTTTGTTCTTTCCTTGTCATTTTTCTGCGCCTCCTTTTTGGTTGAATATTTATTCAATGAATTTATATTCAGTTTACAACGTTTTATTTCTTTTGTCAATACCTATTTAAAAAAAATTATAAAAAAGCAAATGATTTATATTATCATTTGCTTTCTTTCATATTTAATTATCATTCTATTAATATAAAGTTTTATCTTTCTTATCTAAAAACTCATTAAATGTCTTTATTGTTTCATTCCTATCTAATTCTTTTAATTCTAAAACATCGTCATTACCATTTTCTTTAGCTAGTTGATTTATATAATTATATATAAAATCATCTCTAAATCCAATGTTAGCAGCATCTTCTTTTCTGTTTCCATAATAAACATGTTTCATATTTGACCAAATAATTGCAGATAAACACATTGGGCAAGGATAACATGATGTATATATTTCACAATCACTTAAATCATATGAATTAATATTTTTACATGCATCTCTAATTGCCATTATTTCTGCATGTGCAGTTGGATCATTGTTTTTCAAAACATGATTTGAACCTCTACCTATTATCTCTCCATTTTTCACAATACATGCTCCAAAAGGCCCCCCTACGTTTGTTTTTAAATTATCATCTGATAATTCTTTTGCTATTTTCATATATGTATTCATTTGCATACCTTCCTCTCTTTTTATTTTTTTCTTAAAGTGTTTAAATATTCTTTTTCTTCTTTGCTTACTCTGTAAGAATCATGTATTTTGCTGATAGCTTTATTATGAGTAAATTTGTTTAAATTGTTTTTTTGTATAAATGTTTTTGTTTCTTTTGGAAACTTAATATACATTTCGCATAAAAGCCAAGCTACAGCCATGTTTATATAGAATTTATCACTTTCTATTTCATTCAATGTATCAAATATATTTTCTAAATTCTTTTTGTTTATAAAATGGTCTAATATCATTACAAGTCCTATTCGTGATATAAATTCTTTTTTGTTTAATGACATCTTTACCGCTTCTTTAAAATATTTTTCTTCATGTTTTTCCACTATTTTTATTGCGCTACAAAAAGTATCGCATAATGCCCAGTTATCTATTTTGTTTATATATTCTTTGAAATATTTATTAAATAATTCTTCATCTTTAATATGTGAAATTACTAAACCTTGTATCATTATTTCTTCATAATAATTGTCCTTTGCGTATTTTAAGAATTCTTCTATATTTGTTTTTGCAATTTCTTTTGCTATTTTTCTCATAATTGGAACTCTAATTCCTATCATTTCATACTTTGAATTTAATACTAATGAACTATGGAATTCTCTGTATTTTTCATCTTTTTTAGTTATTAAGTATTGTAGAAAAGATTGATATGTTTTGGTGCTCCATTTCGTTGGTTGTATTATATTTGTGTTTGTTATTTTAGTTTTCTCTTTCATTTTATTCTCACCTTCAAATTACTATTTTCTCGTTTCAATAATATCATAAAGATATGTAACCTTTCAACCGTTAACATTAATTTTCGCCAATATTAAAAACTTGAGGTTCCAATTTAGAACCTCAAGTTTATTTTTTATTTTTATAATAATGAAACTACGATACCAACTATCAAACATGCCAATAATCCTAGTATTTCCCCAATTATAGAGCCTTTAATATGAAACCAATAATTATGATATTCTTCTACCATATCTTCTGTTCCTTTAAGTATAAACTGTTTGCTATGGCAAAACCATATACAATCTAAAACTATTGCATCATACCAATTTATAATAGACCATATAATAAATGAATACTTAAACCCATCTAAAAAAGTGTTATATCCGTTTATATATTTCATGATTAAACTTATAATAATAACAATAATTAACGAAGCAACTAATTTAACAGATATTTTCTTTTTTTGTGTTGGTATTTTATCCTTATACTGCTCTAATGATTTAACTCTTTCTTGTATTTTAGGTGGATAGTTATATAGTTCCTTTATTGGATTTCTTGACATTTTATATACCAGTATTGTAAAGAGTAAACCTAATACAACTGTTTCAATAATAATTATATTCATATATTAATCTCCTGCATAAAAAATTTTAATACTAAATAATTTCTTTTATTTTTTTAATATCTTCATCTGTTCCTTCATCTTCAAATTTATATAAAAATGGTACATTGTATTGTTCACTAATCACCTTTCCTGCTGCACAATAAGCTTCTCCGTATCCTGTATTTCCACTTGCGATAACACCTTTTAAATATTCAGAGTTGTCCTTTAAAAATTCCTCTACTTCTGAAGGAACATCTCCATATCCATCCGTATATGTAATTAATATATAATCTTCAGACATTTTATCTATGCCCTCACTAATTTTTATTGCATCAGTAATTCCTAACCTTTCTATTACTGATTGAACATTACCTGTTCTTGATGTATAAACTATTTTCATAAAAAACCTCCTTATGTTTAATTTTTACAATGCTATTATATAAATCCTATTCCGAAAAAGTCAATAGGATATGAAAAATATTTCATATTTTTAAATAATAAAAGTTCGCACTTGAAGCTCAAATGCGAACCAAATTTTTCTATAGATTTATTACTTTTAATTAGTAACAAAAGTTACTCCCTCTTCTTTCTGTTCCATTGAAGTTACATTAACAATAGGATTATAGCCGTTCTGCCATTTCTCTTTATCAATAACTCCCAGTATTTCAACCCAAGTATTATGAGGAGGATATTCTCCATCATATTTTATATCTAGTCCCGCCAAACCATCGTTTCCACAACACCCTGGTGAATTTCTAACAACAGCATAGCATTTTTTCCCATCCATATCATACTCATATATCAAGCCTTGCATTTTTATAGTTTTTCCTAAATACGAATCAAGATTATAATAAATATCATTTGTTGCATTTATAAAATATTCATCTTTAATTTCTATAATCTCATCTTTAGATGTCTCTCTATTTTCTTGTACTTTTTCATTTATAGCATTTTGTTCAGCTGATTTATTTCTAACTTTTACCACTGCAAATACAATGATACCGACAAATGCAATTAATAATAATACCATGCATATTTTCTTTATATTCATTTTATCATCACTCTCCTATTCATGAATTATTTTATCTATAATAGAAAATAAAATAAATATAACTAAATTCACTATAACAATCATAGCACCTGTACTTATGTTATATAAATAAGATAAATAAATCCCAAGTAAAAATGATATTACGCTAACTATACCTGAACTGATTACTACCTTCTTAAAAGATTTAAATATTCTCATTGAAGTTAGTGCAGGGAATATTATTATACTACTAATTAGCATAACCCCCATCATTCTCATTCCAACTACGATTATTAACGCTGTTAAAACTGCTATTATATTTGTGTATCTTTTTGCATTTAACCCACTTGCTTTTGCAAATTCTTCATCAAAAGTAACTACAAATAATTTTCTATAATAGATTACAAACAAAATTACTACAATTATACTAACAGCAACACTTAAATATACATCTGTTTTACTCATTGCTAATATGCTTCCAAACATAAAATTACATACATCTGTATTCATACCAGTTGTAAACGATGTAACTGCAACACCTATTGCTAGTGCTGTACTTGAAATTAGTGCTATTGCACTATCACTTTTTATTTTACTATTATTTCCTATTTTTAAAAGAAGTATTGCACATATTGTTACACATGGAATTGCTATATATAGTGGTGTGCTATATCCGAGAGCAGTTGCAACTGTGAGTACACCAAACCCAACATGTGATAATCCATCGCCTATCATGCTATACCTTTTTAAAACTAAACTTACTCCTAAAAGAGCTGCACATATACTAATTAAAGTACCTACTAATACCGCTCTTTGTATAAAGCCAAGTGACATCATATCCATTATTGTTTGTATCATTTATTTAACACCTCCAAACTTAAAATCCAAAGGTTTTCCAATAAATTTTACTTCTCCATCATGTAATTCAATAACTGTATCTGCGTAATCTAAAGCTCTTTCTATATCATGTGATACCATTAAAACTGTTATTTTCTCATTTTTCTTTAAATTATCTAACAATTCATATATTTGTTTTGCTATTGATGGATCTAATCCATTTGTTGGTTCATCTAATACAATTATTTCTTTTGTTGCACATAAACTTCTTGCAATTAAAACTCTTTGTTGTTGTCCACCAGATAAATCCGCAAAACATTTTTTTCTTATATCGTAAATACCTAATTTTTTCATTACATTTTTAGTATTTTCTTTGTCATCTTTCTTATAGAAAATACTATTAATATGATTTTTTATTGTTCCAGATAACACAACCTCTTCTATTGTTGCAGGAAAATTCGCCTGAATTTCACTTTTCTGTGGCAAATATCCCATGTGATTATCTTTTATTATTTCTCCTGTATAACCTTTATTTAGACCTAATATACATTTTAGCAATGTACTTTTTCCAGAGCCGTTTTCTCCTACTATACAAGTAAACTTTTCTTTTTCTATTTTTATATTTATATTTTTTAAAGCATCTTTTTTGGTTGGATAACTATAGTTTAGATTTTTAATTTGAATTAGATCCATATAATTTCTCCTTTTCTTCTTTAATTTGTTAACAATCATGTTTTTAATTTAAAGCATTGCCTTCATATTATATTCAAATTACTGTAAAGCTTTTTTTAATACATTTATATTTCTTGTCATTAAGCTAACCCAAGTTTCTCCATTATTAAAATCATCTAAACTTACATTATGCAAAGTTTGAATTTGCATTGCTTCACATCCGTTTCCAACTTCTTCAGCTATTGTTTTTGCCACCTTACCTGTGTTTAATTCAATATACAAAATTACAGGTGTTTTTTCTTCTTTCGCTTTATTTTGTAAGTATGCTATTGTTTTTGCAGATGGCTCTGTTTCTGTGCTACATCCTGAAAATGCTGCACTTACTTCTAAATTATAGTATTCTATAAAGTATTGCATTGGCATTTTATCTGCAAATATTAATCTGTTTCTTACTTTATTATCTACTACTTCTTGAATCCTGCTATCCACCTCTTTTATTTGAGCAGTATATCTTTCAGCATTTTCTTTGTATTTTTGTGCATTATTGCTATCAATCTCTTCCATAGCCTTTTCTAAACTATTTACCATTTTTTTAGCATTTGAAGGTGATGTCCATATATGCTCATCAAAAGCGCCTTCCTCATGTTCATGATGGTGTTCATGTTCTTCATTCTCATTGCCATCATGCTCATGCTCTTCATCTTCATCGTTATGCTCATGTTCATGTCCTTCGTTTTCTTCTTCACCATGATCGTGGTCGTGTTCTTCTGCACCGTCAACATCTTGTTCTTCGATTGTATCAACAGAATCAGCAATACATATTATTTTAGTATTTTTAGTATCTAATGATTCTAATACCTTATCAGCCCATTGTTCCATTTCGCCCCCAACATATACAAATAAATCAGCATTTTGAATTGTTACTAAGTCTTGTGATGTTGGCTCATAACTGTGAGCGTCTTTTCCTGGTCCTAGTAAAAATGTTAATTCTACATTTTCATTGTTTCCTATTATCGCTCTTAAGAAGTCATAACTTGCAAAATTACTTGCAACCACTTGTATTTTGTTTGTATCTCTTTTCTTATTTTCTCCGCTTTTAAATATAGCAAATCCAGCTCCTAAAACGATTAGAATTGCTATTAAAATTAATATTATTTTTTTAAAATTCATTTTTGTTCCTCCAATTATAATTTATTTTCTATTATAATTGGAATTTATTTTATTTGAACTACCTTTAGCTTTACTAATGTTTGTTTTATTATTTGTTTCATTATTTTCTCTATTAATTGCACTAGAGGAACAATTGCAATTAATATAAAAACATTAAAAACAACTAATTCAATATTTCTTATAACCCCTGTTGCTATATGTATTAAACTACATATTGGGCAGTGTTCTACCTCACAATGTTCTGTATGTATTGTGTTTCCAGCCGTTATTATAGCTGTAACAGACATTATAACAAATATTATACAAAAAACTATTATTAGTATTTTTAAATACTTATTTTTTAACATACTTAACTCCTATTTTCCTTTACAATTTTTGCATATTCCATAAAATACTATCCTATTACTATCTATCTCAAAATCTTCATTTTTCTTAGCTTCTTTACTTACTTTTGGAATTTCTTTACTTTCAAAATGAACAAGGTTATTACATTTCTCACATATTAAATGATAGTGATTACTACATTCTTCGTTTTCGATATCATACCTATAACAACAACCTTGTTTGTTTTCCATTGGTATTTTAGTGACTATGCCTCTTTCTGTTAATGATTTTATTATTCGGTATATAGTCGTCATTCCTATTTTATCTTTTAAATCTGTGTAAATTTTTTGAACAGTTAAATGTTCATTTGCATTATTTTTTAGGTATTCTATTAGTATTTCTTTTTGTTCAGTGTTTCTTTCTTTTATCATTTTAGCACTCCTTATTGGAAATCATTTTCAATATGATAGCATATATTTTATTTTTTAGCAATATAAAAGAAGTGATTTTTATCACTTCTTTTTATATATTACTATTTATCTGTCAGTTCAATTTTATCAATTACTCGTTGCAAAAATATCATAAAAGTAAACTATATTGTTTTCGTAATCTTAATTTTCGAGCACAAATTTATTTCAAATGCTCTCTAAAGAAACTTTCCATTTTGTCAAATGGTATAATATCAACTCTATCATACAAATCAGTATGAACTGCATCTGGTATAATCATAAGCTCTTTATTTTCAGTATATTTACCATTCTTAATCATATCATTATAAGCATCTTTACTAAAATAGCATGAGTGCGCTTTTTCACCATGAATAATTAAAACTGCATTTCTAATTTCACCTGTGAATGTATGCTGAGGAGTATTTATAAATGATAAGCTTGATGTTTTATTCCATCCGCCATTTGAATTTAAGCTTCTTTCGTGATACCCACGAGATGTTTTATAATAATCATAATAATCTTTAACAAAGAATGGTGCGTCTTCTGGTAATGGGTCAACCACTCCTCCACCTAACTCATATTCTCCATTTTTATAATCTTTTATTCTTTGTGCATTTAATTCTTTTTTTAATTCATATAAATCATCTTCTGATGTGCTGTCAAAATATCCATTATGATTTACTCTACTCATGTTATACATTGTAGTTGCAACTGTTGCTTTTATTCTTGTATCTATGCTTGCTACATTTAAAGCTAATCCTCCCCAACCACAAATTCCTATTATTCCAATTCTTTCTGAATCAACATTTTCTTGAACTGATAAAAAATCAACTGCTGCTTGAAAATCCTCTGTGTTGATATCAGGTGATGCTACATATCTTGGAGTTCCTGTACTTTCTCCAGTATATGAAGGATCAAATGCTATACATAAAAAGCCTCTTTCTGCCATATTCATTGCGTATAAACCACTGCATTGTTCTTTTACTGCGCCAAAAGGCCCTGATACAGCTATTGCTGGAAGCTTTCCTTCAACTTCTTTTGGTTCATATAAATCTGCTACTAGGGTAATTCCAAATCTGTTATGAAATGTTACCTTTCTATGATTTACTTTATTGCTTAATGAGAACGTTTTATCCCATTCTTGAACTAATTTTAAATTTTCACTCATTAACCTTCCTCCTTATATATGAAAATCATTTTACATACATTATAATTAACACTATTGCATTATTTGTTTTCCTTCAGAAAAAGCTTGACCAACTTTTTCACCTACTACATAATATCCATGTCCATATGGATCATAAGAAATAATTCCAACTTCATCTACTTTTATAGTTCCATCTCCATTTAAATATTTTTCTTCTGCAAGAACATTTACGACTTCAACTAATGTTCCGTCATCTTCAAATCCTACCAATTTACATTCCATACAAATTGGATATTCTTCAATTACTGGAGCATCAACATTTTCAGATTTTACTGCATGTAATCCTGATTTTTCAAATTTGTCTGTCACGTTATTTGCAGATACTAAACCTAAATAATCTGATTCAGCAACTAAGTCTTTTGTTCCTAAAGATACTGTACAATATCCTGTTCTTTTTATATTTTTTACAGTTTTATGTGATTCTGTCAAGCAAAGTTTTAATTCTTTCATACTTTGAGCCATTCCCCAAGCTGCATTCATAACATCTACACTTCCGTCTTCATTATATGTTGCTATCATTAGCACTGGCATTGGAAATATACCTGATATTGGTTTTAAATTTTTTTTCATAAAATATCTCTCCTTTTATATTTTTTTACTAAACTTTCTAACTGCCGTCCTTTTTCGTGTTACATCTTCAAATTCCATCAATATTAATCCTCCAATTCTACAAATTTTTCTACTTTCATTTTTAGCTCATATTTACTTCTTAAATTTGCAATTTCTTTCATCATTTCTGACTTATGATGTATGTCTAGTGCTTTTTGATTTTTCCTGTATAATAAATATTAATTGTTAAACTCATTTATTATCCTCCTATAATTTATTTAATTGTATTTTATAATATGAAATTAATTTGTACAACTAGATTTTAAAAAAGTTTTTTATTATAATTTCATAACCATTAAACACCCTAATAAGCTAACAAGTAATCTAATTATTTATCCTTTTGTATAATAAAAAAAAATAGATTTAAAGAACATATCCTTTTACGGAGTTTCTTTTAAATCTATCTTATGCACTTATTATCTTATGCAATTGGTTTTGCTAAATTATATATCTCAATTGGTGAGGTTGTTCCTAAATTATCTATTTGTATTCCATATGCATTTACAATTATATTTGTTGCTTCATTTGCTGTTAATTGTTGTTGCTTTGTTAATGTTGGAGCCAAAGTAACAGAACCAAATACTGGTGTTGTAGTTGTAGCCTCTGCATTAAGTTCTGTCATAGCTGATGAATTTCCCCATGCATATACATATGTAATTGTTTTATTGTCTGAATTAACAGTTTCTCCTGTACTAATTTTTGTCCATCCTTCTCCTATTGAATTCAAAGTAAATAATGGTGTATTAGCTGTTGTTCCTGTTGATGCATAACAAGGTACTATAACCTCTGCAAAAACGTATGCAGATGTTGTTGTAGAATTATTTACTATTTTAGGAGCTTTTGTAACAACTGCTCCAGGATGTAGTCCTAAACCATCTGATGCATTCCATTGTTCAGTTAAACTTATATTTACTTCGTCACCAAATGTAAATACATTTTCTTTTGTGTCTGTATCAGTAAAATATGCTAGCATCCCACCAATTATTAAAACAAATGCTAGTACTATTGCTAATACAATTATTTTTTTCTTACTCATAATTTTTCCCCCTTTATCTATTGTAAATTTGTATCATTTTCATTTCCCGTTTCATTATATCAGTTTTATTTTTCTTATTCAACAACCTAAATTTCATATAATTCTATAAAACTATTGATATATCAAATGATTTAGGAGTCTATTACAAAAGTATTATTTTTTTGTTACATTTATGTTACAAAAATAATTAATCTAAATATGTTTTTATTTTTTCTTCTATGTCTTCTGGCTTATATGTCGGAGAAAATCTATAAACTACATTTCCATCTCTATCAACTAAAAATTTTGTAAAATTCCATTTGATATCTTTATCGCTTTTTGCTGTTGAACTTATTTTTTCAATTGCTTTCATTGCCATTTTATTTTTTAATCCTTCAACTAATTCTTCAGGACTATGTTCTTTTATAAAAGTAAATAATGGAGATTCATTTTCACCATTTACATCTATTTTAGCAAACTGATCAAAACTTGTATTATATTTCAATGTGCAAAATTCATGAATTTCATCGTCATTTCCTGGTGCTTGATTTCCAAATTGATTGCATGGAAAATCAAGAATTTCTAACCCTTGTTCATGATATTTTTTATATAAGTTTTCAAGTCCTTCATACTGTGGTGTAAAACCACATCCTGTTGCTGTGTTTACTATTAGCAATACCTTTCCTTTAAATTCTGAAATAGAAACATCTTCTCCATTTCTGTTTTTTACTGAATAATCATAGATTGACATATAATACCTCCTTGTGATTTTTTGTGATTATATAATAAAGCATATATGATTTCAACCTTTTTTTAACATTTATTATTTTTTCAGAGTTAATTCATAACTAATATCAATCAAATTAAAAATCTCTTCTTTTTCAACTGTACCATCTAATAAAACTGATATCCAATGTTCCTTGTTCATATGATAAGCAGGTAATATTCCTTCTTCTTTTCTAAATCCTCCTATCATTTCAGGAATGTTTTTTAAATTTATTACATCTACGAGTCCATCTTTTTCTATTTTCAATCTTTCATATGGAACATCCATTATTAATGCAAACCATTTCATATTATCTTTATGTTTGAATGTTGTATAACTTGGTGCATCTGCCCATGGGTATTCTTGTAATGCATCATATTTTTTATGTATATATTTTTCTATTTCATTTCTTAGCATAGATTACCTCCTATTTCTATTATATTAATTTTGAATTTATTTTGCAAGGATATCCTACTATGGTAAGCTCTATAAATAATTAATTACCTCCAATCCATAATCTATATTTTTTCATATTGTTCACCCTGATTCAACTTTTTTCATTGATTATTTTCAAAAAGCCAAATAGATATCAACTATTTTTGACATCAATATCTATTTTATAATTATTTATTATTATTCTTTTTTGCAATTTTTATATATGCTAAAATAGTACATACAATAATTATAATAGCTACAACAGCTAATATCGCATAAGTTTTCAAATTTAAACTTTCCTGTTCTTTAATCTCAGTATTAGAAGTATTTGTTATACTATTATTTTGATTTGTTACTTCTGTTGTACTTTTATAATCAGTTGATGTTATAGCTGTACCATTTACATATAAAGTATATCCATTTAAATCTATATTGCTATTGTCGGAAACAGCATTATCCAAAGATGTTATATAAGAATCTGATGTTAATGTTAAAGTTGAACTACTATCTAGCGTAATGTTTAATGTTTTTGCTGAATTATCTCCATTAATTGTTCCTATATAACTACTTCCATTTTTTAAAGAAAACTCAAGCGTTGAAATATCATCTATTAATATATCTCCATCAATCTTTTGATTTGAAACGTTTAGAGTAACATTTCCTCCATTTGAACCTGATGTTCCCCATTTGGCCGCTGCAACTTTTAAGAACTCTCCATCAGTATCATTATTTATTATTTCATTATTTTCTAATTCTATAACTGTACTTGTGTTTGTAACAAATATTATTTCACCTTTATTATTTACTATCTTAGAATCTTTAGCAGTAAAAGATGATGTTCCAACATCTGCGTCTCCTGACATTGATTGGTATATAAAGATAGATTTATATGTTTCAGAATTTCCATTTAATTTTGTATTTGTTGCTTCCATTGTTACATTATTTAAAGTAACTGAATTTTTGCCTTCAACAACAACACCTTCTGATGCAGTTGATGTAAGGTTTGCATTATTTACTATAATGTCTGCTGTTGAATAAATTACAGGTGAACCAGTTCCATGCGATGTATAATCTCCGCCATTTACCGTTAATGTTCCTCCGCCTCTATCACTTCTAATTGGAGCAGATGAGTTTCCATCAGTTTCTGCTGTTACATTATTTGCAGTAAGTGTTCCTCCTCCAGTTACCATTACAGCTCCTGAATTATTGCTTGAAGTTTTAATGTTTGTGTCTGAAATATTTATTGTTCCATTTGAATATGCAAATACACCATTAGTATGTGAACCATCAGTAGTAACTGTACCACCACTAATATTCATTGTTCCTTCTTTGACCAAAACCGCTGCATTTGTTCCATAAAAATCTGAATTATCTCCATCAGAATCTCCTGATTTAGTAATTGTTGGATTTGAAATAGATGATGTTCCTCCTGTCACTAATAATGCATTTTCAGAACCTGTTACTGAAGAATATGTTTGTCCTTCGCTTATTGTATCACTTGAAATTTCAGTTGCTCCTGTATGTGAAATATTTGAACTACTGCTATTTTCTCCTGAAGTGCCTCCTTGCCCATCTGGCTTATCAGGTGGAGTACCTCCATTTGAATTTGACATTTCTCCACTTGGTTTTTCTGGTGGAGCAGCAAATACCATTGTATAATTTAATGTTAGCATTAAAATTATTACAATAGTTACTATTGTTTTTGTAAATTTTTTCATATACATCTTCCTTTCTTTTTTCTTATTATACATTAGATTTATTAAAAAAAGCTTAAAAATTTCATAAAAACATTCATTAAATTCCAACAAAAGAAAAGACGGATATTACATCCGTCTTAAAAATTACAAATAAGATTAATTTAATGGCATTCTAATTTATATTTAAGTATTTTAGTTCTACCATAGTCTCCTACGACAACTATATCCTTATTGCCTCCACCGGTACCGATGTATTTAACTTTACCACCAGTATAATACTCAATATGAGCAATGTAATCCCATACTTCATCAGGAATATCGTGTTCATCTGTGCAATGCTTGATATTCCATGATGTAGCAATTTCCTCATATTTAGGAATATAATCCTCCTGGTTATACGGCCAGTACTTGATTTCTTCGCCTGTTCTCTTGTTTATATATCCTACGCAGATTTTTGCAGTTCCACCAGGAATCATGCCTATTGTATCCATGCAGTTTATAGCAAGAGTTGTTGTTCCGTTCTTTCTTAAGGCTTCTCCAACTGCTATGCAGTCAAACCAGCCAAGTGAACGTACTCTACCTGTCGTTACACCTTTTTCGCTGTTTACATCATGAATATACTTATCAATTTCCTGTTCGTTTTCTTCGAATTTTGTTACGAAAGGTCCTGCTCCAACTTTTGATGCATATGCCTTAGCAATAATGACACTTCCATTAGGAATATCTTTTTCAGATAAGCCAGCATCAGCCAAAGCTCCTGGAACCGTGGTATGTGTTGAAGTAACATAATGACCAGAATTGCCGTGTATCATATCAAGACCAAATGCCTGACTTAACTCAAGCAGTCCTGCCCAACCTTCGACCTTGCATTTTTGGAAAATAACGGAGCTATTCACAACTCTGAGATTATTAACAGCATCAAGGACTTTTTTGCAATATTCCAAATCAATCTGATTTGCAATCTGCTCAGGAAGATGTGGCGTCTGCAAAAACAGCTTTTGCAATTTCTCAGGTGTTCCAGCATTTTTAGCATCAGCAAATGTTACATGACACCTAAGTGCTCTGTGAGCAACTGTTGTACCAATACCTGAACCGGTTGTTCCAATTACAGGTACACCATTTGATTTTCTTAACTGTTCAAAGTATCCGTCAAGCTGTCTTTCCATTTCGATACTTAAAGTAGCTCGCTCGTCCACCAAAATGTAAACACTATCTGGGAGAACCTTTGCCTCGTCAACAACCCTGATTGGATCAAGAATCATTCCTGCCCCAAGAAGGATTATTTCTGCTTTTAAGCCACCTGATGGCAAACTGTGGAAATGATATTCCTTTCCAGTTTGCGAATCGATAACAGTATGTCCAGCATTGTTACCACCCTGACTTCTATAATTGAGAATCAGGAAATCTTCTTTTTTTAACCGTTCCGCTAAAACAGCAACGATTTTACCCTTGCCTTCATCACCAAAGTGAGCTCCAGCAACAGCATAGCCTGCCTTAAAATGTCCATTAAATGACGCATCATAATTTTCATATGCTTCTTTTATGAACTCATCAATATTAATTTTAGGCATACTTAGCCTCCTTCATATTAAAAATAGATGGATATTCGTCAAAAGCACTTGCTTTTGGGCTTATATAATAAGCACTTTGGTAAATTTAAGATTTCATCTCCTTTGTAATAAAATATGAAACTCATTTTAGAGAATTCCGGAAGGATTATATCATATAAATCTGCTTTTTTCAATATTTAACTCTATTTATAAATATTCTTAATTTTTTAATATATATACTCGTTCAAACTCTTAATTTTAAATCTTAATTCTCCCATATCAGCAGTAGGCACATAACCAGATTTAGCATTAATAACATCAGGAATTCTATTAACAATACTAGCACAAGTAAGTTCAACAGTTGCTGGCCTTTCTACAACTATTGTTGTATCTGGTTCGCCATAAACTGTCCATTCATTTTTATCGAATTCTTCTGGGGCATATACTTTCCCAATACATTCACTTTCAATTACAATACCTTCCTCTGTTTCTGTTGTAACAACAGCACTCATTCCTGTGGCATCTCCAGCTTTTACAGTCATTCCCAAAGTTGATGATTCTAAATCTTTTTCATAAGTTTGTGGCACACATTTTTGTCTTTGAGATGTAACATGAAGACCTAATTTTTCTGCAAGCCATCCATTAACATTCCACATATATGATGGAAGATAATCTCCTTTTTCTATTATTTCTTGTCTTTGTTCATCTGAAATTCTATCAACTGATGCAACTTCTTTATCAAATTCTTCTAAAGTAAGTCCTGCTCCATGAGCTTTAGCTAGTGCAATTCCGTAATCTTCAACGTTATAACTTGAACTACCTTTTATCTTAGTAATTTTTTGTGTTGATCCTGCTATTGAAGAAATTAATTGTCCCCAATAAATGTCTTGATATCCACTTCCTGTAATTGTGCAATTTGTTCTTTTGGCAATTTCATCTAATTTATTTGTAATTCCCGGATTAGAATTTACAGGAAAAAATGCTTCTTCACATGTTGTAATTGCATTTATTCCAAGTTCTGCACATATTGTTAATGCATCTTCAACATCTTTTATTAAGCTCATTGTTGTAACAATTGCTATATCAGGTTTATTGGCTGATAGTACTTCTCTTGCATTTTCTACTGAAGAAACTTTAACTCCTTTATTTTCTGAACCCATTATTTCTCCAATATCTTTTCCAATAACACTTGGATTAATATCAAATGCTGATACTATTTCAGCTCCTTTTTCATACACATATCTCATTGTGTATACAGACATTTTGCCTGTTCCAAATTGTGCAACTTTAACTTTTCTTTCCATCTTTCATTCCTCCTCATTAGTATTATTTTAATTTTTTGTATTTTTATTCTTGATACTTTTATATTATCATATTGTATGATATAATACAAATAAAATTGGTAAATTCCAATTAAACATTAAGTATTTTATACTTAAATATGTGCATTGCTCCTATCATACGTTGAATAACTAAAAAAATTACAGTCATTGTTTTTTTAGTTACCGAAAAATGACATATTGAGATAATTCTCAAAGGAGGATACTATGTATTCACAAAAAGTAACAGTTACTAATTCAATTGGCTTAGGAGTTCGTCCTGCAAATATTTTCGTGAAAATAGCTGCTGAATTTTCTGCAACTATTCATGTAAAATACAACGGCTCACTTGCCAATGGAAAAAGTTACCTCGGTTTACTTTCACGTTCGATACCCAGTGGTGGAGAAATTGAAATTATTGCCGATGGCAAGGATGAAATTAAAGCTGTAGAAAACTTGGTCCATCTCGTAGAGTCTAATTTTACGGACTATTAATCACAAAAAAGCACCCTTCTTGTGGGTGCTTTTACATTTTTTCTTCATACCATTTTGCAAATTCTTCTAAAGAACTTACTGAATTATATCTAATTCTATTCTCTCTTTCTTCATCAGTCATTTGAGCTAATGTTTTATCATATCCATCAGGTTTAAAAATATACCATAAATCAGACCATTTTTTATCTGAGTCATTTCCTAAAATCTCCTCTGTTAATGTTCCTTTGTGTTCTCCCATAAATTGATATAAATTTTTTCCATCATAATATGATAGACATTCAACAAATTTACATTTTCTATTTTTTTTGCCTTCCATTAACTTTAAAAATCCATCTATTCCCAATGTATTTAATGAAAAATTAACAAAAGACCTTGGAAATCCATTTAACTCATCTATCCAAAATCCGCTATCTTGTGAAATGCATGGCTTATTAACTAATTTAAAGGCTTCCATAACTTTATATTTTGAAATATATTTTACATCATCACTTCTAGGTTCCTCTAAATCATATTCATAAACTGAAAAATTAACATTTTTAAAATGTTTTTCTGCAGCTGCTATTTTTCCTTTATTATGTGTTACAAAAACTATTTCTTCCATTCATAATTCCTCTCTTTTCTTTTATACATTAATTATTCTCTACTATAATAATATCATGTATTTAGGAAATATAATTGTCACAATTATTTTTTTATATACAAATTTTCTTGATATCTTTCATCTAAAACTTTATATTCTATTATATCATCTAATTTAAATAATCGTATTTCGTTTCTTAACTCACAAAATGCTGCAATATACCACTTTTCTTTATATTCAAACAATTCTGCTGGATGTATAATTCTTGTAGTTAATCCAGAATTGACGGATTTGAAAGTAATTTTTACTTTATTTTTATTAGCAATCGCTTGTTTCATTACAATATACATTTTTTCTTTTATTTCATTTTTTATTGTCAAAAAATTGCTGTTTTCATATAGCTGATACCCTCCATATTTACCAGTATATGACTTTAGAT
The DNA here is from genome assembly GCA_017475185.1 of Clostridia bacterium. Next base: position 30,322 of record JAFVGB010000012.1, read on the forward strand.
ATATCCCCGCTTCTTCAAGTTCTATTTTATATTGTCTTATCATTCTACCTGATACTTCTAACTCTTCTGACAAACTGGAAATACTATGAATTTTCTGATCTTTTAGTATTTGCAACATATTTAACATATTTGCTATCTTACTCATTTTTACCTCATTTTATAAATCTTCAAACTTAGATTTTTCTTTTCTTTTTCTAAACAATGTTATTTTATTTCCTATAACTTGTACAACTTCAGAACTAGTACCTTCTGCAATTTCATTTGCTATATCTCTTGCATAATCTGGAGCATTTTTTAATACTGTAATTTTTATTAGTTCTCTTGCCTCCAATGCATCAGATAATTGTGTTAACAAATTATCTGTTATTCCACCTTTTCCTACTTGAAATATTGAATCTATTTTATTTGCTAATCCTCTTAAATACGCTCTTTGTTTACTTGTCATTTTTTTATCCTCCCTTAATTTTATGATAATATAATATCACAAAAGCAAGCAGTTTTCAATGACTACTTGCTTTTTATTAATTTTCTACTTTTAAATTGCTATTAATCAAACATCATATTTATAGCTTCCATATAAATATCTTTAGCAATTTGTTTTCCGTTTTCATCTAATTTAATTAAATTTTCCATCATAACACCGCTATTAATTTCCATAACCATATATTGATTATTTGATAACTTTACAATATCTATGCTTACAAATTTTACTTCAATTGCTTTTACAATTTTATTAACTAAATCTAACAAAATTTGAGTTTCTTCATTGCTAACATTTGATATTTTAGAACCCTTTGACAGATTAAATCTCCATTCGTATTCTAATTTTTCACCTAATTTTGGAATATAATTTGTTGAAATATTTTTGTTTTTTAGATTCTCATCTTTACTAAAATATTCTTTGTTAAATTCTATTAATAATTCTTTAACTGTATGAACTCCATCTCCTGTAATTATAGGTTTTACCTTTTTGTAAATATGTTTTTTATTTGGCAAATATATAACTCTGTATTCACTTTCAATTTCATAAAAAGGACAGATATCCACACTATAACATTGATTTGTAAGCTTGTTGTATTCATCTTCTAATTCTTTGAAGTTACTTATATGAAACACATTATTGCCACAAGTACCATTATTAGGCTTTAAAACTACATTTTGATTATATTTATCGAAGTATTTTTGTAATTTATGATGTTCATTCTTGAATAGAATATTATATTCAATTACGGGAATTCCCTCTGAATTTAAAACAGCATATAATGCATATTTATCATTACATATTTCAGCTGTTGCCTGACTGTTTAAATCAAATTTATATCCAACCAAAAATTTATTTATATTATCTTTTTTTAATTTTATAATCCAATCATCTGATAATTCTTCATATTGGATATTTTTTTCAAGACATATTTCTTTTATTATCTTGTTAAACTCTTTTTCCTTATACATAATTATCCTTTCGTATTTTTAATTCTTAAATAATCATCATAATTTGAATTAAATACTTCTTTTTAATTTTAATTCAAACTCGGGTTTTCTTTTGTATTCCAAATATGTTGGTCTTCCGTCATATTCTATAAATGCTTTAAACCTTTCTTTTAAATGATATGCTTCAATCATATTTAATACTTGATCTTTCGGAATAAATGCTGTTACTGAATTTTCTTCTGAATTTCTTATTGTTCCTCCTATTGCTTTGCATATAAAATCCATGTTTATAATTGTAGATATTTCTTTAACACCATTATATCCTTTCCTTTTTTGAGTATTTGAAGAAACACAAAATAATTCTCCTACTTCGATTTGAATTCCTGTTTCTTCCATTACTTCTCTTTTTACTGCATCAATTATGTTTTCACCATTTTCTACAATTCCACCTGGAAAGGCCCAACTAACATCATTAGTTTTTACCATTAAAATTTCATTTTTTTCATTTATAACAATTCCTGCTGCACTTACAATATGTAACGGCAATACTTTTTCTTCCATATTACTATTTCCCTTACTTTATATTTTAATTATTCTAATTCTTCTGCTTTATCTTAACAACAATCCCAATTGTATAAAACATTACTAAAATCCTTTTTCATTAAATCCTCTTTATTAATAAAGAAATTAGCTACTCCGCAATCTCCCCACATAATTTCATCATCAGAATCTATCTGTAAAAGCAAAGTATCATATTTACTATAATCTTTTCTTCCAAATCTTGGATCTGATTGTGTAAAAGCTGGATATCCTAACAATTTATGTCCCCAAGTTTCAAATTTGTTATAAAATTTTTCATCAATTTTTTCTAAATAATCTTCAACATCTCTCTCTTCAATATTTACATTAAATTTTTCTTTTAAAATTTTTACCACTATTGAATTAAAATTTCCATCATAAATACTTAATACATCACTAACTGGTTTAAATGAAATTTTATAAGAATCATTAAAAGGAGCATAATAGTCGGGTGAAACTTCCTTAATAGTAATTACTCCATTATTTCTTATCTCTTCTTCAGTTATTTCGTAATTAATACTTTCATGATATACAACTCTCCAATCAGTTTGTTTATCCTGTTCATCAAAATTCATACCATATACATCATCGTTTGATGAAATAAAGAATTGTAGAATTCCTTTTTCAGGTAATCTTTCATCCTTAAATTTATCTTTCTCAAAATTGATTTGTGCTAATAGCATTAATTTTTCGCCTTTTGTATCTTTTGGAAAATCCTCTGAAAAATCCCAATATGGAATTCCACCAAATTTACTGTCAAAAATTGTTAAATTATCTGCCTTTTCCTTCACTATTTTGTATGATGTTACACCAGTTTCTTTTTTTACTTCTTCATAAATTTCTTCTATGGTCATATTTAAACCTCCATTTTATTATTTAATCAAAATTTCACACCTAATTCTTTCATCTAATTTTTCTTTAAAATCAATTGCATCCTGCTTTGTTCCGACAATACTGCCATAATGAATAGGTATAGCAATATTAGGCATTATTTCATTTACAAGTTCTGCCGCTTCTTTACTAGTCATAGTATATGTTCCACCAACAGGCACAAATGCTACATCACATTCTACCTTTCGATTTTCGTCTGTAATATCTGTATCTCCTGCAATATAATATTTAATATTCTCTATATTCAAAATGTAACCTACCCATTCATTTTCTTTTGGATGAAATTTTTTATTTATATTATAAGCAGGAACTGTTGTTACAATTATATTTGAAACATTAAATGTTTGATTTGGTTTTACAGTAACAATTTTGCTTTCTTTGAAACCTGATTGTTTTGCTTCATTATATAAGTCATTTGTTATTACAATAATAGTATCTTCTTTTTTTATCTTGTCTATGTCCTTTGGTGAATAATGATCATAATGATTATGCGTTACAAAAATAATATCTGCATCATTATTTTCCTCTTCTATATTAAATGGGTCAATATACATTATTTTTGAGTTCTTATTTATTTTTATTGTACTATGTCCTAAGCATTGTATTCCAGTTAACATTAGCTAATCTCCTTTTCATTATATGTTTTTATTTCTAATATAATCTCCTTCAAATTCTTCGTCTAAGATATCCATAGAAATTTTATCATAATATTTTCCATTAATAAAATAACATTTACGTCTTCTTCCATATTCTTTAAATCCGCATTTTTGATAACATTTATATGCTCTTTCATTGGCAGATAATAAGTCTAAGTTGATATTTTTTAAATTTAAATATTTGAATCCATATTCAAGAATTAATCTTATAGCTTCTGTTCCATATCCTTTGTCTCTATAGTCTTTGTCGCCTATAAATACACCTAGTGTTCCACATCTGTTTACATGATTAATTGATTCAATTCCAACTGTACCAACCATTTTATCGTTTTCTAAATCTACAATAACAAATGTTGCTTCTGGATTATTGTTTGATTCTAAAAATTCCTTTTCGCTTTCTTTTGTCATTATTTGACCACTTCTACCTACATAATCTGCTACTTGTGGATCATTTAGCCATTCTGTAAAAAGTTCATAATCTTCTGAACTTCTTGGTGATAAATAAATTCTGTCTCCTACTAATTTCTTGTAATATTTCATAAAAATTCCCCCTTTTTGAAACAAAAAAAGACCGTTCCCAATTGTTTCAATTTAAATTAAATTTTTCAATTATCATATTTGCTACTTCTTCTGGCTCTATATTAGTATTGTTTATTTTTATTTGATTTTCAAATAATTTTTCACCTTCATTTGAATTTAATCTGTACTTTTCCATTGTTTCTAATAATTCTTTTTTACTCCACTCTACATCTCTTTTTGACTTTTTTTCTTCTAGTCTATGTGGAGTAAGATTTCTTTCTAAACGCGTTTCTAAGTCCGCTTCTAATTCTACAAAATAAAACTTGCCACCACTTGCTTCAAACATATTTTTTAATCGATTTAAATAATCAACATCTTCTTGCATATCAAATGCTATTACAAATGTAAATATCATATTAACATTGTTTTTAATTGCTATCTGAAAAACGTTCTCCCTTATTATACCATTTAATTCTTTCCATGCAATATTACTTGAATCAAATATTTTTTTTGATACCTCTATACTGTCATGATTTACCATTAGTGAATATCCTATTTTTTCTTTTAATTTCTCAGCAACAGTCATTTTTCCAACTGCTTGTGGACCTGCTACCACTATTAAATTTGACATCTTTTTTGTCACCTCCTATATTGTTTTTTATCTTTCTTTTATATTTGTTATTTCGTATTTACCTTTATTGTCGCGTATTGCTTTATCAACATCAATAATATAATCTTGAACTATACAGTTATCTCTATCACAATAATATTCTCTTGTTAAAATTGCTCCAAAAGCTTGCATTGTTTTTGCTGAGCCTAAATTATCTTTATCGCAATCCATTAACACTTCTTTTATACCATATTCTTGACAAATTTTTAACCCTAAATATAAATTTATTTTATTATATCCTTTTTTTCTTTCTGTTGGACGGATACTGTAACCTATGTTGCCTCCATAATTTCTTAGTTTTTCATTCAATGCCAATCTTATATTAATCATTCCAACGATTCTATCATCACTATTTCGTACCAAAAAATACGTACGTGCAGGTACTTTTTCCTCATTTGGAATTCTTACATAATCTTGTTCTAATTTTTCAAGCCAACCTTCATAATTATCTATGTACCTGTCTAATCCTCCAGAACCATTAATTGCAGAATTATATTCTTTGAATTCTTTTATGTAATCTAAGGCTTCTTGTTTTCTTTTTTTTGAAGGAACTTCAAATCTTAATTTCATTTTTATCATCTCCTTTCAATTGTTTCAAAAATCAAAAAAGCATCGCAAGAAATCTTCTTAAGACTCCTTTGCAATGCTTTACGTTTGCTATAAGTGTAGGTGTTTTTCTATATTTAAACTACCCTTTACCGCTCTGGCTGTAGCCATAGGTAAACTCTTAATATAAATAAAGTTTAACATATTTTTTTAATTATGTCAATTCTTTTTAGCCTTTTTAACCAATACTATACATACTACTATAACCGCAACTAAGACCACTACACCAATTACTGATGATATTAAAATTTTATTAGACAAAACTTTATTTAATTTACTATTAATACTTACTTCTGAGCTTTCTGTTGATTGTTCTAAATCTGAACCTGTATAATCAGTAATTCCGCCAAATTGATTTGATATTCCACTTACTTTGAATTCATTGTTTGTTGCTGTTGTATTTGTATTCTCATTATCTGGCATTGATCTTGCTATATTTTCGTTACTTGGCATATCTCCACCAGGCATGTTTTCGCTAGGTATATCTCCTGTTGGTTTTTCCGGTATATCATTTCTATTTGATTCATTCATTTGTCTTTCTGATTGTCTATTATTTTTCTTGTTTTTTATATCGGGATTTGTTAATTCTGATCTTTCTATATTTTGATTTATATTTTGATTTTCATCTTTATTCTCGAACTTTCTTTCACCTTCTGGCATTCCACCATTCATATTACCTCCTCTCATTCCTCCTTGAATTCCTGATGATGAATATGCTTGTTGAGTTCCCTTTTCATAATTACTTACTTGTGTATAAAATCCATATGTTTCATCTCCACTAATATTTCCATTTTTATATAAATAATATGTTCCATTACTTAAATCCTCAGAACTATATACTAAATATGAATATGTTCTATCTGTTTTATATGACATTAATACTTCGTTATTTTCACTTAATAAAGTAATTAATGTGTCTGTTTCTATTTTATTTGCAAAATTTAAAACCATATAATTTTGCTTGGATTCACTCGAAATTTGATCAAACATATCGCCAGTTGAAAAAACAGTTCCTCCATTAATATATATTCCGTTTTCTGAATCTAATCCTGCGTCTTGACCTGGATGTGCTATTGCAACAATTGTTCCACCATTAATTGTTAAAGTTCCATTTGAATCTATTGCATCTCCTTCATCTGCATCTTCCCCTGAATCAACTACAGCATATAAAGAATTAACATCTATTGTTAAATTATTTCTTGCAGATTTATTTGAAGAACTTGTTGTTGTTGTGTTTAAACAATCATCTTCTGCGTAAATTACATAATCACCAGTTCCTCCTGCAAATGTTAAATTTCCCTTTGTTTCAATTCCTTCTTTATTTTTACTTTTTACTTCTAAATATCCTGTCCCTTCAAAATTAAGATCTATATCTGAACTTACTGCTCCAGCAGCCTTATAAAAATAATATGGATCTCCATCATTTAAATCTTCATTATCAGCTTGAACTTTTGCGAATAAAATATTGTTTATTTGTGCTGATGTATATACTCCATAATAATTTGTATATGTGTTATAATTTGTTTGATTATCTCCAGAATATTTATTTGCATATGTGCTTAGTTCATCACTTCCAACTAAACTTACTTTTTTTAATTTTCCACCTTCAATATAGTTCTTACTTTCAGATGCTGTTTTAATTGTTACTTTACAACCAGTATAAGTTATGTCTTTATTATATACTAAGATTGCTGGTGTTTTCTTTGAATCTGTATCTATTTTTACATTATTAAATATTAAATTAATTTCTCCGCTTCTTCCATTTGTATCAACTGCAATCATTCCACCAGTTATCTCTCCTGTAAATTCTATATTACCTGTTGTATTTACATTAACTGCTGTAATTTCTAAGTTCTCTACTTCTACGTCATTTCCACTTTCAATAAAATCGTCTAAATCATATGTTTTAACCATTGAAACACCATCAAATAAAAATTCTGTAACATATATTTCTGGTAATTTTCCTGAATTATAATCTGATAAAAATGTTTCAAAATCATTTTGCGTATATTTCTTTAGTTCAACTGTTGATTGATTTACTGTATATGTTAAATCCTCTAAATTTACTTTATAATCTGCTTGTATCTCTGCTGCACTCGATGTTTTTAGATTAAAACTTACCATGATCAACAATAACACCATTGTTATAGATAATACTTTTAATAATTTTAATTTCATAAAATCTCCTCCTTTAATTAAAAGAAACATTATATTTCTTTTGATTAAATTTAGTATAAAGCAGTTTTCTTAAAATAAACTTAAAATTCCAAAAAAATAATAAACAGCACAAAATTATTTTAAATAATTTTATACTGCTTATTTTATTTTAATCTATAATTTCTTCAAAACGATACTTTTGAGTAGCATCTGGATATTTTTCATGGTCAACTTCTGACAAAAACATTTCCAATGGTCTTGCATAAATTCCATCTTTATGATTTGTTTTACCATTATTATCCATGCAACGATAAACTACTAATTTTTCTCCTGTTTCGCTATGTTCTGCTACAGTAATTACAAATGATCTTGCACCTTTAAAATGTTTCCACATTGTAAATGGTTTAACTATTCTTTCTTCCATTTTTATTTCACTCCTAATGTTTTTAATTATTGCTTACTACAGCATTAGTATTTGTTTCTGTACTTGGCTGAATATTTGTTGATGTACTTTCAAATTGTAAATTTTTAGTTTTCCATTTTCTTAATTTAATTCCAACCCAGAAACCGTAAATTCCTAATGTGATAATTGTTAATAAAACCCATTTTATCCAATTACCAAATAATCCAACTGCACTTCCAGTAAATTTTAATCTTCTTCCTTCAATAACAGTATGTTTTGCTTCCCACCTGTATATCATGCAAATTGCCCAAGGATAACAAATTCCAAATGTAAAAGTTGTAACTAATGCTCCTAAAATTCTCCATCCAATTAATTGAAGCAATCCTCCATCAAAATATGATTTTTCCATCCTTTTTCCTCCTTTATTACATATAATACAATATTTTCTAATTTAATTTTTCTTTTTATATTATGCCAAATGTTTTTCTATGTTTAGATTATATCATAAGTAAAACCGCATAGCAATATTTTCTTAGCTACAAAAAATTTAGAGTTATATGTTTTAATAACTACGTTCTTATTTACATTTTTCAGCTTTTCGACATTTTTTGCTAAGACGTATCACTCCATAAACCATCAAAAAAGGTAATGTCATTTGCAATAAAATCATAATTGGAGAAAAAAATATTCCCGTATTATTGTATAAAACTGATATGGGATTTCCTGGAAAATCTTGTGAAATAAACATCAAATTACTTCCAAATACTCTATTTACACCATATGCAATCATACAAATAGCAAAAATCAAACTAGCATAATATTTAATATCTTCAAATTTCACATCAATATATTTAAATTTATTTATAATCAAGCCCAAATATATCATAGTTCCATGGAAAAAGAAACTGTGTAAACTTATAAAGTGAAATATTGGATATTCTGGCAATGATGTTGTAGGACAAATTATAAAAACCATTCCACCAATTATTCCACCTGTTGCTAAAAATACGTCTCCTATCTTTTTTATAATTCCTTTTCCAAATGAGCTCATTAATCCTGAATACAACAGTAAACTGCAATAATATAATGGTATTACTTTATTCGGTCTTCCTTGACCTGTGACAAACATGAATATAATTTTTAATATTTCTAAAACCCACACTACTATTGTTGCTGTTTTAATTATTTTCTTTATATCTTCTGACCTTTTAGCTTTTGTGTTTTTTACAGCAATCGCTATTATAGTAAAAGTTACAATTGCTATTATCAAATGTTTTAAATTATATATTCCACAGGGGGTATATACTCCTGATTTTGCGAAAAACATTTTTTCACCTTTTATACCTTTCGTTTTCGAAATGTTTCAAGACCGTCCCCTTGATGTTTCAAAATTGAAACAAAAAAGACCGTCCCAAAATGTTTCAAATTTTTAGTTTAAGATTTCCTCCAATTTTTTTAAAGCAAGTGCTCTATGTGATTTCATATTTTTATCTTCTGGTGACATTTCAGCACTTGTTATGTTATAACCTTCTGGAATAAATATTGGATCATAACCAAATCCGTTTTTTCCTCTGGCCTCTTCTGCTATTCTACCATTCCAATATCCTTCAGCATATTGCTTGTTTCCATTTTCATCTATATAACAAATGCAACATACAAAGCGTGCGTTTCTTTTACTTTCTTCTACTCCTTGCATTTTTTCTAAAATACAATTTCTTCTTGCTTCATCACTATCTAATCCCATGTATCTTGCTGAATATATTCCTGGTTCCATGTTTAAAAACTCTACTTCAATTCCGCTATCATCAGCTAATACTGGTGTGTGTTTTATATTATAGATTGCTTCTGCTTTTAATGTTGCGTTTTCTTTGAATGTTGTTCCTGTTTCTTCTACTTCTAGATTTATTCCTGCTTCACTTTGAGATAAAACTGTATATCCCATTGGTTCTAGCATTTTTTTGAATTCTCTTATTTTTCCTTGATTATTGCTTGCTATAATTATATTCATTGTTGGACCTCCTTAGGTATTTTCATATAATTAAATTATATATTATTATGATACATATTTCTACTTTTTTCATGAAAATTTTACGAATTCTCACTATAAACTTGTATTATAAAATCAATTTTTAGTACCATCCATTGACAATTTATGTAAATGATGTTATACTCTTTTCAGCCTTTATGGCTTTACTACGTTTTGTTTCCATAATTGGAACATTAAACCCGTTGCCTCGAATTGAGGAGAAAGGAAAATTATTGTGCTAAAAGAAATTTTACAACGACGCGTCGAGGAACAGCGGCAAGACGAACTCGAAGCTGCTGAGCGAGCCAAAAAAAGGCAAGACGAACTCGAATCAAAACTTAAAGATGTTGAAAAAGAAATAATTGCCTCTATTGAAAACGCTCCAAAGGACGTCTTCACAGTTCCCAAGGATGCAAGTCCTGCAATTATCATCAAACACCCAGCAGATGATTCAAAGGAGAGCTACCAAAAAGAATATCAGATATACACAGGCTACTGCTACAATTCTGATGAAAGCCATTTTCATCTAAATAAAAACATTGGTTCTTTTACTCTTACTCTTACTTTTTTATTTGGTACACTCTACTTTTCAAGTTTGTTTATAGATGAACACCCTGAGGTAATATCTGGGTTACAGCATGATAATTGTAATATAACAATTTTCTTGATTAAAGATTAAACATTTTGACCATTTACAGTATGTAAATGGTCTTTTTCTTATTCTTCCATTTTTGTCGAATTTTGTCATACGATTTATAGTTGTAACACATTGTTTTTAGCTGTCAAAAATAGTATAATATACGCATCCTTTTCATAAAGGAAAACTTTTGGAAAGGAGGTGTTTTTATATGACATCTTACGAATTAATTTGGAAACTAATCATTTTGTTATTATTAAAAAATAATAATAAAAATGATGAAACCCAAAAGGATTAGTACATAACTAATCAAAGAGCAGTCTGACCAACTGCTCTTTTTTAATGAAAAAAAAAGATATGCGACCAACATATCTCTTTTTCGTGTTCATATTGACATCTTACGAACTAACGCTTTCGCTATTAGTATTATAACATCTATTGTATCATATGTCAAATATTCCTCAAAAAATCAAACTAAAATCTTATCGACAAATTCTGACAATTATTGCGCAGCGTTTCTTCTTGCTTCTCTTTCTCTTGTCTTACTATCTAATATAACTTTTCTTAATCTAATATTTAATGGTGTAACCTCAACTAACTCATCTTCAGCTATAAATTCAATAGCTTTTTCTAATGACATTTGTAGTGGTGGTACTAAACGTAATGCATCATCTGAACCTGAAGCTCTTGTATTTGTTAAGTGTTTTTCTTTACAAACGTTGATTGCAATGTCTTCATTTCTAGAGTTGATACCAACTATCATTCCTTCATACACTTCAACACCAGCACCAATTAATAATTCTCCTCTTTCTTGAGCATTATATAATCCATAAGTTACAGATGTTCCTGCTTCAAATGCTACTAGAACACCTCTTGTTCTTGAAGAAATTTCACCTTTATATGGTTCATAACAATCGAATATACTGTTCATTGTTCCTTCACCTTTTGTATCTGTTAAGAACTCTGTTCTATATCCAATTAAACCACGTGCAGGAATTTTAAACTCTATTTTTGTATGTCCAATTTCAGCTGGTTCCATGTTTACCATTTCAGCTTTACGTCTTCCTAATTTTTCGATAACTGTTCCTATTGAATCATCTGGTACGTTTACAACTAATCTTTCCATTGGTTCACATTTTACACCATCAATTTCTTTGAAAATAACTTTTGGACGAGAAACTAATAATTCAAATCCTTCTCTTCTCATTGTTTCAATTAATACTGATAAGTGTAATTCACCACGTCCACATACTTCAAAGCTATCTGCTGAATCTGTTTCTTTAACACGTAAACTTACATTTCTTTCTAACTCTTTGAATAATCTATCTCTGATATGTCTTGAAGTGATATATTGTCCTTCTTTACCAGCTAAAGGTCCGTTATTTACGCTGAATGTCATAGATACTGTTGGTTCATCAATATCAACAAACGGAATTTTGTCTGGATTATTTATATCACAGATTGTATCTCCTATGTTGATATCAGCAATTCCTGATAAAGCAACAATATCTCCTGCCTCCGCTTCTTCAACTTCTGCTTTCTTTAATCCAACATAAGTGAATAATTTAGCAATTTTTCCTTGTTGATTTTTGTCTTGTTTACAAATTGCTATTGGCATACCATTTTTAATTGTTCCTCTTTCAATTCTTCCTACAGCAATTCTTCCTAAATAATCATCATAATCAATGTTAGAAACTAATAATTGAGCAGGTCCTTCCATTTCGCATTTTGGTGCTTCAATTGTATTAATGATTGTATCGAAAATGCAGTGAACATTATCTGTTTCATCTTCCAAATTCATTTTAGCTATACCATTTTTAGCTGATGCATAAATTACTGGGAAATCTAATTGTTCGTCAGATGCATCTAATTCGATGAATAATTCGATAACTTGGTCAACAACTTTTAATGGATTAGCTCCTGGTCTATCAATTTTGTTAATTACAACTATTGGTTTTAAATTAGCAGCTAAAGATTTTTTCAATACTTCTCTTGTTTGAGGCATTGGTCCTTCAAAAGCATCAACTAATAGTAAAACACCATCAACTGTTCTTAAAACCCTTTCAACTTCTCCACCGAAGTCAGCATGTCCTGGAGTATCAACAATGTTAATTTTAATTCCATTATACATAACTGATGTATTTTTAGAAAGAATTGTAATTCCTCTTTCCTTTTCCAAATCATTTGAATCCATTACTCTTTCAGCAACTTGTTCATTTTCTCTAAATATGTGACTTTGTCTTAATAAAGCATCCACTAATGTTGTTTTTCCGTGGTCAACGTGTGCAATTATTGCTATGTTTCTTATTTTTTCGTTTTTCATTTTTTAATCTTCCCTTCTATTTTTGAAACATTTTTGGACGGTCTTTTTTTCATTTTTGAAACATTCCGGGACGGTCTTAAAATGTTTCATTTTTTGTAACATTTTAGGACCGTCCCCAAACGTTTCACGTCCGTTTGTTTCATTATTTTTAACATTACTTTTGCCAAGCATTGATTTAATCATCAATTGCTTGGCAACTAATTTTACTCTTGTTCATTTGTATCTGATACATTTTCTTGATTGTTTTCTTCAACTTTGTTTTCAGAATCATTTGTAACATCCTCAATCATTTCATTAGATGTACCTTCTAATTCTCTAATTGAAAGCTCTATTTTTTTGTTTTCTAAATCTATATTAATAATTTTAGCATTTACCTTTTGTCCAACTTTTAAAACTTCTTCTGGTCTTGTAATTCTTTTTTCACTTATTTGTGAAATATGAACCAATCCTTCTACTCCTTTATCTATTTTAACAAATGCACCAAAAGGCATTAGATTTGCTATTTTTACAGTTACAATATCATTAACATTATATTTTTCAGCAAACTTGTCCCAAGGATTTACTCCTTTTTTATCATATTCTAGTTTTAATCTTTTATTTTCTTTATCAAATTCTAGAACTTTAACTTTTATTTCTTGACCAACCTTTAAAATATCTGCTGGTTTCTTATCTCTTTCCCAAGTCATTCCTGATATATGTAATAAACCTTGAACACCGTCAATATCGACAAAAGCACCATATGAACTTAAACTTGTTACAATTCCTTTGTACATTTTTCCTGTTTCGATATTGTTCCAAAATTCTGCTTCTTTTTCATGTTTTTGTTCATCTAAAATAACTTTTACAGAACCTATAATTTTTCTTGCTGCTTCATTGTATTCAATAACTCTAAAAGTAATTTCTTTTCCTTTATAATCTTCCACTTTGGCATCTCTTGGAATTGCTGATAATGATAATGGAATAAATATCCTTATTCCTTTGTAATCAACTATTAAACCATTATCATTAACTGCTGTTACTTTTTCGGTAAAAGTACAATTATTTTTTACCTTACTTTCAAATTCTTGTTTTACAATTTTAGAATTTGCTTTTTTGTATGATAATAAAACATTTCCTAATCCATCATTTAATTTGATAACATCAGCTGTAATTCTATCACCTACTTTAAATGTATCCCTTGGATCATCATTTTCATTAAATGAAAACTCTGCTCTTGGGATAATTCCATCAGCTTTATATCCTAAGTCGACAAAGATTTCTCCTTGCGAATTAATGTTTATTATATTTCCTGTAACTGTTTGACCAACCTTGATTTCTTTAAGGGTTTGGTTTAATAATTCTTCAAAACTCATATTATCCATACTATCTTTTTCCTTTCATGCCCTCTAATAGTTCATAATTATATATTATTTTTAGTTATTTGTCAACATAACTATATTATCCATAATTTCTTTTGTAGCTTGTTCTTGTCCTTCTTTTTCTTTGCCTTTTACTTTATATTTTGACATATCCAATGGTTCTCCATATTTTATTTTGACTTTTCCAAATGGTTTAAAAGAACCTGATATTCCGACTGGGACAACTGGAACACCTGATCTAATTGCCATAAAAGCCGCTCCATTTTTTACTTTTTGATTTTTTTCCATACCTTTTCTAGTTCCTTCTGGGAATATTCCAAGAATTTCTCCGTTTTTCAAAGCTTTAAGGCTTCTTTTCATTGCTTCTAAATCTTGTGTATTTCTTTTTATTGGAATTACATCAAATAAATGCTCTAACCATCTTATTATTCCAACTCTTGCTAAATCATATTTTCCTATAAATCTTATTTTTTCTTTGCTAAAAACTACAACTGCGACTGCATCTAAGTAATTTACATGATTTGCACATATTATAAATCCACCATTTTCGCCTGCTTTAGTTTTATTTTCTTCTCCTGTAATTTCCATTCTAAATACTATTCTATATATGCTTCTTAAGAAACCTTTAACAATTTTCCTTACAAATATTTTCCATTTTGTTTCTGGTCTTTCCCAATATATTTTAGGTTCTAATTTATTAACTTTTTTTTGCTTTTTTATTATCTTTTCAATTTCTTTTATAACTTGCTTTTCTGTTAAATTTGTTGAATCTACAAGTATAGCATCATCAGCTTTTTTTAATGCACCATATGGATTATTCATATCATTTTCGTCTCTTTTTCTCATATCTTCCAGTACTTCTTCATATGTGCAATCTATGTTTTTTTCTTGATTTTGCTTTAATCTTCTTCTAGCTCTTTCCTCTAAATCAGCATCAAGATAAATTTTCACATCAGCATTAGGAAAAACAACAGTTGTAATATCTCTACCTTCCATAATAATATCTTGACTTTCTGACATTTTTCTTTGTAATTCAACAAGTTTATCTCTTACTTCTCTAATTGCTGATACTTTTGAAACCATTTTGTTAACTGGGTTTTCTCTTATTTCTTTTGATACATCTTCACCATTTAATTTTACAATTAGATTGTCTTTTTCTTTAATTAGTTCAATATTAATATTTTTAAGTATTTCTTTTATTTTTTCAACATCGTTTAAACCAACATTATTTCTGATACATGATAAAGTAACACATCTATACATGGCACCTGTATCTATACTATTTAATTTCATTCTTTTTGCTATTTTAGAAGTAATTGTTCCTTTACCACTTCCAGCAGGTCCATCAATTGCTACAACAAATCCCATTTTACCATTTCCTTTCTTTTATACATTCATATCTTTCGGAATATTAATCCCTTTAGCCATAACATCAATTTTAGATACATTCATGGCTGTAAGTCTTTCGATTTCTTTTTTTGATCTAATTTGAAAATCTTGCAAAATATCAACTATCTTTTTACCATAATTTACTATAACTTCCATATATATCTCTGTTCCTAATTCACCTTTATTAACTCTTGTTCTTACAACTTTATGTATTGATGGTTCCTTATTTGCAAGATGCTCTATAATCTGTTTAAAAACTGTATCAGAAATTGTAAAATTTCCCATATAGCTGAAAGTAGGCCTAATAATTGATTTTTCAGCCATATAAGGTGCCTTACCTTTTCCAGTTGATTTGAATATCTGTAACGGATCTAATAAATATCCTGAAAAATCTTTTTTTATTTCAAAAGTTGGAACAGGAATAACGTGTTTTCCTTCTGTAACACGAATTCTTCTTGCATTTTCCATTTCCTCTTCTGTTGCAACTTCATTAATATATATTGTTTTACTAATTTGTGGTAATCCTAAATTTGCTGCAATTTTTGCAACCATTCCATCTGATGTTCCCAGTATTAAAATTGCATTTGGATTATATTTAACAAAAGCTTCTTGCATTTCTTTTTTCTCATGTTCTTCATAAAATAAAGCATGTTTAACAGTTTCTACTTTTGTTGGGGCTTTTTTAGCTGAAGTACCAGCTACAACTGCATTTCCTTTAATTAATAAACCATCATCTATTATATATTCTATATTATTTTCTCCCGCAACCATTTGTGCTCTGTAACTTTTTCCTGTTCCTGACGGACCTACAAAAGCACATACTCTAATATTGCTAAAATCCATATAAAAGTTTCCTTTCTTTTTGGCATAATTCAACAAGGATATTATATCACTTTTCATTCCAAAAAATCAAGGAATTTATAAAACATTTGAAACATTTGGGGACGGTCTTTGATAAGCCATTACTTATCCATTTCTTATACGATATATAGTAGTTCTGCTTGTATTTAGCAACTTAGCAATTTCGTCATAACTTAATTCAGATTTTGTCTTAAGTAATATAACTAATTCTTTTACTTCCTTTTATATATTGTTTGATCAATTTTTTAAGTCATATTTTCAAATATCTTTCATATTTTAAGTATTATACATTCTAATTATTAGAAAATATTGAAACAATAAAGACCGTCCCTTTGATGTTTCAAAATTGAAACAAAACAAGACCGTCCCAAAATGTTTCAAACATTTCAAAAAAAGGAGGACTGATTTTTTGAAAAATTTAAAATTGGCTGTTGTTGGTGCAACAGGAGTTGTTGGGCAAAAAATGATTGAAGTATTGCAAGAAAGGAATTTGCCTATTAATGAATATGAATTTTTTTCATCTAAACGATCTGCTGGTACAACATTAAAATTTAAAAACGATGTGTATGTTGTTAAAGAATTAACTGATGATTCTTTAAAAAATAACTTTGATTTTGCTTTATTTTCTGCCGGAAGTGATACTTCTTTAAAATATGCACCTATTGCAGTAAAACATGGCTGTATTGTAATTGATAATAGTAGTGCTTTCAGAATGGATGAAAATGTGCCTTTGGTTGTTCCTGAAGTTAACTATACTGATATTAAATGGCATAAAGGTATAATTGCTAATCCAAATTGTTCAACTATTCAGGCTGTATGTGCTTTAAAACCTTTGGATGATGCTTTTAAAATTAAAAGAATTGTATATTCTACCTATCAAGCTGTTTCTGGTGCTGGTTCAAAAGGAATTCATGATTTAGAAAATGGTATAAAAAATTATTATGATTATTCAGATAATTGTAATTTTGATGATTTAAGAACTTTAAATAACTATACATTAGAAAAATTTCCATATCCAATTTTCAATAATTGTTTACCTCATATTGATATTTTTTTAGATAATGGATATACAAAAGAAGAAGAAAAAATGATTAATGAAACAAGAAAAATACTTAGCAAACCAAACTTAGCTGTTACAGCAACTACTGTACGTGTCCCAGTTTTCAATTCTCATTGCGAAAGCATAAATATTGAATTTGAAAACAACTTTGAACTTGTAAAAGTATATGAAACGCTAAAAAATGCACCTGGAATAATTGTTCCAGATGAATCTTCTTTAGAAAATTACGCTACACCTAGTTTAGTTTCCGGACGTGACGAAGTTTTTGTTAGTAGAATTAGACGTGATTTTAGTATTACTAATGGTTTAAATATTTGGGTTGTTGCTGATAATATTAGAAAAGGTGCAGCAAGTAATGCTGTACAAATCTTAGAGAAACTAATTTCATTGAATTAATTTTACAAATATTAAAGACGGTCTTAGATTTTTTATCTTTAAGACCGTCCTTTTGATGTTTCAAAATTGAAACAAAATAAGACCGTCCCCAAATGTTTCAATTATTGATACTACGCAAAAAATAATTATTTTACTTAAATAATCAAATATTAATTTATAATTATAATATTTTATACCAATTGAATTTAATCTGTCGTAATTTTCTATAATAATTTTTATTTTATCTTTATCAATTGCTTCTTGATTTTCTTCCATATATTGCTTTGCAAGGAATTTTGCTTTTATCATTGCATCTGTTTCAATATACGAGCGTATAAAGTATAACAACATAGACATCATTATTAATATAATTGCAAATACATTTTTATTTGGCAGTTTATTGAAAGCTGATAATATTGTAGTTATAACAAAATATATTAAGTATATATTTGAAAATATAAAATTAAACCATAATAATTGTTTGTCTTGTATAGAATGAATGCATTCATGAGCTATTGTTTGTACTCTGGTAAACGTGTTCTTTATATTAGCAATATATATACTATTTGTGGCAACAATATATAAACTTGATTGTGAATTATCTGAACCAATCTTTATATTTACTGTTTCATTGTTTAACATTTTTAGTATTTGTTTACAAATTTCTTCATTTTCAGGCAAAGCATTTGTAATTTCGTTTAAATTTTTATCTTCGCCAATTTGTTTAATTAATTTAATATTTTTCAGGTTGAATTTTACTAGAACTGCTAAAATCACTATAATAATAACTGACATTATTAATATTGTTATTAGTTCCATACACACCCTCCAGATTTACTTTTTTAAACTAATATTTCATTCATACATTTCTTGAATAATATCATAATCTTGAATATCATTAAAATGCCACCATTCGGTTGAAAGCGGAGAAAATCCGGCATTCAATCATTGTATTTTCTAATAATAATGCATGTTTTCTTGCTTTTTCATTTATTTTTGAATAATATTCTCTATGGCTCTCAATTCCGAAATGATCAAACTCAGTAGGCATCTCTAATGTTGTACCATCAAGAGTACACAAAGTAACATCAACTGCACATCCCTTACAATGATTGCATTGAGTTTTATCTGGATTTGCCACAAAATTTTCATCTGGATATATTTCAAACATTTTTCTTTGGTACTCTAATGGCCTAAATGTATCCCAAATTTTTATTTTATATCCTTGTTCTTTTAATTTATTATTAGCTTTTATAAGTTTTTGAGCAGTTTGACTTCTTAACATGCAAATTGGTTCATCATATAAAACCTTTTTAGTGAAATTGTTTGAGGTTGCATATATAATTTCAATTATGAACCCGTCTTTTTCGCTTAATTCTTGCATATTATACTTTTTCATAAATTCTTTTTTTGTCATGCTTTGTCTCCTATAAAATAACTTCCTTATTATAAATATAAATTAATTAATATTTTTTATAATACGTCTTTAATGGCTTCAGCTATAATCTTGTTTACATCAGCTACCATTACATTGAATTTCACTTCTAAATCGAAATATTCCTTTATTTCTTTATTTTCAACTAATATAGTATATAGCTGTTGTAATTTTTGCATTTTTTCTGAATCTCCTTCTCCTTTTTGAATTGCTAAAACTTGAGATTCGTATCTAATTTTTTCAAATTCATCTATTTTAGATTTCATTTCTGGATTTTGCATTATCTTATCTTTTGCCTCTTTATATGCTTTGTATTCTTCTGAATTTTTCATTTCATAAGCTAATTTATTAGCTGTATCGTAAACATTCATTTTATTCACTCCTTGTTTTTATATTTCTGGACGGTATTTAAAATGGATTGGAAAACAGAACCGTCCCCATTTCCAATCCATTATGCATATGCATGTTTTTTCTTGAAATCAAGTAATCGTGTAATTTCTTTATCTGAATTTTTGGCTTTTGCTGTTTTCTTAGCATTTTCTTGTTCAATTTCTCTCGCTTGTTTTTCAGCAACTGTTTGACATATTGCTTTTTCATATATGAAATAAGTGTCTTGAGCAATTTTATTCCAGTTAAACTCTTTTTTAACTTTATTTTTTGCATTTTTCGTAATATTATCACACAATTGGTGATTATATAATAAACTTAATACTGAATCTGCTATTGAGTTACTGTTACCTGCATAACTTTTCATTCCATTTACACCATGATCAACTATTTCGTTTAATCCACCTATATCAGATACAACTGTTGGAACTCCTGCAAGCATTGCTTCTAAAGCTACTATTCCGAATGGTTCATATGTGCTTGGAAATACTGCTATATCTGCACATTTATACATTTTTTGAACTTCTTTTGATGAAAGATATCCTGTGAAATATACTTTGTTTTCTATTCCTAAAAATTTTGCTTGTTCTCTTAATTCATCATACATTCCGCCTCTTCCACCTATTATTAGTTTTGTATCATTATATCCATTTATTATTTTAGGCATTGCAGCTATTAAGTGTTGAATTCCTTTTTCATATACCAATCTTCCAATATATAAAACAATTTTTTCGTTATCCATTGCATATTTTCTTCTAAAATCATAATCTTTTTCTATGCCGTTAAAATTGTTTAAATTAATTCCATTTGGTATTACATTTATTTTTTCAAATGGTAATCCAAAAAGTCTTTGTAATTCGCATTTCATGTAATTGCTGTTTACAATAACTTCTGTTGATTCATATGTTAATAACCATTCAGTATCATTTATATATCTTTGTACATCATCATGAATACCGCTGTTTCTTCCTGATTCTGTTGCGTGTATTGTTGATACAATTGGAATTTGAAAAGCATCTTTTAATGTTTTTGCAGAATATGCTACCAACCAATCATGAGCATGAATACAGTCAAATTTTCCTTGTTCATTAATAATTTGACTTGCTTTTGATGTTAAATTGAAATTTAGTTGCATAATCCAATCTGTAAAATTATTAGGGTGTATCATGTAATTTTCTACTCTATACACTTTAACACCTTTATCATTTTCAAACTCTGGACTATCACCTTCTTTGTATGTTACGACTGTTACTTCATTTCCATCCTTAACTAGTTTATGTGATAAATCATGTACTACTCTTGAAATTCCTCCCACTATTCTTGGTGGATATTCCCAGGTTAACATTAAAATTTTCATTTATTTTATTGCTCCTTTCATTTTTCTTTGGTTGCATTTTTTCTGCTTTTCATAAGATTTTCCGTGTATTTTTCTATAAAATATTCTATATAAGTTTATTTTAAAAGTCAATATATTTTTTCTACAATTTTTAACATAATTTTTATTTTTTCTATTGTATTTTTTTTGTTTATGGTATAGTATATAATCAGTGAATTTAGAGTCTATACCAAGGAGGAAATTATGCCAAGAAAAGCAAAAGAAAAAATCGATGAAAATGAAATAATTGATGAGAAAAAAACTAACAAGAAAAAATCAACTGCTACAAAAAAAAGTCCTACAAAAAAGACTACTTCTACCAAAAAAACATCTACTGATGGTACTGTGAAGACCGCAGCAAGAACGACAAAAAAAGTTGCAGATGCAACTATTGAAGAAAAACCAAAAACAGAAAAGAAAAAAAGTGTAGAAAAAGCTACCGCTGAAAAAAAATCTACCACTACTAAAAAAACTTCTACAACTAAAAAAGCTTCTACTTCAAAAGCTACTTCTGCAAAAAAAGCAGCCTCTACAGATACTAAAAAAACTTCTACAACGAAGAAAACTTCTTCGAAATCAAGTTCTACAAAAAAAGCTGCTAGTACTGGTGAAAATGCTGAAAAGAAAAAAACAACAAAATCTGTATCAGAAGAAAAAGATACTGCAAAAACACCTGCAAAGAAAAAAACTACATCTACAAAATCAACTGCAAAAAAATCTACAACTTCAAAAAGTTCTACTAGCACAACTGTAAAGAAAACTACAAGAAAAAGAACTTCTAAAAAAGCTTCAGAAAATAATGAAGAGCCAGTAATTCAAATAGCAGAATACTATGATTTACCTTACAAATATGGTAACACTGTTGTTAAACTTTTAGCTCAAACTCCAAATACATTATTTGTTTATTGGGAAGTTTCAGATAATGATATAGAAATTTTTAAAAAATCATATGGCAATGATTTCTTTACAAAAACAAAACCTATTTTAATAGTGCATAATTTAACTTTAAACAAAAGCTATGAAGTGGAAATTAATGATTTTGCAAATTGCTGGTATCTCAATACAGAAGATTCAGATTGCAAATACGATATTGAACTTGGTAGAAAATTTATAGAACAAACAGTTGATTCAAATAATAATTCTTCAGAAACTGATTACTTATACATTGCTACGTCAAATAATCTACAATCTCCAAATGATCATATTTTATTTGAAAAATTAAAAGAGTTTGTAGTTTTTAGAAATGTTAGTAATGATAATGTTATTAAGAAAAATATTAAATCATTTAAATTTTTAAGAGATATTTATAAATTTTATAAAGAAATGTATAATGATGAGATTTTAAATAACCCATCTTCTGGATTTAAATTTTAAAAAAAATTTAGAAATTAATGGAATTAGGGACGGTTCTGAAAATTAGAACCGTCCTAATTTACACAAAAATTGAAAGGAAGAAACTTTATGAGTAAAACTAAAGGATATGTAAGTTTTGTATTACACGCACATTTACCATTTATTCATCATCCCGAAAGTGAAGACTATTTGGAGGAACAATGGTTATTTGAAGCAATTTCTGAAACATATATTCCACTTCTAACAAATTTTGAAATGCTTGTTAATGAAGGCGTAGATTTCAGAATTACCATCTCTCTTACTCCTCCTCTTTTATGTATGCTTTCAAATAAATTACTACAAAAACGATATATTAAATATTTAAATCAACATATAGAATTATCTGAAAAAGAAATTGAAAGAACAAAATATGATTCTAGACTTAATGATTTAGCAAAATATTATTTTAATCGATATTCTAATGACTTAAAAATTTTTAAAGAAAAATATAATTGTAATTTAATAAATGGTTTTAAACATTTTCAAGATATTGGTGTTTTAGAAATTATTACATGTGGTGCAACACATGGATATTTTCCTATTCTATATACAAACGAAACCGCAGTTAAAGCTCAAATTGCAGTTGGTGTTCAAACATATGAAAAGTATTTAGGAAGAAAACCCAAAGGAATTTGGCTTCCTGAATGTGGCTATGTTCCAGAGGCTGATAAATATTTAAAAGAATTTGGAATTAAATACATTATCACTGAATCACATGGTATTTTATATGCAAATCCTGCTCCTCTATTTGGCACTTTTGCTCCTATTGTTTCTCCAAATGGTATTGTTGCTTTTGGTAGAGATATTGAGTCTTCTAGACAAGTATGGAGTTCTGAAATAGGTTATCCTGGTGATTTCAATTACCGCGAATTTTATAGAGATATTGGATATGAAGCTGATTATGAATATATAAAACCATATATAGCTCATAACGGCGTAAGAGTTCATACTGGAATTAAATATTATCGTATTACAGGAAAAACTGAAAATAAAGATTATTACAATGTTCAATGGGCAAAAGATACTGCTGAAAAACAAGCAGGTCATTTCTTTGATTGTAGGACTGCTCAAATAGATTTTGCTGCTAAACATACACAAAACCCGCCTATCATATTATGTCCCTATGATGCTGAATTATATGGGCATTGGTGGTATGAAGGTCCATATTGGTTATATATTTTGTTTAAGAAAATTTATTATAATAAATCTAATTTCGAATTAATTACTCCTAGTGAATATATTGAAAAATTTCCAGTTATGCAAGAATGCCAGCCTTGTAGATCTAGCTGGGGTGCTAATGGTTATAGTGAAGTGTGGCTTAATGGTTCTAATGACTATGCTCATAAACATCTACACCATTTAGGTGATAAAATGGTTGAATTAGCTCATACATTTTACAATGAAACGGATAAATTGAAGATTCGTGTTTTGAATCAATGTGCTAGAGAAGTTCTACTTGCTCAGAGCAGTGATTGGTTGTTTATTATAACTAATGGAACTATGGTTGATTATGCAAAAAAAAGAATTAAAGATCATGTTGGAAGATTTAATAGGTTTTATGATGAGCTTATGAGTGGCGAAATTGATGAGACATTTTTAAAATATGTAGAAAAACAAGATTGCGCTTTTGAGGATATCGATTTTAGGGTTTATAGCTAATTATATTTAAAATACAAAAAACTGTAAATGATACAAATGTCATTTACAGTTTTTTTATATTTTTATGATGTTATTTTACAAACTCTGCTGTACTGGATACCCCAAGTGCTCATACGCTGCTGGTAATGGAATTCTTCCCCTAATAGTTCTAGAAATAAATCCAATCTGAATTAAATATGGTTCATAAACATCTTCCAATGTTTCGACTTCTTCACCTATCGTTGTTGCCAAAGTATCAATTCCCACTGGTCTTCCAGCATATTTTGATATCATTACATCTAACAGTTTTCTATCAATTTCATCTAATCCCATTTCATCTATTTCTAATCTATTTAATGCTGTTTTAGCTACTTTTAAATCTATATCTCCATCACCTAGAACTGCCGCATAATCACGAACACGTTTTAATAATCTATTTGCAATTCTTGGTGTGCCTCTTGAACGTCTTGCTATTTCTCTTGCTGATTCATTATCAATTCCAATTCCTAAGATTTTAGCGGAACGTTTTACTATAAATGATAAATCTTCAACATTATATAATTCTAATCTATCAACTATCCCGAATCTGTCTCTTAAAGGTGTTGATAATGTTCCTGCTTTAGTTGTTGCTCCAATTAATGTAAATTTAGGCAAATCAATCCTAATTGACTTAGCAGTTGGGCCTTTACCAATTATTATGTCTAGAGTGAAATCTTCAAGTGCAGGATATAAAATCTCTTCTACATTTTTATTTAAACGATGAATTTCATCTATAAACAATACGTCAAATTCCTGTAAGTTTGTTAATAAAGCCGCTAAATCTCCTGCTTTTTCAATTGCAGGTCCTGAGGTAATTTTTATGTTTGAATTCATTTCATTTGAAATGATATTAGCTAATGTTGTTTTTCCAAGTCCTGGAGGTCCATATAACAAAACATGATCTAATGGTTCATTTCTTTTTTTGGCAGCTTCTATATATATTTTCATATTTTCTTTTACTTTTGACTGGCCTATGTATTCATTTAATAATTTTGGTCTTAGTGATGTTTCTAATCTTTCTTCACTATAATCTCCTATTTCTGGTCTAAGCAATCTGTCTTCTTCCATTAATATCACATCCCTTTATAATTTGTTTAAGGACAGTCATAAAAATTTTCTTTTAGAAACTTTTCAAGACCGTCCCCTGAATGTTTCAATTTTGAAACATTTTAAGACCGTCCCCAAATGTTTCAAATGTTTCATTTTGTTTTTTTATCTTTTACTTTGAAAAAATCTTTATATCCAACTGCTATTACCGCAATTATCATTAAAGCAAAAGAGATTGCTTTCCATATTCCGCTTTCTAATAAAATTATCGCAAACATTCCTAAACAAGCACTTATTCCATATAAAATTAAAACCGCTTGTTTTTGTGTATATCCCTTTTTCATTAGTTTGTGATGTAAGTGTCCTGTATCTGGTGCAAAAATTGCTTTAATTGATTTACCTTTTATAATTCTTCTAACGATTGCAAATAAAGTATCTGCTATTGGTAAGGCTAAAATAATTAATGGAGATATTAATACTAGTAATGTATATGTTTTTGCAGTTCCAAGTATTGATATTACTGCTAAAGCAAATCCTAAGAATTGTGCTCCTACATCTCCGATAAAAGTTTTTGCTGGATTAAAGTTATATGGCATAAATCCAACTATTGCTCCCGCAAGTGCAGTTATTAAAATTATTGCAACTAGTGGTGATTGATTCATTGTAAATACTATTATTAACGAAAAACATGAAATCAATGTAATTCCTGATGATAAGCCATCTAATCCGTCAATTAAGTTTATTGCATTTGTAATTCCAACAATCCATCCTACTGATAAAATATAAATATAAATGTGATTATTTATATTTAATGTTTGCTCTAAAAATGGAATATTTATGTTATCAATCTGTATTCCAAATGATACAACTACTATTGCTGCTAGGGTTTGTCCTATTAATTTTATTAATGCTGGAAGGCCTCTAACATCATCAACAAAACCAAATATTCCAAGCACAATAATACCTAATAAAAATCCAATTAATTTATGGAAATATTGCTCTTCACCAAATGGATTAAAGTTTTTTTCTAATGTCATAATTATTAATAAATAGATACATGACAATAAAAAGCCTATTATTACTGCTATTCCTCCAAGTCGTGGCATTGGTTCTTCATTTATTCTTCTTTTCTCTGGTATGTCTATTGCTCCTACTCTTTTTGCTAATCTAATTGTATATGGTGTAATTACAAAAGCTGTTACAAATGCTAGTAGGAATGCTATGGATATGTCTCCCCACATTTCGGGTCCACCTCACTTTTATTTTTCATTTTTTGTTGTTATCATTGTTACAATTGGTAGGCATGTAACTATACTATAAACATATCTAAATTCACAAAATACTGGTGACGCCAAAGTTGTAAACCACAACATTATTATTGGAACATATATTAGAATATATTTATAATATTTTTTATAAATACAATATCCTAAAGATATTATAATTAACCAAAACATAAATCCTATACTAAACATCATTGAAATAAATGGTATATCTCTTCTTTCAATATAAGAATCCACTTTCTTTACGAGATTTATTTCAATTATAGGCTTAGATTGTAAATACAATATTTCGTCTTTTTCCATTGTTCTATTTGCAACCCAATGTTTAGCTTCTGGATAATAATATCCGTAGCTGTTACATATAAATGATTCTATATAATCAACGGGATATTTCTTAAATAATCGCAACCATAATTTGATAAAATCAAGTTTATTATCTGAAAATTCTTTACTATCAAAATAATTTTTTACAGGATCAGATATTACTGGATTATATAAATTTTCAATGTTATCAGATTTTATATATTTGTTTATATTATCTAATTCTTCTTGTGATAATTCTGATTTATGATAAGATACAACTCTAGCAATTTGTTGCATTGGAACTGATAATGCTTCTCTTACTTCTCCTTTTCTTATGTTAAAAATAGCCATTATAGCTGTATTTACTGCAATATATGTTATTATTGCTATTACATACATCAATACTATTTTTTTCCAATATTTTCTTAATAGTATTGTTGCAAATGGTAGTGTTAAAATTATTACATATAATCCATTATTTCTAAAGAACATTAGTAATATCATAACTATTGTATAGAAAAATATCTTCTTTTTATTTTCTATAAATTTTTCAGTATCATTTACCAGACTCCATGTAAATAGCGTGTATACCAACATAACTCCTGCAAATAATATATCTTTCCACATCATTAAACTGAATAATGGATTTACTGGATATACTGAATAAAATGTTAAAGCAATTATTATACTAAAAGTTGGCAATTTTCTTTTTTTCATAACATACACTGTTGTTGCAAATATTAAAGACATAATTAACATTTGGACAATTGTATATATTGCTACACCTGCAGTATAACTTCCAATTGCTTTTCCAAAATTCATAAAAATTCCGATAAATAATGTGTGAATTAGTGGATGATGTGCTGTTAATTCCGATATTCCCAAGGATTGGTATATTTGTAACATTGAATCAGATGTTGTTAACCCTGGAAAGTAGTTTAAATAATATGGCATCCAACAAATAAATATAATTATCCAATAAATTAATAAATTTCTTTTATTACATTCTTTTTTAGTTGCCAAATCTTTTTGCTTAATTTTATTAATTCCATTAAAAATAATTATATTTATTATATCAAATAAGCAAAAATACCCTACAAAACTTATAAGACTTTTTCTGAAACATATTGACGTTTCAAATATCCCTGATAAATTTTTATAATTATTTATACTGTATCCTACTACTTCTATTCCAGCAGCCAAAAAAGCTAAAATACTTGTAATAATAACTAGCCTTTTATCAACCTTTTTTAATCCTGCTGATGTAATATAATATACTGCTATAAATTCCATAATATACATTACTGAATTACCATCATATTTAATTACATTTTTATCTAAATTTGTGTTTATGGCCATAGTTATTGCAAATGCAATAACTATTTTTAGCACATTAAACATAATTTTTTTCCATTCTATTTGTTTCAATTTTATAACTCCTCTGCAAATCCTTTTTGTAATTTTCTAAATATTAAATATCCAATCACACAAAGTATTATAGATACTATACATACTATTCCTAGGGCCATAAAATCAGGTTTTACTTGGTTATAGAAGATATCTCTATAACCTTCAATAATATGTGCCATTGGATTGAATATAATTATTGCTTTAAATGCATCTGGTATTGATTCGCTTGAATATACTATTGGTGTTGCATAAAACATAAGCATTAATATTATTTGTACAAAGTGCTCTAAATCTCTGAAATAAACAGTAGCTGCTGAAAGAATAAATGCAATTCCTAGTTGTAATATGTATTGTATTACAAGTATTATTGGATAGAAAATAATATATTTACTAATTCCTAATCCATATCCAAGACAAAATGCAACTATTATTATGGTTGATATAAGAAAATTAACCATTGCACTTGTTACTACTGAAATTGGTAATATTTCTCTTGGAAAATATACCTTTTTAACTATATTTGCATTTCCTACAACTGTCCATGTTGATTGTGCAACTGCTGTTGTAAAAAATGTCCATGGTATTAATCCAGCACAAACAAAAATTATATAATATTCTTGTGCATTTTTTAATATTAATGGAAATATAAAAGCATATACTGCTAATTGTAATAATGGATTTAAAAATGTCCATAATACACCTAATACAGATTTTTTATATTTTCCTCTAATTTCTTTTTTAACATTATTTTTTAATAATTCTCTATAATTATATATATTTTTAAAAACATTCATCTTTAAGCTCCTTTTATCTTGTTTCTTCAACATATGCATCAGTTACTTCGTTTACATCTCCATCCATTTTTATTTTTCCTTGATGTAACCATACAACTCTAGTACAGAATCGTTTAACTGATCCCATTCCATGAGTTACAAAAACTATTGTTTTTCCTTGTTCTTTTAACTCTTCTAATTTTTTAAAACATTTTTCTTGGAAATGTTCATCTCCAACAGATAAAATTTCGTCAATCAGTAAAATTTCCGCATCAACATTTATAGCAACTGAAAATGCCAATCTCATGTACATTCCAGATGAATATGTTCTTACAGGATTATCTATAAAGTCTTTTAATTCAGAAAATTCAATTATTTGTTCTACTCTACTATCTATTTCTTTTTTAGTTAATCCAAAAATTGAAGCATTGAAATATATGTTTTCCCTTCCAGAAAAGTCAGGGTGGAAACCTGCTCCTAACTCTAATAATGATGTAAGTTTACCTCTTGTTTCTATTTTTCCTTTTGTTGGATAAATTATCTTTGTCATTAATTTAAGTAATGTAGATTTACCACTTCCATTTACTCCTATTAATCCAACAACTTCCCCTTTTCTTATTTTTAAATTTATTCCTTTTAATATTTCTCTTTTCTCTTTTTTAGAATTTTTCCAAAACAATAATCTTTCTTTTATTGTATTGGTTCTATCATAATATATATTAAATGATTTATATACATCTTGAACATCTATTGCTAAATCATTATCACTCATCTAAATTACGTTCCTTTCTATTCGCATTTTAAATTCTGAATAGTTTATTCAATCTAAATTTATAAAAGATTTTTTTACATATTCTTCCTATTCTTGAATCAACTATTCTATTAATTTTTTCAAGCCTTTCATTTCCATATTGTACAACATTTCCACTAATTGCTGGTTTCCAAGCAGGTTGTGTTGGATTTCCCCAATAATATGGTTGTCCATTTGAAGTTAATAACATAAATATATCAGTAGAATATCTACCATATAGTTCTGGATAATTTCTTACTAAAACATCATATAAATATATTCTCATTTTTTCATTAAATTGTCTTGCCATTGAATTTTTTCTTACTCTATATAAATTTAATGTTTCTGGAATTGTCACTCCTAGATATCCATGACTTGCCAATGATACCCAACTATCATAATCTTCCATTCCATATTCCATTTCTATTCTGTTTTTACCGAAGTTTAGAAAATCATCTCTTCTTATTACTGTAAATGCTGCTAACATATTTGCACATAATAAATATGGTAAATGTGTATTAAATGTTGGCCATACTGAATTACTTCCTTCAAAATATTTTACCCAACTATATACATAAGAAACATTATCATATTGATTTAAAATGTTTATCGCTCTTTGATAGAAATCTTCTTCTATCATATCATCTGCATCTAAAAATGCTATGAATTCACCTTTCGCATTTTCGGCTCCTACATTTCTTGCATTTGCTAAACCTTTATTTTTTATGTTGATAATTCTTATTTTATCATCATTTTCAAATTCTTTTAATGCTTCTATACTCTTTTCGTCTGTACTTCCATCATTAACTATAACAATTTCATAATTACTATAAGTTGTCTTTTTTATACTTAATATAGTTTCATTTATTGTTTCACCTAAATTATAATAAGGTATTACAACAGACAATAATCCTTTTTGACTATCATATTTTTGTTTGTATTCATCTCTTTTTATATTATCGTTTATAAAAGGAAATTTATTATATGTTTTTCCTTTATTTTCATTAATTACACTTTCAAAGAATTTTCTTCTTTTTTCTAAATTAGTCTCCATATTACATAATTCGTAAATTCTTTTTTGTGCATTATTTCCCATAGTATCTAGTTCTTCATCAGATAAGTTTAACAATTCTTCTAATTTATTTTCAAAATCTCCATCAACATTCCAGTCAAAAATTATTCCATTTTTACCTGATTCTTGTACCATTTCAGCTTGTCCACCATTGCTTGAAACCAAAACAGGTTTTCCCATCCACATTGAATATATACATGTATTTGGAAAGTTTTCATATAATGAAGGTATCATAACAGCAGTAGATGACATTATATGTGGTATCAAATCTAAATGTGGAATAGATTTCATAAACTCCAAGTTTTCATTTTCAATATATGATTTATATTTATTTTTTAACATTTCTCCAAGGTATTCACCCTTTGGTTCAAGAATTGTGTCACCACCAATTATTTTTATTTTGAAATCTAAACCTTTATCCCATAGTTTTTGAGCACCTTTTAGCATTTGTACAACACCTTTACGGTATTCTGTTCTACCAAAATAAAGTATTGTTTTCTTTTCTTTATCTCTTGTAATATCTTTATATTTTTCCTTTTCTTCTTCATCTATATCAAATGGTAAATTAATTACATTAATCTTTTTATCTCCAGCAACACTTTGCAATTTATCTGCTAAAAATTGACTTGGACAAACCAATGCATCAGCTGCTTTTATACAGAATTTTTCCATTTCACCTACCCAATATGTAGGGTGTGTATATCTTGTATATTGATTTATTCTTAATGTTTCAAATGCTGGTGTATGTAAATGTACAACAATTGGTATATCTTTTAAATATTCATTTCCAATATATTTATTTTGTAAAACATATTGGCCAATTGCATTATATTCTTGTGTTTCGATAATATCTGGCTTTCCTTCAATTTTTATTAAATTAATTACTTCTTCATAATATTGATAAGCTAACGCATTTTCATAACCTAAATATCCATAGTAATCTTTTTCACATTGTTTGAATCTATAAACTTTATAACCTTCTTTTGATGTTTCCATTTTTGTGTTATTGTTTCCTCTAACTATTACAGTTACATCATTTCCCGCTTCTGCAAACATTTTTGCACAATTTTCTACATATGTACCTATTCCTCCACCAAATTCTGGTGCAAATTCTCCTGTTAAAAACCAAATTTTCATTATATTAACATCCTTTCCATATTTTTTTTATTATTCTATTTATCAACCTTCTGCTTTTTTTATATTTTGCTATTTCTTCAAAATATAAGTCATTATTCTCATCATATCGATATTTTTCATAATTATTTCCTATTAAGTTCTTTATTATAGTTTCAATATCTTCTTCATAATCACAATTCAACATATATGCTCTTTTTATATTTCTAGTATGAACAATATATTGAATAAAAGATTTCCAATGTTTTTTGTCTATAAATGTTGATAAATCAAACACCTCAGCATATTCTTCGAATTTCTGTCTATATATATATGGTGATTCATGTGTTGTTAGTATTGTTATTTTTTTATTTTCGTTATGTATTTTTTTTAATAAGTCTAATTTAAATGTATCTGTATTTAGCGTATTAGTTATATAAAGAACCCTTTGTTCATCTATTTTTGCAATAACATTATTAACTTCACTATAATCAATTTCACTCGAATTATCAAGTATTTTGTTTTTCTCCTCACTATTGTTAGGATAAATTTTTGCTTTAATTTCTTTGTTTATTTTTTTTGCTTGTTCTTCTAATTCTTGTTTTCTTTTTTCATTATCATTGTTTTCATTAGAATTAATCCATGTTAATAAAGATGTCTTTTTTCTTCTATACCAAAATCCGTAAAATCCAATTTCAACTGGATAATTTCCTTTTTGCATCATTCTTAGCCATAAATGCCAATCTTCATTTACATATCTCTTAGCTATTGAGTAACCACCCAATTCCAAGATTTTTTGTTTTCTTATTAATGCAGTTGCTGTAATCATATTATCTACTTTCATTTTTTCGACATCAAATGCTCTTTTATCCAAGTCATTAAATTCTCCGAAATTTACAATGTTTGTGTACGCCCATGCCGCTTTTGGATTGGTTTTTAATGCCCAATAACTACATTCTAAAGTTGTAGGTTCTATTAAATCATCTGCATCTAATGGAAAAATTAAATCTGTTGTTGATTTAGATATTCCATAATCCCTTCCTTTTGCCAATCCTTCATTTTCTTTATTATATATTTTAATCCTATCATCTAATGCTTTTAAATTTGAAAGAACTTCTTCTGTATTTTCTTCTGTACTTCCATCATTAACTATTATCCATTCCCAGTAAGGAAATGTTTGATTACTTAAACTTCTATATGTTTGCATTATATAATCTTTATAATTATAATAAGATGTAATTACACTGATTTTAGGATCATTTATTTTTATATTTTCAATTAATCTTTTCCCTGGTTGTCTTTTAAAATCAAAAAACACATTTTTCTCAATATTATCTTCCATAATTCACCTTTTTCATTATAACATTATAGTTTTTGGCTTTCAATAATTTATAAATTATTTTCAAAAAACACTTTGTATTGTTTAGCAATATTTTCCCATGACCAATTTTTTATTTGTTTTAAATTTTCTTTTGATAATTCCATTAATTTGCTTTTGTCATTATATAATTCTTTTATCTTTTCTTTTAATGAATCTTTACTTCTTTCACTTAATATATAGTTAAACTGTTTTTCGCCAAAACATTCTCTAACAATTCCAACATCTGTTGAAATAACAGGTACTCCACATGCCATAGACTCTAGTACTGGCAAAGGTGTTCCTTCAGTTTTAGATGCACATACATAAACATCTATTGAACTATAATATTCTGGCATATCTTGCTGTTTAATCATTCCATTTTTTCTATCAGCTGTTTTTAAAACAACTTTATATCCTTCATTTTTTAGTTCTTCAATAGCTGGAATAATAATCGTATTTAGACCTTTTAAATCTGAATCCATATCTGAATCAGTAAATTCACTATTTCCAACCCATCCAATAACAAGTTCATTGATATTTTCAAATCTTTGTAAATTTTTAGGAATATACAAATTTAAATCAACTCCATCATTTATAACTTGTTCCGGATTATTTATTTCATTTAAATTTGAGTAGATTTCAAAAATTTTTCTTGAAGTAGCTATATAATTTTTTACATATTTAAATATTTCTTTTGTTCTCCAAGATTCAATTTCATTTAAATATAAATGATCACATACTGTTGTTGTTATATTTTTACTGTAAATGTATTCATTGTAAAAATCATGCTTTGACATTCCAATTGATTTAATATAATAATCCATTGATTCATTATCAATCAATGATAAATAACCTCTCCATAAAAAATGGATCAAATCATATTTTTTGCAATAGATAAATAATTTTACCATATTGCCATGAAAAATATCACCAGGAATTATATCTATATCATAATATTCTTGTAGGTAATTTACTAGCTGTTTAGCAATATTATGAAAAGCCCAGCCTTGAGTGTCAATTATTAGTGCTATTTTCTTTTTTTCGTTCATTTTTACCACCTAACAATCCCTTTACCTTTTTTACTATTTTATAACTTCTTGAACATTCTATTGATTCCAATTTTTTTAATAATTCATTTTTTTCAGCATCAATATTGTTAATAATATTTTGATAATATTCTTTTTGTAATTCATTTTGTTTTTTTAGATCTTCAATTATTTTTTCGCGTTCTTCTATAATGTGTTGTTTTTTTAGTAAATTATTTCTAGTTAAATCTAATTCTGCTTCCAATTCCTCAATTAAAATGCTGTTTGTATCTATGTTTTCATTGTTTTCCATAAATACCTCCTAACTTTATTTTTATTATTCCTGGAATAAACAAAATATATATTAAAATTTTATTTATTTTGTCATGAACATTTTTTACATTTAATTTTTTATTAATCATATATGTAAATAAAATATAATGTTTTATTACATACATCCTTTTGCTAAAATTAACACCTTTCATATCTCTTTCCAAAATTTCTTGAAAGTATTTATAATATCCATTTGGTGATTTTATAAAAGTGTTGTTTATATTAGATGTGTATCCATTATCTAGGTACACTCCTTCTACAATAGGAATATTAAAGCATTTAACTCTATAGTCTAAATCCATTTTATGATACATTCTTGCTTCTGTAATAAATTTTTCATTTTTTTCCAACTCATGTTTATATTTTTTTCTAATTTCACTTTTAAAAACAATAATTTTTTCTCCACATATATCTTTTTTAAAATACATATCAAACATTGTTGTATTTTGGTTTTCTATTTTAAATTTATTTCCACTTATTTTTCCATTGCCTTCACTTTTCAAAAATATTAAAGCGTATAAATCATCGTCTTTTAATAGTATTTCCGATTTATCATAGATTAATTCAAAAGCATTATCAATAAAATAGTCATCAGAATCACAATCCATAACTAAATCTCCAGTAACATGTTCCATCAAATTGTTAATTGCTTGCATTTTCCCTTGATTCTCTTGTTTATAATACTTAACATCTAAGTTTTTTACTGACATCATTTTTGAAACAATGTCTTTTGTATTATCTGTAGAACCATCATCCATAATTAACCATTCAATATCTATTTTTTCTATTAAATTATTCACAATACTTTCATATAGCCTTTTTAGTAAATCTGCTCTATTATATGTTGCTGTTAATATTGATAATTTCACCTATTACTTCACCAACTTTTCTATTTGTTTTATTATATCATAATTTTCACTATACTTATGTTCTTTTTCATTATTTTTCCATTCTTGAAGCATTTTTATGCTGTTTTTTATTCCTTCATATACTCCTTGCTCATTATTTTCTGTAATATATGATTTATTATATCCTATAACCGCTTCTCTTGCAGCAGTATCTGTTATTAAAATTGGTTTTCCTAAAATTTCTGCTTCAATTACTGACATTCCAAAGCCTTCGTAATTTGATAGCAATGCATATATATCACAATTTTTTATATAGGGATATGGATTTTCTTTTTTACCCAAAAGCATAAATGTATTTTCAACATTATATTTTTTTATTAGTTCCTTTAAATTTTCTCTTTCCGGTCCATCTCCAATTACAAAAAATCTGTGGTAACACCCATCATCTATTAATTCACTATGAACTTTTATTAATCTATCAATAGCTTTTTGTTCTGTAAGTCTTGCCACTGTTAAAAAATTAGCTTGTCCATTTTCAAAAACATTTCGGTAATTTGCTTCTGCTTTTTCTAAGACTCTTTTTGATGATAAGTAATTTGGAATTATCATGTTATTTTTATCTAAACCATATATTTCTTCAAATTGCTCTTTATTATCATTACTTACAAAAACTATATCATTATACTCTGAATAACATTTTTTGTCCAATTTTCGTTTTAATTTAGCTATTAATTTTTCTCCATATACTTTTCCAATATCATTATGCACCCATGCTATTTTCTTGGTATTTTTATTTTTTACGCTAAATAATCTTGTTATTGGTCCTTCTAAGAAAGCAATTTCTGTACTATATCCTTTATTAATATATTTTTTATAAATTGATTTTTTGTTAAATAATAACTTTAAAGATACTAACATCTTTTCTTTTGAAGAAAGCTGATTATATGGTTTATTTATCATATTTACCAGTTTAATATTATCTGATAACTCTTGTTCAAATTCACCTTTTCCATATAATGTAAATATTGTTATATCATATTCCGAAGATAATTCATTGGCAATATCTACCAAAACCCTCTCTGCACCTCCAAGAGTTAACCCAGTAATTCCAAAAATAATTTTTTTCAATTATTATTCACCTCCTAATTAATTTCTTTAACTTTTATTCTTAATAAAATACTTGCTATAATAATTATTATCATTGATGATGAATTAAAAAATGTATATCCAGATAGAGTTGATAACACAAAGCTTAATAGTACTGCAAAAAGTAACATCATAAACTCTGAATCAATCTTTTTTATTTTCTTTATAAATACTATAAGTGCTTGAAGTAAAATTGCTATAAAAGGAATCATATATAACATGAAACCTACTATTCCAAAATTCAATAAAAAAGCCGGAAATTCCATTTCCCATACCAATTCATTTGTGTTTATCAAATAACCATTTCCTATTAATATCAATAAAACATTTTTTTGATTTTTTACAAGCATAACATGATATATCAATTGTTGTATTCTAGTATTTGTATTAGATACATTATATTTTTTTGCAACATCATATAAATCAATTATTGATTGTTTTTGTGCTTGTGTCATAAAATCATCATCAATTTCATTGTTTATTATTTTATTTCTATATGTTGTCAAATCACCTGTTAAATTTGATACTTGTCCTGTTGACTCATCTATTATTGTACTTTCCATATTTTGTAAATGTTTTCTTCTTTGTACAGTTACTGATCCTGCTATTATTACTACAGTTATAAGCAGAAACAAAACACTCAAGAAAATCAAAAAATTTTTCTTATTAATTTTTTCTTTTGCTACCATTTTTTCAATAATTTGAGCTATTATAAAACATAAACTTGCCAGTACAAACCCTATTAATCCTACCCTTGTTCCTATAAGTGTCATCAAATAAATTCCAACTATCAAAATAATTGAAAACACTATACTTCTAGCAATTTTATTTTGTATTTTCATTATAAAACTCATTATTATAAAAGTACTTAATAATAAAATTGCACTTATACTGTTTCCTGATTCAAACCATCCTTTATATCCAATTCCTTCAATATAAGTTGGTGAAGAAGTATTGGTAATTATCGATACATAAATTGAAATTATATATATCGCTAATGAAATTACTATTGATCTTTTTAATTTGAAATTATTTTCAGAATTAAAAACATATCCAAAAACAAATAAATTTAATATCATAAACGAATAATTTACTATATACTGTGCTTCATGAGTTAAAGTTCCGAATGAACATTTTGTTATCATATTATTAAACAAATATAAATGTGCCATTCCATAAATTGCGTATATTGCACAAATTCCAATCATTGAGAATATAGTTTTCATTTTCTGTTTTAAAAAAATATATGTAAAAACAATTACTGGTATAATTGGTCTTATGAAAGTTGATATAGAATAATTAGTTTCAAATTTATTTCTAAACAAAAAACTTGATATATCTAAAATCGGACATAATATTATAAAAAAACATAGTAAATTTTCTGGTAAAATTATTTTTTTAACCTTTTCCACTAATTTTTTATTCCTTTCATACTAAACATAAATGAATAAATCTTGAATGTTAATTTATTCACACTTCTCATGTACATATTCTTTCCATTATTTCTATGACATAAGATACTATTTTTCTTCCAATTTGGAAATTTATTATTTAAATTATTCCATGTTAAGCTTAATTGTTCTGTCCTTATATTTTTATCTTTAATTTTCACAATTCTTTTAAATGAACTACATAATAAAATTCGTGTATATGTATATTCTAACTCTGTTTTGTAGTCTTCGTAATAACCATTTTCTTTATAATAATTTATTACGTTATCAAAAACTGTAAAAATTTCTTTTGTTCTTTCATTTTGTGTGTTAACAATTGAATTTTCTCTTTGAACATAATAAATTAAAAATTCTTTTACAAAACCACACTTATTAATATGTGGCAATAATTTATAGAAAAATTCTATATCTTCATATCTTAAACCTTTTGGAAATTCTATCTTATTGTTTATTAATAATTCTCTTTTAATTAATTTATTCCACGCAACAACTCTAGCTTTTTCAAGCATTTCATGTTTATTATTATAAATTTCTCCACAATCTTTAATTTCTTTTTTACTATATTTCCATATAAAATCACACTCAACAAAATCACATTGTTCTTCTGTTGCTTTATTATACATTTTTTCATAAATAGTATTATCTACATAGTCATCCGAATCAAGGAATGCAATATACTCACCTGTTGCAAATTTCATTCCATAATTTCTTGCATCAGATAGCCCTCCGTTTTGTTTTATAACATATTTAATTTTGTTTTGATATTTTTCTAAATATTGTTTTATTATTGTTTCAGAATTGTCTGTTGAGCCATCATTTACAACAATTATTTCTATATCACTCAAAGTTTGATTTACCAGACTTTTCAAGCATTTATCTATATATTTTTCAACATTATAAACTGGAACAATTACACTTACTTTTGGCATTTTATCACCTATCTATATAAATTTTATCTAATTTTTAAATATAACTTTACATTTATTTTCAATAATATTTTCTTGATTAATTGTTTAAAATTTCTGACTTTAATATTATCAAAAATCTTTCTCTTTTTTAATTCTCTAATATATTGTTCATGATATTCTTTTGGCAATTCATCTAGCTTTAATATTAAGCAATTTGACATATATATTTTGAAATTTTGTGATGTAAACATATCAATGTCAATTTGTGATAATTTTTTTATATAATTATCATAATGTTCTAACATATCATATGCTCTGTTTCTAATCTTTTCACTATTATTATTTCTTGTAATACTGTCTTGTGATTGAACATAATAATATCCATAAAAATCTGTTGAAACAACACTTTTAGCAGATATTATTATAAATGGTACTATTGCCCAATCCTCATGATATTTATTTATTGGAAAAAAGAAATTATTTTTTTCAAAAAAATCTCTTTTATATAAATATAGCCATGCGGTTTCTAATAACACATCTTGTCCATATAATATATTAAAAGCTTGATTTCCTGTTTCTTTTTCAAAAACCGGTCCACCTACTTTTTCGAGGTGTTTTCCATTTTCATCTACTCTCAAGCATTTATATTTAATTAATTCTATTTCTTGTATCATATATTGTTCCATGGTTTCAAATAATTTTTCATCTATATAATCATCTGAATCCACAAAACAAATATAATCTCCTGTTGCTTTACTTATGCCAAAATTTCTAGCGTCTGAAAGTCCACCATTGTTTTTTTCAAATATTTTTATTTTATCAGGATATTCATTTTCAAACTTTTTTAATATTTTATCTGAATTATCTGTTGACCCATCATTTACAACAATTATTTCAATTTCAACGTTTTTTTGGCTTAATATTGAATTCAAACATTTTTCTATGTATTTTTCAGTATTATATACTGGAACTATTACACTTACTTTTTTCATGTTTTATTTCCTTCCATTGATGATTTTTTCAACTTTATCTATAATTTCATTGTTAAATATATTTGGATCAAATTCAGATTTTATTTCATATCCATTTTTTATAAAATCACTCATAGCCTTATAAATTTCTTTAGTATTTTTTTCAGTAACAACTCCAAATTTATTTTCAATATCTTTTTTACTATCTGATACATTAGTTGTAATTATAGGCTTATTTAGAATTTTTGACTCTATATATGTTACAGGGTATCCCTCATAATCTGATGTCAATATAACGCAATCTGATATTTTGAAATATGGATATGGATTTGCTTTTTTTCCAACAAAAATTATATTTTCAGTCAAATTACTATTTTCAACTATTTTTTTATAACTTTCAGTATCACTTCCTGAACCTACTAATAAAATTCTGAACTTCTCATTATCTTGTTTCAATAACTTAGCACATTCAATTAATCTAGTAATTCTTTTTTGATGTTCATCATGTCTTGCAACATTTATAAATGTAGTTACACAATCATCTCTTTTTATATCTATATTTTCGTCTGCAAGTTTATATATTCTTTCATAATCAATTAAATTATTGCATGTTAATACATTTTCATTATGAACACCGTATTTTTGTATATATTGCTCTTTTGCTTCTTCTGAAACAAATATAACATTTTTAAAATCATGTGCATTTATTGAATCAAAGAATTGCTTGTATTTATAATCATTTCTCTCATAAAAATAATAATAATTATTATGAACCCACAAAGCTGTATTTTCAGAAGCCGTTCTTGCCACAAATGATGCCATTTTACAATATGTAGCATAACTACATGAAAAATCATATTTATTCTTATAACTTAAAGCAAAATTAATTCTTTTACATAGATTAATTGCTTTTGCAACAAGTTTAAATTTAAAATATGATGGTGTGTATTCAATAATTTCAACACTTTTATCAATTAAATTTAAAAACGTTCCCTGTTTTTTTTCTAGCACCAAAGTTATATCATATTCTTTGGCTAAATAATTAATAAGTGAAACCAATGCAGTCTCAATTCCACCAACATCTAAAGAATATGCCGAAAATAATATTTTTTTCTTTTCATTATTCATATTATCACCATCCAATTTTTATTTATTTTTTATGCAGTCATTATTTGTATATTTTTATAATTTATAAATAATCCGTTTTCTAAAACACCGTTTATGTTATTAATTCTTTGTTCTAGGTTTTGTTCGATTTTTTCGAATTTTGCATCAATAATATACTTGCCATTATCAGTAACAAACAGTTCGTTTGAATTATCCTTGCGTACCTCGCATTTCACTGCTCCTAATTTCAATAACTCATTTTTCACAAATTCTAATTTATCTAAATCACATTCAACAGGAACAGAACATTTTTCGCCTAAATAATTCACCATTTTTGATTCATCAACTAATATATAGACTATTGGTGTTTGAATAAGGTTCATTTTTTCTCTATACATTGCACCTCCAAGGCCTTTTATTAGCCATTTATTTGGGTCAACTTCATCAGCTCCATCAAATCCCCAATCAATTTTATATTCACCTAATTTAGCTGTTTTTATGTTTAAATAATCGCATAATTGCTTTATTTGTTCTGACGTTGGAACTGCAATGATACTTAATCCTTCTTCTTCACATTTTTTGCCAATCTCCTTAACAGCCAAAAAAGAAGTTGTACCAGAACCAAAACTAATTACATCTCCGTTCTTAACTTTTGATGCAATCTTTCTAGCTAAAACTTCTTTTTCTTCTCTATTTTTTATATTATTATTCCATTCTAATTTTTTAATTAAATCTTCGTTTGTACTCATAAGAAAATATCCTCCTGGATTTTTTCTTATTATTTCATATTTTTAGCAATTTGTAAACCTTTTTTAAGACGTTTGAACTTTTTTTTGAAACATTAAGGGGACGGTCTTTTTTTGTTTCATTTTTGAAACATTGAGGGGACGGTCTTGAAATATCAAAAATAATCAAGACCGTCCCCTGTTATGTTATTTATTCTTTAAAATGCATATTTGATTTAATTGCAATTCAAATAATTGTCTATGTTTTTTTACTATAACTTGTAAAATTATTCCTGTTATATTTAGCAATAAAGCTACAACTAACATTATTCCCGCTACAATTAAACTAGGAAATCTTGGAACAAGTCCAGTTTTAAAATATTCATTAAATACTGGAATTGCAAGAATTAATGATACTATATAAAATAAAACAGATATAGTATTGAAAAACATTGATGGTTTATACTCTTTAAACAAAGTTGCAATTGTTTTTAAAACTCTTGCTCCATCTTTATATGTATTAAGTTTTGACACACTTCCTGCCGGTCTATCTCTATATTGCACAGGAATTTCTTTTAAAGTAAAGTTTTTATCTACTGCATGAATTGACATCTCTGTTTCAATTTCAAAACCTTTTGATAGTATTGGATATGATTTTACAAATTTATAACTAAACGCTCTATATCCTGTCATAATATCATGTATATTGTTTTTAAATATTTTATTTATTAATCCTCTTACCATTTTATTTCCTAAGTTGTGAAAAGGTCTTTTGTTTTCTTGGAAATATGTTGAAGATAATCTATCACCAATAACCATATCAACATTTTGATTTAAAACATAATCACACATTTCTTGTGCATTTTCTGCTGGATAAGTATCATCACCATCTATCATTAAATAGCAATCTGCTTCAATGTCTCTAAACATTGTTCTAATTACATTTCCTTTTCCTTGCTTTGTTTCATATCGTACAATTGCTCCGGCGTTACGCGCTATTTCATCTGTACCATCTTTTGAATTATTGTCATATACATATATATCAGCTTCTGGTAATGCTGCTTTATAATCTTTTACTACTTTTTCAATTGTTTTACTTTCATTGTAACATGGTATTAATACCGCTATTTTGCTTTTCATTATTCTCTCCTTTAGTCTTTTTACTTTATTCTTGACATATTATTTCATAATATCGGATTTTTGTAAATATTTTGTTGTGATTTTCTTTTTTACACAAAATTCACAATAGCATTTTCTAACTTATTAACAAATTTCTCATTATTACTTGTATATTTTTTTGGAACAAACCTTTCAACCTTATTTAACGCATCTTCAAGTTCGTCAACCCCATGTAAACCTATGATATACCCGCTCTCATTAAAATTATCAATAATCTGTAATTGATGATCATTTACATGCTCTTTAAATTGTTTTAATCTTGGCACTGCAATAATTTTTTTACCACAATTCAAACCTTCAATTATTGTAGCTACACCACCATGAGTTATTATAAAATCAGCATTATTAATAAGTGCATCAACCTCCCTTGGAGTAGTAAATTCAATTAGATGCATTTTTGAACTATCCAAATCTGTGCTAAACTTTGTATTACCAGTTTGAGCAATTACTGTATCTGTAATTTTACCTGTTTTTATTAATCTTTCAACCTCTATAAGCAATCTTTTAAATTGCTTATCTTGAGTTCCGAACTGTAACAAAAATCATTAATAAATCCACCCCCAATATTCTGCTTTAGGATATATTTTTAACATCTCTTCCCATTGCACAACAAATATATCTGCAATTGGATATACAAATCTTCCTGCAACTGTTTTTGAGTTTCTATTTGCAAATGTTTCTATATATATAACTTTTCTTTTAAACAATTTTGCGATATAGCACATTGGAACAGCTGTATGAGTTCCAGTAGTTACAATTACATCTGGTCTTTGTTTTATAAAAATTATAAAACTTTTTATAATATTAAAAATATAAATAAAAAAATATGTAAATGGATTTTTCTTTGTTCCATAAACTAAATATGATGTTTTATCTTTATATTCTGAGGCTAGATATTCATTGCTTTTTGTTTTTTCTGTAACAATGTAATATTGGAATTTTTCAAATAATGATTTTAATTGCAATAATTCGCTTAAATGCCCACCGGTACTAGAAATAAATAATACTTTTTTGCTTTTTGACATTTTAGCCTCCTTTCTAATTTGAAACATTTTTTGACTGTCTTTTCTGTTTCAAGTTATTTACAGCAACTTATTTATAATTGGAATTTTCTTTAAAACATATGTTATTACATAACACACAAGCATTACTAAAGAACACCATACAAAAGCCACTATCATATTATTAATTTTTGTATTTCTCATTATATTGAACAGATTAACCATTGGTTCACTTTCCATTATCATTAAATGTATTAGATATATTCCAAAAGTACAACTGCCTATTGAAAATATTATATTTCTTATATATTTATTAGTAATTTCTACTTTTTCAAATAAATATTTTATAGTAATAAAAATACTTATACAGTTTATAAAAGTAAAACATTCATGAAATGTTTGTGAAGTTTTTGCAGAAAATTCTCCTGTAATATGTCCTTTATAATATGTCATATAACAAGATATTAATATACCTATTATATTTACTAACCACATTATACTTATCCACTTTTTAGGATTCTTTAATTTTATTCTATTATGTAAAAAGTAACCTATGCATGGATAGAATACTATTTTTTCTATAAGCCATGAAACTGTTAAATTAGTGTTCATTTTATATTTTCCATATGAAATCAAATATTCTGCTATTGGTACAATTGCATTAAAG
Source organism: Clostridia bacterium (assembly GCA_017475185.1). The sequence continues at coordinate 75,041 of JAFVGB010000012.1, forward strand.
ACTAGAAATATCCCAATCATATAATAGAAATATTTATTGTCTAAATTTTTAACCATTGCTCGCAAAAACGGAGAACTGATTAGAAATGCAATATATGCATATAAATACCATAAATGCACTCTTACATTTGAAGAATATATAGATATTAGAAATTTATCTATTTGTACATTCGTTCCATTATTTCGAATATAATAAACAGAAGAAATAAGAATTAATACAACAATAATTTTTAATACTCTATCTTTCCAAACTTTTTTTATTGGTTCATCTTCTTTTGCAAGTATAAAAGCTCCTGAAATTGCAAAAAATATTGCAACAGAAAACTTGCAAAAAACAGATGGAATTAAGTATATCCAAAATTGTATTTCTTCAGGATTTTCACTTACAAACATACAAAAGCCATTTTCTTTTGTATGATTAAATATAACAAAAAATATAGCTAAAATCCTCATAATCTCTATATATATTAATTTATTTTTGTTTGTTTTTTCTTGTTTATTAATTAATAATAATTTTGTTTCATTCATAAATTCCCCCACGAACAAACTTATTACTTTTTATTAAAAACCCTCTAGAAAGACTAAAAACTTTATAGAGGGTTTTTAAATTTTATTTATATCCTGTTCTCTTTATGATGCCATTACTATATTCTTTTACTTTATCACTTACTTCATATCCATCATTTCCAAATAAATGTTGATGTAATTGTTTTACATTTTGCTCTAAAGTAACTGGTGCAACATATGAAATTCCATTGTTATAAAATGCGGTTTTATATGGCCAACCTTCTCCTTCAGTTATATTAATATTATATATACTTGGAATCATTCCTAAAATTTCTGTTGCTTTAATGTTTGTATATACTTTTGGTAACAACACATCCGCTAAATTATTAAGTTTTCCAACACTTAATTTCTTAGCCTTTCCAAATGTAGCATTTAAAACCTCTCTTGATCTTTCTGTTCTTTTGAAATCGCCACCAGCTGTATAACGTATTCTAGTATATGCCAACGCCTGAGCACCTGTTAAATTGCTTACACCTGTTCTTGTTAAAGCTGCATCGTTTCTATTGAATTCCCTATTAACATTTTGAATATACTTGTTCAAATATACCAATTCTTCTGAATCAACATCAATTTCTACTCCACCAATGCTATCTACTATATCTATTACTGCTGAAAAATTAACTGTGACAAATTCAGAAATATTTAAATCAAGATTTTTATTAAGTGTATTAATCGCAAGTTCTGGACCACCATAAGCATATGCATGAGTTACTTTATCAAAACCATGACCATCAATATTCAAATAAGTATCTCTATAAACTGATGTAACTTTTACGTCATTCGTATCTTGATTTAAACTTACAATCATAATTACATCACTTCTTGTGTTTACATATCTATCGCTTCTTGCATCTACTCCAAATACAGCTATATTTCTATAACCTTTTAGTTGCTCAGCAACACCTTCATTTATCTCTATATTCTCTAATTTAACATAGTTAACTTTTGATAATTTACTATAAATATACCAAGCTACCGTCCCAAAAAATATTACCAAAATTATCAGTAAAACTAATAAAACTTTTAAAAATATTCTTAATCCCTTTTTATTCCCTGTTGTTTGATTGTTTTTTGCCATAATCATTTTTCCTTTGAATAATTTATTTAGGTTTTTATGGATTTCACCTATAAACCTCTGACCATATGATGTCTTTTTTATTTTAACCTAATTTTAGATTGTTGTAAAGTAAAAAAATACTATTTTTATTTTATTTTCATTCTTCTTTTCACTTCTTCAGCCTCAAATTCTTTTTCTGCTTTTTTATATCCATTTTTATAAACAATATAATATGTTGTATAAATTCCTGCCCCTATTAAACTTCCTGCCGAATCTATGCATACATCTAAAGGCTGTCCTGTTCTTCCACTTACAAAAGTTTGATGATATTCATCTGTTATTGCAAAACTTACACATAATACTATTGTTATTATTAATGCTATCCAATAATGTTTATTGCTTAATAAAATGTTCACAAATAATATTATAATAAAAGAAAGTGCTAAATATACTGAAGCATGCATTACCTTACGTAATGGTGCATTTATTAATTGAGATGCTTTGGCAAGTTTTGAATCAGATGGGCGAGAATGTGTTATTCCATATTCATTTGTAACATCTAAAGTATCTTCAATAAATAAAGCTATTATATCTGTACTCTTTCCATTTGATTTTTGAGTATTCATATCTGAAAGTTTATAAATAATATACATCCATCCTACTGCCATAGTTAGTAATAGAATACTTATTAATGCTTTTTTCATGTTAAATCCTCCAATTTGCTATTTAATCGTTAATTCCTTTTTATCCGTTTGGATTTCAATATATGTTCGTCCATCATTTACTTTAATTTCTTTTCCATTACTATAATAATATCTTGTTTTTTCATTTCTTTTTGCTTTTTTCCATGTTATTGGTACAGCATATCCATTAGTAATATAATACCCTTTTCCTGTACCAGTTGTATGTAAGTTCAAATATTTGCTATTTTTTATTCCTTCATATGTAATCTTTTGAACTATAATATTTTTTGTATTTACTTTTTCTTTTGTATTGTAATCAACACAAGTATTTCCATTTTCTTGTCTGTAATATACTTTATTGTCTTTATCATAAATAAATGATGTGATATTAGGTGCATCTCCATAAGGAATAACAATCTGATTTGCTTCTTCTGCATTTGCTTCCTTAGATAAATCTACTTCATCTGATGCATATTTTAATAAACTAATTAAATTATCATCTTTTAATTCTGTTCTATAATTCTTTGCTTGAATAGTTTGTTTTAATTTATTTATAGAAGTATATGCTGTGTGTTCACTAGGTAGGTTTTCAGGATTATTTCTCCAAAATGGCGTATCAAACAATCCATTAATGTAGTCTATAACCCCAGATTTTTCTTGCTTTTCAGCTACTCCGCTCCATCCAAAATGCACAAAAATTGCATCTGATTCTAATGCATAATCAATAAAATTATGTCTTGCACTTCTTATTGTTCCAACAGTTAAATCTTCTGGAATATCTTTAAATAATGCCATTAATCTTGAAGTAAAACCTTCTGTTGGAATTTCATATACTATATAAGCTTTATTTAATCCTGTTTGAACCTTAACCGCTATTGGTGTGTTATTAATTACTATTGCATATGGTCTTGATTTTGAATTTACATCAATAATATCCACTTTATCACTTTCATCTGATTCATTTTCTTGATTATTGCTTACTACTGTATTTTCTTTAATTTGAAAATTTGAACTTTCTGTACCAGTATTTGCAGATTGTTTATCTTTTAAAATATTTATTAAAACAATAGCTCCTATAATTAAAACAGTAATCACACAAAAAACTTTAATTACATTTTTTTTGCTTTTCATTACCAATATCACCTTGACCTTTCCGTAATTGATTTTAAATTAATTTTTAATCTCTTTCATAAATATCTCGAGTATATATCTTTTCTTTGACATCTTTTATATTTTCATCAATTCTATTAGCCATAATAATACTGCTTTTTTGTTTAAAAATTGCTAAATCATTTTCTACTTCACAATCATAAAATTTTTCATTCTTTAATGTTGGTTCATATATTATAACCTTTCGTTTATTTTCTTTTAAATTTTTGATAATGTCCTGTATAGCACTTGCTCTATAATTATCTGAACCAGATTTCATAGTTAAACGATAAATTCCTACCACTTCTGGATTACAATTTATGACTTCGTTAGATATAAAATCTTTTCTTGTTTTATTAGATTTTACAATTGCCTCTATTAAATTCTGTGGAACATCTTTATAATTAGCTAATAATTGTTTAGTGTCTTTTGGTAGACAATAACCTCCATATCCAAATGAAGGATTATTATAATGTTCGCCTATTCTTTGATCTAGGCAAACACCTTTTATGATATCTTTGGTTGAAAGTCCTTTGATAATTGCATATGTATCTAATTCATTGAAAAATGCAACTCTTAACGCAAGATACGTATTTGCAAATAATTTTACTGCTTCTGCTTCCGTGCAATCCATGTATAAGATATCAACATTTTCTTTTAGTGAGCAATCTTTTAACAATTCCGCAAAAATGTGTGCTTTTTCATTTTTATCACCAACTATGATCCTTGATGGATATAAATTATCATAAAGAGCCTTTCCTTCCCTCAAAAATTCCGGTGAAAACATAATATTACCTATTTTATACTTTTCTTTTATACTCATAATAAATCCTACTGGAATTGTAGATTTTACAACTATAGTTGCATTTGATTTCATATCAATCACTTTCTTTATTATATCCTCAACACTTGATGTATCAAAGAAATTCTTTTCATCATCATAATTAGTCGGAGTACTTATTATTATATATTCTGCACCATCAAAAGCATCTTCATAATCTAACGTTGCTCTTAAATTCAATTTTTTTGTTTCAAAAAATTTTTCTATATATTCATCTTTTATTGGTGAAACTCTATTATTAATCATTTCAACTTTTTCAGGGATTATATCTAGTGCAACAACTTCATGTTTTTGACTTAATAAAGTTGCTAAAGATAATCCTACATAACCTGTCCCAGCTACTGCAATTTTCATTTGAGCTCATCTTCCTTTTTATTTTTTTTATTAAACTTCAATATTTTTAAAAAGCTTTCATCTTTATTTATAATAAAATATATACCTGTTAATAAACAATATACAATCGCTCCAACAAGAATTTCAATTATAAGAGTTTTTACTGTTCCATCATTAAATATTTTTGCTATAAATCTTACAGCAACACTCATTATAATACCTGAAAGCATAAACACAACATCATCTTTTATGTATTTTTTTATTTCTAAATATTTTTTTGATTTTATAGTCTGATATATTGCAACACTTGATTCAGCCACCAAAGTTCCAACTACTGCACCCATTGTACCTATCCTAGGAATAAAAATCAAATTACAAACAACATTTAATATAGCTCCTAAAACAATTGATTTAACATAGATTTTGTCTTTTTCATGTGGGATAAGATATAACGTTCTTACAATACAAGCCCACGAAATAAATGGTACACTAATTGATAATACTATTGATAATAATATGCTTGGAGTATAGCCGTCGCCAAAAAATAATGGAACAAATTCATTTGATATACTTGAAATTCCAAATGCTATGGCTATCCCTATAAACATTGCAAATTTCATGGAAATATTAAATAAATCTTTAGCTTCTTTATCTTTTTTGTTCTCTATTAAATTTGATATTTTTGGCATTATAACAGCCGAAAATGCAGCAACGATTCCTAGAGATATTGTGATTAATTTTTCTGCACTCTCATAATATCCAACTTCCGTCATATTACAAAACATTCCAACCATTATTTTGTCCATCTGTCTATAAATGCTTGTTGCTATAATTGGAATAAACAATACTAAACAAGGCATGAAGTGTTTTTTTACATCATTAAAACTTACTCTTTTTAATTTGACTCTTTTCCATGTCAATAACCATAAACTTAATGCAGAAAATAAATTGCTTGCACTCATTATTAAAACATATTTATTTAAATCAGTACCTTGATTTATAAATACAAAAATTAAAATTAATGTTACAATTCTTATTATTATTTGTCTAATCGATGTAATTTTAAATTCTTCCAATCCAAAAAACAACCAGCTTACATCAAATAAGGAAGCAGAAACATATAACGTCATAATTATAGAAACAGTTCTATCTGTATTTACAAAAAACATCGAATAAATAATGTATAATGCCAATATAAAAATAGTTGTTAAAATCTGAAGTATATAAATACTTGTAAATTTTTTGTTCTTTTCATCTTCATCATCTCGAACCTTGGCAATAGTCCTATTTCCATAGTTTAATATTCCTAACATTGCAAAATAAGAAAAATATAATGCAATTGAATTATGATAAGAATATATTCCTACTCCATTTGCCCCAATAACCCTTGATATATAGGGTGTTGTAATTAAAGGTATCAATAACATCAAAACTTGATATATCATATTATAAATTAAATTCGTCTTTATACTATTCTTTTTCATAACTTTCCTCTTTTGCTACTAATTTTTGTTGTCTTTTTTTTTCATATTTTGCTAACAAACCTATTAGCATAAACACGCAAATTGAACTAAATTCGCAATAACTTTTTGATGCTACACTTGATAAAATTAAAAATCCATTAGCACAAATAGAACTTATATAAAAATATTGATTTGTTTTAGTATAACTTATGTTCTTTTTGGTAAAGACATATAATGCAAATGCAACCATAATAGCACCCTTAATTCCAAATTGTGCAATAATCATTGGCCAATAGTTATCATTTAAATATGCGGTATTATTTTCTCTCATTCCATAGTATTTGTTAAATTCATATTTTTTGTATAATTCAGAATAATTCTTTGCTGCTATATCTGAGCCAAATGTACCAAATCCAGCTCCTATAGGATAATAATCTGCTGCAGTAACAATACTATATCTTAGTAATACAGAACGTGCTTGTGTAGGATTTGTAAAATAAAATATTATCTGATTCCAGCAAATAACAAGAGCAATTACAATAACTGGAATGACATACAATAAAGGTATTTTTCCTTTTTTTTCTTTTTTATTAAACTTAGGTTTTAATACCAAAAAAGCAATATACATAAAGATATATATTGCAACAAATGCAAACGCTCTTGATCTCATTGTTGCAACCCATGTTATTAAACTTATTAGTATGATAATTTTTTTGTAGTTAGTTTTTTTATAAAATAAATCTGCTGTTAATAACGGAACAATAAAATAAAATAATTTACTGTAATTTCCTGGTACATTAAAAATAAATTTATAAGATGCTATACCATGCCTTATTGAAGCTGACATTCCTATATTTATAAATTGTGATAAAATTAAGCAAGCAAACATAACTATAACCAGTCCTCTTGCAATTCTCGCAGAATTTTTTATTATTGAACCATAAAACTTTTCATCCTTGTTTGAAAACATAATTGCATAATATGCCAACCATACTTTAACCATTGATAATGCATCTATAAAAATATAATAAACATTATTAATTAGTCTAGATGCAATATTTCCTATTACACCAAGTATTAACACACCTGTCCAAGTTAAAAAAAACATTTTATCTTCATCATTAATTTTCATTTTTTTAACCACTAATTTGAACAATATCCACATTATAACTACAATTGCAAATATTTCATCTGCATATGAAAAAACATTCGAACGTTCGACTAATACTCTTTCAAATGCAAAAAAGTATATAACTGCAATTGAAAAAACAACTTTCCAATTAATCCTTTTCATTTTACCTCTTACTTTTCATCCTTTTCTTTATATTTTTTATTTTTTTTAATAATCCAATTTTATAAATATATTTTTTTAACTTTTCCCAGATTTTTTCTTTTATTTTAACTGGAATATATTTTTTTATTGTCTTTTCTATCCCCACATCATCTATTGATTTATAAAAATCCTTTCTGTTTTTATGGGGAATTTCACTAGCTTCTACCATTTTCCCGTCTAACTTTATAATTTTTTCTTTATCAACCTTATAAAAATATATTTTATCTTTTATCAATTCTAAAATATCAGCTGCTTTTTTGGTATTTACCATTACATTTGTATATCCTTTATCATCATCATTCAAGTCCTTTACAATTTCGCTTACATGCCAACTATCAAATACAGTGAAATCTGTTGAATGATTTTTAGTTTTAAATTTACAATCATAACATGATTCTCTTAATGCAATTCCAGCAAAAAAAGGTTTTAACATAAAATCAACTAATGCACTTCCGTCATACTGTTTTCCGTTTTCAAAAACAAGTCTCATTGTTGCACTGTGATAACCATATGTTTTATTTCTAAAAAATGCCTGTTTTATCTTAGATTTATATTTCTTTTCTTGATAAAACTTATAACTGTTCCATAACTTTTTACTTGGAACTCCATGACATACTAAATCCATAGTAATTAAATTATCATATTCTTTTCTAAGAAAGCTTTTTAATCCATACACTTGACATGGGGTTCCAGAAAATAGGACTAATTTTCCATTTTCGAGTTTTATTTTAACTTTTAAAAATATATCATTTAAATCACTTTGTATATATTTTGACCCAATCAGTTTTTGTATGTCAGTCTTATCACTTATTTCCATATGTACAATATTCATATCATTGTCATATGCTACTCCATAAACAACACCATTTTGCTCTAAAACATACTCTGATAGTGGCGTAAAAAATCCACCAGATGTGCTTTTTTTCAATACTTCATATTTTTTTGTTCTCACAATATATGCATCCTGCTTTATATTTGTTTCGTCCTTTTGGTTTTTTATAGGGCAAATCTTATCACATAATCCGCAATCTATGCATTTTTTCTTATCAATTTTTGGATACTTAAATCCCTCTTCATCTTCTACCATACTAATTGCTTTTTTGGGGCAAATATTTGCACATGCTGTGCATCCACAACATTCGATTTTATCTTGTATTTCTATCATCTAAAAAATTTCTCCTTTTGCATATAATTAATCAACTTTTTTTAATGATTCCTCCAAATACTTTATAGATTCCGTTCTAAAATTATTTAGAAGCTTTTCTACTGATTCATAATTAATATCTTGCTCAATTTTATTAATATCATCATTATACCTTCTGTCCTCTATTTCTAGCATTTTGCATAAACTTTCTATCCTTGAATTTCTTGAATCCTTACTTGTTGATGCAAATCTATTAAATATCATGAATTTTTTATGATTTATGATTGAAAATACAGTTCCATGAAAAGAATCTGTTATTACATATTCCGCATTTCTAATTAAATTAACAAAATCATTTGTATCAACATCATATAATTTAATATCTCCAAACTCATTATCTATTTCTACATAATTATCTAAAAAGGGAATTGTAACAATTTTTAAGTTTTTACGTTTAGCAAATTCATTTACAATCTTTCTATGTTCCTCATTTGAACCTAAGAAATAACAAAATAAATATTTATTATTAATTACGTTAAAATCAGCAATTATATTTTTCCATTCTTCACAATTGAATAATAAAGTAGGATCACACACAACTTTTGCATCTCTATTTGTAAGTCCTTTTATTATTTCCGCACCTTTAATTTCTCTCGTACTTATAGAATCTAATCTATTTAAATATTTTTTTGTTCCATTTTTTTGATACCATGGTATTTGTCCAACTCCAAAACTTGTTGCATACGATATTTTTTGCTTATTTTTTGGCGCAAATTCAAGAGTATAAAAATGACTACCTAGATTACTTGGAAGCCATAATTGGTCACTACCACATAAAAAAGCATCGTATGCTACAGAAGCTTCTTTCTTTAAGCCATCCCATCCCATATACTCTTTTGATAATTTTGTAAAATTAGCCCTAGCAAATTCTTGAAATCTTTTATTTCTTATTTTTATATTTTCATAAATGTCCTGATGTTCTTTAAAAGCTTTTTTCTTTTTTATTCCCTTCATTTTACTTTTTATAAAATATGGATTAAAAAATCTTGGAAGAGTTTGCTTAAAAAAAGTAATCGATAATTTCTTTTTATATCGTATAATTTCTGTTTCATATCCTAATTCTTCTATTTTTTTTATCGTCGCCAAAACCTGCAATTGACTACCAAAATTTTTTGTATCATAACAAACGCTTAAACCTATTTTCTTCATTTTTTATTCCTTTCATCTTTAACATTTATTTGTATAAATCAAGTAATTTTTGAATATTTCTATTGATATTAAATTTTTCTTCTACTGTATTTCTAGCATTGATTGAAAGTTTTATTCTCATTTTCTCATCACTTAAAATCTTTTCTATGTATAATTTCATTTTTTCTATGTCACCTGGTTCAACAATTATTCCATTCTCTTCGTTTTGTATTACCTGCGGAATTCCACCAACATTTGTAGAAATAGCAATATTTTTATATGCCATTCCTTCTATTAATGACATTGGCATTCCTTCATTGTACGATGGCAAAATGTAGAAAGAACACTCTTTTAAAAATTTTTCTTTTTCATTTCCTGATATCCAACCAATGTAATGTATATTTTCATCTAATTGTTTTTCTTTTATAATTTTCTTAACTTTGTCTACTTCTCCATCTCCACCAACATATAACTGTATATCTCTATATTTTTTTCTTAATCTGTCGATTAATTCTATTAAATCATAAATTCCCTTTCTATGTCCCAATCTTCCTAAAAAAAGAAATTTTAATGTATTTACATCCTTTGAAAAATCTTTTGGAACAACAACTGCATTATATATTATTTCTATTTTAGAAGAATCTACTAATTCTGAAAAGAATTCTTTCCACTCTTCAGACAAAACAATAATTTTATCTGCTAGCTTTAAAGTTTTACATATATATTCTTTTTTTGAATCATTACATTCACTATAAAATTTACGATATTCTGCTCCATGAATATGTACAATTATTCTTTTGTTATATTTCTTTGCAATTTTTACATACTTTGCTTTTCTAAAAGTACTTAATCTTGATGCCATGTGAATATGAACTACATCATATTTTTTTATATTTAATCTAAATTTTATATATCCTACAATCATTTTTAAAAATTTGCAAACAGAATTTTTATCATTTACTGTTTCTATATATTTTAAATCTACTGCTTTATCTAAGCCATATTCATAATATTGATCAACAACTGTTGTCATTCCACCTTTTACATTTCTTGCAGGACCTACCATTAAAACCTTTAATTTTTCCATATTATATTTTAATCCCTTCAGCTATTTTTTTATCCATTTCAAGAGGTAAAAAAGCATGTCTACCGCTTGCAGGAGTAAAAGTTAATTCTCCGAAATAAATTTTACCATCAACATTGTATAAATCAACTCTAATAAAATTAAATTGAGCAGCTAATTTTTCTACAATATAAATCATTTCTTCAAAATTTGCAGGTTTCTCTACATTACCATTATAATTATCATATCCAAATTCTCTTAAATCAATTTTATTCCATTTCATATCATAAAAATTAACTTTGTGATCAGTAAACCTATCAAAGTCTATTTTGACAAATTCCGGTTTCCCATCAAAGCAGAAGAATTTATAATCCAATAGTTGCCCTTGTTTATCATTTATGAATTCCTCACAAATTATTTTATTTTTTACATTTTTATATTGATTTTCCTTTTTTATCTTATAATATTTGTTTGACATCCATTTATCCAATTTTTTATTTGTTTTTTTAATATTCAATTTATCTTTATCTTTTACGATAATATTAAATCCTGAACCATTATTTATTTTTAACACAAATTTTTCTGGCAATTTTGAATAATCAATTTCACTTGAATTACTATATACCCCTATTAATGGAATTAAATACTCTTCGCCTATTGTTTGCTTTATATAATCTCTAACAACATATTTATCAACATAATCTGAATATTTTTCTAAATTTCCATATAGTTTTAACCATTGAATTTTTTCTCCAAAATATTCAGGATTTGACTCATTTAAAAACCTCTTATATGTTTTAAAATTTTCTATATTTATAACCCATTTAGCTGGCATTCTTTTTATTATCGCATAATATATTTTTCTTATGATTTCTTTCATATTTACCCCTTAATTGTTATCTATAAATTTTATTATTTCTTGAATTACATTCTCTGTGTTAGAAACGTATGTATTATATTCTTTTTTTCTTGCAGTCTTTATTGCATCACCCAATTCTTCAATTTCATATACTGGTTCTATAAAATTTAATTCTGTAAATTCATCTATTAATTGAATTTGATGATCATCAACATGTTCTCCATATTTGGCCAATCTTGGCACAGCAATAACTTTCTTTAATTTTTTTAATGAATTTACTATGACCCCTGTCCCTGCGTGTGTTATTATTAAATCTGCCTGTTCAATTTTGTTAGAAAATTCATCTTGAGACATATAATCAACAAATTCATAATTTCTTGGTTTGTAATCACTTACGCCTGTTTGAGCATATACATTTTCTTTTATAGTTCCTTCTTCAATCAATTCATCTATTTTTTTTAATAATCTATTAAACTGAAATTTTTGAGACCCTACTGTCACCAATATCATTAATAAATCCCTCCTTTGTAAATAGCATTAGGATAAAATTCCAACATTGGTTCCCATTGCACATAAAATTGATCTGCTATTTTTCTTTTATATATAAAATTTCCTGTCATAGTAGGACTATTAATTTTTGCAAATGATTCTATATAAATTACTTTTTTCCCACATATATGCCCAATTATCATCATTGGGATTGAAGCTAATACTCCAGTGCTTATTATTACATCTGGTCTCTCTTTTACATATATAGATAGAGATTGACAAAATATCAATATCATTTTTAAAAAAAACAAGATTTCTTTTCTATTAACCTGTGAAACCAAATATTGAATTTTTTTGTCAACTTTATTATATTTTGTTTTTTCAGTAACAACAAATGTACTATAATTTTCATTCAGCTTTCTTAACATCATCAATTGTTCAAAATGGCCTCCTGATGAAGAAATCAAACATATTTTTTTATTTTTTTTCATTTTTTACTCCTTATATTTTTGGATTTATATACTTCATTAAATCTATTTTACATTCAAACAATATTTCATAATCATTGAAGCCGCTTCTGCTCTTGTAGCAGTTCCTTTTGGATCAATTCTTGTTCCGTTTTCTTTTCCACTTATTATTTTATTTGCTATACACCATGAAACTGCATCTTTAAATACACTTGATGTTTTATTGAAATCAGTAAATTTGCTTGTATTAGCTCTTGATGAGACATTCTTTCCTTTATATTTTGCATAATTCATCAATATTGCTGCCAACTGTTCTCTTGTTATATTATCTTTTGGTCCAAATTTACCTGTATTGTATCCATGTACTATTCCTTTTGAAGCTGCCCAATTTACCGCTGTAAAATACCAATCACCAGATTTCACATCTGAAAATTTATTTAAAGAAGTCTTTGGTTCTCCTTCCATTCTCCATAATATCGTTACCAACATTCCTCTTGATAATTCTTTATATGGTCCAAAATGTGTTGAATCAAGTCCTGTCATAAGTCGTTTTTGATATACATATTTTACTGGATCATGAAACCAATTATTCATTCCGATGTCGACAAATGGCAAATCTGACTTTGTGATTTTTACCTTTTTTTCAACAGATTTATATTCGTAATTATTTCCAGAAATATAGCCTCTTACAATATATTCCCCAATTTCACTTGGAGCAATAGATGTATAATAACTTTCTCCAACTTTATTATAATAAAATCTTGGTTCATATGGTGTATTGTTCTTTGTAACTACAGGTTTTAATGCTGTTCCAACATATGTATTACTACATGTAAAATCGAATTCTGTTACTGCATTTCTTATATTGTATGAAACACTAACTTCACCTTTATAATTTCCTTTACCTTTAACAGTTACATCATATGTTCCAACATTTATTGAATTATTATCATATGTAACTGTAAAATCTGTTCCCTGTGTTAAATTCTTCCCAGCAAAATTTATTGTAACCTTTGGTTTAATTAATTTTCCTGTATACCTAATGGTCTCTCCATTTTGTATAGTAATCATATCTTTAATTATTTCATTTGCTGTTCCAGCAACAAAAGTAATACTGTTATCTTTAGCATATGTTTGAGCATATGATCCTGATGTTCCATATATTTTTAAATTGCTTGATGTACTTGCTAATGCATCTTTTCCAATAGATGTAACAGATTTTGGAATTTGTATTGTTTGCAATTTACTACAACGAATAAATAAACCTTCTGGTAATGTAGTTATTCCATTTTCTATAATTACTGATGTTAGTGAATAGGCTAAACCAAATGCGTTTTTACCTATACTTTTTACAGTGCTTGGAATTGTAATTCCTGTTATTTTAGAATAATAAAATGCTTCTTTTCCAATTGTTTCTACCCCATTTGGTAGTACTACATTTTTTATTGTATCATTCCAATAAAATGCATTATTACCAATTGTTTTTACTGTACTTGGAACAGTAAAGCTTTCTGAATTGTATGTATCTAAAACCTCAATTAATTGAGTCTTATCTTTATTATAAAGCACATTATTTTCTATAATAAAATTTTTGTTTTTACTTAAATCTATTGTTGCATTACCACAACTTGGGAAAGGTGCTCCATCTATTGTAGTTACACTACTTGGAATATTTACAGAAATACCTCCACATCCTCCAAATGCACTATTTTTAATTGTTGTAATTGTGTTTGGTAAAGTTACTTTTTTAGGTCTTGTTACAGCGTACGTAAATGCTGAATCACCTATTGTTGTAACTGTATGTCCATTAATTGTTGATGGAACAACTACATTCTCATCAAATCCATCATATTGAGTTATTGTTACATTATTATCTGAACCAATATAATATGTATATGGAGGATCTTTCTTTCTTACATAATAATATCTTGGTTTATCTTCATAGTATCCAGCTTCACATTCATATACAACTCCATCAATTAATGCAACAGCATTCTCGTGACCACTTCCTGCACCAGAATCTCTTGAAGCTGGTCGAGCTTTTGCTTTTATACCAACTAAATCACATAATTTAATTATTGTACTTGTACTTGCCCAACAATCTCCTTCTTCTGCAAGTATCATAGATACCCAGCTTGAATATTTATAACTATAACCGTAATCATGAGCAACGTGTGCAGTTATTTTATCTAATTTTTCATAATTAGTCATACTAGATGTAATATTCTCTTTTACCCATTTTTCAGCTTGTTTTTGTGCATAATACTCAGGATAACTTTTTACATTAACTGTTAATTGTAATGTCTGATTAGAAAGTATAACATTAATTTTAGATGTTCCTGTAATATATCTATTACTGCTTGTTCCTGTCGAAATATTATAAACATTTGAAGTTGCAGGTTCTATTAGTCCGGTATTACTAACTTTAATATAAGATGTTCCTTCGGTAACTGTATATTTTGGTGTTTCATTAGTTCCGTTTACTTTTATTTGATATGTTTTTAATAAATTGCTAGGAATATCAATATTATATGCCTCTTTTTGGTCACTATCTATAACATATAAATCTACGCTTGTTTTTTCTAAGCTTGCTGCTTGTACTTTGTTTCCTAATAAAACTATCATTAGTATAAATAAAAATGGTATTGCTATTTTTACAATTTTCTTTTTCATATAAAAACCACATCCTTTTTATTATTTTACATTTAAACAATATGACATAAGCATTGATGCTGCTTCAGCTCTTGAAGCTGTTCCCTTTGAATCAACTTTCGTTCCATTTTCTTTACCGCTTATTATTTTATTTGCTACACACCATGAAACTGCATCTTTAAATGCACTTGATGTTTTATTGAAATCATTAAATTGGTTTACATTTGCTCTTGCTGATACATTCTTTCCTTTATATTTTGCATAATTCATTAATATTGCCGCCAATTGTTCCCTTGTTATATTATCTTTTGGCCCAAAGTTTCCAGTTTGATATCCATGTATTATTCTTTTTGACGCAGCCCAATTTACTGCTTGATAATACCAATTTTCTGCATTTACATCTGGAAATTTATTTAAATTTGTTTTTGGTGAACCTTCCATTCTCCATAATATTGTTACTAGCATTGCTCTTGATAATTTATCTTTTGGTGCAAATTTTGTTTCATTATAACCTTTTATCATATTATTGTCATAAACGTATTTTACACATTTTGCATACCAATCATCAACATAAACATCATCAAATGGTTCTAATTTTTCTCTTATCTTTTTTAATGGAATTTTATAATAGTCAACAATTGCTTTTCCATCAGCTTCTGCTAATTTTTTAAGCTTAGAATCAGAATTAATATATTTATAATCACTGCCAATCAAAAAACAGTGTTCAATTAAAATTGTTGGCACTCCTTCTCCATTTTGTACATTTGCTGGTTTCGCACCTGCTGGTGTTATTTTTCCCCAATCAATTTTACAACCTCTCATACTATATCTTATTACTCCATAATAATCTGAGATGGTTCCATCTGAATACACATCTGTACTATCACCTGTACTAAGTCTTGTTTTTACTCCTCTATTACTAATTCCTAAAGCAGTTATATTACTAATAATTTTATTAGCTAATTCAGTACTATTTTTATTATATTTAGGAAGTGATTTATCATTAGTTACAAAAACTTCCACTCCATTTAAATTTGAAGTAGGTGCACTATTAAAATGCAAACTAACTCCTAAATCAGCTTTTTTATTACGTATAAACATTCCTCGTGCAAATACATCCATTGTATCATTTGCACTTGTATGTGTTAAATATACATCTACATCATATGGTTCTAAATATTCTTTTAGATAATTGGCTACTTTCATTGTCAAATCTTTTTCACGTTCTCCGTTTGTGGCTGTGGCACCTCCATCTGTTCCACCATGACCTGGATCTAAAACTATTGTTAATGCAAATGATTTAGTTCCTGCTATTATTAGCATTGTTAAAATTATTGTTATACCTATAAAAATTTTTTTCTTCATTTTTCTTCCTTTTTTCTATAATTATTTACTAAAATTATATAACAAAAAATAAATCAATGCAATAATTTGCATTGATTTATTAAGGTTAATTTACATTTAACCATGATATAAGCATTGCTGCTGCTTCTGCTCTTGTGGCTGTTCCTTTTGGATCTATTTTTGTTCCATTTTCTTTTCCACTTATTATTTTATTTGCTACACACCATGATACTGCATCTTTAAAAACACTTGATGTTTTATTAAAATCACTGAACTTGCTTAAATTATTTGCTCTTGCACTTACATCTTTTCCTCTAAATTTTGCATAATTCATCAATATTGCCGCTAATTGTTCTCTTGTTATATTATCTTTTGGTCCAAACTTTCCTGTTTGATATCCATGTACTATTCCTTTTGATGCTGCCCAGTTTACTGCTTGATAATACCAATCACTTGATTTTACATCTGGAAATTTATTTGAATTTGTTTTAGGTTCTCCTTCCATTCTCCATAATATTGTTACTAGCATTCCTCTTGTCAATTTATCTTTAGGTGCATAATGAGTCTTGTCAATACCTTTTATAAAACCATAATGATATGAAAGCATCACAGAATCATAGAACCAATCTTCTTCAAATACATCCAAAAAGACTATTGGAACAAAATTTATTTTCTTAGCTTCGGCATATTTTTCAGCTGAAGATCCTTCAATTCCATATATTGTTATATTTTCTGCTGCTGCGTGTCTTAATTGTTCTCCTGAAGTTAATGTAGTTGGTTCACCGTCAAACATTATCCAATCTGTATCAAGAACATTAATTGAAGGTGATAAATATATTTTTTCTAGACTTTTGCAATACCAAAATGCATAATCTCCAATACTTTCAACTTTACCCAACTTAACAACAGTTAAGCTAGAACAATCATTAAACGCATATCTAGAAATAATTTTAACATTGCTTAAATCTATTATTTTTAATGATTTATTATGAAGAAAAGCCGATTCACCAATTTTTTCAACACTTTTAGGAATATTGATTTTTTCTAATTCAGAACAATAACTAAAGACTTCCGGTCCTATTTCTTTTATAGTGCTTGAAACTAACTGTACATCTTTTAACGAACTACACCATAAAAATGCCCCATCTCCAATACTTTCAACTTTACTCAACTTAACATCAGTTAATCCCGAGCACCCATAAAACGCATGTGTAGAAATAATTTTAACATTACTTAAGTCTATCGTCTTTAATGCTCTATTATCATAAAAAGCTCCTTCACCAATTTTTTCAACACTTTTAGGAATATTAATTTCTTTTAACTCAACACAATCACTAAAGCCATAATTTCCAATTTCTTTTATGGTATTTGGCAAGATTACTTTTTTTATATTTTTTGCATACTCGTATCCGTGATAAGCTGAAAAACCCTCTCCTATTTGGGTTACTTTTCTACCATTAACAGTTGCTGGAACATTTAAAGTATCTGTACTTTTTATCTTATTACACCAAGTTACAGCTGCTGTTCCATCATTTAAAATTTTATATTCCATTTCAGAATTTTCATCATAACCATAACCGTCCTTTTCATATGATTTCGCATAACAATCATTGCATATACATAATAACATTATTACAAAAGATATAATGCTTACAATTAAAACTTTCTTTCTTATATTCATATTTTTCATTTCCTTTCTATCTTCTTCTATTATATCTATTAATAATTATATAATAAAAAGAAAATCAATGCAATATTTTGCATTGATTTATTGTGTTTTTATGTAAATATTTCAACTATATATCATATCCATAGAAGCTATTAAATGCTTTAATATAGTTTTGAATCATAGCAGCAACTTCTGCTCTTGTTGCATTTCCTTTTGGATCAATTTTTGTTCCATTTTCTTTTCCGCTTATTATTTTATTTGCAACACACCATGATACTGCATCTTTAAAATATTTTCCTGTGCTATCAAAATCGCTAAATTTGTCTGTATTTCCTCTTGCGTCTAAATCTATTCCTTTATATCTTGCATAATTCATCAAAATTGCAGCTAATTGTTCTCTTGTTATATCATCTTTTGGTCCAAATTTTCCTGTTTGATATCCATTTACTATTCCATTTGATTCTGCCCAATTTACAGCTTGGAAATACCAGTCACCTGATTTAACATCTGGAAATCTATCTGAGCTTGTTTGTGGTTCTCCTTCCATTCTCCATATTATTGTTACTAACATTGCTCTTGATAACTTTTGATATGGACCAAAATGTGTACTATCAAGACCTTTTATTAGTCCGTTATCAAATGTAAATTTTACAGCTTTGTAATACCAACTTGTATAATTTACATCATTAAAATTAATAATTGGTTTAAAAGATATATTATATTTTTTTGCATATTTTTCTGCCCAACTGCCCTTATGTCCACGTATTTTTTTTAGATGATCCAATCCTAAAATTTCTGGAGTATACCTATTTCCTGCATCATAATCAGAAAAAATAGATATATTTTGACAAATACATAATTCCTCTAGTCTATCACATAGTGTAAAAGCATATCCAGCTATATAACAATCCATCGTATTCGTAGGTTCATCATTTCTGTTTCCAAAACTAACAGATATCAAATTTTGACAATTTGCAAATGCCCACTTTTGTATAGATTTAACACTCGAAGGAATATGAACACTATATATAGAATCAATATTATAAAAAGCATGTGTTTTTATTGAAGTTACAGGCATTCCTTGTATTGTATCAGGAATTTCAACGGTTGCAACATCATTTTCATTAATAAATCCAGTTATAGTAACATTTCCTCCATTAACTTCATATTGAAAAATACCACTTGAAGTTCTAGTTGAATCTACTGAATTTGCATAACAACTGTTTGCTCCTATACATAATAAAACTAATAGAATTAAACTTGAAATAATTTTTT
This sequence comes from Clostridia bacterium, assembly GCA_017475185.1. The sequence continues at coordinate 94,616 of JAFVGB010000012.1, forward strand.
TCTTCATTTTTAATCACCTTTCTCTTTATAAAATTTTGTATCATATTGCAATACATATATTAGACTGTACATTTTTCATTTTGGTTCACACAATTCCACCTCTTTTCTCTTTTGTACTTATTTATGGCTATTCATATAAATTTTATAGCAAAGAAAAAGTGTTGTCAATATTTATGTTATTTTTGACAACACTTTTTCAAATTTTTATTTCTTATATTATTTTCAAATCTACTTTAATACTATTCAGCTTCAATAGGAATCCAAATGTTTTTTGAAATTATTAAAAATAGGGTACATATTAAGTACCCTATTTCTTATTATTTTATCTACCAACTTTATTGCAATATTTTTGTATCATAGAAGCCGCTTCTGCTCTTGTTGCTGTTCCTTTTGGATTTAATGTTTTTGTTTTGGTATTTCCTGTTATTACTCCTTTGCTTACTGCCCATTCCATTGATGCTTTTGCATAATTGCTTATTTGATTATAGTCACTATATTTTGTTAAATCAGTTGTTGCATTTATATTTTTGCCTTTATATTTTGCATAATTTCTTAAAATTCCTGCTAAATCTTGTCTTTTTATATCATCTTTTGGTCCAAATTTTGTTGTTCCTGTATATCCACTTACTATTTTATTATCTGCTGCCCATTTTATTGCTTGAGCATACCATGACTTTGAATTAACATCTGTAAATATTGACTTTCCGTCATTTGCTGGACTTCCTTCCATTCTCCAAAGTATTGTTACTATCATTCCTCTTGTTAGTTTTTCATATGGTCCAAACGTATAATTATTTAATCCAGAAATTATACTATTGTCATACATGTCTTTTACTGCACTAAAATACCACGAGCTTTTTGATACATCTGTGAATGGTATTCCTTTAGCAATTAAAACTGTATCTTTTATTTTTATTGAATTGATAATTTTCTCTGCCTGTTCTTTTGAAAGACAACCTGATGATGTTTCCACTGATAGATAAAACATATAATTATCACTTGCCATTTCCAATAAGTATACATTTTTAACATAGTTTAAATCTTTAATTCTATAGCTACAATTTATCTTATAACCAACAACGCCATTTATCTCACATAAATCACCTGATATTTTTAATAATTCACAATTTTCATTATTGTAGGAACTTTTTAAGTCCTGTATTCTATTATCTACATCTTTTTTTTGGTATATATATCCTGGATATTCATATATATGTACACCTATATCGTTATATTCTATAGTATCTGGCTTATAATATCTATAATATAAACTATGCATATTGTTATCATCTTGACCATATACAATTTCCCCACCATCTGGTACATAATAGCTGGCATTTTTCCAACTTACATTTTTTGCAAAGCAATTTTTCTGTCCTATTATTAATAATATAAATACAAAGCATATAGTAAAAAAAATTTTCTTTTTCATCTTTTCCTCCTTTTTGTTTTTATAAATTTATTTTATTATAGTTGTTATTATTTTACAATATAAAAAAAAAGATATCTATATTTCAAGATATCTTTTCTATTCTATAAACCTATATTGTCACGGTATTTTTTTATCATAGAAGCTGCTTCTGCTCTTGTTGCGTTTCCTTTTGGAGCTAATGTTTTTGTTTTTGAATTTCCAGTTATTACTTTTTTTCCTACTGCCCATTCCATTGATGCTTTTGCGTAATTACTTATTTGCTTATAATCTTTAAATTCAGTTAAATCTGCTGTTACATTTACATTTTTTCCTTTGTATTTAGCATAATTTCTTAAAACTCCTGCTAAATCTTGTCTTAATATATTATCTTTTGGTCCAAATTTTGTTGTACCACTATATCCATTTACAATTTTGTTTGCTGATGCCCATTTTACTGCTTGTCCATACCATGCTTTTGAATCTACATCTGTAAATCTAGATTTTCCATCATTTGCTGGGCTTCCTTCCATTCTCCAAAGAATTGTTACTATCATTCCTCTTGTTAATTTTTCATTTGGTCCAAATGTATATTTGTTTAATCCAGAAATTATATTATTGTCATACATATCTTTTACTGCACTAAAATACCATGAAGTTTTTGATACATCTGTGAATGGTATTCCTTTTGATTTTAAAACAGTATCCTTAATTTTTATAGAATTAACCATATCTTCAACTTCTTTTGTAAATACATAGTTATCTGGTCCTTGTACCGAAAACCAGCATGATGAATAATCAGATATTAAAACAAAAATTCCATGAGAAAATACCTGACCACTATTTTCTGTTGTTGTATATGTTACTTTGTATCCTGGAACACCATTTACTTCTATCATTTCTCCGGTCACATCATCATTTAAAGTTACAACATCTTCTGAACCTTGATATGAATATCCTACGCTTTCTTTTTGCCATTGTATATCTTCTTCAGTTGGTGGAGTAAATCCTTCGCTCCATTGACCACAACTCATCGATGCTTCGTTATAATATCCACTTTGTGAAACATAATGATATTGTGTGTAGAAATCTCCAGGATATTCCTCATTGTTTACAACTTCGTATTGATTTGGTAGAGTATATTCAACATAATCTCTATCATAAGTTGTAGCATAAGTGGGTGTTTTAACTAAAATTATTAATGCAAAAATAAAAATTGGTAAAATTATTAAAATTTTCTTTTTCATATTTTTCCTCCTCTTCCGTTTTTATATGTTTTTATTCTATTATACTTTTAATATGATTACAATATTTTTATAAAAAAATAAGATATCTTTTAGATATCTTATTTTAAATATTTTATTTTACATTTTGGCAATAAGACATAAGCATAGCTGCTGCCTCTGCTCTTGTAGCATTTCCTTTTGGATCTACTTTTGTTCCATTCTCTTTTCCGCTTATTATTTTATTTGCTACACACCATGATACTGCATCTTTAAATACACTTGAAATTTTATTGTAATCCTTAAAGCTACTTGTGTTAGCTCTTGCAGTTGTATTTTTTCCTTTATATTTTGCATAATTCATTAATATAGCTGCTAATTGTTCTCTTGTTATATTATCATTTGGACCAAATTTTCCAGTTTTATATCCATTTACTATTCCTTTAGAAGCAGCCCAGTTTACTGCAGTATAATACCATTTATTTGATTTAACATCTGGGAATTTATTTAATGAAGTTTTTGGTTCTCCTTCCATTCTCCATAAAATTGTTACTAACATTCCTCTTGATAGTTTATCATATGGTCCATAATGTGTTGAATCAAGTCCTTTTACCATTCCTTTTTGATATACATATTTTACAGAACTATAAAACCAATCTGTTATTTTAACATCTTTAAAAGGTAAATCTGATGCTTTAACAGTTACTGTATATGATGCAGATTTTCCTGTACCGTCAATTGCTTGTGCTTTTATTGTAACAGTTCCTGGTTTTTTACCTGTTACTTTTCCAGAATAATAGTCAACTGTTGCAATTTTTTCATTACTAGAAGTCCATTTTACTTTTTTATTATATGCTGTTGCTGGCGAAATATTTGCAGTTAATGTAATACTTTTAGTCATAATTACTGCTCTGTTTCCAGAAATTTTTATAGATGAAACAGGTGTACATTCAACATATTTATATCCATTTGTGTTTGCAAATGATTTTGCAGCTGTTCCTGCATATCCGTAAATTGTTAGTGTTGACGCTGGAACTTCTTTAAATGTATATTCTTCTATCTCTTGTAACTTTTTGTTAAAATATACGGTTTTTAAATTTTTACAATTTAAAAATGCACCTGATGCCCATCCACCATCTATACTTCTTACTGGAAGATTTATGCTGGTTAAACTTGTACAATTTTCAAATGCAGAATAACCTACTGTTTCTATTGTATCTGGCATATTTACAGTTACAAGGCTTGTACAATCTTTAAACATTTCAGAACTAATTGATTTTAGTTTTGTTGGTAAATTTATTGTTTTTAATGCTGTACATCCTGAAAAAACATAGCTTCCTGTATTTACAAATGTATTTGAAAATTTTACATTAGTCAATGCTTTGCAATCTTTAAATAATGCATCAGGAATAGTATCACATTTTGCCTCAATATTAGCTGTTTTTAATGATGTACAACCACCAAATATACCTGAAGCCCATCCACCATCTAAATATGTAACACTTGATGGAATTGTAATAGAAGTTAATGAAGTACAATTCATAAAAGCACTTCCTTCTATTCTTTTAACACTTGTTGGTATTTTAATATTATTTAGTGAAGAACAATCTTCAAAAGTTCCAGATTGAATTGAATCTACTTTACTTGGTATTGTAAAACTTGTTAAAGATTTACAACCTCTAAAAGCATCCCATCCTATTTCTGTAATTGAATTTGGTAAAGTAATACTTTTTAATGCAGAACAATCTTTAAATGTAGCACCTTCTATTGAGGTAACACTACTTGGAATGTTAATACTAGTTAATGATGTACATCCAGAAAATGTATAACTACTAATATTTTTTACAGTATTTGGTATTGTTACTTTTTTCAAATATTTACAATCAGTAAAATCACTTATTTCTGTTACTGTTTTTCCGTTTATCTTTGATGGTATAGTAGCATTTTCTATGTATTTTCCTGCTGCCACAACTTGAATATTTCCATCCCACATTTCATTATAATAAATTTCATCATTATAATATGTTGCAGCTTTTACATTATTATTAACTGCAAAATAAATGAAGCAAATTGCAATTAAGGTAAACATACTTAAAATAAATTTCTTTTTCATATTTTTCCCCTTTCTTTTTTTCTTAATAAATTTATATACTTTTTAGTTAGTATTTTCATTTTTTCTTTTCAAAATACATATTTGATTTACTTGTATTTCAAATAATTGTCTATGTTTTTTTACAATAACTTGTAATATTAAACTTGTAACATTTAATAATAAACCAACAACTATTGAAAAACCAGATGCTATTAATGTAGGAAATCTTGGTACTAACCCTGTTTTGAAATATTCTGAAAATACTGGAATTGCAAATGCTATTGCTAAAAGATAAAACAATATGGAAATAGTGTTAAAAAACAAGCTTGGTCTATATTCTTTAAATAAAGTTGCTATTGTTTTTAAAACCCTTGCACCATCTTTAAATGTATTCAACTTAGAAACACTTCCTGTTGGTCTATCTCTGTATTGAACAGGTATTTCTTTTAATGTAAAATTTTTATCTACAGCATGTATAGACATTTCTGTTTCTATTTCAAAACCTTTTGAAAGTACTGGAAATGTTTTTGCAAATTTATAACTAAATGCTCTATACCCAGTCATTATATCTTTAATGTTATTCTTAAATATTTTGTTTATCAATCCTCTAACTATTTTATTTCCAAAATTATGGAAAGGTCTTTTATTTTCTTTGAAGTATGTTGATGATAATCTATCTCCTATTACCATATCAACATTATCATTTAATACATAATTACACATTTCTCTTGCATTTTCCGCAGGATAAGTATCATCACCATCTATCATAAGATAACAGTCTGCGTCTATATCTCTAAACATTGTTCTTATTACATTCCCTTTTCCTTGTTTAGTTTCATATCTTACAATTGCTCCTGCTTTTTTTGCAATTTCATCTGTTCCGTCTTTTGAATTATTATCATATACATATATGTCAGCTTCTGGTAATGCTGCTCTATAATCCTTTACAACTTTCTCAATTGTTTTACTTTCGTTATAACATGGTATTAATACTGCTATTTTTTTGTTCATTTCTTTACCTCTATACTCCTATCTTTTTATTTACATTTATACAAAAATTTACTAAAACAGCTAATCTTTTATTTTGGTAATAATTTCTTATTTTTTTCCATATTTACAGCTGAAAGAATTATTGATAAAATTCCAAATACAGTAATTCCTTGAATTCTATAAGTCATCCAGCAGTGAATGTATGAATGATTTGCTAAAACTACATACCATATATATGGAGCAATTGAACATGCTAGTAGTGGCAAAATTGTAATTAATTTTAATTTAGTTTTATCAAATTTCTTTATAATCATTGGCAAACTGCATATTGCTGCAATACCAAGTAATATGCAATTATATAAATGGAAATAGCACTTTAAATTTCTATATATAACATCTTTTTTGCTATATTTTTCTGCACCATCCATATCCATTCTAAAAAATAGTTGTTCAAATGATTTTGTAAAATAATCTTGTCCATATACGGCTGAAGCAAGTGCCCACTTAGTAACATAAGTTATTCCGTATGCTATTCCCCATATTATTGCTAATTTTCCCCAATAAAATATCGTTTCTCTTATGTTATTATTTTCTTCATATTTGCTCTTTAATAATATTAATATTATTACTGGATAGCCTAAAGTGATTAATGGATATGTTAGCAAATCAAAAAATGCAGTACATGAGCCAATTATAAAAAATAAATACGGCAATTTTTCTTTGTATTTACTATTATATAGTGCTATTACAGCAATTGTTGCAATCAAAGTAATATACATAACTGGAGCATATTGCAATGACATAGGAATAATCCAAAAATTCATTAAAAGAATTGATATTGCATAGGCAACAGCGTATTTAGTTTCTATTTTCTTTGATATTAAATATAATACATATATAAACAACAAAGATAGTAGCATTATATTAATATATCTAATTCCTGCTAAATCTGTAAATATTAATAAAAATTTAATTACTGTTTCAGAACCAAACCAATACCTAATATATTCAGAATTAACTTTTGTATCTTCTTTTAATGCTTGATCTAAATTAGTTATTTGTTTTGATGAAGATGATTGATAATATGCATTTTTGACTATTTTTTCCATAATTGAAGCATTCTCTTCTTTATCTAAAGCAACATTTAACAATTTTGAATCTGTAAAATTATCATATTTTGTTGCCCTTACTAGTTTTGGAATAGTGAAAAATGATGAATATCCTTCCCCTTCTTTTTTTAATATTCTAACTGAACTTTTTATATTTTTTGTAATGTTTTTTTTCGGAAATGTATATGTTATCCCCAAACTTGCAGTATATATAAATGTTAGTGTTAATAAAACGCACAAATGCTTTAAAATTGTGTATGTATATTTCTTTATAAATTTCATGTAATTCATCCCTTTAATCAAAATATTTTCTTCGACTTCTAGCCTTATATTATCATTTTTTTTATACAAGTGTCAACAGAGTTTTGTCATATACACTATTATATAAATTATAAAATAGGTATCCAATTTGCTGTATACACTTTATTTCCTGTATCATCTTTTGAAATACTAACATTTTCTTTAGGAACATAATTAGTATTATATTCACCTTCTATACTTCCTGTCCAACCAGCAAATATATATCCCTCTTTTGTAGGATTACATAGAGTAAAGGAATCTGTACCAGAAGTATATGTAGTTGGATTTTGAATTTCTGTTTTTCCTCCTAGTAAGTAATATTTTATAGAAAAAGTTGTATTCTTAGAATTATTATAATTCTCTAAAATTTCATAAGCTTCTCCCTTTGTTATTAGCTCATCTGGTTTAAAATATTTTGCATCTGTTTTTATAATTTTCTTTGATACACCCCAATCAACTGCTGACTTATATAAATCATCTTCTTTTACATCCGTAAAGTCATTTAAAACTTGAGCTTCTGTTTTTCCAGCATATCTCCATAACATTGTAATAAACTGTCCTCTTGAGCATAAATTTTCTATTTTAAATTCTGTAATATTATTTGAATCAATTATTCCAAAATCTGCAGCCCACTCAAATGCATCAAAATACACATCACTTTCTCGTATATTTGAATATTTAGATTTAAGCTTTTTAGCGACTTCAGCATTAGACCATTTTACTACTTTTCCTGGCATTCCAGCATAATTAAACAAAATTGATAGTGAATCTCCATTATTTAATTTAGCATTTTTATCAATGCTATCTGTTTTCTCTTTGTTTATTCCTGTAAGATATATGTTAAAACAATGTTTCTCGAAAAAAATTGTTGATGCTCTTGGAGTTCCTTTTGAAATACAATTTTCATAAACTACATCATTTGCTCTAGCACCTCCAAAGTCATATAAATTTCCTTCTGCTTCACAATTTATTACAACAAATCCTTCAGATGTGCTTGCTTGTGAAGGTTGTTTTTTAAATCTACCAAATCTTGTTTGATTTTCAAAGAAATATCCATATTTTTTATTGTTTATTGATATACATTTATCTAAAACCATAGATTCATCATTAGTATATCCTGTTCCTATTCCAAATCCAGAAGCCCCCACATCTTTTTCTGTTGCTGCTTTTCCACAACCAATTGCAATACAATTACTTATTGTACAGTTAATTGGAAGATCAACTCCAAATCCTGTTCCATCAGTATTCATTACTTTCACATTTTCCCAATCACAGTCTTTTATTGGTGCAAGCATAAAACCTTTTCCCATTGCTTTATAATCTGAACTTTGCGGATTAATATATTGTTCTTCATCACTATTTATTGTAAAATTCTTAAAATCTGCATTCCTTAAATATACCGGGGGAACCCAATTAAAAACAGTTGTATAGTGAAACATATTTAATCCATGTGGATATATCCCATATGGTTTTAGTATTGTTTCATCTATTCCTTCGCCTTCAATAAGAACATTATTTCTGCACCAAATTGCATAATGACAATTATGCCCTGTTGTAGCCCAATTTTTTTCTTTATTTGTTGGATCAACTTTAAAATAGTAAGTTCCTTTCGGAATATGTACAATACCTCCTCCAGAGTTTGAAACTTGATCTATATATTTTTGTAATTCAATTACATTATTAAAAGCAGCATCACCTTTATCTTCTGATATAAGAGTGCTGGCAGTTACTTCTATACCTCCGTAACTTGATATTTTTTCTTTTTTATATGCAAATATTATTGCTAATACTGCAATTGAAATAATCAATATTAATATAATAATTTTTAAAAATCTCGTTTTTTTCATTTAATTAATTCCCTATAATATAAAATTCTAATTATATTTAATCATTTTATTAATATTTTTACAATATTTTTAATAAAAATATAATAAAATAGGATATCTGTCTAAATATCCTATTTTATATTAATTTTTTTATCAATCAAATATTGCGGTCTTCCTTTGACATCATCGTATATTTTTCCAATGTACTCAGAAATAATCCATAATGATAGCAATTGAATACCAGTAAAAAATGTAATAGCCACCATTAGTGAAGTCCAACCAGCAGACAAATCATTCAATTTAAATACATATGATATCAAAGCATATACTAGTATAATAGCTGATATACAGATGGCTATGAATCCTAATATACTTACCAATTTCAACGGTTTTACTGAAAAACTTATTATTCCATTTGATGCTAATTTCAGCATTTTCTTTAATGGATACTTAGTTTTGCCAGCAAATCGTTCTTGACGCTCATATTCATATCCATACTGTTTATACCCGACCCAACTAAATAGACCTCTTAAAAATTTATTATGTTCCGGCATATTATTTATAGTTTCAACAACTCTTCTGTCAACTAACCTGAAATCCCCTGTATCTTCAGGAATATCAACATCAGATAGTGCATTTAAAGTTTTATAAAACATTTTTGCAGTTAAAAGTTTAAATGCAGACTCTCCTTTTCTATTTTTTCTTTTTCCATATATAACATCATTTCCTTCTTCCCACAATTTTAGCATATCTGGAATTAATTCTGGTGGATCTTGCAAATCAGCATCAATTATTACAACTGCATCCCCAGTTGTTTCTTTTAAACCAGCCGTAACAGCTGCTTGATGTCCAAAATTTCTTGAAAAAGATATAACTTTGACATTTTTATCCTCTAAAGCAATTTTTTCTAATAACTTCATAGTCCCATCTTTACTTCCATCGTTTATAAATATAATTTCATGTTCATAATTCTCTATACTATTTAAAACATTTTTTACTCTTTTATAGCACTCATTTACCACTTGTTCTTCATAGTACATTGGTATTACAAGTGAAACTTTCATTTTTATTTTTCCCCCTTATTGCTTTTTTTACTAATACATATATATTGTTAAATCCAGTAGAAGCAAGAATTATATATATTGGTACATATGCAAATAAATATCTTGCTCTTGCTTCGAACATAGTTTCAAATATTGTTAAACCTATAATGCTTAATTGCATAGTATATATTTTCTCATCATTTTCTCTATTAATTGCCAAAATATTAAAAATTAAAGTTCCCATCCATACAATTTGCATAACTAACTGAAAAGTACTATAATATTTTCCACTAGGTTTATATATATTGTTAAACAATTTTCTGAAATTCTTGTTTCCTGTTTTATATTCCTTTAAAAAGAATTCTCCTTCTTGTCCAAAAGCAAATGTACCATCATTATAATTTGTAAGTGTTTTTCTAATTGCTAAATTTTTTACTCCACTTACTCCCATTTCTTTTATTCTTGATTTAAACGTTTCTATATTAGCCTTCCTTCTTTCGGTGTTCGCATCAAATGATTTCGAAAACCAAATATCCTCGTCAGCATACACTCCTCCATAGTCAGTATTCCATCCCATCATCAAAAAATGCGATATTCCAAATTTTTTTTCTTTGTCTATATTAATTCCGCTCATTCCTTTTATAATATTAATTGATGAAACAGTAATTACTATCGTTATGAATAAAATCGCTATAAAATCCTTGTATTTTTTTATGTTTTTGATATTCTTTATATTCATAATTTCTTTTTTCCTTGTAAAAATAAAAACAATACAAACAGCTATTAAAAAAATTACAATTTGAGGTTTAATATAATATCCTAATATAGAAAAAAAGATCATCATGCTAAAATATATTTTTTTCTTTTTTCCATTTGGTATTTGAAATAATTTTGAGTAGCAATATGCAATTAGTGTAACTATAAACAAAGCTGTTGCATCTGAATATGGTATAATAACCCAAGGTGAAAATCCAATTAATATTATATATATTAACCATACCATTATAGGCATATTATTATCATTATGTATACATGTACAAATTTTATAAACAAAATATCCCGTAAATGCATATAAAGCACATTGATATGCTAATAAATAATCATATCCCTCTCCTATTTTTGTTATATCCGCTATCTTGTAGGCAACAGAAAACAATTGTGTTAACAATATATTATTGGGATAAATCGAATAATATTTATTTTCTAATCTGTCTTTGTTTCCCAAGGCTATCATTTCAGCATTTTTTAATATTTTACGTACATCCCAATCTGTTGTAAAACTATAACTTCTCGCAACAAAAAATAAAAGTACTGCGAATAAACAAGATACAATTAGCATAATAATATTTAGTTTTTTCGGTGTAATTTTTTGGGTAACTTTAGAAATTAAGAATACTAAAACATAAAAAGCAATTCCGCATAAAAATATTATCCAATTATCCAATTCAAAAGTCACTTTTTTGGCATATTGAAAATTACTTGATAATGTCATACATATAATTACGATAATACCACAGATTAAACTATATAAATATCCAAATTTAAGATTTTTAATTCCTTTCTTTTTTTCTTTATTTGACATATCTTACTCCTAATTACTTATCTTTATTTTTCCTTGTTATTTTATTAATTTTTTTCTACTGCTTAATTATACAATAAAAAAAATCTATGCAACAAGGTGCATAGATTTTTTTTTATTTTACATTTTGGCAATATGACATAATCATTGAAGCAGCCTCTGCTCTTGTAGCATTTCCTTTTGGATCTACTTTTGTTCCATTTTCTTTTCCGCTTATTATTTTTTTAGCTACACACCATGATACTGCATCTTTAAAATATTTTCCTGTTTTGCTAAAATCTTTAAATTTACTTGTATTAGCTCTTGCACTAGTATTTTTTCCTTTATATTTTGCATAATTCATCAATATTGCAGCTAATTGTTCTCTAGTTATGTTATCTTTTGGTCCAAATTTTCCTGTTTTATATCCACTTACAATTCCTTTTGATGCTGCCCAATTTACTGCTTGATAATACCAGTCTTTTGATTTAACATCAGAGAATTTATTTGAAGTATATTTAGGAGATCCTTCTTTTCTCCATAATATTGTTACTAGCATTGCTCTTGATAATTTATCATATGGTGCATATGTGTAATCGTTATATCCATTAACTAAATTCTTTTCATATACATATTTTACTGCATTATAATACCATGCACTTGAAGCTACGTCAGTATATGGAATACCTTTGCTTTTTGTTACTGTATCTTTCATTTTGAAAGAATTAATTATGTTCTTATATTCTGTAGAATTTATAAATTCTGGTGCTGCACTAACTGAAATATATGTATTATAATGATCACTACCTAATGTATAATCAACATATGCATATACCTTTCCTGTTGATTTACTTTTTATTTGTTCTGTTATTTTATAACCTTTTACACCATTTAGTTCTACTAAACTTCCACTAACACTTTTTAATGTGTAACTATCGTCATTTTGATATGATTTTTTTATTGAATTAACTCTAGTGTCTACATCTGTTTGAGTATATTTTGATGGATAACTAGTTTTATATGACCCAAATGTAATAGATGTACTTCTAGATAAATTACTAGCAGAATAATGATATGATTTAAATACTGATGTTTCAGTTACATTTTCATATCCTGCCTCATATTTGTTAGGTACTGTAAAGCTATAACATGATGTGTTTATAGTTGCAGCTGAAGATGTTTTTGGTACTAATACTAATATAAAAGACATAATTAATAGTACTGATACAATTTTCTTTTTCATTTTTTTCTCTCCTTTTTTATTTATTTTATAATTAATACAATTATGGCATAATGATACCACAATATATTGTATTTTTCAACATGTATACTACATTTTATATACAATTTCGTAATTTTATTTTTCTTTATTAATTGAGTAAATTTTTTTCTTTAACTGTTCCATTAAAGGTTTACTGTTAGAAATATTTGGTGTTTTATTAATTATAATGCCTAAAATTGATCCTCCAACTTTTTCTATATTTTTCTTTATTTTTTCAACATTTTCAATTTTAGTTTTATCATATTCTGCAACTATAACTGTTGCATCACAGCTATTAGATACAATTATTGAATCATTTAAATCTAATGCACTAACACTATCAAATATAACCATATCATACATAGTTTTTAATTCATTTATCAAATTATTTAAATTTCCTGTCATTAATAATTTATAAGAATCTATGTTTTCAATTCGCCCTGATGGTATTATATGTAAATTACTATATTGAGTTTCTAATATTGATGCTTCTATAATTGATTTACTTATATTATTTTTAGATGACTCTATTAATAAACCAGTAAATCCTTTTACATTATCTACATTAAAGATATCGTTTAATTTTCCTTCTATAATATCTGTATCTACTATTAAAACCTTTTTCCCAAGTTCAGCATAACACACTGCAAGATTTGAAGCTATAAAGCTTTTACCTTCATTTTTGTTAGCACTTGTAATTAAAAGTGTTTTAATATTTGAAATGTTCTTGTTTAAACTAATATTTGTAATCATTTTTCTTAACAATTCATTCGTAATTGGTTCTTTTGCATCATTAATAATTGCTTCATTTTCTTTATTTTCTGTATTTGGTAATTCTCCTAATATAGTGCAAATTTCTTCCAAATTTTCTGCTTTATTCACCAATCTAGACTTCATTAATAAAATTGTTAATATATATATACCACTTGCAAACACAATAATGGTAAAAGCAAATAATAAATTTTTCTTATAATTTACGTTTGTTGGTTTGTTGCTTTCAACAGCACTTTGTATTACTTTCGCACTTATCCCATATGTCTTTTCGACTTTTCTTTCTATTATTTCTGAAAGTTTATCAGCAATGCGTTTTGAATCAGTTTTATTCTCTTTTTTTACTGTAATGTTAATTGTTTTAGTGGCAGATGTATATGTTATTGATGTATTTTCTTTAATAAAATTCGTTTCAACCCCTAAATCTTTTGCCGCATCTGCATAAATATCATTATTTTTTATGAATTGTGTTAAAGATGATTCATTTTTATCAACTTGAATTACAGCACTGGACTCATATAATGGCTTTGTAAATATTGTAAATGCAGTTCCTGCAACAAGTGCAATTAGTATTATCGAAATAAAAACAAATCTTTTTTCGATAATAATGTTTTTTATATCCTTTAAATCAATATTTTCCATGTTAGATTTCCCCCTATGTTCTATTAAACATTTACACTAAATTTTTTTTATTAAATAGTTTTTTTAGCCCTGAATCAAAAACTTTTTCTTTTATTGTTTTAAATTCATCAGTCTTTCTATAAATTATTATATTTAACACATTTGGTATTATAACAGCTACTATACCTTTTAAAATTAATCCTATAAGTCCATTATATTTTATCAAAGTACATATCGCTAATGATAATATTAATTCAATTGTAAATACTACAAAATATATAATATATTTTTTAATAAACATTTTTGGAGATTTTTTTAATTCATACTTATATATTAAAAAAATGTCTATCCAACTATATGAAACAAGTTGTGAAACACTTGTAGCAATAAATATACCTACAAGTCCCCATAATTTGCATAAAATTATAGATAACACAATATTAGTTATAGCTCCAATATATGGCGTACTCTGAGCTTTTTGAAACAATCCTAATGTTGTTCTATAAATATAACCTGTTTGCCTCATTCCTTCTACAAAGAAATTTATTGCTAAAGCTATTGAGATACTTAAATTTAATACATAATCTTGTCCTAACCACATTTTTATAAATGGATTTAACAAAACTATAAATGCTATTGCACAAAATGAATACACTATAAAATATACAAATGTCAAATTATAATATATATCTTCTTTTTGCTTTTTATTTCCAGTTGCATTTAAGTTACCAACACTTGCGGTAACCCCGTTTAAAGCAGATACAATAATTGATTTTATTGAATTTATTATCAAATTATAATTTGAAACAATTCCAACAGTTGACACGTTAATAAGTGCAGAAATCAAAATGTTGTCTGTGCCATTCATAATAACTCCACCAAACTTGTATATTACTAAGGATTTAACATTCTTAAAAACGTTTTTGCTTTCTTCTTCATTTAGTTTTTTTACATTTTTATCTTTCAAATAAGGGTACATTTTCTCAGATTTACGAGCTATATAAATATTTTCAATTAATGTTCCTCCTATTTGTATTACTAAATACACTATAAAGTTTTTAGTACATAATAAAAATATAATTTCTAAAATACTCTTTATTATGTAAAACACACTATCGATATTATTTATTACACTCTGCTTTTGATATGCGATAATTATTGATTTTTTATAAGTGTAAAAATATGAAACAGATGTATTAAATAAGAATAATAAATATATTAGATTTATGTTCTCTTTAATTGATGGTGTATTTTTTACAAGTATACCCATAAATGGTATTACTAATAGTCCTAGTAAAAAAACAGTAACACCAATGATATTATAAGATTTTTTATATAAAGCCATATAGCTTTTTATTTTCTCTGTATCGTTTTCTGCAACAGGCTTATACATACTAAAAATTATAGCAGTACCAATTCCTAGTTCCGCAAAAGATAATACTGTTAAAACATTAGTAAATAGTCCATTAACACCCAAATATTCACTATTTAAACATCTTATAAAAATTGTTCTTACCACAAATGCCATTATTTTATTTATCAACTGAACAATAAATCCAGTTTTAACGTTTCTTATAGCATTTTCTGTTCTACTTTTTGCCATGTTTTCTCCTACTTTTCTATTATTTTAAAAATTTATCTAACTTTTCAAAATGTTTTTCAGCTTCTTTTCTTATTTTATCTATATTTAATTTATATGTCAAATCATTTTCTGTTAGGTTATTAACATTAAATTGATCAAGTTTTCTAATATCAATAACTTTTCCTTTATATCCAATATCGTTTAATGTATGTATTGTTTTATCACTATATGCAATAGGCAATATTGTTTTATCCATTAACATTCCCAAAATATTTGCATGAAATCTACTTCCTACTATTATACTTGACTTTTGTAATACGTTCAATGCTTCTTCAATATTTCCATTATAATTATATTGTTTTACAGTTTTCTTTACATTGTTGTTTGGTATTTTATCAAAAATACTTTCTATTGCATTTTCATCGCCTTCATTTTTACAAAAAGACATTAAAGTAATATTATATTGCAAATCATAGAATTTGTTAATCAAATCTACTATTAATTTTTCATATTTTTCTTTATTTTTTGGTTCACATTTTTTGTTGCAATCTATAACAGAAATAATAACATTTTTTTCTTCTTGCATTTCTACATCTTTTAATTTTAAGCCAAACACTATATCATATGTATATCTTACATTATCTAAATTAGAAAATAAATCATATGAATATTTATCTCTAAAACATACATCTTGAGCCATACTGAATATTTTATCATAATAATTTTTAAATTCTTCACTTTCAAATGGTCCAAAATTTGTTCCTAATACAAAAAAGTTACTTTTTTTAGAATTTAGGTTTATTTTTTTATGTTTTTTCTCAATAAACATGCTACCGCCAATTAATACAGTAGCATCACATTTTTTCATATATAATCTTTCTAAATTAGTTTTGTTTAACGTAATAACTTTTATTACTCTATTTAATAGTTTATTAAGTCTCCAATTACGTATTTTTACATTTCTGTTGAATTTTGCATCTATCTTTTTATAAGTTAACAAATAAAACCTATCATTTTTATAACGTTTAGTAATAATATCTACAAACAAATCGTCTCCTAAATTATTATTTAAATAGGCTTTTAAAAATATTTTTTTCATTTCTTCATTTTCCTTATTTTATTTTCTTTATTAGATAAAAAACTAAATATAATTTATATTTCAAAAGGCAATAATTTAAGTTTTCATTTATATTACCATTTATTTTATTTTTTTTCAATTCATCTAAATATATTTTTCTTATATCTTCTGTATATTTTTTAAATGTTTTGTAATTTACTCCACTTTTAACAATTTTATATTCTATACCATAATATATTCTTAATGTCTTTTTAATTAAAAGCTGTTCATATTGATGATTTAATTCAAAATTACCTAAGATATATTCATGTATTGATTTATTGTCTTTTGCATATTTCAATAAAGCATCAATTTTTATATTATTCATAACACTATCGTTATTTTTAAAATAATTATATCCATAATTCTTTACATACGTAGTTTTTTTCGAATATTTATAACATTGAATCGAAAACAAAAAATCTTCTC
Organism: Clostridia bacterium; assembly: GCA_017475185.1. The sequence goes on from JAFVGB010000012.1 coordinate 111,946, forward strand.
CATATTTTACCTCTTTATCAAATAACACTTTATTATCTATCAGCAAATCTTTTTTAATTAATTGTTTCCAACATGGATTGAATTCAAAAGTAGCTAAATAATAGTTTAAATGACTCGGATATGTTATATCAAAATTATTTTCTATTTTATTTTCAAAAATTGATTTTTTTATTGTTTTACCATTACAGATTTCTTTATATCCTGATACAGCTAATTCAGAATTTGTTTTTTTTAATGCATTATACATTACTTCAATATAATTTTCATCTAAAAAATCATCAGCATCAAGAAATGTTACATATTTTCCATTAGATATATTAATACCGTAATTTCTTGTATCTGATACACCACTATTTTGCTTTGTAATTATATTGATTCTAGAATCATTAAGCTCTTTCAATACACTTAAAGAATTATCACTTGATCCGTCATTTATACATAATATTTCTAAATTTCTATATGTTTGCTTGCAAACGCTTTCTATACAGTTTTTTATATATTTTTCTGCATTATATATTGGAATAATCACACTTATTAAATCACTCATCTGATTATGCCTCCTAAAAAATAAATTGATATGGATAAATTTGACTGTTTCCTGCTATTACAAATTTATATATAAAGTACATTAAACATGTTAATAAAAAAACAACCTTATTAATATTTATTCCTTTTAGCTTAATATTCATAGCTCCAAAACATTGCGGAATTAATAAAATATTCATATATCCAAAATAAAAAGAAAATCTGTGTGCATATGCAATTATTATTTTAGATTGGAATAATATAAAATCAATTATCATACTTACAATAAGGAAATAATTTAATTCAAACTTGTCTTTATATTTTTTTAAAGGTAAAAATGCAAAAAATATAAAAATTAATTTGAATATTGTTTCTCCCCATGAAATATCAATTGTTTCATTTAAAAATGTAAACATATAATTATAAATTCTTTCATTAATTATACCAAAATTGTACAACACAGGTATTACATCTTTAATAAATATTAAAGAAAAAATTGCACCGCTTATTATTATAAATATTATATAAGTTTTCATTTTACTTTTAGTTTGGCAAATCATATAAATTAAAAATATTAGAATTCCAGCTATTAGTGCTGTAGAATGAAAAGTAAAAGCTAAAGCAATTGAAATAGCATATTTTATCCATTTTTTTTCTTGCAAAAATCTTATTGCAAAAAATATAATTGACAAAGCACAACTTTGTCTCATAATATTGAATGTTAATCCATAAAATACGCAAAAATAAACCGTATATGACATCCATAACGGACATTTGTCTTTATAATGATATAATGTGCTTATAACAAGTGCATTACACAATAACTGCAATATTAATAAAAAAACACTTATATTGTTGGTAAAACGTGAAACTAGAAAATTTAAAAATAAATAACCAGGTTCAGCATATGAAAATATGTCTACGTACTCAAAAAAGCTATTATGTGTTATTGCTAAATCAAAATATTTTTTTCCATATACTCCAATATCAGTTCCAATATTTAAAGCTCTAAATCCACCCACAAACGATATAAGTGCTATTAATGCAACTAATCCACATTTTTTTTTCACATCTTTTGTTGTTTTTGATTGAATATAATTACAAATTATAATTCCCAAAAATAATTCCAGTAAATATATGATCACAATATCACCTCTTTTTTATAATGTTTGCAGGATTACCAGCAATAATTACGTTAGACTCTAAAAAAGATTTATTTACTAAAGAATTTGCACCTATAATTATTCCATCAGCAATTTCAATATTTCCTATAATAGTTGCACCATATCCAATTTCAACATTATTTCCAATTTTAGGACATTTTTCTAAATCTTTACCATTGTTACCAATGCAATTATTTCCATGTAATTGAACATTATCACCTATTTTAGCACTTTTATTTATAATAATATTTTCATGCCAAATCTTTAAATTATGTCCAACATCACTTTTTATATAAATTCTGTATTTTTGTGATAAAATATTAAATCTTCTTAAATAAAAAATTTTTAAAACCTTAGCAATTATACTATTTCTTTCTTTATAATACTGAAACTTTCTTACAGTTTTTAAAACTGTATAAAATTGATATTTTTTTTCATTTATCATCCAATAATATATAAAATGAAAAAAATCATCACAATTATAATTTTTTTTGTCTTCTTTCAAAAAATTTCTTAAATTTTTTTTATTCATTTATAATCCCCTTTATATATCAATTCATCATATAATTCTTCTATATACTTAGCAGATTGTTCCATTGTATAACCAGCTTTTATAACATTGTTATATGCATTTTTTCTATCATATATTTTTTCGTTTAATTTAAGAATTTCTTTTGCCCATATGCTTGGACTTTCTTTTAAATCTATAAATAAAACATTATCATTAATTTTTAATTCATTTGTTATCGAATTAGATAGTACTAAATTTAACCCACTAGTTTGAGCTTCAATAGAAGTTATTGGCAATCCTTCATATAAAGATGGCATTACTAACACATCAAAACACTGCAAAAGATTGTTAACATCAGTTCTCTTTCCTAAAAATATTATTTTATCATCTATCTCTAATTTTTTTGCTTCTGTTTTTATTTTATTTTCAAGTTCTCCTTCTCCAACAAGCATTAAAATAGCATTTGATTCGATTTCTAAAATTTGCTTGAAAATTTTTAGCAAATACATATGATTTTTTTGTTCAACAAATCTTCCTATATTTCCAACAACAATCTTATCATCTACTTCAAATTTTTTTCTATACTCTGTTCTAATATCTTCACTATATTTAAATTTATCTATTTCTATCCCATTTTTTATAATTTTAACTTCATTATTTTTTATAGATTTTTTAGTAAACATACTTTCTGCTGCTAAATATGAACATGATAGTTTAAGCTTACACTTATTGTTTAATGCGAATAAAAAAGTTTTTATCAAAAAATTTTTTATTGGTTTCTTTTTATTAAAGCCATTATGAGAATGTACAACAACATTTTCAATTTTATTATTTTTACATATGCTAGCCACCATCAAATTAAAAAAAAATGATCCAGAATTTATATGTACAATGTCATAGCGATTTTCTTTCAAAAACTTGCTTAGTTTTTTCCAAATTTCATATTTTTTTTTCAACCAAAAACCATCACATTTTAACTCGAAAATTTTCCCACCTAATTCATATATATCATTTTTAACCAAACCATAAGTAGAATAATTTGGAGTCAAAAAATGAAATTCATATTTATCTCTATCAATATTTTTATATAAATTATATAAAAACGCAGAAACTCCACCATAATTCTTAGAACCAGCATTAATTTGAAGTATCTTTATTTTGTCCATAATCTACTCCTTTTATTTTTTTTGATAATAATGATGTTGATATTCCCTCAGTATGTGGTAAATACACTACATCTACACCAATGCTTTTCATGTCTTCTTCTGTTTTTTTCCAACGTTCATTTCCTTTCCAATCATCACCAATAAATATTGCATCAAATTGTACTAGTTCATGCATTTTCATTTTATCTAATGTATTAGCTATTATTACTTCGTCAACACCTTTTATAGCATTAACAATTTTAACACGGTTCTCTACATTTACGTTTGGAATTTTGTTTTTATATTCCTTTACAAGTTCATCATCATTTACTCCAACAACTAAATAATCGCAATATGCTTTTGCATTATTTATTATGTTTAAATGTCCAACATGAAACAAATCAAATGTTCCTTGTGTATATCCCAATTTGTATTTCTTCATTTTACTTCCTCACAATTTCAAATATTTTATCACATATAATTTTTGAAGAATTTCCACTTTCAACCAATCCGTTTTTTGTAAAATATTCTTCTAGATTTTTAATATATTTATTTTCATCAAAATTTTCAATCTGCTCATTTAATTCCAGATTATTTTTCGAGATTTCATATGGTAAATCTTCTGGCATAACAGCCAACTGCTTTTGCTCAATATACTCATTTAAATCTGGCGCATACATTAAAGCTGGTCTTCTTGTCAAAGAAAAATCAAAGATTAAGCTTGAATAATCGCTAATCAAAAAATCTGTAATTAATAATAATTCTGATAAATCAGAATAATTTGTTACATCAATAAAATCTCCATTATTTTTTAAATCAGAACTAAACATTGATATATGTGGATGTAATCTTAATAAAACCACCCATTTTCCACCATATTTATTTTCTAATGCCTTCTTAACATTAATTAAATTAATATCATATACCTCTATTGTTGAATTTCTTCTAAATGTAGGAGCATATAATAATATTTTGTACTCATTAGAAATATTAAGTCTTTTCTTTATATTTTCTTTCAAAAGTTCATCATTACAACTATTTATTAATATATCATTTCTTGGTAACCCATTTTTTATAATTTCACACTTATATCCAAAATCATTAATATAAGATTTGCTTCTATAATCACTATTTGAAATAACAAAATCTGTAATTTTTGCATCATCTTTTGTTTGTTTAAGATATGTTGAATCACAATTTTTTACATCTATTCCAACTTTTTTCATTCCTAATCCAGCATGCCATGTTTGAATATAAACTTGACCTTTTCTTTTTTTAGGCTTGAATCTTTTGATTGTATTGTCAATCCATATTTTAGCAGTTGATAGTTCATATAAAGCTTTAATAGTTTCGTTTTTTACGCATTTTATTTGCTCTGGAATTTCATTCTTGCTTTTCGTACCTGAAATCAACCAAACAATTTCATAATGATTACCAGTTTTTAATAACTCTTCAACTATGTACTTGTTATTATCTCCATAACCTTTTCCATTGTAATTTACAACAACTATTTTATTATTCTTTATAGGAATAAATCTAAATACAATGCCAATTATGAAAATGAATATTTTTTGAAAGAAAAAGTAAATTTTCTTTAAAAAGGCATATATTGAAGAACTATGTTTATTATTTTTAAATTTTATTTTCAATTTACTTAAGTTCATTATTTAACCTTCTTTCGAAGCAGATTTTTATATATCCAATCCCTAATATTATTTGGAATTAAACACACTATTATATGAGGAATTGTACTTTTCAAATAATCAAAAATGGAAAAATATCCAGTTCTCAATTGTTCGTTTTTGAATTTTAAAATTGTTTTCATATATTTTATTCCACCACGTCTTTTATAAAAATCTTTTCCAATTCTCATATATACTAATGGTTCTTGAATATTATAGCATTTACAACCAGTTTTTAATAATCTTATATACAAATCATAATCTTCACATAAATAAAAATCACGATAATTATCTGCTTTTAATACAGCACTTTTTTTATATAACAATGATGGGTGCCTAAATGGACACCTTTTTTTTGAAAATTTATATATTTCTTTCTGATTCTCTGGCAAAATAACATGACATGTAATATTAGAAATTTCTTCTTCAAATTCTTCTACATTGCTGCCAACCAAATCAATATCAGGATTATTTTCAAATACTTTAAATTGTTTTTCTATTCTATCAGGAACAGAATAATCATCTGAATCCATTCTTGCAATAAATTCATTTCTACACTTTTCAACTCCAAGTTTTAAAGCCGGTCCCAACCCACCATTTTTTTCTATTTTTACAATATTAAAAATATCTGGATATCTTGTTTTATATTTTTCTATTACTTTTTCTAATTCATCAGTTAAAGGTCCATCCTCTACTAACAAGAATTCATCACACATTACAGTTTGTTTCATCATACTTTCTATACTATAATCAAGCCACTCTGGTTTCTCTTTGCAATAGACAGACATTAAAACACTATATTTAGGGTATGTATTTTTTTTATCCATTTTTTCTCCTTTTTAGTAATACAAAATTTTAAGCCATCAATTAATGATATTTAACTATATCAATGTGCTCCTTGTTTAAATATAACAACTGCAAACGACTTAAAAAATATCTTTAAATCTAACATCATAGAATATTTCTCACTGTACTCTTTTTCTATTTCTAGTCTTTCCTTGAAACTAATATTGCTTCTTCCACTAGTCTGCCACAACCCAGTAAGGCCTGGCTTTGTTTTTACTATATATTTATAATATTTTCCCATATCTTTTTTCTCTCTAATTAGATATGGTCTATTTCCCACTAAACTCATTTCGCCTTTTAAAATATTAATAAATTGAGGAAACTCGTCTAAGCTGGTTTTTCTTAGTATTTTACCAGCTTTAGTTATTCTTGGATCATTTTTCATTTTTTTATTTGTCTCGTATTCAATACGTAATTCTTCATTTTCTTTTAACAATTTTCTTAGCTTTCTATCTGCTTGTTTTACCATTGTTCTATATTTATATAATTTGAACTCTTTTCCATTTTTTCCAATTCTTTTTTGTACGTAAAAAATTGTTCCCTCTTCTTTATTTACTGTATTAATTATTTTCACAACTGCTGTTAATGGAATTAATAGAATGCATCCTATTATTCCAACTATAATATCTATTGTTCTTTTTATAAAATCATAAGCTTTTAATTTGCTTTTTTCTACACATTTATCTATTTTATCAACTACTAAGAGTTTTTCATCTACTGTTTTATCAATACTATTCATGTAATTTCCCCCCAAAGATTTTATCCTTTGAAATACATCTAATTTGATTTTATAATATATTGTAATTTTTTTCAACATTTTTTAAGTTTTTTTTAGGTTTTTATTATATTTTTTTCATTTTCTGGTTTACATATTTAATTTCTATATTTTTAATACTATATTCATTTTTTGCCAAAAACTGTTTCCATTTCAATATTATTGACTTTATTCAAAAAACATTATATAATATAAACTATGTAAACCACAATATGTGGATGGATTATACATCCACTACCTATTTTATGAAAGGGGAATAATAATGAAGCTTTATGAGCATTTTAACGAACAATTAGCACAAAACCTCATCGACACTATGAAGCAAAATGATATAAGCTTCAATCTTAACAGCTGCGAAGACGAACGGTATGTAACTATCTTTATTTATAATAAAGATATTGATCTGCCAAAGAAATACCGTACAAAAGCTAGGCTTGCAAAGCCAATGGTTGATGTCTTTTACACAAGAGCTCGAAATTTTGATTACAAAACAGTAAGCACATACGAATTCAAAAAAGAAAATCCAGAAGCTGAAATAAAACCCATCAACTTTTTATGGGGAGACTTAGAAAACATGAATGAATTTGCAGACATTAAAGCACATATCGTATCATTATCCCGTACACTCTTTACATCAGCTACAAAACTGTGTGCAGACAGATTAGGAACAAAATTGGCACTTATGCCTATTGAATTATATATTCCAAATTTCAAAGGAATGTATGTTTCAAAACTTCCATCAGTAGAATATTTATTGCACATAGAAAAAAGTTCATCCGGAAAAACAACAGAATCTGTAATGAGTTATATTGAAAAACTGGATAACAGCATGTCCAATAGTCCTTTTTTCCTTTTTTCACAAAATGACTAAAAAAAGCGGAATCACTTTTGATTCCGCTTTTTATCCTTTTTTATCCATTTACAAGTAAAAATGGTAAATCACCTATACTTAAAAATTCATTTTCCATTTCAATACATTCCATTGTTTTTTCAGATAGTGCTGCCAAATATTTAGACTCATTTTTCTTAATTACTTTATTTGCTTCTTTAATATAATCTAAATAATCTTTTCTCTTTTCTTTTCTGAATATACCTATCATACCTTTTGATTGCAAAAGTATATTAACTATTGCCCTTGCAGTTCTTCCATTTCCACTTTCAAATGGATGAATTTTAATAAATCTATAATGTATTCTTAGAACTTCTTTTATATAAGTTTCATTATCAATTTCATCCTTTTTACTAATTAAAACTTCAATCATCTTACACAAGTTTTCTAATGAATCTTTTATTTTTTCTGGCTTAACAAATTCATCACTTTCGCCATATTTGCTTGTTGATATTTCTGAACTTCTATATTTCAAACTATTTTGATTTTTTGTCCTGTTTGTTATATTATACAATCTGTTAATTTTTTCTATACGCTTTAATACTTCTTGTTCATCTATTTCATCAAAGCTCATTGATAAAGCTTCTAAAACCGCCATTGTTGTATAATATGTATCTTTTATTGATATAAATTCACCATAAGGAAAATTTCTTAATTCGATCATTTGTATTGTTTCATAAGACATACTTTCAACTAAACTATTGAATCCAATTGAAATTTTCCCCAGCTTTTGTAATTCAGTAGCATCAAGTGTTCTGTCGATTAATTCATCTTTAAAAAATTTATTTCCCATTATATTTACAAAAATATAATTTGCAATATTTTCTATCAATTCCTCTTTAGCATTAGTATTTGATAATGTATCTTTCAGTATCTTATTAAGATTATTTCTTAATTCTTCATCACTTTTTGGTGGAATTAAAAATCTAATAATATATTTATTAATATATGAGCTAATTGGGCTTTTACTCATTAAAACTTCATTATCTAAAATTATATTTTTAACATATGGTTTTATTACTTCTGTTATAAGTTTTTCTCTTAAATTCAAATCTGTTTTTAACATATTAACATGAAATTCATATGGGAAAATATCATCCATATCTATATCATATAAATCTTGATTTTCATTATATTTTTTTATAAAACCGATTTTTTGAAAAGGTCCAATTACACCTTCTTTTGTTAAAGCCATTGAAACAACTTCTGGTGAAATTTCTTTACTGTTTGATAGAAATCTTTGAACCAGCATTTTTATTATTCTAATATCTGTACTACTTCCAAAACGAGCATAATTTCCATCTTTATCAACTATACTACATCTGCATTCACTTAATATAATATCCATTATTTTTTTGAATTCAAAATTCGAATTAAATGCTTCTTCTGCTTCAATTCCTTCATTTTTCTTTATTAAATCAAGTATTTTAGTAGCATCATTTCTTATCATTTGTATACTCCTTTTATTTTAACATTTAATCTAAAAGATACCAATTTCCGTCGATTTCATAAACTTTGTATTTTTCATTTTCTTTTTCTTCTTTATCAGCACCTTTTGTGTTCATATTTACATTTAACACATACCCTTTTGTTATAGATATTTCTTTGTCATATCGTAACTTTAAATTTTCTTCGACTTTAGATAAATCATCACTTGAGATTTCTTCTTTTTCAGTAATTTCATATGTTACATTTAAGCCATCTCCATATTCTTCTTTCATGTATTCTAGCATTACTCCTATATTTTCATTCGTATATACATCTTTAATAGTTTCTGAAATAAAATCTGGATATGCTTTTAAGAATTTTTCTGAATTTCCTTCAGTTAACCCCTCTATTGCGTTTTTTATTGGTTCCTCACACAAAGCTTCATTGTTTTCTTTATTATCTTTATTATTTTCATTTTTTTGACATCCTGTTAGTACACATATACTCATTAACATAATAGTTAAAAGTGCAACTAATTTTAACCCTTTTCTATTTTTCAACATATTTTTCCTCCTAAATATTTTTACAATTTACAATTAAAAAATATCATATGTACGATTTTTTTTCAATACTTTTATTTAAGTTTTTAGCACACTATAAACTATATTTATATATTATTAATTTTTCTTTTAATGTTTACTACTCAACTTTATAATTTCATCCATATCATCATCTTTTGCCGCCTTATTTCTTCTTATTTTTCCACATTTTTTACATTTAAAAATAATAACATAACCCTTTTTTCCATCAATTTCAAGTCCAACAGGTTCAAGCATTCCGTGACAATCTTCTTGTCTGTCACCTGGATTAACATCAACATGTTTAGAATGAAGACAATATGGGCAATGATTTCTACAAGAATACCCTAGTTTTTCAACTTTTTTTCCACAATTTTCGCAAATAAAACTTTCATCTATTTCTGTAAACAAGCTATTATTCATTTTAATTTTCCTTTCTTGAAACGTTTTTGGACGGTCTTTTTTTAATGAACATTAAATATACTTCCGCCAACAAATTCTCTTAATAATGAATTACTTGGTAAGTACTCTGCTGGAATTGATTCAAAATATCCAAGCATTCTATGTAATCTTTTAGCTTCTGAATATTCAGGATTAGTTTTATCTATTTCCTCTAATAATGGCATTGCATAATCTTTTAAAACTGCTAATTCATAAATCAATGAAGAATTAAACATACTATCTGCTTCTTCTTGGTATGGAAAAATATTTTTTTCTTCACCAGCAACAACTGAATCCCACATTTGTAATGTATGTATTGCTTTATATCCTCTAAATTGACTATCTCTTACCATTCTTCTTATTAATCTTGTGTCTGTTGTTGAAATTCTATTATGTTCATCAATATTTAAAACTGTAAGACAACTAATATAAATTTTATATTTTTGTTCTTTTGGAATTAGTGGAGTTAAATTATCATTTAAGCAATGAATTCCTTCAATAACAAGCACTTCATCATCAGCTAATTTTAATTTATTTCCTTTATATCTTTTTGTTCCAACTTCAAAGTCAAATGTTGGAATTTCAACTTCTTCTCCATTTAATAATCTCAATAAATGTTCATTAAATAATTTTACATCTATTGCTTCTAAACATTCGAAATTATAATTTCCATTTTCATCTTTTGGATTTTGAGGTCTTTCAACAAAATAATTATCAACTGATATTGTGACTGGTTTTAATCCGTTTAATCTTAATTGAATTCCAAGTCTTTGTGCAAAAGTAGTTTTACCTGATGATGAAGGACCAGCTATTAAAACCATTTTTATTTTGTCATTTTTTACTATGTCATCAGCTATATTAGCAATTTTCTTTTCATGCAAAGCTTCATCTAATAGAATATAGTCCTTTATTTTTCCCTGTCTTGTAACTTCATTTAATTTTTGTACAGTTGGAACATCTAATACTCTATGTAAAACATCATATTCGTCTAATGTAGCTAATAATTTTTTATTTTCTTGAAATTCTGGTAATTTATTAATTTCTTTTCTACTTGGATATCTAACCAAAAATCCTCTGTGGTATTTGATTATTTCATATATTTTTAACTCGCCTGTTGATATTGGTAAAATGCCATAAAAATAATTGAAATAATTTTCACACCAATATAAACTTACTCTTTTTTTTGTATTTAGCTCTAATTGTAATTTTCCTTTTGTTGTTTTCTTTTCTTGATAAAATAATTGTGCATCCTCTTTTGTCATTGATTTTTTTTCTATTGGTAAATTTCTTGAAACTATTTCAGCAACTTTCTTATTTATTTGTTCAATCATTTCATCATTAATTTTCAAATTGTCGAATTCGCATAATAACGAATTTGATAGCTGATAATTAACTACCATGTTAGCTTCTGGATATAACTCTTCAATAGCCTTTCCTATAATAAAGAGCAAACCTTTTCTATATACTCTAATTCCATCTTTATCACTAATATCTATTAAGCTTAAATTCCCATCTTCTTTTAAAACATAATTTAAACTTTTTATTTCATTATTAAATCTTGCAGCTATTGCTCCACTTTTTAATACCTCATCTTTTAAAACGTCTATAATTTTTGTACCATAATCTACATTTAATACATTACCATTATATTGTATTTGCATTTTTAATCATTCCTCTCTTTTGTTACATAATATACTATAAATTTATGTCGATTACTTTAAAAATATCACAAATCTTGTATTAATGTCAACCATTACTATTTCTTGTAAATTCTTTACAATTGTAAGAATCTATCCAAAATTTTCGACAAAATTGTTCTATATTTCTTGACATTAAAATATACTTATATTATTATATATATGTAAACCAAAAATATAAAGGAGGATTTTTTATGAGTAAGTTTTGTGAAAACTGCGGAGCAGAAATGGATGATAATCAAGTAGTTTGCCCAAACTGTGGAAATGGTGCAGAAGCTGAAAAAGCAACTGTTGTTGAAGAAACAGTTGAAGAAGTAAAAGAAACTACTACATCAAAAACATCTACTGCTAAATCTGATAATATCAAAAAAATAGGAATTATAGCTGGTATAGCTGTTGTTGCAGTAGCAATAATAGTTTTCATCGTTTCTTTAATTTCAGGTGGTTATAAAAACCCAATTAAAAATATGGTAAAAGGTATGAATAAAGCAGATGCTGATATATACTTAAAAGCATATCCTGATTTCTTAAAAATGGATAAAACAATTGATGATGATTACTTAAAAGAACAAAAGAAAGATGATGAAAAAACATATGGAGACAATGTTAAATATTCAGTAAAATTCTTAAAGAAAGAAAAAATTGAGAAAAAAGATTTAGAATATGTTGTTGACTACGTAAAAGAAAAATATGATGAAAAAGTAAAAATTTCAAAAGGATTCAAAGTTAAAGTAGAACAACGTACTAAAGGAAAAGAAGATTATGACTATGGTACAACAGATATGTACGTATACAAAATCGATGGAAAATGGTATAGATTATCAGTTTCTCCTGAAAGTGCAAAAAAATCTTTAGATAAATAAAATAAAAAAGAACAACTTTAAAGTTGTTCTTTTTTTAACTCAATTTTTCTTTCATCTTAACAATAGTATTAAGTGCATCTATTGGTGTCAATTGATTTATATCAATCTTATCAAACTCACTTGCAACTTCTGCTAATTTGAAATTAAACATATCAACCTGCCCTGCAACTACTTTCTTACTTTCCTTTTCAATAACTCTATTGTTCAAAATATTTCTTCTTTCCAAAGAACGTAGAATTTCATTAGCTTTCTTCGTAACATTTTGTGGAACACCCGCTAAACGTGCAACATGAACACCATAACTTTCATCAGTTCCACCTTTTACAATTTTTCTCAAGAAAATTATATCTTCTCCCTTTTCTTTTACAGCGATTGAGTAATTTTTTACACCATCTATTTTTTCTTCAAGTTCAGTTAATTCATGATAATGCGTTGCAAATAATGTCTTAGCACCACATAAATTTTTATCTGCAATATGTTCTGCAACAGCCCATGCAATAGATAATCCATCATATGTTGATGTTCCTCTTCCAATTTCGTCTAAAATAACTAAACTATTTGATGTAGCTTCTTTAAGAATTGTTGCAACTTCCATCATTTCAACCATGAATGTACTTTGCCCCATTGATAAATCATCTGAAGCTCCAACTCTTGTAAATATTTTATCAACAACACCAATTCGTGCTTCTGATGCAGGAACATAACTTCCTATTTGAGCCATTAATGTAATTAATGCTACTTGTCTCATATATGTTGATTTACCGGCCATATTTGGTCCTGTAATTATTGCCAAACGATTGCTAGACTTGTCTAGATAAGTATCATTTGGAACAAATTCGCCAGCTTGAGACATTTTTTCAATAACAGGGTGACGTCCGTCTTTTATATCTATAATCCCTTCATTATCAACCACAGGTTTTACATAGTTCATATCTTCTGCAACTGTTGCAAATGACGTTAAAACATCTAAAGTTGCAACAATGTTTGATGTTTTTTGAATTCTCTGAATTTGTTTTTCAATTGATTCTCGAACATCTGTAAAAGCCTTATATTCCAAGTTTATTACCTTTTCCTCTGCCCCTAAAATCTGATTTTCCAAATTCTTAAGCTCTTCAGTTACATATCTTTCAGCATTTGTTAATGTTTGTTTTCTAATGTATCTATCTGGAACCATACCTAAATTAGATTTTGTAACTTCAATAAAATATCCGAAAACTTTATTAAATCCTACTTTTAATCCTTTAATTCCAGTTGCTTCTCTTTCTTTAGCTTCCAATTGAACAATCCATGTTTTTCCTTCAGTTGTAGCCTTTTTTAATTGGTCTATTTCAGGGTCGTATCCTAATTTGATAATTCCCCCCTCTTTCACACTAATTGGTGGTTCTTCTACAATAGATTTTTCAATTAATTCATATACATCTTCTAAAACATCTAATTCCTCATATAATTCTCTCAACATTCCAGATTCAGTTTTAGATAGAATTTCTTTTACTTCTGGTAATTGTTTAACAGAGTTTTTCAAAGAAATCAAATCTCTACCATTTGCATTTCCATAAGCAATTTTTCCTGCTAATCTTTCAATATCATAAACCTTTTTCAAACTATCAATTATATCACCTTTAAGAATAATGCTATTTTTTAGTTCTTTTACAGAATCTAATCTTTTATTAATTTCTTTTACATCAATTAATGGATCATTAATCCATCTTCTCAAAAGTCTTCCTCCCATTGATGTTGAAGTTTTATCAAGTACCCATAGAAGTGTTCCTTTTTTTGATTTATCACGCATTTTTTCTGTTAATTCTAAATTTCTTCTGGCATTTATGTCTAGTGACATATATTGTGTTATATTGTAGATTTTTATCGTATTTATATGTTCAAGATTCGTTTTCTGTGTTTCTGTTAAATACGTTATTAATGCATTTATTGCTGGAACCATTAGATTTTTGTTATCTATTTCCTGCATTTGTTCTTTAGTAGAAATTTTCTTTCCATCTTTTGAGTTGTCGCTAACTACATTGTACATTTGTAATAAAAGCTCAGTCTCATCATTAAAATTCTCTTCTTTTTCTAATGAAACATATACTTTAAATCTTTCCTGAATTTTGCTTAATTCAGATTTAGTTTCAAACATCATTTTATTAACTATAACTTCAGATGGAGAATATCTTGAAATCTCATCCAACAACTTTGAAAAGTTATTATTTTCACAAATTTGAGTTGCATAAAAATCACCTGTTGAAACATCACAAACACCCAAGCCATAGTAAATTCCAGTTTTATATATACTCATTATATAATTATTTTTCTTTTCTTCTAATAGATTTGATTCAATAACTGTACCTGGAGTTACAACTCTTATAACCTCTCTTTTTACAATTCCCTTAGCTTCTTTAGGATCTTCCATTTGCTCACAAATAGCAACTTTGTAACCTTTTGATATAAGTCTTGCTATATATCCTTCAGCTGCATGAAATGGAATTCCAGCCATTGGAGCTCTTTCCGCCTGGCCACAGTCTTTTCCTGTTAAAGTTATTTCTAATTCTCTTGACACAGTAATAGCATCATCAAAAAACATTTCATAAAAATCGCCTAATCTGTAAAACAAGATACAATCACTGTATTCTTCCTTTGTCTTTAAATAATGTTGCATCATTGGTGAAAATTCTGCCATTTTCTTTTTCCTCCTTTTGAAACATTTTTGGACGGTCTTTTTTTGTTTCATTTTTGAAACATTTTTTGGACGGTCTTTCTTGTTTCATTTTATAAAATTTCGCCTTTCAAATACCACATATGTTCTGAAATGATTTTCAAATCTACCATATTTCCAATCATTTCTATGCATCCTTCAAAATTTACTACTTTATTTGAGTCTGTTCTTCCTGTTAGAATGCTGTTATTTGTTTTGCTAACACCTTCTACAAGAACTTTTTGTATTGTTCCGATATATTTTTGATTGTTTTCTGCAATTTGGCTTTCAACTAACTCTTTTAATCTATTAAATCTCTCATGTTTTATTTCTTCTGGAACTTGATTTTCCATTCTATCACCTGGTGTTCCAACTCTTCTTGAATAGATAAACATAAAGACTTGTTCAAACTTAACTTGTCTTACCACATCTAAAGTATCTTCGAAGTCTTCCTCTGTTTCCCCTGGAAAACCTACTATTATATCTGTTGAAAATACAACTTCTGGAATCATTTTTTTCATTTTTTCAGCTAATGCTAAAAATTGTTCCTTTGTATATTTTCTGTTCATAACTTTTAGAATTTGTGTACTACCAGATTGTAATGGCAAGTGAACAATTTTGCTTACTTTTTCACAATCGCGTATTGCTTCAATAACATCATCTGTGAAATCCTTTGGGTGTGGAGATACAAAACGTATTCTTTCAATTCCATCTATTTTGTTTACCGCTCTTAAAAGATCAGCAAAACTTTTAATGTCACTTTCAAAATCCTTTTTTCCACTTCTCAAATATGAATTAACATTTTGTCCTAACA
Source organism: Clostridia bacterium (assembly GCA_017475185.1). Next base: position 127,992 of record JAFVGB010000012.1, read on the forward strand.
AAGTAATTTCTTTATAACCTTGAGCAGCTAATTCTCTTACTTCGTTTAAAATATCTTCCGGATTTCTGCTTCTTTCTCTTCCACGAACATATGGAACTATGCAGAAACTACAAAAATTATTACATCCATTCATTATTGTTACAGATGCTTTAATGTTATCATTTCTTTTTATTGGCAATCCTTCAATAATTTCACCATCAATATCTAAAATATCTTCAATTCTTTTATTATTAATTATTTTAGAATATAGGTCTTCTGGGAATTTATGTAATGTATGAGTTCCGAAAACAATGTCAAAATATGGGTAGCTTTGTTTTAATTTTTCAACAATATGTTTTTCTTGCATCATGCATCCACCAATTGCAATTATTGTTCCACGTTTTTCTTTAACTTTTTTAACTTCACCTAGTTTTCCAAATAACCTATCCTCTGCATTTTCTCTAACACAACAGGTATTGAACACAACTAAATCAGACTCTTCTAAATTATCTGTTTTTGTATAACCCATTTTCTCAATCATACCACATAATTTTTCAGAGTCGTTTTCATTTAACTGACATCCCATTGTCATAATTAAATATTTTAAGTTTTTTCCATCGTTTATTTTCTTTACTTTATCTATGTATTGTAATTCATTTTCAATATTTAAACTCACGGTACAAATCTCCTTACTTTTTTCATCAAAATTTCCTTTATTTTACTATAATTAGTCATTTTTTTCAAGAGTTTTTTAATTGGGGACGGAGATTTTTTAAAATTTTTAAAAAAATCTCCGTCCCCAATTTAAAGCAAAAAAAATAGCCCTTCAATTTGGCTATCTTTTCTAAATTATGCAATTCCGAATTTTTTCTTAAATTTATCTGCTCTACCACCTGTTGTTTCTCTTTTTAAGTTACCTGTCCAATATGGATGACATTTTGAACAAATATCAACTTTCATATCAGCCTTTGTAGAATTTGTTTTCATAACGTTACCACAAGCACATGTAATTGTTGCTTCTGTGTAGTTTGGATGTAATCCTTCTCTCATTTTGTATTCACCTCTCTTATTAAAAATAAAATCACTGTTTAATATATTACCACAATTGAAATTATTTTTCAATAGTTTTTTATTATTTTATAACATTTTCTGCTTTTTCAGCATCCTGTTGGTCTTGAATATATTGTGCTGATGATAGTAATTCATCTTCAATAGATAAATTTTTAACTAGTTTTGTAATTACATTAAATAAACATGCTACAATTAATATAAACATTAATAATTTTTTCCAAATTTTTGCTAGCATAACTATCTCCTTTCACAAATATTGTACCCTTATATTATACTACATTTTTGAGATTTGTCAACTTTTTTATTTTAGCCACTTAAATCTCAATTCTATCTCCAAATTTCTTATCTACAATCATTTTTAAAGGTGCATTCTTCTCCTGCAACAACTCTGGATCTTCCTCTATAATCCTAATTGCTAATGCTTGAACTGTTTGCAGAGTTGGCATATCTTCAAATAAATTAGCTATCTTAAATTCTGGAATACCATGTTGCCTTGTTCCAAAAAATTCACCACTACCACGTAATTCTAAATCCTTTTCGGCAATAATAAATCCATTATTTGTATCTTGCATAATCTTCATACGTTGTCTTACAACATCTGAACCTCCATTAAATTTCAAAATACAATATGATTGATAATCTCCTCTACCAACTCTTCCACGTAATTGATGTAATTGTGCTAGTCCAAATCTTTCAGCATTTTCTACTATCATAATACTTGCATTTGGAACATTAACACCAACCTCTATAACAGTTGTCGAAATTAAGATATCTATCTCTCCATCTTTAAATTTCTGCATTATTTCATCTTTTTCTTTTGGACGCATTTTTCCATGAATATATTCAACTCTATAATTCTTAAATACATTATTTTTATAATCTTCAGCAAGTTCTATAACAGATTTTGCATCAATCTCTTCATTTTCTTCAACTAAAGGACATACAATATATGCTTGCCTTCCTTCAGCAATTTGTTGTTTTACAAAGTTATTTACTCTTTCTGCCATTGAACTTTTAACTGCATATGTTTCAATTTTCTTTCTATTTGGCGGCAATTCATCTATAATTGATATATCCAAATCTCCATACAATATAAGTGCCAATGTTCTTGGAATTGGTGTTGCAGTCATTACTAAAACATCTGGATTTGTTCCTTTTGCTGCTATCTTACTACGTTGTCTTACACCGAATCTGTGTTGTTCGTCTGTTACAACTAATCCTAAATTATTGAAGATTACATTATCCTCTAAAATAGCGTGTGTTCCTATTAAAACATCAATCTCTCCATTTTGTAATCTCTCTAAAATATCTTCTTTATTCTTTTTTGTAACACTACTTGTTAATAATTCACATCTAATTCCATACTTTCCCAAAACCTCTGAAAAACTTTCTAAATGTTGTGCTGCCAAAATTGCTGTCGGTGCCATAATTGCAACTTGATATCCGCTTCTAACCGCCTTATATGCAGCAATTACAGACACAATAGTTTTACCAGAACCAACATCACCCTGAAGTAACCTATTCATAGTTTTTTGACTCTCCATGTTATTATCTATTTCTTCTAAAACACGTAATTGTGCCTTTGTTAAATTAAACGGTAAGTCATTTATAACATCTGAAATTTTAACATTTTCATCAAATTTTATTCCTACTTTTTCTTGTGTATACTGAGTCTTTAGTTTTAATAATGCAAGTTGCATTCCAAGTAATTCTTCAAATACAAATCTAGTACGAGCTCTCTTGAAGTCTGAAAACTCTTGTGGAAAATGTATGTTGTGTATTGCATTATTTATATTTAATAAATTATATTCTTTCCTTAAATATTCTGGAAGAGTTTCTTCTAATTCACCCTCAACCTCATTTAATCCTGTTTCAATAATTTGTCTTAAAGTTGTTTGAGATAACTTATATGTAAGTGGATAAATCGGAATAATTTTTCCTGTATTTTTTGATGTTTCAGCGCTATCGTAAACAGGTGATGTCATTTCAACTCTATTTCCTTTTTTGCTTACTTTACCATAAAAACTATATTCATTTCCAACTATAAACATCTTTTTTAAATATGGCTGATTATACCATGTTATAGTACATGGACCTGTTTCATCTCTTATTATTAATTTATATATAACAAGATTCTTTCTCACTTTTAATTCTAACATTCTAGATACAACAAAACCTTTAACTAAGGCTTCTTCGCCATCTACTAATTCATTTATTAGCTTTGGCTTGCTTCTATCTTCATAATCTCTTGGAAAATATGTTATCAAATCTTCCAATGTATATATTCCTAATTTATTTAATAAAACCACACGGTTTGGACCTACTCCCTTTACATATTTAACATCATTTTTTAAATCCATTAAATACGCTCCTTTCAATCTGATTTGAGACATTTTTGGACGGTCTTTTTTTGTCTCATTTTTGAGACAGTTTAAGACCGTCCCTAAATGTCTCAGCTACGATAATTTTACTAAACATCTGTTTTTTTGTCAAACAATTAATTAATCATTTACTGAAAAAAAGATTGATTACCTATAATCAATCTTTTTTACTTCAATATATAATTATAAACTCTTAATAATTAACCTTTTTAAATCCATATATTCCCAATATTCCAGTAAATATAACCGCACTATATGTACTAAATCTTTCTAAAATACCAAATATTTCTTTTGGAACACTTTGACTACCTGCAGCACCTATAAACATTACTACTAAAGCTGCTATAGCTAAAACTCCTAATAATTTATGTTTGCTTTCTCCTTTAAATGATCCAACTGAAATTAGTATTAAAGATATAATTGACATTAATACAACCACAGCTGTTAAAATATAAACATGTATTATTGATTGCACACTTCCATCAAATCCACTGCTTGATAATGGGAATAAAGCATATCCAATTGCTGATATAAAATTCATTATTGAAAATAAATATACGCCAATCCTTAGTGTCTTTTTGTTTTCATTTTTTATTAAAATACAAACACAAGCACAGCATAAACAATTAAGAATCTTGTATACTGTAACAAAACCGCTAGCTGTTACAAATGATGGTGCATCTGTTGCTGTTAAATCACTTACTGCTTGACTCATCCAATTATATCCAGGATAATTATATGCTCCAACTATGTCATGTAATAAATAAAATATTATACTTAAAACTCCACCTAAACATAACCAATTAATTAAACTTTTCTTTTTCATATTTTATTACTCCTCCTCACTATATTGACTACAAAACCATTCTATATAATTTTGTATCATTTTTTCATCAAACTTTTCTTTTGTTTTTTTACAGTCAAGTTCATAATCTATTAAAGAATGAATTGTCATTGCAAAAGACATTGCAGCTACATCTATATTATCAATGTTAATTTTATTGTTCTTTTGCAAAACATAAAATAAATTTTTTGTTGCTGTAATCATCTTCTTTGTTTCTTCAACTAGAATTTCTGCCGCGTCTGAATTTATGGTTCTTTCTGAATATATTACTTTATAAAAATTATACATTTTTTCATCTGTAACCATTTTCTTATAACTTAATACAGATTGATTCAATATTTCTTTTGCATTATATTTTTCCAAATAAGCACTATAGTCTATATTGTCTAAAGGTATTCCTTCTTTAGATTTTTCTCTAATAAATTGATACATTTCCTTTATCAAAATTTCCTTTGATTCAAAATGGTTGTATAAAGAAGGTTTTTTTATTCCTACTTTTTCAGCAATTTGAGACATAGATAAACTTTTTAATCCGTATTCAGCAGCTAATTCTAGTGTAGCATAAATTATTTCTTCTTTTTTATTCATAAAAATTTCCTCCTATATTATTATACTACCGTTCGGTAGTTTGTGTCAATAGTAATGCTTTTTTGTTAAAAAAATTTTTAACTTTTTTAGCAAAAAAGAGATTGATTAAGAATAATCAATCTCTTTTATAATTCGTCTTTTATTATTTTTTCGATATATATCATTAATAATACAATTTATTCTCTTTTACCAATTCTAATTGTTTCTTTAGGTTATCAACCAAAGCATCTGAACTCTTTTTCCATTCATCTTTATTTTTATCATTATTAAGATTATTGTTTATATCATCTTTAAGTGTTGTAGATGCATAATTAATTTTATTTTCAATTGTCTCTTGCATTAACGCAGGATATTTAAAACTATCATCTCCACGGAATAATTCTTTTTTATTCTGTATTTTTTCCTTATTAAATCCTTGTTTCTTAAACCTTTTTGTTTGCTCATGTAAATGAGCATCTCCACATATTATTAAAACCTTTTTCCCTTCTGGAATAGTTTCTAATTTCTTCATTATATTATTATTAATCATATCATCTCTTTTTTTATCAGTTGTGCCTGGTTTTGTATTATCATTTATTTCCCAGTAATCAATCATATCAACATCAATATCCTCTTGTAAACAATAGCTATAAGCCAGAATCATATCAATTGGGCCATCAACCACGTTGTAATTTTTATATGTATCTTCTCTTGATTCTATTAAAACAATATCTGGATCTATATTTTTAATGCAATTAGTTATATCTTGCATAGAATAATTAAATGGTTTCTTAAAATGTTCGTTATGATATGTACCTAAAATATATATTTCTTGATTTCTGTTATTGGTGAATTTTGCAATTTGATTATATTTATATATACACTTAAAATACCAAATAGCAGCGATAACAAGAGCAATAGACACAATAGCTGTTATTATTAATAAAATTTTCTTTTTCACTTTTTGCCTCCATTTAATTTTTAATATGTTGTTAATATATATTAATCAACTTTAATATTTCCACTTGAAGTTTTAATTTTTAAAACAATGTCACTTTTTCTATCGCTTCTGTTTACCTTAACATTACCACTACTTACTTCAGTCTCAACATAGCAATTGCTTTCATTATTTCTAATATTAATATTTCCACTTGAAGCAGTTATTTTAGAATTTTCTTTTATATTTAATTTATCAACAACTACATTTCCACTTGAAACACCTATATTAGCTTTTTGATTAACTTCATCTATTTCAATGTTTCCACTACTTGTTGATATATCAACATCACCAGTTTCTTCTAATTTTACTTCACCGCTTTCTGTTGAAATTATTACTTTATTATTAGATAAATCTGTTTCAGATTTTGTATTTCCGCTTTCAAGTTTTAATTCAAATTCACCTATATAAGCCTTTGGAACATATATTACTACTTTTTTGTTTACAATATTAAAGAAGTGAAATTCTGTTCTTCCAGTGTCATTAAATATTATTTTTTTATCTTTATATTCGATTTTAACATTATTGTCTTTATTACTGTAATACTCAACTAATATTTTATCATTAGAGCTTTCTTTTATTTCTATATCTGCACTCCCTACTTTTATATCTATTTTTTCTACTGAATCAACTTCAGCTTCATAACTATCAATTAAGTTCAAATTTACTTTTCCCCAATTGTTTTTAATTAAAAATACCATTGTAATTGCAAGTGCAATACAAATTATTGATAATATACATATTAAAAAAATCTTAATTCCCTTGCTCATCTTTTATTTCCTCCTTTTCTTCATCTTTTTCTTCATCATCTTTTACACTGAATAACAATTTAATTATAGTATCAACAGAAGCCATAATTATGAATATTATCCATGTTATATGCCAAGCATTAGTTATAAAGCTTACTAAAAAATATAATACAACACAAAGTGTATTAACTACTTCAATAACTAATTTAGTTTGTAAGTTATCATTTTTTTCTTTTTTTCTTTTTTTACCATACATAATAGAATTATATATAATTAATCCTGTTGCTATTGCTATAAAAGTAAAAAATGCGCATACTCCCACTACTGGTTGATTAAATCCTGCTGCAAATAATATTAGCGCAGTTAATGAAAAAATATATAAACCTATTGATATAGCTAAATTTCTAGCATAATTAGTTTTGATATTCATTTCTTTTGCTTCTACAATATCTTTGTTTCCTGTTAATAATTCATCAGTAGTAATATTAAAGTATTTACATAATGAAACTATTTTATCAAAATCAGGCATTGATTGATTTGTTTCCCATTTTGAAATGCTTTGTCTTGATACATTAAGTTCATTTGCAAGATCTTCTTGTGATAAATTTCTTTCCTTTCTTAAATTTAACAATCTTTCTCCAATTGTCATTTTATACACCTCCTACGATTATAATTTTAACTCTTTTTATCGGTTGCGCGCAATATAGTTGACTTGGAAATTTGTCAATAGTTGGTTGCAATGCTTAAAAATAGGGATAATTGACATATTCAATTATCCCTATTTTTTCAGATTTCTATTTTACTTGTCATAGACAGAAGCATGATATACAGTTCCTTTTTTAATTACCAATATTGGTGTACCTTCTTCAATTCTATCATAATCTGCTTTAGTAGTTTGAATACGTGAGCATACTAACTTTTCAGGGCCATCATCATTAATTACACTTACATAATATATCTTATTATTGCCCATTCTACCATTAGTATGAGCATAGTCCCAGTTTTTCCAAACTGCTTTTCCAAATGCAACTTTTGGTTTGCTTGTTATTGTAGAGATTAAAAGATATAACAATACCGCAGTAATTAGTAATATTACTATTGCTAAAACTGTTTTTTCTGTTATAAAAGCTAGTAAAGAACTTGCTCCAAAAGCTATAGTTGCTATTGCTATAATAAGCAACTTTTGATTTCCTATTTCTTTGGCAATTTTCTCTTGTTCTTCATTTTCAATATTATGATATTCAAATTGTGATGGAAGTACTGATTTATAATCAGCATATTTTGCTGGTAATTCATTCAACTTCTGTAAATTTGATAAATTCTCGTTTATTTTATCAAATCTATTCATTTTTAAAACCTCCTCAATTCATTACCTAAAATTACATATTTAACATTGTTTGATAAAATTCTGGACTAATAGAAGTCATTAATATCATAACAACACTAGCCATTTCTATAAGTGTATGTCCTATCATAATAGGTACTGGATTTTTATGTTTACGATAATACCAACATAAAATTATAGTTAATGGTAAGAAAGATAAAAATCTATATATTATAAATTTTCCATCAAATAATGTTGGAATAAATGAATGTTGTAATGCATAAAAGAATGCTGGTATTAATATAGCCATATATTTATTTTTGAAACTATTAACTCCACATCCTAAATATAATCCATCTTCTGCAAATGGAACTGTTAAAGGTAAAATAATAAAATTAATAATCGCTAAAATTAATGATATTGGTGCTATCATCATAGGAGCAGCATATGGAAATTTTCCATAACAAATAAATCCTGCTAAATACATTCCAAAAGTTCCTACAAATAAAACTACTAAAGATATAATTATGACTTGTTTTATTTTTGTTTTTCCTTTTTCATAATTAATTAACTTTGAATAACTAATATTCATTTTATTTGATATAAATACTAATAATAAAATTGTTATAATATTAACAATAGTCGCTACTATACTCCACCAGTTACTAATATCACTTATATTTTTATTAACAATTAAAGAACCAATAACAAAAAATAATATAAACATTATAGATCGAATTGGTAGTAAATATTTTAAATTTTCTTTTTTCATTTTTTCCTCCATATTTAATTTTTATAAATAATTATCAAACAATCATTGTCATAATCCATGCCACTAAAGCACTAAAAAGTGGATATGTAACTAATGTTCCTCCCCATTTTTTTACTTTAGTTTTGGTAGGAATATATGGTTTTAAATCTTCAGTTCCAGGAATAAACCATGCTTTAGTATGTTCTACCCAATACCAATCAATAAATAATCTATCAAATAATCCCATAATAAGCATAATAATAGTCATTTGAATAAATCCATCACAGAAATTATCCGCTCCATTAATACCATATACCATATAAGGCACTAGAAATATAATTGGTAAAAACATTACCATACTTGAAATAATTGTACTCTTTTTAATTTTTTCTTTTGTTGTTAATCCAAGTTCAACCACTCTTTCCTGTACATCTTTTTCATAAAATGTTACTAATCCAACTGGTCCATTTGCAATTCCTATTACACACATAATTAGTAATATAAAACACATTACTATAGCTTCCATTAATATTACCATGTGTTTTTCCTCCTTTGTTTACAAATACTAATAATATTGTATATTTAAATAAAAAAATAGTCAACTAACATTTTTATATTATTAAAAATCCATACTATCTAAATATACAGTGCTATTCTTCAACCTCTTCAAACTGTGAATTATATAATTCAGCATAAAATCCATTTTTCTCAAGTAACTCATCATGAGTTCCTTGCTCAACAATATCTCCATTATTCATAACTAAAATTAAATCCGCATTTCTAATAGTTGATAATCTATGAGCAATAATAAAGCTTGTTCTTCCCCTCATAAGTTCATCCATTGCAGATTGAATTTGTATTTCAGTTCTTGTATCAATAGAACTTGTGGCTTCATCTAAAATCAAAATTTTAGGATTTGCTAAAATAACACGCGCTATTGTTAATAACTGTTTTTGTCCTTGTGAAATATTGCTTGTTTCTTCATTTATTTCCATATTATATGCATTTGGCAATGTTTTTATAAAATGATGAACATGTGCTGCTTTTGCAGCTTCTATTACTTCAGAATCTGAAGCATCTTGGTTGCTGTATTTAATGTTGTCTTTTATTGTTCCATTAAATAACCATGTATCTTGTAAAACCATTCCAAATAGCTTTCTTATTTCTCCTCTGTCAAATCCGCTTATATCATGACCATCTATTAAAATTTTTCCTGAATTCAAGTCATAGAAACGCATTAGTAGTTTTACAATTGTAGTTTTCCCAGCACCTGTTGGTCCTACAATAGCAATCTTTTGACCTTCTTTTATATCAGCATTAAAATCATTAATAATTATTTTATCATCATTATATCCAAAATGAACATGATCAAATTTTACATTTCCTTTTAAACAATCAATTGAAGTTGTATCAGAAATTAATTTAACTTCTTCATCTTCGTCTAAAAATTCAAAAATTCTTTCTGCAGATGCAACCATTGATTGAATCATGCTAGAAACTTGTGCAATTTGATTTATTGGTTGTGTAAATTGTTTATTGTATTGAATAAATGATTGTATATTACCTACTGTAATTTTTCCTTTAATACTTAAATATCCACCTAATATAGCTATTGCAACATAACCAATGTTTCCAACAAAATTCATAATTGGGTGCATAAGTCCTGATAAAAATTGTGATTTCCATGCTGATGTATATAATTCATCATTTGATTTTTTAAAATCTTTAATAGCTTTTTCTTCGCCATTAAATACTTTTACTATACTATATCCTCCAAATGTTTCTTCAATATTTCCATTAACATGACCTAAGTATTCTTGTTGTTTTGCAAAATACTTTTGAGATTTTCCCACTATTTTACCAACCGCAAAAATTGATAATGGTAATATTAACAAAGATACTAACGTCATTAAAACATTCATAGAGAACATCATTATTACAATACCAATTAATGTACATACTGATGTTATAATCTGAGTTATACTTTGATTTAAATTCATTCCTAATGTATCTATATCATTTGTAATAATTGATAAAACTTCACCATTAGTCTTTTTATCAAAATAATTCATAGGTAGTTTGTTTAATTTTTGTGCCAAATCATTACGTAATTTATATGTTAGCTTTTGAGAGATTTGGGTCATTATCAATCCTTGAATAGCACTAAATGCAGCACTTATTATGTATAAAACTAACAATGTTACTAATATGTTTCCAATTTTTCCAAAATTTATTCCATCTCCTCCTGAAATTTTCCCTACAATTCCTGTAAATATTTCAGTAGTAGCATTACCCAATATTTTAGGTCCAACTATTGAAAAAATTGTACTTGCTATTGCAAAAATGATTACTATAAATAGCCCAATTTTATATTTTGATAAATACTTTCTTACCAAAGTATTTAATGTTCCTTTAAAATCCTTAGCCTTTTCAACAGATCCAATACCTCTTCCTGGGCCACGGCCCCTTTGACCTCTCATTGAAGGCTTTGTTCTATTTTCTGTCATTTTTCTTTTCCTTTCTTTTTTTATTTGAACGTAGAAAAATTAGGAATCTAACTCCTCATGTGAAAGTTGAGATAAAGCAATTTGTTTATATACTTCATTACTTTTTAACAACTCTTCATGCGTACCAATACCAACAATTTTACCTTCATCCAGAACTATAATTTGATTTGCATTCATAATTGTGCTAATTCTTTGAGCAACAATAATTACAGTTTTATCTTTAGTAACTTCTTCTAAAGCTGTACGTAATTTCAAATCAGTTTTAAAATCTAAAGCAGAAAAACTATCATCAAACACAAATATTTCTGGATTTTTGGCTATTGCTCTTGCAATTGATAAACGTTGTTTTTGTCCTCCAGACACATTGTTTCCACCTTGAGCAATTTCAGAATTGTATTTATTTTCTTTTGATTCTATAAACTCTTCTGCCTGTGCAATTTGAGCAGCTTTAATCATATCTTCATCAGACATATTTTCATCACTATATTTAATATTTGATTCTATTGTTCCTGAAAATAATACTCCTTTTTGTGGAACAAAACCTATTACATCTCTCAAATCTTTTTGTGATACGTCTTTTATATTAACGCCATCAACTAAAATCTCTCCAGCTGTTACATCATAAAATCGCGGTAATAGATTTACTACAGTTGATTTTCCACTTCCTGTACTTCCAATAATAGCTGTAACCTCTCCTGGTTTTGCTATAAAATTAATATCAGTTAATACTTCTGAATCAGCATCGGGATATCTAAATGATACATCTTTAAATTCAACAAATCCTTTTTTAGAACTATCGAATTTTTTTAAATTCTTAGCATCTTTTACTAAATTATCTGTTTCTAGAACATCATTTATACGTTTAGCAGAAACTGATGCACGAGGAAGCATTATTGACAACATTGATATGAATAAGAAAGAAATTACTATTTGCATTGCATATTGCATAAACGTCATAACTGTTCCAACTTGCATAACACCTTTATCTACATTCTCTGCGCCATTCCAAATTATTAATAAACTCATTCCATTCATTATAAACATTAAAGCAGGCATCATAAAACTCATCGTTCTGTTTACGAAAATATTTGTTTTTGTTAAATCTGTATTTGCATCATCAAATTTCTTTTCTTCATATTTTTCTTTATTAAAAGCTCTTATTACAGGAATACCTGTTAATATTTCTCTTGAAACCATATTTAATTTATCAATTAGGTCTTGTAATTTTTTGAATTTTGGCATAGCAAATGCAAATAATCCTCCAATTACAACAATAATTACAGCTATTGCTACCCCTATTATCCATGCCATTGAGTTTTCACTTTGATTTAATACTTTTAAAAATGCTCCAATTCCTACTATTGGTGCGTAAATAACAGTTCTAAATAGCATAGGAACCATATTTTGAATTTGTTGTACATCATTTGTATTTCTTGTAATTAATGATGAACTTCCAAATTTTCTATATTCACTGCTTGAAAAGCTTAACACTTTTTTATAAACTTTTTCCCTAATTGTTTTTCCAAGTCCTGCAGCTGTTCTAGCTGACAATAAAGTGATTAAAATTGCAGCCAACATGCTAATCATAGCAACTCCTAGCATTTTTAATCCAGACATCAAAATATAAGTAATTTGAGTTTTATTTAAATCAACTCCAAGCAACTCATACTCATTTTGAACTGATATAATTGCAGATTGTTCAATAATACTATCTGGCATTTCAGAATATTTTTCATCTATCACATCTAAAATAATGTTTAATTGTTCATCTGGTATTAAACTAATTGCTTTAAATGCATCGAAATCTTCATCCATATTAGCATTCATATATACATTCATTTGACTTTTTAAATGTTCAATTATCTCTTTATTTTGTAACATATTAACAAGCATCAATGCTTTTCCCATTTCAATATTAAGTTTATTTCTTGTTTCTTTGTTAACATCTTTAATTACATAAGTTTCCTGTTTATCTAAATTAGGATATTTTTTAGCAAATTTATTATATTCTCTTTCCGATAGATTTTCTTTGGAACATATCTGGTAATTACTTAAAATAAAATCATCCTCTTTTGTTACAAGTAGGACTTTATCTAACGTTTCCTTTGAAATCAAATCAGGAGATGAATTTTCTATACCTTTTTGTTGAATACCAACATTAACAATCTTTGAAGTAAAATCTGGCAGATTCAAATCAGCCATAGCTTGAGCACATAATAATACAAATATAATTATTATTGCATACCAAGATTGTTTCAAATTGTTTTTTAGTAGCTTTAGCATTTTTTTAATTCCTCCTCTATTTTCACTCTTTTACAATATTCTAATTCTACCACATTGTGCCGTTCTATTCAACATTTTTTAACCAATTCACAAATTTTTCACAATTAAAAGACCGTCCCCTTGATGTTTCAAAATTGAAACAAAAAAAGACCGTCCCAAAATGTTTCAAAAAAAAGATGACTCTTAAAAGTCATCTTTTTTGGTTAAATTATAATTAATCAACAAAATTAAATTCATCTTTAAATTTTTCTTTAAACATTTCAAATACTTTGTTAAGAACTTCTTCGTCTTCAACACTTACATAAGATTCTTCGTCTTCTGATTCTGTGTCTTCTAATTTTAAGATAACAACTTCATCAGCTTCTTCTTCGTCTTCTTCTACTGGTAAAAGAACTACATATTCTTCTCCGTCTAATTCTATTAAATCAAGGAACTCAAAAGGAACCTCTTCACCATTTTCGTCATTTAAAACTATGATGTTATCGATTTCTTCTGATTCTTCATTGTAGTTATTATTCATTTCTTCATTCATTTTATAATTCTCCTTTCAAGAAAATATTTTCTTTTTTGTTTATCAACCTAAATATAGTATCTACAATTATTTTTATGCTATTCAAGTTTTACTATTTTTAAGTTACCTTTATAATATACTATATTTTTAATAAAATCAACTGTTTTTGACTTTATTTATATATATTTCTAAAATATATACTGCTGAAATTGTATCAACTATTCCTCTTTTTTTATGTTTATTTACATCTAAGAAATTCATTGTTTTATGTGCTGCAACAGTTGTAAGTCTTTCATCAATTTCTTCAATTTTTATTTTATTAAATTTGCACTTTAGTTTATGTATAAATTGATTTGTTACTTCTGCTCGTATAGTCTTAGTTCCATCCATATTTATGGGCATACCTATTACAAAAGTATCAATTTCATATTCATTGACAATTTCTTCTAATCTCTTTAAAACTATTTTATCATTGCCTTTATGATGTATGGTTTCTAAACCTTGTGCTGTAATTCCAAGACTATCTGTAATAGCTAATCCAACTCTTGAATCTCCATAATCTATTCCAAGTAACCTCATAATTAGTCTTCCAATCCTATATATTCTTTTACCATTTTTTCAAGTAATTCATCTCTTTCGATTTTTCTAATAAGATTTCTTGCATCATTATGGCTTGTAATATATGTAGGATCTCCAGATAAAATGTAACCTACTATTTGGTTAATTGGATTGTATCCTTTTTCTACAAGTGCTTCATAAACCTTTTGTAAAATTTCTCTAGCCTCTACGTTTTTTTCTCTTTCGACTTTAAAACTTACTGTTTCATCAGTAGCCATAAATCTACCTCCTATAAATAATTTATTTCACTTTCGTTTTCGTCTGCTATATTTAAATATTCTTCTAATTTAAGTAACAATCCTTCTAAAGCTGTTCCTTTGTAATATGTTGTTATAACTACATTTAATTTTGGTAATACATATGGTATTGGTTTTGAATCTGGTCTATAATCTTCTCTTGGTGCTACTTTTGTTGCTTCTACTTTTCTTTTTATGTCTTTCATAAATTGAGCTACACCTTCAACATCACTACCAGAAAAAACAATAGCAAACTTTGGTCCCATATATCTAACAAAAAAGTATTCGTTTGATAAATTATCTTTTATTAGATTACATACTCTTGTAATGACTTCATTACCAGTTTTCCTACTAACTTTTTCATTTATTTTTGGTAAGTTTATAATTTCAAATAAACATACAGCTGATGTTGGATATCTATCTATTACAGTTCTTGCTTCTGAATACAAATATTCTACTGTTTTTAATCCTGAATAAGTATCTTCTCTAACCAAATTGTTTATTATTCTTTGTGTTTCAACTGTTCTTAAAACTGATATAATATTGTTTTTTACAACTTCTAGCACTGTTGTATCAACATTATCAAATTCATGTGGTTTAGAACCTTCTACAATCCAGTAACCTATGTAAATATTATCTATATACAAGGGAAAAAACATTGCTGCTTTTGCCCTTGCAAATTCCATTTTTAAATATGGTAATTTTTCATTTTCATTATTTACAGTTATATATTTTGTAGTTGCTGTTTGAATACTATCAATAAAAACTTTCTCAGATTGTAAATTTTTCAATGTATCCCAGTGTTTTTGTTCTACATTTGATGCTTTTATTTCATATTCAGCTCCATTATATACAACTATTGTTGAATATTTTATTTGATATCTTTCAATTAAAATTTCATTTATTTTTTTTATTTTTTCATCTGCTGTAATTTGTTCGCTTATTGTATTCATAAAATCCTGTAATACATTTAAGCTATTTACTTTTTGATTTGTATTATTTAAACTTACTAATTTTTTCTTTAAATTCATATTATACACCACTAGTGCAATTGCAATTCCAAGTAGCAATATAATAAACAATATTAATAAAATTTCCAAAGATTTCACCTCGTTATATTAATACTTTTTCTTCATTTTGTTCAATATTGAACTTGTATTTTTAGAAAATGTATTTTCAAATTGTTTGTTTTCATTTATATAATCATTATAATTTTTAGATTTTTTTCCATTTATTGTTGGATATACCATATCTCCTAATTTATTCAAATTAGCTATAAAATTCTTTGAATATCCTTTTAATGATATTTGACAATTAGCTAATCCTTCAAGATATTTTGCATAAACTTGATCTTCAAATGGAATTGTTGTATATTTAATTGTTTCCTTGTTAAATAATTCAGTCATGTATGTCATAGCAGGGTCATTGTATGCAGACATTCCACCAATCAAAACTTTTTCATTAAGAATGTTAACTTTTATATTTTTGTTTATTATTATTCTTAATTTATTTGTATCTAAAATATCTTTAACTTTTAAATCTCTTAAAAATGCTGTTAAAGGTTGAATTGTTAATACATCCATACTTTGAACTAAATACATTTCTTGTGATGCTTTAAAATATCTTACATCTGTCTCGAAATCACAATCTAATAATACGATTGTATAATTTTCTAAAAGTGTTTTTATTATTTCTGTTACATTATCTAGCGCTTCATCTTGACCTGGTAAAGAAGTATATACAGTCAAATTATTATTAACTGGAACACCGTCTGCCACACCATTTTGAAGTTGCTCTAGACATTTATAAGCTTTTTCTTTTAATTCATCTTCATTATTAGTATACACATAGTATGAATTTTTATTTTTTGTTAAATCCAATATTGCTGTTTTTATTCCTCTATTTGAGAACAATTCCGCTAAATTATTTACAATAAAAGATGTTCCATTTTTTGTTGTTCCAACAAACGAAATAATTTTTTGACCTGATGTAATTAAGTTATCTGTTTCTACATTATATTCTGAGCTTTCTTCAGTTTCTTTTAAGTCTTTTATACTGTTTGCCAAATCATCATCATATTTATAATTTCTATTATTTATACCTTTAAAAGAACCATTATGTTGATTTTCTTCTTCATCTTCCTCTTCGAAAGAATCAAATTCATCATCATTTTCTTCACTTATAAAATCATCTTCGTCATCATCATATATATCAGAATCATATAATAAATCATCATCAGATTCTTGTATTTGATTCTCCTCTATATCTTCATCATTTTCTTCTTCGAATTCATCATCTATAAAATCAAAATCTTCATCATCTTCAGATTCTTCATCTGAATCTTCAGCTTCATTTTCATCTAGTTCAGTTTCATATTGATCATCGATTCCATCATTATTTTCATCTTTAAATTCTTCTTCATCTAAGAAATCAAAATCAGAATCATCAAAATCTTCGTCATCTTCAATATCTTCATCTTCTTGACTGTATTCTTCATCTGTCTCATCATTGTAATCTTCTAAATCGATATCATCTAAATCGTCATAATCCTCATTTTCTTCTTCTAAATTTTCATCTTCGTCATAATCCTCAAACTCTGGTAAATCCTCTTCATCCAATTCTTCTGCATCTAATTCTTCATCATCTATATCGTCTAACTCATCTTCAAAATCAAATGATTCATCATCATTTTCTTCGTCTTTGCTTGCACTTTTGTCTGTTTCATCGCTGTCATCATCAAATAATGTGAAATCGAAATCATCATCATCTTCTTCATTCTCATAATCTTCTAAATCATCAAAATCTTCATCATCACAATCATCTAATTCTAAATCTTCATCGTTATCATGGATTTCGTCCTCTTCAGCATTTTCATCATTATTACCATCTAATTCTTCATCAAAATCAAAAGATAAATCTTCATCTTCGATATCTTCGTCATCCTTAGAATTCAATAAATTATCATTATTATCATCTTTATAATCTTCAAAATCTTCAAATCCTGGCAATATATCTTCAGTAATTATATCTTCATTGTCACTTTCAAGATCTAATATATCATCTTCAATTGCGATATCATTATTTTTAATATTTTCGTCTTTTTTTGCTTTTTTTGCTCTTTTTGCTGTTGACACTTCGTTTTCAACATCTATTTCTTTATTTTTAGAAATCTCTTCTACAACATTTTCAATAGGCTCTAAAATATCTGTTTTACGAGGTCTTCCTCTCTTTTTCTTTACTGGTATATCTTCTAAAACAGGAGTTTCTATTGGGTTCTTACGAGGTCTTCCTCTTCCTCTTTTTACAACTTGTATTTCTTCTTCACTTATTTTAGCTTTATTTTTTTCTTCTTCTTTTCTTTTTGCTTCTGCTTCTGCTTTCTCTTTTGCTTTTCTTTCTTCTTCTTTTCTCTTTGCTTCAGCTTCTGCTTTTTCTTTTGCTTTTCTTTCTTCTTCTTTTCTCTTTGCTTCAGCTTTTGCTTTCTCTTTTGCTATTCTTTCTTCTTCTTTTCTCTTTGCTTCAGCTTCTGCTTTTTCTTTTGCTATTCTTTCTTCTTCTTTTCTCTTTGCTTCAGCTTCTGCTTTCTCTTTTGCTATTCTTTCTTCTTCTTTTCTTTTTGCTTCAGCTGCTGCTTTCTCTTTTGCTTTTCTTTCTTCTTCTTTTCTCTTTGCTTCTGCTTCTGCTTTTTTCTTTGCTATTCTTTCTTCTTCTCTTTTTCTCGCTTCTTCTATCGCTTTTTGCTTAGCTTTTCTTTCTTCTTCTTTTCTCTTTGCTTCTGCTGCTGCCTTTTCTTTTGCTATTCTTTCTTCTTCTTTTTTTCTTGCTTCTTCTTCTGCTTTTTCTCTAGCAATTCTTTCTTCTTCTCTTTTCTTAGCTTCTGCTCTTTCTTTTGCCATTTTTTCTTTTTCTCTCTTCAACGCTTCCTCTTTTTTTCTTTTTAATTCTTCTTGACTAACAACTTTATTAACCTTCTTTGAACTAACTGCAGTAGGTATAATTACAGGTTGTGTTAATTTACTTCCAAGATCTATTTCTTTTTCTACATACTCATTTTTTCTTAATGAGCTTGCTCCTGCAACTTTTTTACCCTTTATATCCATAATTTTTCTATATGAATCTGAATTTTCTTCTAATATGACCTTAACACTATTAGGCAATGCACCAATAATAACTTTTAATTGATCATTTGAATATTGAGCTGCAATACTGTCAAAACTTTTTACACATTTTGGTATATTATTTCCAATTTTCTTATAATGAGTTAATATGTTTTGTATTTCAGATTCACTAACTTCTCCTGATTTTGTATCAGCAGAATATGTTACATTTTCTGCTTCAACTCTATAATATGCTTTTGCTTCTTTTTTACTTCTTGGTTTATACATTAAACTAGCAACTTTTTGAACATTTCTATCTTGTCCTATTAAAGCATTATATATTCCTAAACCAAATAATTTAATTAGCAATGAATCATTCTTTGTTCTTCTATCCATGCATAAGAAAATAATTGGAATATCATTTCCGTCTTCATTAGTTGCTTCATCGCTAATTGTATCCATTTTTTCAAAAATAAATTTATCAACAGCTTGATAGTTATCACTTGCGAACATTTCCAAATCTTCACTGATGACAATTCTATCATAAGTTTTATCCTTTTGTAATTCTTTTATTATTGCATTAAAATAATACACTGTTTTGCTAGAAATAATTTCCTTATATTCATTTTGATATTTTCTAGCAATTGCCTCTGCATCTTTTTCATCATTAACTGCAAATAAGACTTTCATTTGTAATTACCTCCAATTATTTCTTTATTCATTTCCTGCACTAGTTACCACTATTGCGAATATTATAGGAAGAATTTGACATATAACTCCTATAGTTATTATAGCAATCATACTATTAAACCCTTTGTCTCTTACATCAAGTTTTTTCAAACCAATAACATATTGATATATTGCACTAAATGCTAGTCCCAAAAAAACTAATGGAATACTATATATCCTAACTCTGTCTAAGATATATGCTGTTACTCCATATGTATCTGAACCATATTTTTCTTTATAATCCTCTATTGTTGTTAATTCATGTTTTTTGATTTCTAATAATTTTCCTGTGCTTTCGCCTTTTAAAGTTTCTTTTGATGTATTATTTGAAGTCGCATATACAGTTGTAAATAAACACATAACTACGAAAACAGCTATAAACACGACTTGTGTTATTTTTTTCATATATTTTACTCCTTTCATTTTCATATATAATATGCCTATTTTATTTTTACTTATATAATAATACACTAGAAATGCAAAAATGGCAAGAAGATATGTTAAATTTTTTACTAATTATTTCCTTTTTTTCGTAAACTCCTATAAATAAAGTGTTTCCATATTTTTTTATTTTATAGCATTTATACAAAAGATAAAATCCCCTATACATAGAGGATTTTATCTTTCAATTTTAAATTATTATTAAAATTCCATATTTTGAAAGTTTATTTTCTGATGCATTTCTTTCAAACACAATTTTTCCATTTTTATAATCATCAGGTATATCTATTTCTATATCGTTTTCTGTTCGATTAATTGCAATTAATACTTTGTCTTCTGATGTGTGTTTCTTTTTTTCTTCAAACTGTTCATTTTCAACATATCTTTCAAAAATCAATGTTTTATCATTTGCCTGTAAAATTCTTGTATCAGCTTCTGATAAAAAGCTCATATTTTTTCTAGCTTTTCCTAATTTCACAAAGAAATCATGCAAATCCTTATCAATGTTATCCCATGCGAAACATTTTCTATTAAACGGATCCTTATACCCATACATTCCTATTTCATCTCCATAATATATGCATGGATTTCCTGGCAAAAAATATTGAATTGCAGTTGCTATTTTTAACAATTCTTTAGATTCATTTAATTTTTCTTCTGACAGAATATCGTGTTTAAATTGCCATTCCCTGCTATATGGAACATCCCAAATCCAGTTATATCTGCTATTTTGAATTCCTTCATTAACAAGAGTAGTAATAGCACGAGTTATGTCATGTGTTGATAAACTGTTCATTACCGAATGTAGAGCCTCTTTTGGATACTGAGTAATTATTTCATTTATTGTTTCAACAAAATAATCTACTTTTCCAAATCTGACATATTTTAATATTGCATTTGTAAACGGGTAATTCATTACTGAATCTAAACCTTTTCCAAGAAGATATTTTCTTTGTTTTCCATATCCTTCTTTTGTTATTGCATTTTCCCATACTTCTCCTAAAATGAATCCTTCTGGATTATTACGCTTTACAGCAATTCTGATATTTTCAATAAATTCATCTGTAAGTTCATCTGCAACATCAAGTCTTAATCCATCTATTCCCATTTCAAACCATTTATCAATTATTCCACCTTTGCCATACACATAATTTTGCCATTCTGGACTGTTACCGTCGCAAACAGGTAAATTTTTAAACCCCCACCAATACTCATATTCTCCCTTGCTATTTTTCCTATACCATTTGTAGTATGGTGATTTTTGTCCCTGAAATGCGCCTATTGAATCATATGTTCCATATTCATTAAAATATTTACTATCATTTCCTGTATGATTAAAAACTCCGTCTATTATTATCTTCATTTTATGCTTATGAACAGAATTGCAAAGATTAATCAAATCCTGATTTGTTCCTAAATATGGATCTACATTTTCGTAATCAGCTGTATCATATCGATGGTTTGATTGACTCATAAATATTGGATTTAGATAAATTATTTCAACTCCAAGCTTAGAAATATAATCTAATTTTTCTTCAATTCCTTTCAAATTTCCCATAAAATAATCATTGTTGTGTATTTCTCCATCTTCTTCTGCTTTCCAATTTGGAATATCTCCCCAATTTTTTTCTACTCTATTTTCTATTTTTTGTGGTAAATAGTTTGAGCTTTTATAAAATCTATCCGGAAAGATTTGATACATTATTTTGCCTTTTGCCCAGTTTGGTACACTGTAATCTTTTTCAAAAACAGTTACCGTCCAATATGGTACATCGTCATTTGTCATGTTAGCACATTTGTGCTGAATATCATTTTTTATCCATATCAATTCTTTATTTATTATTAATCTTATGCAAAAATAGTGAATGCCTACATTATCAAATGGAATTTTACATGTAAAAATATTCATGTTTTTTTCTGTTGTAATATAACTCATTCTTAACTCTTTTTCATTAGTTCCTTTTTGTTGATTAATTATGACTTTTGCTTCATCAACAAAACCATACTCTGTCCCAATTTTTAAATAAACATCGTACTCCTCATCAATTCTTGCAGTTGTGTCCGGCACTTCTACAAGAAAGTTTTTTCCTTCGAAATAGTTCATTGTCAAACCTCCTTAATTATAATTCGATTAACGTATAAATGTGTCATTTGACTTAACAATAATTTACTATTATTAGAAAATTTTGTCAACGGGTATGCTAAACTTGAATCATTAAAACTAAAGCTGAGACTTCATGTAATTGCTTACACGAGGTCTCAGCTTTAACTTTTAATACTTCAAATTATTTTTTACCAATAAAATAATTTTTCTTTCCTTTTTTTACAACAATATATGTTCCATCAATAAACATATCATCTGAAACTGTTAATTCAACATTATCAACCTTTTCACCATTAATAGAAATTGCTCCATTACCAATAAATTCTCTAGCTTCTCTTTTACTTTTTACAACTTCCATATTTGTAATAAAATCGACAATATTAACATTACTTTCTACTTGTTTAATATCTTGATCACCAAATAAATCAACAATATCTTCCTTTGACATATCATTAAATTTATTATTAAATAGATTTTCTGTTAATCTTACAGCTTTTTCATATTCTTCTTTTCCGTGTAAGAAAGTTATAATTTCTCTTGCCAAAGCTTTATGAGCTTCTCTTAATTCAGGATGTTCATTATTTTTTCTTTCATATTCTTCAATTTCTTCTTTTGATAAAAATGTATAAATTTTTAAATAATCAATAACCATTGAATCTTCAACATTTATAAAGAATTGGTATAATTTATAGCTTGATGTTTTATTTTTATCTAGCCATAAAGCATTTCCTTCACTTTTACCAAATTTCTTACCTTGTGAATCTGTAACAAGCGGCATTGTAAATGCATATACCTCATCACCTGTTGATTTTCTTATTAAGTCAATACCTGCTGTTATATTTCCCCATTGATCAGAGCCAGCGCATTGAAGTGTTACACCTTTTGTATCATGTAAATATTTAAAATCAAGTGCTTGTAAAATCATGTATGAAAATTCTGTATAAGTAATTCCAGAATCTAATCTTCTTCTGATAATATCTTTATCTAACATATAATTAACATTAAAGAATTTTCCATAATCTCTCAAAAAGTCAATTACATTAATATCTTTAATCCAATCATAATTATTGACAACTTCAAAGCCAAAAATTTCCTCAGCTTGTTTTTTCATAGCATTGAAATTAGTTTCAACTTGTTCTTTTGAAATCATGGCTCTTTCAGTAGTAGGTCTTGGGTCACCAATCATACCTGTTGCTCCTCCAACTAAAAGTATTGGATGATGTCCAGCATCTTTTAGTCTTTTTGAAATTAGGAATGTTGATAAATGACCAACATGCATACTATCAGCTGTTGGATCTGTTCCAATGTAAAAAGTCATTCCTCCATTGTTTAATTTTTCTTCTAATTCAGGGCTTGATATATCTTTAATTATCCCTCTCCATTTTAATTCTTCAAATAATGTCATAATAACTCCTCCTTATTTGAAACATTTTAAGACCGTCCCAAAATGTTTCAGTTTTATAAAAAATATTGGCTAGTTTCTTCTAGTCCATTAAAATTAACTTGTCTTAAAACTTCGTACAAAATTATATTAACTGAATTTGATAAATTTAATGATCGCAAATTATGTCTCATTGGTATTCTTATCGTATTCTGAATATATTTTTGTAAAAGTTCTTCTGGTAATCCTTTTGTTTCTTTTCCAAACAAAATAAACACCTCATCAAAATTTCTATAATCAACATCGCTATAACAATGTGTAGCTTTAGTTGATGCATAAAACATATTATTTTCTTCTGGTTTATATTTATTTAAAAATTCTTGTAAATTTTCATGATATTCAATATCAACTTTATCCCAGTAATCTAATCCCGCTCTTTTCAAATATTTATCTGATATTTCAAAGCCAAGAGGCTTTACAAGATGGAGTTTAGCCCCAGTTGCAGCGCATGTTCTTGCAATATTACCTGTATTTTGTGGTATTTCAGGTTCTACCATTACAATATTAATTTTCACTATAACATCTCCTTTCCAATGTTTCAAACAAAAAGAGTTAAATCTTCCTATGTAAAGGACGATTTAACTCGTGGTACCACCTTTATTTATATATTCCATTAAGTTTTTATTATAGAATATATCTTATTTTATAGCTATTCGTTGCCAACGTTAATCACTTTAAGAAGTGTAATTCGCAATTTTATATTCTAATAGTTTTCAGCAACCACTATCTCTCTTTCTTTTTGTAACTATAAAATTACTACTAAATTTCTTTTTAATACGCAATTAAATTATATTGTTTCTATTATAACCTTTTAGATTAAGAAAATCAAGTTTTTTAAGAATATTTTTCCAAATTTTGTACATAATATTTTTATAAAATTTTATTGGAGGTACTTATTATGCAAAATCAAAATTTAAATATTTTAGACGAAGTCAATAAAGGTGCAACAATGGGAATGGATGCTATTTCTTATGTTTCAGAAAAAGTAAAAGACGGTGATTTTAAACAAGTATTAAATGTAGAATATGATAAATATCAAAACATCTCTAATCGTGTTAATGAATTATATTCTAATTATAGTTCAAAAGAACCACATGAAACAAATGCTATGAACAAAATGATGACTTGGTATGGAATCCAAATGAAAACTATGACAGATGATACAACATCAAAACTTTCTGAATTATTAATGCAAGGTACTAATATGGGAATTATTGAAGGAAGACGTTTAATTAATCAAAATACTGATATAGCTCCTGACGTTCAAAATATTTTACATGACTTTGTTACTATGCAAGAAGATAGTGTAGAAACTTTAAAAAAATATTTATAATTTTAACAAAAAAATGGGTAAAAGTTTATTAAAATTTAATGCTTTTACCCATTTTTATAATTATTTCAATTCAAATCTTATACTTCCTTTTCCATCTTTACTTTCAACTGTTGCAATAGAGCCATTAATTATTGTCATACATGGTCCTTTGTGAGACACATCCGCATCATAAACTATTGGTATGTCTTTTTTTGCTACAATACTATCTTTTAATGCTGTTTCCATTGTGTATCCTAAATATGATTCTTTGTCATTACCGTTTCTTCCAAAAATGATAGCTTTAGTATTTTCAAAATATCCAAATTCATTTAATCTCCACATTGCACGAATTAAATCTTCTTTTGATAACTCACAATTATCAAAATACCAAATAATTCCATCATCTTTGTATCTTGCGACAAAATCTTTTGTGCCATCATACTTAGTTCCACAAAGTTCTAGAATAACATCTAAATTGCCACCAATTATTCTTCCTGTTACATCTACATTCTCTCTGTTAAGATTTTTCCATATAACCTTATCTGTAAAATTAAATGGCTCAAGACCTGTTACAGTTTCTCCTCTTTCATTTTCATACATATCATAATTATCTTGTTTTATCAGATTTCCTGTTATAATTTTTAAATTATCCGTTATATCTCTTGTATATGGTTCTGTTCCATAATCGCCGAAATTCAGTCCATATAATGTTGCAATATCATACTTTGTTGTTATTGGAAATAAAATACCTTGAGGGTCTGAAAAACCCTGCACCCATTTAGGATTTTGAGCTATTCTTTCAAATTCCACATAAGGCAATATTTCATCTATAAATTCCCCTCCAGCTGCACACATTATAAAATTGATTTCATTACTTTCAAACATGTAATTTAGTTCTTTTGCCCTTGTTTCGGCATCTGCACTTCTTGC
The DNA here is from genome assembly GCA_017475185.1 of Clostridia bacterium. The sequence goes on from JAFVGB010000012.1 coordinate 153,864, forward strand.
CATTACAGATTTAAAAACATTTTCTGACCATTCTATTTTGTAGCCCATCTCCTCAAGTTTTTTTCTTGAGTTTTTATATTTATAACAATGTGGATCATCATATGCACCACTTGATGGAGCTGGTACTCCTATTGTATCTCCACTTTTTAAAAATTTTGGATAAATCATAATTTTGAATCCTTTCTATTTTTTTCAATTTAATCATCAGATCTACGCCTTAAAATCATCACTAATCTTAAAACTTGTATTAAAGCACTTGCAACACCTGCTACATATGTTAAAGCTGCTGATTTTAGCATTTTTCTTGCACCATAATATTCATTTTTATCTAATAAATTCAATTCTTTTATTTGATTAAGTCCTCTATTTGATGCATTAAATTCTACTGGTAAAGTTATTAATTGAAATGCTAAAATTATGCATTCCAATAATATTCCTATTCTAATTAAAAACATTGCTGAAAATAATAATCCTATAACAACAGCAAAATATCCAGCATATGATGCAAAATTTACAACTGGAATTATTGACCTTCTTAATTTCAAGAATAAATAACCATTTTTATCTTGAATTGCATGACCACATTCATGTGCAGCAACACTTACAGCTGCAACTGTTGCACTATTATAAATATCTGTTGATAAATTTACTGTTTTATTTCTTGGATCATAATGATCAGTTAATTTTCCATCAACCATATTGATTCCTACATTTTCTAATCCATTATTATCTAAAATTTTTCTGGCAGTCTCATATCCTGTTATGCCATCTGTATTTTTTTGTTTTGAATATTTACTATAATTATGATTTATATACCATTGCGCTCCCATTGCTATTATCATTGAAATTATTATTAATCCATAGTCTGTAAACATATAATCCATATTCAAATACCTCCTGTATGATCTATTATTAATATATAATTAACTATATCATATAATAAAAAATTTTTAAAGCTTTTTTTAGTACCAAAATATTTTGTAAAATGACTTGTTTTTTCTAGCATTTTTTCAAATAAAATCTTGAAAATATTCATTTTTTTATGTAAAATATTGTTAATATGTTTATAAAATTAAACAAATCCTATGTAAAGGAGATTTATTTATGTTTGTAGATAATAAAATTTTAATTGGAAAATCAAATGACAAAGAATTATTTATTCTTCCTAATATGGCTAATAGACATGGATTAATTACTGGTGCTTCTGGAAGTGGTAAAACAATCACATTAAAAGTTATGGCTGAAAGTTTTTCAAGTAACGGTGTTCCTGTATTTCTTGCTGATGTAAAGGGTGATTTAGCAGGAATGTGTTTACCTGGTACTAATAATGAAAAAATTCAAGAAAGACTAAACAAATTGGGTGTTGCAAATGCGTTTACTTTTGAGTCATTTCCAACAGTATTTTGGGATGTTTATGGTAAATCAGGTCATCCAATAAGAACAACTGTTAGTAGTATTGGTTCTATAATTCTTTCCAGAATGCTTGGTTTAACAGATGCTCAAGCAGGAGTTTTAGCAATTGCATTCAAAATTGCAAAAGATGCAGAACTTGAATTGATTGATTTAAAAGATTTACGTCTATTATTACAACATATTGGAGATAATCGTTCTAACTTTACTTTAAGTTATGGAAATATCTCAGTTCAAAGTATTGGTGGAATTCAAAGAAGTATTTTAATGCTTCAAGAACAAGGTGGAGATTATTTCTTTGGAGAACCTTCAATTGATATAAAAGATTTCTTAAAATTTGATACAAATACTGGGTTTGGAAATATAAATATTTTACATGCAGCTGAATTATTTAAACAACCAACTTTATATTCATGTTTTATGCTATGGATATTAACATATTTAAATCAAAACATGCCAGAAGTTGGTGATTTAGAAAAACCTAAAATGGTATTTTTCTTTGATGAAGCTCATTTGCTATTTGATGATATGCCTAAATATATGTTAACTCAAGTAATTCAAGTAGTTAAATTAATACGTTCAAAAGGAATAGGTTTATACTTTATTTCACAAACACCAAACGATATTCCAAATGACATTCAGTCACAACTTGGAAATCGAGTTCAACACACTTTACGAGCATATACTCCAGCAGAGCAAAAAATTGTAAAAGCTGTTGCTAGTTCTTTTAGAGCTAATCCTGAATTTGATACTGAAGAAGCAATAATGTCACTTGGTACTGGTGAAGCACTAGTTACATTTTTAAATGAAAAAGGTGAACCCGGAATAGTTGAAAAAGTAACTGTTTTACCACCTCAAAGTCAAATGGGAACAATTGATGAATCTGTTCGATTAGATGTTATAAATAACAGTAGATTTAAAGGAAAATATGACGAATTAATTGATAGAGAAAGTGCCTTTGAAAAAATTCAAGCAGAAAGCTTACGTATTGCAGAAGATCAACAACAAATTGAGGATAATATGTATAATAGTAATCAAACAGCCACTAATTCTATGCCAAATAATAACAACACTTATGAATCTACTACAGGAAATAATGGTGGTATGTATTCAATGCCAAGTTCTAATATAGACTTTGGAACAAAGAATAATGATAATGTTGAAAATAATAACCAAAACAATAATAACAATAAAACATCAAATCAAAAAAATTCTTCAAATGGACAAAATAATAGTTCAAACAAAGGTCGTTCAACTACTAAGAAGAAAACAAAATCAACTGCCGAAAAAGCATTTACAAAAGCAAGCAATTCAGCACTTACAGCCTTTGGTAGAAAACTTGGAAACGAGTTTTTCAAAAAACTATTTAAATAAAATTGTTAATCTTTTATTAACCCCAAATTATTTGCTTAATAATTTGGGGTTAATTTGATTACAATTTCTTTAATTTAAAAGACATTCTAAATTTCATTATAATTCTGAAATATCTCCCCTGACATTTCTATAATTTCTAGAATTGGTATCTCTTTCATATTTTCTAATATTATTACTTGATTGTACCTATCAATTTTTCTTACTTTATCTGAAACAGTTACATACTCTCCTCCTTTTTTTCTATTATCTGGAACAAAATATGTAATTGAAATTTGAGGTTTGGTTGAAATTAATTCTTGAATTATTTGTAATTTTATATCAAGACTTTCTTTTTCTTCTTCATTAATTTCTTTTCTATCGCTTGTTAATCTTGCTGTTTCTTTTACTGCATCACCATATCCAGTTAATGCTGCAAAAGGAGCAAATTGAGCAGCTCTTGCTTCTAACGACATTTGCGGATGTTTTTTTGAAACATGATGTGGTAAATTAATAATATCTTTATATTTTTCTACTCCATTCATAAAAGCTCCTTTCATTTTCTATATTATTTCCCTGTTTAATTTTCTAAAAATTATCCTTTATGTCCTCCTATTTGACCATTTCTTTCAATAGCAGTTCCACCTTCTTCAAAATTCATTCCTTTTAAAATTGCATTTTTTCCATATTTTTTCTTTATATCTAAAATAGCCTTTTGCATTTTTCTTTCTGATTGCTCTTTTTGTTGTTCTTTTTCTCTTTTTTTATCTAATTCTTCGAAATTAGTAAACAAATCCATTTGTTCATATTTTTCAGTATTTACAACCTTACTTTCATCTACAACATTATTAGCTGTTAAATTAATTCTTCTCACTAAAAGTTTGTCATTGATAATTCTCTCATATAATTCAATTACCGCTTCTGTAATAATTTTAGTTGATGATGTTTTATGTTCCAAATTTATAGTTCCATGAGCATGTTTAGGAATTTTTCTACCATATCTGTCAATTGTAACTTCTCCATTATATAATTTATTTATTGCTGGATTAATTAAATTATCCACATCATATCCTATTGTTAATACAATTTGGCTTGTTACCAGTCTTTTTTCTACTAAATCTAGTGTGAGTCCTTCTGCCATTTCTTTAACAATAAGCTTTGTTTGCTGATAATTATATGGGCAATGTAAAACTTGTCCAGAACTTATACTATTAGTTTCAGGTTTATATTCTTTTATACTTTTTAAAGTAACACATTCCCAACCCCAACTATGATCTATTAATAATTCTGCATTTATTCCAAATAATTTATATAACAATTCTTCATTTTCTATTGAAGTTCTCGCAACATCTCCCATTGTAAAAATTCTATGTTTTTCAAGTCTTTTAGCATATCCTTTTCCAACTCTCCAAAAATCAGTAATTGGTCTATGATTCCATAATAATCTCCTATATGACATTTCATCTAACTCGGCAATTCTTACTCCATTTTTATCTGGTTCAATATGTTTTGCAACAATATCCATTGCAACCTTACACAAATACAAATTTGTACCTATTCCTGCTGTTGCAGTAATTCCAGTTGTTTCATACACATCCTGAATAACTTTTGTTACTAATTCCTTTGGAGACATTTTATAAGTTTTTAAATAATGAGTTATATCACAAAATATTTCATCAATCGAATATGCATATATATCTTCAGGTGCAAAATATTTTAAATATATATTATAAATATTTGTACTATACTTCATGTAATATGACATTCTTGGCGGTGCTATAATATAATCTAATTTTAAATTTGGATTGTTTTTCAGTTCAATATCATCACATGAACTTCCAGAAAAATCCTTTTGTTTTATTTTTCTTTTTCTTTCACTATTAATCTCTTTTACTTTTTGCACAACTTCAAATAATCTTGCTCTTCCTGGTATTCCATATGCTTTTAATGAAGGGCTTACTGCAAGACAAATTGTTTTTTCTGTTCTACTGCTATCTGCTACTACTAAATTTGTTTTAATCGGATCAAGATTTCTTTCACGACATTCTACTGATGCATAAAAACTTTTTAAATCAATTGATATATATATGTTTTGACCTTTATCTTGCATAATGCACCTCCTTTTTATTAACTTTATTTATTATATCATAAAGCAATTTATTTGTAAACAGTTGTTCGTTAAGAAAATTAAAAAATTTAAAGTAATTGCTATAATTTAGTTCTAATTATAGCAATTACTTTATTTAATCACTTTATTTATTATCCAACCAATCTAGTAAAATTTCAAATTCTTCATAATGATTTTTAAAAAACTTGTCATTTTCCATTAATTCCATTATTTCTTCTTTTGAAAACCAATGTAAAGAAGCAACTTCCTCTTCTTGTAATTCAAGATTTTCAATATTTGGCACATCCATTTTTATATAATAATCATCCCAAAATACTCTTTCTTCTTCTGATCTTCCTCCAAAATATAGTTGTAAATCTTCTGGTTTAATATCAAGTCCAATTTCCTCTTTTACTTCTGTCAAAATGCCTTGTATACTATCTTCTCCTGACTTTGGATGTCCACCTGTTGTAGCATATTTTCCATTTTTTCTTTCACTTCTTTTTTGAATTAAAAATTTACCATCTGAATTTTGAATAAAAACTAAAACTACTATTATATAACTTCCTTCTGGAATCTCTTCTCCTTTAAATATTGTCTTTCCTGTCAAATTTCTATTTTCATCATATAAATCTCTTTTTTCCATAATTATATTCTCCTATTTGTTGTCATATTTTGAAAATTCATCACTCATATAATTGTTTCTATACATATCAATCATCGCATAGTATCTGCTATGCGTTCTCCAACCACTATTTGTTGACCCAGAGCCTGTTGTAACAAGTTTTACATTAGGATATGTATCTCTTATAGTTTTATAAGAATCACTTGAAATATTATCACTAATTAACCATAATCTTTCTAATAGTGGAAAATTCAAAATACCATCTATATTAGAAAAGCGATAATTAAATGATATATTCAAATCCACCATTTCTGTACATGCAGCCAATGGAGTTACATCTGTTATATTATTCATAAACAATTCTAAATAATGTAAATGCTTTAAATTTGCTAATGGAGAAATATCTTTAATCTTATTATCTGCAAGTATCAAAACTCTTAAATTAGGCAAATATTCGCCTATTACAGATATATCCTCTATTGCCTGATGACCTAAATCTAAAGCTTGCAATTCAGTACAATACTTTAAAACTTGTATATCATTTGATGTCATTCTTCTATAATTATAATCAACTATTAAAACTGAAAATGCCACACTATCTGTCCTTAAAGACCATTTTCCTAAATGTACTACCCAATCAATTTTTATGTTAGGAAACTCCATTCTTAAATTTCCAAGTTGTTCATTTGTTAAATTTGAATTACTAAAATCTATTTTTTTCAGATTATTCAACAATTTTAAAGACTTCTTTAAATCTTCAATATCTGTTATAGTTCTATTACTTAAATCTAAAGTTTCTATATCACTTTCAACATTTTCACCTAAAATATCAATTTTCCATTTAAATTTTATGTTAGGAAAAGTCTCTTGTATTGCTATTTTTTCATTTTTAGTTAACTGCTGATTATTTAAATTAACCTCTTTTATATTAGTCAGCAACATCAATTTTCTAACAAAATTCTGATCAATACTAACATTCGATAAATCTAAATAAATATCATCTTCATAAACTTTTTTTCCATATACATCATAATAAACTTTACCTTTAATAACAGCATTAGGATATAATTGAATCAATTTTTGTTTATCTTCATATAAAATTTCCTTTATTTCATTGTTAGATAAATTGCTGTTTTCAACAGGTTCTGATGTATATCTTTTTACATTCTTTCCAATAACCGGAACTAAATTTTCAACAACTAAATAAATTATTATAAAAACAACTAAACTTATAGCAATAATTAATAAACTTTTTAATATTTTTCGATTTCTCATATTTCCCTTTATTTTCCCTTTTCTTTTGTTTTATTCATAATTATTTTATCACATATAATTTTTATGGCAACATTTTTTAAAATTTTATTAAAAATACTTAATAAATTTTTATAATAATTCTTTTCTTAACTCTTCACCTGATTTTTCAGAAAGCATTGCTGGTGGTAAATCTAGTATTGTTTTCGCACCATATTGTCCACTGCAACTTAATCTGTACGTAGCTCTAGCTAATGCTATTAAGACTGATGCAGTAAATTCAGGATTTGAATCTAATTTTAATGAATATTCTATAATTTGATTATTATTATCCCCGGTTTTACCACTATGAATAACAAATCCTCCATGTGGCATTTTACTATGATTTGCTTTTAATTCTTCTTCTGAAATAAAATGAACTTCTGTATGATATTCATCAAAATAATTTGGCATTGTTTTTATTTCTTCTTCTATTTTGGCTAAATTTGCTCCATCCTCAGCAACAACAAAACATTCTCTTAAATGTTTTTCCGCTGTTGTTAATTCTGGGTTTTCACCTTTTCTTACTCGTTCTATTGCATCTTCAATTGGAATAGTATATTGAACTCCATTTTTAACCCCATTAACTCGTCTAATAGCATCAGAATGACCTTGACTTACACCTTTTCCCCAGAATGTGTATGTTTTACCACCAGATAGAATTGCATCAGCATAAGTTCTCATTACAGAGAACATTCCTGGATCCCAACCACCTGAAATTACAGCTGTTTTATTAGATTGTATTGCTGATTCATTTACCGCATTATAGTATTCTGGTATTTTTGCATGAGTATCAAAACTATCAACAGTATTAAATAATTTTGCTGTCTCTACGACTTGAACAGGCAAATCTGTTGCAGAACCACCACACATAATCATTACATCTATTTTATCAGTCCACTTTTCCATTTCATTTATATTGATAACTGGTACGTCTGAATTAGTATTTAAATCTGATGGATTTCGTCTCGTAAAAATTGCTACAAGTTTCATATCACTTGATTTTTTTATTTCTTTTTCAATTCCCTTTCCTAAATTACCATATCCACATATTCCTACTTTAATTGTGTTCATAACAATTCCTCCTTAAACTTATACTAAATCTCTCATATTATATAATCCATTTTGTCAAAACCATATCTCATTTTTGAATTAATCCTCATTTATCATACTAATTATTTAAATTAATTTATGTTTTTTCATGATATTTTTCATCTTTTCTTTATTTTCATCAGATAACTCAATCAATGGCAAACGAGGTTTTCCATAGTTATATCCAATTAAATTTAATGCATGTTTTACAGGAATTGGATTAACTTCTGAAAACAAACTATCAATAAAATCAAGTATATCTAATTGCATTTTACAAGCTTCTTTAATTTGTCCATCTAAGTATTTTCTAACCATTTCGCAAGTATATTTTGGCATTACATTTGATAAAACTGAAATCACTCCTTTTCCTCCTAAAGAAAGAACTGGAATTATTTGATCATCATTTCCTGAATAAATTGTTAAATCATCCCCACATAGATTAGCTATTTTAGCCACTTGAGATATATTTCCACTTGCCTCTTTTATAGCAACAATATTTTCAATTTTTGATAATTCAAAACATGTTTCAGGAACTATATTTACACCTGTTCGTGATGGAACACTATATAATATAATTGGAATAGTTATCGCATCTGAAATTTCTTTATAGTGTGCAATCAAGCCCTTTTGAGTTGTTTTATTATAGTATGGTGTAACAACAAGCACTCCATCTGCTCCAACGCTTTCCGCATATTTTGACATTTCTACCGCTTCTTTTGTATTATTACTTCCAGTTCCAGCAATTACCTTTGTTCTACCATTTACTGTATCCACTACAAATTTAATAGTTTCTTTTCTTTCTTCTTTTGACATTGTAGATGATTCACCTGTTGTTCCACAAACTATTATACTGTCAATTCCATTTTCAATTTGGTTTTCAATTATTTTTTTAAACTCGTCAAAGTTAACACCATCTTCTGTAAATGGTGTAGCTATTGCAGTTCCACATCCTTCAAAAATGATTTTTTTCATATACTTAATCATTCCTTTCTAATAAGAGTTATTTTTTATTCA